>JBILQE010000008.1:0-83671 GCA_044373465.1 Akkermansiaceae bacterium | reverse complement strand
GGTCGGAGGTCGGAGGTCGGAGGTCGGAGGTCGGAGGTCGGAGGTCGGAGGTCGGAGGTCGGAGGTCGGAGGTCGGAGGTCGGAGGTCGGAGGTCGGAGGTCGAAGGTCGAAGGTCGAAGGTCGGAAGGTCTGAAGGTCGAAGATGGAGAGGCTCGAGGCGCGCGGGCGGGGTGGGCGTGGTTTTGGCCACGCACCCGCGCCGTGCAGCGTTGTGGAGAGTGCTTTAGAAGGGCTGTTGGGGTCAACGAAATTTAGCTCATATGGTATTCACAAATTATTCACAATACAACATCTAGTGGTATCGCCGCTGGCAAAGGGTTGGAGATTATTCTGGCGCAACCCTGGATCCTAGCAGCGAAGGGAACTTACGCCACCGACGTAAATTTGCCCGTCCGCTCCTCTCGCGTTACGAAATATTTCCAGCCCGCCGGTCGGGAGCGCCGGGGAGGGCCCGGCGGGCGGAAATTTCAAAACGTCCGCGGGATTTTCCGGGTGCGCGCCGGGGCGGGCCGCGGCGATGCTTCGGATGTCCTGATTTTCAGCCGCCGGCGGGGGTAAAATTTTATGTTTCCGGGGTGGCGGGATGAATCGGGTGAGTGGGACGGGGCGTGGGGAGGAATTCGGCTCATGGGGAGCGGATCCATTTCAAGGGAGGCGCTAGGAAGAGAGGCTGGGGACTTCCGGCGGTTGGCACTTCGGTTTCGCTGGATGAATGGGATACGTACCGAAGGAGCGGAGAAACGGAGGGACGCGGAGAAGAATCGTTTGGGTTTAGAGTCCGGCTGTCCTCCGCGTTGCTCCGCTGCCTCCGCTTCTCCGCGGTCGAATTCGTTACTCGCGCGGGGGGCGCGAGGAAGAGAGGCGCGCTGGGGACTTCCGGCGGAGCCCAGCCGAAGCTCTCACGAGCTTCGCTACGAGATCACGAGCTTCGCTACGGGGCGACCCAGGCCATGCCGAAGCGGATGATGAGGGGCATCAACACGAGCGAGGCGGCGGAGGTGGCGAGGACGACCTCGACGGCGACACCCGGGCGGCCGCCGAAGAAGCGGGCCATCATGATCGGGAAGACGGCGGCGGGCATGGCGGCCTGGACGATGAGGACCTGCTTGAGCGGCAGGGCGATCGGGAGGAAGCGCGCGGCGGCGAGGAAGACCAGCGGGAGAAGCAGGAGGCGCACGCCGATGCCGCCAAGCGAGACGCGCAGCGACAGGCGCTCCTTGCCGATGAGGTCGAAGATCACGGTGCCGGTCTGGAGCAGGGCGATCGGGAACGCGCAGGCGCCGAGGTAGGTCATGACGATGCGCAGGGTTTTTCCGGCAAGCATCCCGTGCTGCGGGTCGAACGCAGCGTCGCCGCCGGTGGCGACAAGCAGCAAGCCGACAACGACGGCGACCATCGGCCCGTTGACCAGCCGGCGCGGCGACTTGAGCGTGCCGCTGAGGACCATCAGGCCGACAGTCCACAAGGCGATCTCGACGCCGAGGTTGTGGACAAACATGACCCCCAGCGCCCCGCCGCTGGGAAACAGCGCCATCAGGATCGGCACCGCAAGGTACCCGTAGTTCTGCATCCCGGAGCTCAGCGCAAAGGTCCGCAGACCCGCCCCGACCGAGAGGCCGATGAGCTTGCCGACCAGAAACGCCAGCCCGATCCCAACAGAGATTAGTAAAAATCCCAGGCCAATCCCCCACCCGACCACCGCCGGGTCTCGCAAGGTCGCGTTGCCGAGCATCTTGTCGAGGATCAGGCACGGGTAGAGGACGTGGATCGTGAGCTTCATGATCCCCGCATCCATCTCCGGGACAATCACCCGGACGCGCCGCAGCAAGGCCCCGAGGACCACGATCGCGTAGATCGGCAGCGTCGCAAGGAGGATGGAGGAAAGCGTGATCACCCGCCGCAGACTCATTTTTGCCCGATCATCCGGCAAGGGAGTTTTTGGGAAGTGATCAGTGATCAGTGATCAGTGATCAGTGATCAGTGATCAGTGATCAGTGATCAGTGATCAGTGCGAAGTGCGAAGTGGGAAGTGGGGACCGGAACGATTCAAGGAGCCGCGACTTCAGTCGCGTCCCGAAATCGATGGAGACGCGACTGAAGTCGCAACTCCTTGCTGGACGGCGGTTATGCCAGCACCCGTTCCTCGCCGGGCGGCTCGCCGGCGGCAAACCTTTGGACGCTGTCGAGGGTGACGGTGGTGATCGCCTCGAGCGCCTCGCGGGTGAGGAATGCCTGGTGGGAGGTGATGAGGACGTTAGGAAATGTTAGCAGGCGTGAGAGCACGTCATCCTGGAGCGCCTCATCTGAGTGGTCCTCGAAGAACACGCCCTCCTCCTCCTCGTAGACGTCCAGGGCCACGCCGCCGAGCTGGCCGGTCTTGAGCGCGTTGATCACCGCCATGGTGTCCACCAGCTTGCCGCGGCTGGTGTTGACCAGATAGGCGCCGGGGCGCATCCGGGCAAGTGCGGCGGCGTCGATCAAGTGGTGGGTCGCGGCAGTTAGCGGCAGGTGCAGGCTGACCACGTCGCTGCGCCCAAGCAGGTCGTCGATCGCGGTGAACTCGACCTGGTGGGTGGCCGCCCACGCCTCGTCGCGCAGCGGATCAAACGCCAGCACCCGGCAGCCGAACCCGCGGAAAATCTGCGCCGCGATCCGCCCGATCCGGCCGGTGCCAACAATCCCGACGGTCTTGCCAAACAGGTCGAAGCCGACCAGCCCGCTGAGGGAGAAATTCAACTCGCGCACCCGGTTGAACGCCCGGTGGATTTTCCGGTTGAGCGCCAGCAGCAGCGCCACGGAATGCTCGGCGACCGCGTGGGGCGAATAGGCCGGCACGCGGACCACCGCGATCCCCAAGGCGCGCGCCGCGTCAAGGTCGACATTGTTGAAGCCCGCGCAGCGCAGCGCCACGAGCTTCACCCCGAGCCCGCCGAGCACCTCAAGGCACGCCCGGTCAACCCGGTCGTTGACAAACACGCACACCACCGTGCTGCCCGCCGCGGCCATCGCGTTGCTCGCCGAGAGGCGAAACTCGTGGAAGTTCACCCCGATGCCGGCCGCCGCCGCGTGGCCGACAAAATAGTCGCGGTCGTAGGACTTCGTGTCGAAGAATGCGATCGAGGTTTCCATAAGATAAGATGTTGTCCCCAGAGTCACCACTCTGTCGAGCTGCCCTAGTGCGCTCGCATTCTAGCACATCCGCCACCACCGGCTGCGCACCGGTGCGCGAATCCTGCGCAACGCATCTGCTCCGCGGGGGCCGCCGGGATGTTAGTTTCCGGGTCCAATGCCTTGGAGGCGAGGGCGGCGGGTTGATCGATGGCCGGCGGCGGGAGAAATCCAGTGGCGGATTGGGCGCGGCGCAGCACAGTAGGATGGATCCTGGCGCATTGTTCCCAGCTGAAATGAGCACGTTTTACTCCGACCCGGCGGTGCGCCAGCGATTGGTGGAATTCCTCGGCGGCGAGACGCTCGAGAGCGCGACGGCGGTTTACCTGACGCATCCTGACGGGTGCCAGTTCACCCGGCCGGAGTTGCACCCGCCGGGCGAGCTCGAGTGGTTCTTCGTCCGCGACCTCGACATTGCCCGGTCGCTGGCGGACCGCGAGAGCCTGCTGCTCCACCTGGATGTTGAGTATGTGAACTTCGACGTCCCCGGAGCGGCGTATGTCGATGCGCGGCGGACATTCGACCTGCAGGAGCCGGTGGTGCGCACGATCGAGGAACTGCTGCTCAACTGGGGGATCGAGCCGCTCCACCTGATCACCGGGCAAGGGCACCACTTCGTCTGGCGCGTCCGGCTTGACTCGCCGAGCGCCGGGCGGATCGAGCAGCTCAGCCCGGCGCCCGACCGGGTGGCGGCGTGCCTTGAGCGGTTTCCGACCGGAGTGGCGGCGGGGGTGACGCGCGAGCACCAGGAGGCGTTCTCCGGGTTGGCGTTGTTGATGGAGTTTCTTGCCCAGGAGATCAAGCGCGCGGCGGGCGGGCTGGCCGAGGTGCCGGTGGAGATCACCGCGGTGCATGTCGCGCCGGGGCGCAGCGGCCAGCGGGAAATGATCTCGATCGACACCTCCGAGTATGGCGACCCGCTGCACACCCGGATGGTGCGCATGCCGTTCACCAACTACCTCAAGCCGTGGCTCACCGGGGTCGCCCACCAGCTCGGGATGGGTGACGCGATGTTCCGGGCGATCCCGCTCCACGAAATGGACGTCCGCGAGGCGCTCAAGTCGCGCCAGAGCGAGCACGCGGTGCGCGAGCTCGCGCGCCGCGCCGGCACCCGGATCCCGCTCCAGGAGGAGGGAACCACCCGCCTGCTCAACGACTACATGGGCTCGACGCTGCGCGCGTTCCATGAGGAGTTCTACGCGCTGGCCCACGACCCGCCCGAGGTCTGGGCGCACACCTACGCGCGCACCCCGCTCGACCCGCTCCCCCACTGCGTCCGTGACCTGCTTGCCTGGCCCAACGACCGGTTGCTCAAGCCGAGCGGGATGCAGCTTGTCACCCGGGTGCTGCTTGCGGAAGGATGGCACCCGCGGCACATCGCCGGGTTGATCCGCTCGAAGTTCGAGGACGCCAGCTTTGGCTGGGGGGTCAGCTGGGCCGACTACGAACCAGGGACGCGCGCGGACTTCTATACCCGCCTGTTTGCCGGCCAGCTGGCAACCGGGCTCGACACCCTGGCCGACTTCACCTGCGCGGCGACCCGCGACAAGGGGTTCTGCGCAACCGCGGACAACGACTGCCTGCTGCAGCGCTATTCCAATACGCTCCTCGCCTCCAGCAAGCTCCTCGCCACCGACAAGCTCCTCGCGCGCTCGCCCGCCAAGCTCCTCGCCCACTCCGCACCATGACCCCCTGGACCATCGGCCTCTCCACCGGCTGCTTCTACCGCCGAAGCATCTTCGAGGTCCTCGCCGAGGTCCGCGCCAGCGGCTTCGATCAAATCGAGGTCTGCTCGTCGCCGACCCACCTTGACTACCACCAACCGCACGACGTCGCCCGGGCCGGCGCGCTGCTTGCCGAGCTTGGGATTTCCCCGGTTTCGTTCCACGCGCCCTTCGCTACCCGGATTGACATCACCGCCGCCGACCACGACCACCGCGCCGCCGCCGTGCGTGAGCTCATCGCCGCCGCCGAGGCCGCCGCCTCCATGCACGTCGCCACCATGGTCCTCCACCCGGGACCCGAACGCGAGGGCCGCCCGCACCACGACGAATTCCGCGAGCGCATCCGTCACGCCGCCGATTCGCTCAACCTCATCGCCACCCGCTGCGACGAGCTCCACCTGCGCCTCGTCCTCGAAAACATGCTCCCCCACCTCCTCTTCGGCCACAGCGACGACCTCGTCCACCTCCTCGGCACCATCCGCACCCGCGGCGTCGGCGTTTGCCTCGACACCGGCCACGCCTCCCTCGCCCGCGAGCTCGGCAGCGTCATCCACAAGCTCGGCCGCCATATCATGCTCGTCCACGTCAATGACAACCTCGGCCACGGCGATGACCACCTCGCCCCGGGATACGGGTCCATCCACTGGCCCGCGGTCCTCCATGACCTCCGCCAACAGGCATTCAATGGCACGCTCATCCTCGAACTCGCCTCTCGCGACGGCGAGTCGGTCCACTCCATGCTCCAGCGCGCCACCGAGGCACGCCATTATCTCGACGACCTCATGCGCCGGATAGCCTAACTTCCATCACCACCGCCGCCAGTCGCAGCGCACCTTGAATGCAATTCTGCATCCTCCCGGCTGCTATCATTTGCGATTTTATTAGAGGAAAATACCTGAAATCTTCTCGGCCACGCTGATAGACCGCGAAGATAACATATAATTATCGGTAAAATCGCCTTGCGGATATTAGTTAGTGGTTTGAGAGTGCGCCCCGATGAATGACAAAGCGAAGCGAAAGAAGCGCCTAACGGCGGAGCAGCGTGCGGAAGTGGTCGCCTATGTGGCTACCTACAATGCGAAACATGGCCGCGGCGGCCGGAAAGCGGCGGCCGCCAAATATCAATTGTCTGAGATGACCATTGGCAACTGGGCGAAGGAGCGAGCGGCAGCCCCGGCACGCCCGGCACGCCCGGCACGCCCGGCACGCCCGGCACGTGCGGCGCGCAAGCCCGGCCGGCCGGCGCAACCGGCGGCGCGCAGAACGGCGACGACGGTGGAAGGATTTTCCGCGAAGCTGCGCCGGCTCGCAACGCTCCACGAGGAGATCATCCGGCTTGAGAGCCAGCTGCGCAAACAACGCGCCGAGTTCGACGCGCTGCGCAACAGCCTGTAGCCCGCGCCCGCCGGCTAGGGCTTGAGGGTCATCAGATACTCGACAAGGTCGACCAATTGTTGGGTCGTCATGGTGTGCTCAAGCCCGGCGGGCATCATCGATCCGGGAATGGCGGTGCGCCTCTCAATATCAGCCACCGGCACGCGGCTGAGCATGCCGCTCGGCTCCTTGATCGCCACCTCGGTGGCGGTCTCGCTGACAATGAACCCGGCGCGGCTCGCCCCGCTTTTCAGGACCAGCTGCCAGCCGTCAAACCCGTGGGACACGCTCGCGGCCGGCTCGAGAATCGCGGCAAACATCCCGTCGCGGCTCAGCTTGTTGCCGATCTCGCTCAGCGACGGACCGAAATCGATCCCGGTCTCGCCAATCCGGTGGCAGGCGAGGCACGACTGCTGCGGCAGCTGCTCGGCGCCGCGCTTGGCATCCCCCTTCATCGCCATGAGCTGCGCCAAGGAAACCGCCCCGCCGGCCGGAGCCGGCAGGTGCTTCGCCGCCTCCGCCTGCACGTCCGGCCACGGGACGACCCGCAACACCGAGGTCGCCACCTCCAACAACGACCCGGCCAACTTCTTCTCCGCCAGCAAACCTATCAGACCCCTCGCACCTGGCTCGCTGCGCACCAGCGCACGCACCGCGAGCTTGCGCAGCTCCTCGTCCTTCGCCGGATCGCCGACCATCCCGGCTAACAGCGTGACCGCCGCCGCGTCCCCGGCATTCCCTAGCAGCTCAACGAGCACCCGGACCTGGCCGGGGTCGCCGCCGGCCAACTGTTTGGCGAGCAGCGCGTCCTTGTCGTGTTCGAGGATGAAGCGGATGCCGTCGACGGCGGGGCCGGATGCGGGGCCCTCGCGCAGGGCGATTTCGAGGATCTCCGGGTCGTTGTCGGTGAGGTTGAGGATCCGTGAGACCTCGATGAAGTCGGTGGTTCCGCGGGATTTCTCGATGATCTTGGCAACCGCCTCCTTGAGCGCCGGGTTCTTCTCAAGGTCCATCCCCTTGAGCCGGTTGAGCGCCTCCATCGCCACCCGCGGCTTGCCTTCGCCGGACGCCGGGTCGCCGTGGAGCGGAAGGCTAACTGCAACAGCAACGCCGAGGGTGGCTAACAGGATGCGCATGGCTGTGGGGGGTTAGGGTGGTGGTTATTTCCCGGCGCCGAGCATCTCGATGAGCGCGGCGTCCTTTTCCGGGCCGGTGATGAAGTCAAGCGAGCGGATGTAGCGCGGCTTGTCGGCCTCGGTGGTGGCCGGGTCGAGGATGAGCTTGACGAGGTAGCTGGCGGCCTTGGGCGCGCGGCTGCGCCAGATGATGTCGCGCCCGACCGGGGTGTTCCACTTGTCGCCGACCTTGGCGAGCCAGGCGTCAAACACCTCGGCCTCATGCCCCTGGGCACCGATTCCGAGCGCCTCAAGATACCAGCGGTCCACGCCGTCGTGGCGCGACGCCAGCTCGGCCCACAGCGCCGGCGCCTTCGGCGACGCGTTCATCCTCAGCGCCAGGGCGCACTCGCGGCGGACCTCCGCGGCCGGGTCGGCGGCCAGCTTGGCGACCAGCGGAATGACGTCCTGCTTGACGCTGCGGGCAACCCGCAGGCCTGTTAGACGGATGTCCGGGTTCGGGTCGGCGAGCGCCTCGGCGATATACTTTGGTCCAACGCCTTCGATCCGAGCTAACAGGTGGAGCGCGCGGGCGCGGTGGCGGGCGACGAGCGGGTCCTTGCCGGTGGTTTTCCAGAGCCCGGCGAGTTCCTTCTCAGCCTTGGCGCCGAGGGTGTTGAGGGCGACCCATGCGAGTTGGCGGGTTGCCAGGTTCGGCGAGCGCAGCGCGGCGATCCGGCCGGCCGCGGTGGTCAGCTCGACCTTGGGCGTCGGGGCTGGCTTGTTGCCGGTTGGGGCGATCCGATAGATGCGGCCGCGCATGGTGTCCATGCTGTTGTCGCCCATCCCGTGGCCGCCGACACCCGGGTCATACCAGTCGGCGACAAACAACGAGCCGTCCGCGGCGACGCTGACGTCGTCCGGGCGGAACCAGCTGTCGCTGCTCGTCATGATCGGCTCGATCGTCGCGGTGAATCCGGCGCCGGCCTTGGTGACCGGATAGGCGCGCACGAAACGCGGGCCGTTGTCGCAGTGGATGATCTGGTTGCGGAAGCGGGCCGGGAGCAGGTCGCCCTCATAGACGGTGATCCCGCACGGCGATCCCTGGCCGGTGACCAGCAGGTTGGGAACCACGCCCGGATCGTTCTGGAACCAGTGGCGGTCCGGAATCTCGGCCTCACGGTTGGTCCGCTCAGAGGTCCAGCCGGCTCCGGTCATCTCGTCGGTATATCCAAAGTTGCCAAACTCCATCACATAGTTGATCCGCACCGCCTTGTTGCCGTCGTCGTCGTTGTCCGACTGCCACATGCTGCCAAATGAATCGACGCTAACCTCATAGTTGTTACGGAAGTTGTGGCCGACGACCTCGAGCTCGCTGCCATCCGGATTGCAGCGGTAGACCATCCCCTTGCGGTAGGGCTTGCCATTGTTGTTGGCCTCGTTGCCGGCCATGTCGATCACCGGCTTGCCGTCCGCGGTCTTGAGCCCGCCGCCTGCGTCGCCGTGGTTGAAATACAACTTCCCGTCCGGGCCAAAGCTAACCGCGTGGGCGCCGTGGTCGTGCTGCTTGCCGTCCAGCCCGCTGAAGAGCACCTCGCGCTTGTCGCACTTGTCGTCGCCGTCGGTGTCGGTGAGGACGAGGATGTTAGGCGAGCAGGAGACGATCACCTGGTTGCCCAGGACGCAGATGCCGAGGGCGGCGTTGATCTCCGGGTTTTGATAGAAGGTGGTTGCCTTGTCGGCCACGCCATCGGCGTTGGAATCCTCGAGGATGACGATCCGGTCGCCCTCGGGGCGGTTGGTCTGGTGGCCGCGGTAGTTGGACGCCTCGGTCGCCCAGACGCGGCCGCGGGCGTCGACGTCGATGTTGGTCGGGTTGAAGACCATCGGCTCGGAGGCAAACAAGGTGGCTGTTAGTCCCTCGCCAAGGACCGCGCTGTCCATCGAGGCAAGCGCCGCGTCCCAGCCGTTGCCGTGGTCGCCGCCGCCGTCGGCCGGTGGGGTGGCCGCCTCGGCGGGCGGCTCCTGGGTGAAGACGAGGAAATTCACCGTCGAGCCGTTCCCCTGGCTGGTGCCGCCGTCGTCGAGCGCCCCCTTGGCGGTGAAGCGCGTCGCCCCGGCCGGCAAGTCAAAGCAGATCAGCGAGGCGGAATGGACCCCGATGCCCTCGGCGAAGGTCTTGCCATCGGTCACCAGCGGCTTGCCGTCGGCGTTCAGGTTGATGCTCGGCTTGCCCCAGCCGCTCGTCGCCGACACCCACTTCAGCTCGGTGAGCTTGACCACCCCGCCGGGCGTCTCGACCCGTGGCTCGATCCAGTTCGCCCAGTCGCACCCGGTCCCGTCGCCGCCATCGGTGACCACCAGCCAGAGCTTCTTGGGTTGCTCGAGCTTCACGTCGATGTCGACCATCCCCTTGCTGACCAGCGGGCTGCGCCACGCAGGCTTGTTGGGTGCCGCCGCGCCAGCCGCGTGGCCGAGGCCGAGGGAGATCAGGACTGTTAGAAGCCGGTGGGTGGGTTTCATGGATGGATGGTGGCGAGCGTGTTAGCAGAGACGGCGGGGAAATGAACGGGAAAATTCAGCGGCGCGGAAAACCCCCGGGATCGCGCACCGCCACTACGCGGCAGGCGGCCGCGGGTCTTACGCATTTCTAACCACCGGGCGGCGAAATGTTTTGACTCGCCCGGAGGCATCGCGGCAGTTGGTTGGGTCAATTCCCACATTTTCACAGGATGGGAATTCCACCAACCCCACACCCGCCGCCACCGATGAAACCGCCGCTTTTGCTAATGAGTTTGACCGTGAGCCTGTTGCCGCTGAGTGCGGTGGCTGCCGAGGACGGCACGCCGTTGTTCAACGGCAAGGACCTGAGCGGCTGGAAGGGGGTCGAAAAATTTTGGACCGTCGAGGACGGGGCGATCACCGGGCGGACGACCGCGGAGTCCCCCGCCCCGGGCAACACGTTCCTCGTCTGGCAGGGCGGCAAGCCGGGCGACTTCGAGCTGAGCTTCAAGTTCAAGATGAAGCCTGGCGACGACAAGAAGTTCGTCAACAGCGGCGTCCAGTTCCGCAGCAAGCTCATCGACGAGACCAACTATGTCGTCAGCGGCTACCAGGCGGACTTTGAATACGGCGACACCTACAGCGGGATCCTGTACGAGGAGAAGGGCCGCGGAGTCCTCGCGCTGCGCGGCCAGAACGTCAAGATCACCCCGAGCGGCGAGGCTGGCAAACCGAAGATCGAGGAAACCGGCAAGACCGGCGACTCCGCCGAGATCCAGGCGGCGATCAAGAAGGACGACTGGAACGACTACCGGGTGGTGGCCAAGGGCAACCACATCCAGCAGTTCATCAATGGCAAGCTCACGGTCGACGTCACCGACGAGACGCCCGAGGGCGCCAAGGAGGGCGTGATCGCCATCCAGCTCCACGCCGGGCCGCCGATGCAGGTCCAGGTCAAGGACATCATCCTCAAGGAAGAGAAGAAGTAGGCTCAGCGGCTGATGACCACCGCGGCGCTCGCCGCGGTGCCGACCGGCAGGGCGACGCGGGATCCCTGCGGGCCGCCCTGGACGGTGGCAACCTGCTTGCCGTCAAGCGTGACGCGGAACTCGCCGGCGGGCAGCCCGGAGATCGTGAGGGTCGTTGAATGGGCCGCGGCGCTGCGGTTTTCGAGGGTGAAGGCAATCCGCCCGAGGTCGTCGGCGACGACCACCGGTTGCTCGGCGGCAAACCCATCGCGGTCGAACTCAAGGTGCAGCCGCTGGGACTGCAGGCCGCCGCGGACGACGCGGAGGCGCACCCGCAGCCCGTCGCGCGGGATGACGCTCACCGCGCCCGCGGTCTTGGTTAGAACCGCGCCGTAGGCAAAGTCGCCAAACACCGGATCCCGGGTGATCACCGTGGCGTGGTGGCGCAGGACCCCGGCAAAGCCGACATCCGCCTCGGCGCTGTAATGCCATGCGCCGCGCGGGATGCTCTTGCCGATCCACGTCCGGCCAAACGGCTCGGGCATGAACCCGCCGCCGGCGGCACCATCGTTGTTCTTGCTCGGAAACCAGTGGCCGTAGCCGCTCGCCGCCGTCCCGGAGTTGACCAGCGCCCACGAACTCAGCGTCGACGCATACCCTAACCGGAGATAGTCGGCTGGCTCCTCCGCGAAGTTCAACCCGTAGTCGAGGATCGATCCCCCGCCCATCTGCGACATGTAGCTTAACAGATAGGACAACCCGCCGCGGTAGTCGCTCCCCAACTGGTAGAACGTCGGCTCGATCCAGCCGCGGTCGCCGATGTTGAGGCGCAGCTGGAAGTCCATGAACTCCTGCGCCTTGGCGGGCGGGAGTGACTCCCGGAAGGACGCCGGGCCGGTCCTCAGCGCGTAGCTCGCAAACGCCCCGGTCGACTCGAAGCCGGTCGAGTCGAACGCGAACTCGGAGCCAAACAAGTTAGGCGGGTCGATGACAAACCGGCGCACCTTCCCCTCCCAGAACTTCCGCAGGTTAGCGGCCCACTCGCGCTTCCCCTCGGCCTCGAGGGTGTCGATGAGCTCCGGGATGAACGCCTCGTTCATCGTCGGCACCGAGTCGGCCGACCACCCCTCGACTTCCAACGGCACGGTCCAGTAGGCGACCGCCGTCCGGTATGCCCGTTCAAGATAGGTCGGCGCGTCGAGGTGCTTGACGAGCTCCGGATAGAATTTCGCGATATGATACATCCGGAAATACAGCATCACGATGTGCGGGTAGTCGTAGATCCGCCAGACGTGGGCGCGGCCGTTGCGCCCCGGGTCGGCGCTTTCCCGGTTCTCCTTGAAGTTCGGAATCCCGTAAATCGCGTACGGATACTTCTCCGCCTCGGTCATCTGCATCCCGCCCCACAGGTACTTGCTGATATACAACTCAAGGCTCGCTATCTCACCGGCCACCGGGAAAAACACGTTCTTCGACGCCAAAAACGCCGGCCGCGCGTTGCCAGCGTCATCGTTAGCGTCTGTTAGCCACGCCGACAGCCCGTCCCGGTCCTCCGGGCTGCGCAGCACCTCGTTCTTCTGGTCCCAGTCGCTGTAAGTCCCGAGATACCACTTCGTCGCGTCGGTGTGCTGGTGGTGGCTAACAAGAAAGGCGGCGCGCTTCTTGATCACCACCTCAAGCGGCTCGGTCACGAAAAACTCCAGGCTCATCCACCGGCCATCCGCATGCTCGACGCGCACCAGGTTCTCGCCGAGCCTGGAGAACTCTATCTGATAGACATGGGTCTGCGGGTCGTTGTTGGCCGCGGCGAGTTGTTTGATGCGGGTCGCCTCTGGATATTCGGGGACGAGTGCGGTGATCGGCGCGCGGGTGCGCAGGGCGAGCATCGCCGGGATGTCGGTGGGGACGACCATCCCCGGGGCGACGACGACGTCGGTCTTGCCCTCGGCGACGAGGACATCGCGGACTGCGGCGAAGTCGGCGGCCCAGCGGAAGCGGAACGCGTAGGTAACCGAGGAGCCGGGGGCGATGGTTAGGTTGGTCACCGGCAGGCGCCAGTTGGCGCCGGAGCCGCTGGCGGCGGCCGCGGCGGCCTTGGCGTGGACGTAGGGGGTGAACGCCGGGGTGCCGGCGCCGGCGCCGGAGTCATCATAATATTCGAACTTGGTGTCGCCCAGTGGGGTCATCACCAGGTACGGGCCGATGGCGTTGCTCCGGTGCCAGTAGGCAAACGACCCGTGGCCGCCGACAAACCAGTGGCGCAGGAGCTTCTTGGTGTAGATCTCCTCGCGCGCGCCGGTCTTCTCGGCAAACGCGAAGGGCACCGCAAGGTCGCCAACCTCCACCGTGCGGCTGCCGCGGTTGGCCAGCGTCACGGTCCAGTCGAGCATCTCGCCATTCAACTCGAAGCTGCTCGTCGCCTGCAGGTCGGCCGCCGCAACCACCACCGGCGCCGGCCCGACACGCCACTCGGCCAGGCTCACCGCCGCGTCGGCCGCCAGCGACACCTCCAGCCGGACCACCCGGGTGCGCACCGGCGCAAACTCCAACAGGGTGAACTCACCCGCTGTTAGCCCATAACCGCCGCGCGCCTCGACCAGCTTCCACTCGCCGCCGGCATCGTAGAGGAGCCGCCAACCGTTAGGCGGGCGGGTCCAGAAGACCTCCATGGAGGAGATCTCGGTGGCCTCTGGAAACGTGTATTGAACCCACTGGGTGGTGCCGTGCTCGCCAGTCCAGGTGAACAGCGGCACCTCGGCGGCCGGCGCCCCGCCGCGCCCGGGAACCACCGGAACCATCCCGTCAGCCAGCGCCCGCACTCCGGACGCCCCCGGCCCGGCCGAACTGCTGCTGCGCGCGGCCAGCGACTTTTCCCGGCTGCCGAGCGTGTAACTCACCGACTTCCCTTCCTCGCCGCCGGTCTGCAGCATTTCGCGCAGCTCACGCCAGTCGCCGTTGGCGCTTGTCCGGTACCTGACCAGCAGCCGCCCGAGGGAGCCGCTGGCCGCCAGGTAATCGGTGTCGGCGACGTCGCCGGTCCGCTTCAGGCTGCGGATGCCCGTCGCGTCGTGGCCCAGTTGGAAACTTGAATTGCCGAGCTCCTCGGCGCTGGCGCCGGCGGCCCCCAGCAGGAGGATCCCGGCGGCTAACAGATGCTTGGTGACTGTGAGGTTCATTCAGGTGGTGGCCGCGCCAGGTTTTACGGCGCTCCGCCGATTATCTCCCAGACGTCCCGCTGGCGAGCCACAACCAAAGCAACCATGGCCACCCGAAGCTCACCCCGTGCCAGCGAACTTCTAACGCACCGGAATGACCGCTTTCGCTCATTGGACAATCATTTCGCGAAAAACAGGCCCGCTTTCCCAACAATTTGGGCTCTTCAGGTTGCATGCGGATGTCAGTCCCTCTTGAGTATCCTGTGATGAATTGTAAATACATGACTGGTCGCGTTGGGCGGCCAATCAGGCGGCAGATCTCCACCTAGGTCCGATAATTTCAGCATGAGAACCCACCCACATGTTCGCCCGACGTTTTCCGCTAGAGACATCGGCCGGCGCGGCGTGGCGCTGGTGATCGTCATCAGCCTGATTGCGATGCTCACGGTGGTGACGGTGGCGCTGCTGTTGTTAGTCGGGCAATCCACCCAGCGGACCGCGAGCGAGGTGGCGGCGCGGCAAAGCGAGGCCTTGGCGCAGACGGCGTTTGAGATTGTGCTCGCCGACCTGGGCGACGAGATGACCAAGGGGTCGACGACGGTGAGCGTCAACAAGCTTTCCGACAACAGCAACTACCGCCAGTTCAACCTCTCCGCCCGGCAACAGGGAATGCGGGTGACGACCTCGCTGCTTTCCGGGGCGCCGGGCGCGGGGATTCTGGTCAAACAAAGCCAGCCGACCACCGCGTTCCACAGCTGGCCAACGGTTGCGCCCAACCCGGCGCCGCTGCAGCGCAGCTCCTCGGTGTTGACCACCAGCGGCTTGACCCCGGTTGCCGCGCCCCTGTGGAACTCCCCGAAGCTCATCGGCGCGGCCGAGTCGTTCAGCAGCGCGACGGCCCCGCGCTGGGTCTTCGTTGCGCGCAACGGCAGCAACCCGACGAGCTTCGCCACCGAGATGCGCCGGGAGAAATCCGCCGGCGGCGCCGCCAACCCGGGCTTCGTCCTCGGCCGCTATGCCTACAACCTCTACGACACCTCAGGGTTGTTGGACATCAACATCGCCGGGTTTCCCCTCACCGGCGGGCCGGATGCGAAACGGGTCGCCGAGAAGGGCACTCTGGCGCTCGCCGACCTGACGCGCCTTCCGGGGATGACCCAGCAGACCGTCGACAACCTGGCACGCTGGCGCCACACATGGCAGAGCGACTCGCAGGAATACTTGCGCGGCTCGGAAGCCGCCGGCTGGCGGAAGATGGCCGCCAATGACAACCTGTTCCTCGGCCGCCAGGACCTCCTGAGCTTTGCCGCACTTCACCCGGAAATGCTTGCCACCCAGGCGGTGCCATTCATGACCCACTTCAGCCGCGACCTCGATGCGCCGTCCTACCGGCCGTACCCGGCCAGGGCGAAGGTGAGGCGCAGGGCGGTGGTCGGCGGCAACGACGCGTTCGCCAAGGACGACGAGGTCAACCCAGACCCAAACGCCTTCAACGCCATCCGCAAGCGCCCGCACTTGTTCCAGCGCTTCCCGCTCGAGCGGCTCAAATACGTCGCCACCCCGGCGGGCGCCACCCTCGACCCGGCGATCGCCGCCAAGGCGGAACTCTACTTCGGCCTGCGCTGGAAGGGAACCTACTGGGAATACGTCCACGCCCGCACCAGCGGCGACCTCTACACGCTCCAGGACGTCCCCGCGGCCCGCGAGCCGAACTTCTTCGAGATCCTCCGCGCCACGGTGCTGGCCGGCAGCCTCGCGCGCCAATACGGGGCGGGCGGGTTCGCCTCCGATGACCAGATCGCCTCGATGTACGCCCTCGGCGGGCTCGACGGGTCGATCAACATCAACATCCTCGAGATGGGTGCCTGCATCATCGACCAGTACGACATCGACAGCTACCCGACGCCGATCGTCCTCCCCGGAAGCGCGCGCCCGTACTACATCTTCGGCAAGGAGGACGTCCCGTATCTCCAGCGGATGTCGACGATTCCCTTCCGCAGCAAACCGCTCCCCGGGGTGACCGTCTACAACTACACGATCCTCCCGGACGGCACCTGGACGACCCCCTACACGGCCGCCGCCACGGAAGCCTACGAGGTTTCCATGGTCCTCCAGCCAGCGCTGTGGCGCCCGCACCAGCCGACGGCGAGCTACACCGGGCCGACGAAGTTCCGGATTCGCCCGCAGCACGTCGACCTTGGCGGCGGGTCGTTGTTCTACCTGGTCGACTCATGGCCGGTGCCAGGGAAGACCAACCCGCCTGACACCCGCAACGGCGACTACAGCTACTGGAACGGACCGAACTACCGGACGACGAATCCGGAGCTATTCCCGAAGACCTTCTCGGGCAACGAGTATCTTGAGGTCGGGCTGGATTTCAATTCGACCGCGTTCCGGGAACCGCAGTCGGTCCACTCACCCGCCCACTCGGGCATCGCCAACTACACCATCGGCGGCAACGTCGCGCCGATCCAGACCATCGATGCCGACCTGCGCGGCGGCAACAACCTGCCAGCGAGCTACACCCAGGTCAGCGGGTTCCTCGTCGGCAAGGCGCTCCACGCGCGCCTCGAGCCGGGGCGCCGCGGCGGCCGCTTCGGCGCCGGATTCTTCCGCGGCGACCCGATCGAGGTGCTCATGGAATACCTCGCCCCGGACGGGTCGTGGCGCGCCTACCAACGCAGCGAGTTCACCTACAAGAGCACCTACAGCTCCCACTACCATGATGGGAATTCCTGGTACACGAACGCCTGGTATTGGACCTCGTTCCTTGTCGACCCGCGCACCTCGCGCTTCGGCGGGCTCGCCGGAACCGCGCGCACCTGGTATGGCGGCGACGGGGATGCGTGGGGGCTGCTCTTCTGGCCGGAGGGCGCAAGCCTGCGCTACAAGAAAAACCGCACCGACACCCGCGGCAGCTACACCGCCGCGGCCGGCGTCTGGTCATGGTGGACCGCCCCGGCCGCCGGCACCGGCTGGAGTTACAATGGGCCGGTCGAGTGGTGGATGAGCTTCAACCAAGTCGGCTGCGTGGAAAACGACACGATCGCCTGGGACGATCCATTCACCCTCGCCTACCGCGACGCCGACGACCTCCTGCGCCCCGGCGTCGCCGCCAACAACGAGTATGCCTCAACCTATGTCGGCAACCCGATGGTCCGCCGGTATGCCATCAGCGCCACCGGCGCGCTGAGCACCAACGACCCGGTCGCCGGCCGCCCGGTCGTTCTCAACCGCCCGTTCCGCTCGGTCGCCGAGCTGGCATACAGCTTCCGCGGCACCCCGTGGCGCGACATCGACTTCCTTGACCCGACCTCGCCGGACTCCGGGCTGCTGGATGTCTTCTCGCTCTACGAGGATCCGAAGGCGCCCGCCACGGTCACCCCGGCGAGCATCCGCAAGCCACGGGTCGTCGCCGGACGGATCAACCTCAATACCGCCCCCGCCCCGGTCATCGCCTCGCTCCTCAGCGGGGTCGCCCGCGATCAGGGCAACAACCTCTCCGCCGCCGAGGCCGACACGCTCGCCAACCAGGTCGTCGCCGCCGTGCGCAACGGCGGCATCCCGCTCCTGTCAAAGGCCGAACTCGTCACCCGCACCAACAGCACTGGGACCTCCAGCCTGGTCAAGAACCTGT
Organism: Akkermansiaceae bacterium; assembly: GCA_044373465.1. Classification (GTDB taxonomy): domain Bacteria; phylum Verrucomicrobiota; class Verrucomicrobiia; order Verrucomicrobiales; family Akkermansiaceae; genus JBILQA01. The sequence continues at coordinate 66,027 of JBILQE010000008.1, read as the reverse complement.
CCAACTCGTTCGCCAGCGCCGAAAACCGCTCGATCAACGACCGCCGCGAGGCGATCACCCGCGGACTGGCTGACGCCACCACCGTGCGCGCCTGGACGTTCCTCCTCGACCTCGTCGTCCAGAGCGGCAGGCTCGCCCCCACCGCCACAACCCTCAACGACTTCCGCGCCAGCGCCGAGCGCCGGTACTGGATCCACTTCTCGGTCGACCGGCTAACCGGAGAACTCCTCGACGTCCAGTGGGAGAATGTTAACTAACCAGATGATGAGACCCCTGCTCCCACTGTTGGTGTTGGCGGCCGTGGCCGCGGGTGGCCTGGCCGGTGCCCAGGACCAGCCCGCCGCGGAAACCCCGCTCCCCAAGGAGCCGCTGGTGCCGCGCGCACCGCTGCGCTGCGACTGGACGGTGCGCATCACCGAGGACTTCGACAGCGACTGGCAGGATTCCGACTCCTGGGAAAAGCAGGCCGACATCGCTCCGGTGAACCGGACGATCAAGTCGCTGGAGTTTTCCAAGGATGCCGACCTGCAAACTTTCCGGGTGCGCACCGCGTGGTCGGACGGCGAAAAACTCGAGGAGTGGATCGTCATGGGCAACCATGTCGCCGAGCGCGCCGGCAATCTCGGGCTCTACATCGTCGGCGCCGAGGGATTGCTCGCGCGCGATTTGCGCACCTCCGACTTCCCCGAACTGGGCTGGATCGACATGTCCAACTACAAGGGCGTCAAAGTCTTCAAGGGCCGGCTGGCATTCCTGTTCCAGGCCGACTTCGACAAGCGCCGGCTCGGTTCCGAACAACAGCGGCTCCTCGCCTTCGCCCAACAAAAAAACCCCAAGCTCACCCCCAGCGAGCTGTTCAAGCCGAAGGTCAAGGAAGTCATCGCCTACCTCGATGCCGCCACCCAGCTGCCGATCCTGTTCAACGACGGGACCACCATCCGGCGCTACACCTTCAGCGAGCCGAGCGACATCCGCCTGCGCCCGCCAATCGCCATCCTCGAGTTCCTCCGCGACCGCGAGGCGGCCTTGAAGGCGCGCCTCACCCCGCCGAGCGGACCGGCCGGCCCCGACACCCCGGAGAATCCCGACACCCCGGTGAACCCGGAGTAAGGGCCCGCCCAACCAACGGCGCCCGCCGTTGCTCGGCTGGCGGAGCCCAAACAAGCCGGCCCAACAACGTGGCCCAACAAGGCGGGCGCGCGCCCTGATGGCAGCCAAACTCCGGTTGACTTCCCTAACCGAGGGGGAAGGTTTTTGGCGATCATCATCCCCCCTCCCCATGAGAACCACAAAATCTGTTTATCTAATCATATTTGGGTTAGCCACGGCGCTTCGCGCCGCCACGGTGACGAGTACGGCCGACAGCGGCGCCGGCTCGCTGCGCGACGTGTTGGCTGCGGCGGCGGCCAACGAAGTCATCACCTTTGCCGCGGCGCTTGACGGGGCGACGATCACGCTGACGAGCGGGCCGCTGGAGGTCAGCGGGCGCAGCGTGACGCTTGACGCCAGCGGGCTGAGCGGCGGGGTGAAGCTCAGCGGCAACAACGCCTCGCGGGTGCTGACGATCACCGCCGAAGCGGACGTCACGCTCAAGAAGCTCCACATCCGCGGCGGGCGCGAGATAGCCAACAAGGGCGGCGGACTGCTTGTCGCCGAAAGCGCGCTGCGCATGGAGGACTGCAGCATCGAAGGGTGCGAGGCACTGAGCGACGGCGGCGGGATCTGGCTCAACTCGGTGACCGGCAGCATCACCCGCTGCCGGATCAGCGGCAATTCGGCGGGCAACTTTGGCGGCGGGCTGTTCATCATCGGCGCGAGCGCACTGACGGTTTCCAGCAGCCAGGTGTCCGGCAACGCATCGGCCACCGGCGGCGGGTTCTACATCATCTCGGCCAGCCCGGTGCTCGTCGGCTGCACGATCCAAGGGAACTCCGGCAGCGGCGTGGCCACCCAGACGTTCGCCGCACCCGCGCTACGCAACTCGATCCTGTGGGACAACCGCGGCGGCGGCGGCACCACGCTGGCCGCGCAGCAACTGCGCAACATCCGCGTCTTCAACCCGGTGATCAATACCGACCCGGCCCCGGCGGTGGACTCGTGCCTGATCGAGGGAGCCACCGACGCGAACTCGTTTGCCGACGCCAACCTGACGACCTGGGGGAGCGGCAACCTCAACGGCACCACCAGCCAGCCGCGCTTCATCAGCGCCCCAGCCGCCAGCTCCGCCCCGGGCAGCAACGCGAACCTGCGCCTGCGCAGCACCTCCGACGCCCTCAACGCCGGCAGCAACGCCCTCACCAGCGACCTCACCGACCTTGCCCGCCGCCCACGGATCCAAGCCACCACCGTCGACCTCGGCGCCTTCGAGGGTGCCTATGTCAGCTTCGCCTTGCTCCACCCAGGCATGGACCCGAATGGCGACCAGAACGGCAACGGCCTCAACAACCTCGCCGAATACGCCATGGGCCGCGACCCGGCCGCCCCGCACACCCACCCGGGGCTCCCGGGCATCACCCGCAACGGCAACTCATGGACCCTGGCGCTCAGCGAGCGGACCAACGCCGCCGACATCGTGACGACCTGGTGCAGCTCCCCGGACTGCGCCACCTGGACGCCGCTGCGCCCGACCACCGACTTCCTCATCATCTCCAGCACCCAGACCGGCACCCGCAACGACTTCCTCCTCGACCTCGACGGCGCCCAGCCGCGCCGGTTCTTCAAACAGATCTTCTCGACCGGCAACTGACTCGCCGGACAGAAAATAACCGGGCGGGGAACCTCTCAGTCCCCCGCCCGGTTGCACAACCACCAGCCCATCTCGGCGACCTCGCGGCTGTTGCCGCTGGCTGACTTCCTGCTGCTCAGCGTTTGCGCAGCCTGCGCAGGCCGCACAGACCCAGCAAGGTCACTCCAAAGAGCGCCAGCGTCGTCCCACCGTCGGGGACCTCCTCGGCGGTGCTCGCGCTTGACGACCAGCTCAACTCGGTGCGCCCGGCGCCGGACCCGACATTGCTCCGCTGGGTCGTCAGCACCCAGGTGCCGGCCGTGTCGTGGAAGCCGCCGGCCTTGACCAGGCCGGTGCCGACCACCACCAGGGTGCTGGTGTTGTTGAGCGTCTGAACCGCGTAGGTCGCCGACTGGACGTTGAAGGTGAACCCGGCGACATTCCACAGGTCGCCGGTGCTCACCGGATCGAACACCCACGGGTTCTGGTTGAACGCCACGTTGGACCCCAGCGCGCTGGCAAAGTCGCCCCCCGCCAGGTTGACCGTTGTCGTCCCGGTGAACCGGACCCCGCGCACGGCGTTGAAGTTGCTCGTCGGATTCCCCGCGGCGTCGTTGAGCACCAAGCTCCCGAGACCGAAGTCAAGGTAGCCCTTGATGGATCCCCCGTGCGCGGCAGGGCTGCACACCAGCACCACCGCAAGGGTCATCCCCAGAATTGTTAGCTTTCGTTTCATTTCAGTTCGCGTTTGTTTCGTTGTTTTCTTGCCTCATTGCTAATTGCCATGTGCTGCGGCCCCGCCCGTGCGGAATCCCACATGACCCACCCCCGGTTATGCACGGGCTGTGCCACGGCCCGCTTGCCCCGGCCCAACCGGCTCACCCTCAGCGGAGGAAAATTCTCCGGCAGGCGCGGGTGGGCGGCCGCGGCGCACCGGCTGATAGGCGGGCCGACACCCGAACCCGCCGGCGGGCCCCGCGGAGAGGCCGCAACCTTCTAATTTCCAGTCGATAGCATGCTCCGCGGCGGACCTGTAAAGATTTCCGACACCGCCGCCCGCGGGCGATCACCCGGCTGCCGCGGGGGAGGCGCAGGTTTTTGCGGATAAGCCTGGCGATCCGACGGCTAGCTGGGTGGGGCGAGCCGGCGGTCGCAATAGGCGCGGATCATGCTAGCGAAAAATGGTTAGGACATCCCCCCACCGCGCATGAGAATCCCCCTGCTAGCCATCGGTGCGTGCGCCGTGGCCCTTGTCGGCTGCAACCCGCAGGCCAAGAACCAACGCAGCGCAGATGCCGCGCAGCAGCATTTCGACCAAGCCGACTTTGCCGCGGCGGAAATCGAGGCGAAGAACGTGCTGGCGCGCGATTCGCAGCACCCTGAGGCGCTGCGGACCCTCGGACTGATCTGGGCGCGCCAGGGAGCGGTGTTGGAGGGCGGCAAGGTGCTCTGGGAGGCCCACCGGCTGCTGCCTGCGGACGACGAGGTGGCCATCGAGCTGGCGCGCGCGATGCTGGCAGCGGGCTTCGCCGCCGACAGCCGCAAGCAGCTCGAGGAGATCCTGGCTCGCACGCCGGGCCAGCCCGAGGCGCTCGTGCTATTGGCCGAGGCGGCGGCGACCCCCGCCGACATCAATGCCTGCGCGGCGCACATCGCGCGCGCCGCGCCGGCGGAAAATTCCGCGCTCATCCACGCCAAGGCCGTGCTGGAACTGCGCCGCGGCAACCAGGACGCCGCCCGGGCGCTCGCCGAGCGGGCCGTGGCGCTCAAACCAGAGTCACCGCGGGCGCTCGCCCTGCTCGGCAACATCCACCGGCAACAAGGGCAGCTCGCCAGCGCCGTCGGGCTCCTCCGCCAGGCCGCCAGGCTCGCGCCACCGCGTTCGCCCGAGCCGCTCGCCTACGCCGCACTCCTCAACGAGCAGGGCGAGTCCGAGGAAGCCGCCGCGCTCCTCGCGGTGCTCACCGAGAAAACCCCCGATTACCTGCCGGCCTGGCGGATGCGCGCCGCACTGGCCGCCAGCCGCGGCAACCACCACGACGCCCAGCTCCACCTCGCGCGGGTCCTCGCCAAGGCCCCCGCCGACATCGAGGCCGCCCTGCTCCAGGGCCAGCTCCTGACCCGCCTCGGCAAGCCCCAGGAGGCCATCGAGCTGCTAGAGAGGCTCACCACAACCTATCCGTTCAGGCCCACCATCAGCGTAGCGCTGGCGCGCGCCTACCTTGCCGCCACCGACCAGCGGCGCGCGGCGGGGATTCTCGACGAGGTCCTCAGCGCCGCCCCTAACCTTCCCGAGGCAACCCTGCTGCGCGCCGAAATCCACCTCCAACAAGGCGCGCCGGAGAGCGCCGTGCGGCTCGCAGACGCACTGGCCGCGAGCGACCCGGGCAACCGCGGGGCGCAGGATTTGTTGGTCAGGGCGCACGCGCGCGCGGGCGAGCCGGCCAAGGGTCTGGCGATTCTCGAGCGCCAGGCGGCGGCCTTCCCGGGCGATCCGGCGATCCCGCTGGCCCGCGGCCACCTGTTGGTTGCCAGCGGTCAGCGCGCCGAGGCACGGGCCGCCTTCGAGCACTCGCTGGAGCTCTCCGGCGGCGCGCTTCCGGCGGTCGCCGCACTCGTCAGCCTCGACCTCGCAGAGAACAACCCGGCGGCGGCGCTGGCCCGCGCGCGCGGATGGTCAGCCGGCCAGCCGCGCTCCCCGGACGCGCACATTCTGCTAGCCAGCGTCTATCAATCGCTTGGTGAGCTTCCGGCCGCCGAGACCGAGTTGGCCATCGCCCTCAACCTGGCACCTGAGCATCCCGATGCGTGGGCGATGCGGGCGCGCATCGAGCTTGATAGCGGACGGCGCGCCGAGGCGGTCGGGACGCTGCGCGAGTTGCTCGCGATCCACCCTGGCCACGCCGAGGCGTGGATGCAGCTCGGCGGGCTGCTCCGTGACCTCGGCCGGACCAGCGAGGCGCGCGCGAGTTTCGAGGCGCTCAGCAAGCTCCACCCGCACTCGGCGGCGGCATTCAACAACCTGGCCGTCATCGATGCCCAGACGCCCGGCGGACTCACCCAGGCAGCCGCCCACGCGCGCCGCGCGTACGCGCTGGACCCGGCCAACTGCGCCGTGAACCACACCCTCGGGCAGATCGAATGGCAGCTGGGAAACTACCGCGATGCGCTCGCGCGCCTCGCGGAGGCTGCCGCCGGAATGCCTAGCGACGCCCAGGTCCAGCAAGACCTCGGGCTCGCCTACTACAGCATGAACCAGGTCGCCGCAGCCACCGCCGCGTTTGAGCGCGCCGTGGCGCTGGCCCCCGCCGAGGCCACCGAGGCGGCGCGCCACCTCGCCTGGCTGCGCGCCACCGCACTGCCGGAGCGCGCCGTGCTTGAACGCCACGTCCAAGAGAACCGCGGCGACCTCGTCGCCATCCTGCGGTTGGCGCGCTGCCTCAGCGACCTCGGCGAGCCAAACAAGGCGCTCGCCCACTATGCGCAGGCGCTGGCAATCAATCCGGACCTTGAAGACGCCTATCTGGGCGAGGCAGAAATCTTCCGCGCGCTCGACCAACCGGAAAAGGCGCTCGAGGCTGCCAACCACGCCCGCCGGGTCGCCCCGCAGAGCCCGCGGGCACTCGCCGCGCTTGGCCTGGCCAACTTCCGCCTCGGCCGCCACCGCCAGGCCCACACGCAGCTCGCCGATGCGGCCGCGCTGCTCCCGGATGATGCCGCGCTCCAGCGCGCGTTTGCCTTGGCAACCTACAGCATCGGCAACCTCGACGCCGCCCGCAGTGGCATGGCCAAGCTCGTCGATGACCACCGGCCGCTCGCCGAGGAAGCCCGCGAGTTCCTGACACTCACCGACCCACTCGCGCCCGCCAACCGCAATGCCATCGCCCTGGCCGAACAGCGGCTCGCCGCCGACCCGCACGACGTCCCGGCACTCATGCTCCACGCCACCCGCGAGGGCCAGTCACCAGCCCAGCGCGCCGCCACTTACTCGCAGATCCTCAAGTCCTTCCCGGAGTTCGACCCGGCCCGCATCGCGCTTGCCCGGCTCCTCATGGATGACCCGCGCCAGCTCGACGCCGCCGAATCACTCGCCCACGCCGCTCGTCAACACCGCGGCGATGACCCGCAGGTCTCCGCCGTCCTCGCCATCGTCAGCTTCCGCAAGGGCAAATATCCCCAGGCCGCCCAACTCCTCACCGAGCTCGCCGCAGCACGCCCGCTTTCCCCCACCGAACTCGCCGCTCTCGGCGTCTCACAGGCACGCACCTCACGCGCCGCCGATGCTCGCCTCACACTCACCGCCGCCATCGCCGCTGGCCTCACCGGCCCAGACTCCGCCCTCGCCGCAGCCACCCTCGCCGAGCTTGAAGAACCAGAGCGCTAGCGCTCCAGCGGCGGGGATGCGGGTCGTTGTTAGATATGTTGTTAGATAACATTGTTATCCCCGGATGTTAGCCACGCCGTGGCGTGCCATGAGTTCGTAGAGGCTCGGGCGGCTGATGCCGAGTGATCTGGCGGCGGCGGAGATATTGTGGTGGTGGTGGTGGAGGGTGGCGACGAGGAGGTCGCGCTCGAGGTGGGCGCGGGCCTGCCTGAGTGGTGCTGGCTGTGGATCGCGGGCGACGGGGAGTTCGAGTTCGGCGGGCGAGATGCGCGGGCCATCGGCCATGATGACGGCGCGGTGGACCCGGTTTTGGAGCTCGCGCACATTTCCCGGCCAGCGGTAGCGGACGATGGCGTCGAGGGCGTCGGGGGTGAAACTCAGCCCCTGGCGGCCATTGGCGGCGCCAAGCTGGTGGAGGAACTCGGTGGCGAGCAGCGGGATGTCGGCGCCGCGCTGGCGCAGCGGCGGGAGCTTGCAAAGGACCACCGCGAGCCGGAAGAACAAGTCCTCGCGGAAGCGCCCCGCGGCGATCGCCTCGGTGAGGTCGACGTGGGTGGCGGCCAGCACGCGGACGTCGACGGAGATCTCGCAACGGCCGCCGACGCGCTGGATCCGGTTCTCCTGGAGGAAGCGCAACAGCTTCACCTGGAGTGGCGCGGGCAGGTCGCCGAGTTCGTCGAGAAACAGCGTGCCGCCGGCCGCGGTTTCGATGAGGCCAAGCCGCTGGCTGCTCGCGCCGGTGAACGCACCCTTCTCGTGGCCAAACAACTCGCTCTCGATGAGGTTCTCCGGGATGGCGTTGCAGTTGATGGCAACAAACGGCCGGGCCGCGCGGCGGCTGCGCCGGTGGATCGCCATGGCAACCATCTCCTTGCCGGTGCCGCTTTCGCCCAGGATGAGCACCGGCGCCTCGCTGCGCGCCACCTTGCCGATCAAGCGGAAGACCTCCTGCATCTCGGCGCTTCCCCCGAGGATCCCCTCGAAGCGCTCGACCGGTCCGGCACCGCTCGACCGGCGAAACTCTTGTTCCCACCCGGAGACGACCAGGGAGCGCTCCACGAGCCACCGGAGTTGCTCGACATCCAACGGCTTGCAGAGGAAGTCGGCGGCCCCGCCACCGACCGCGCGGACCGCGTTGGCGCGCTCGCTCTGGCCGGAAATGATGATCACCTTGAGCGTCGGGTCCAGCTCAAGCAGGCCCGCAAGGGTCGCCATCCCCTCGCCCGGATCGTGCGGCGCCGGCGGCAGCCCGAGGTCGAGCAGGACCACCTGCGGCTGGTGGCTGCGCGCTTGGGCGAGCGCTGCGGCCCGGTCGGCGGCAACGACGACCTGGTAGTCACCGGCCAGCGCCCATTTCATCTGGGCCCTGATATCCTCGTCGTCGTCAACGATGAGCACCTTTGGCTTGGTGGCGGGCATGGGCATGGCGGCTGACCAGTGGAAGAAAAACAGTGAAACGCGTCCCGTGCTGCGGCTCGCTCTCGACCCGGATGCTGCCGCCATGGGCGTCAATGATCTTGCGGCACTGGAACATCCCGATCCCAAGCCCGTTGGACTTGGTCGTCCGGAACGGCCGGAACAACGACTCGCGGACAAACTCGGCGCTCATCCCGCAACCATCGTCGCCAACCACCAGCACCACTCCGCCGCCCTCCGTCCGGGTCGCCAGCTCAATGGTCCCATCCGGGCCGATCGCCTCACGGGCATTCCCCAGAAGGTTCCGGACAACGCTCTTGATTGCCTCGCCATCAAGCAGCTGCTCAGGGACCCGGCGCAGCTCGGCGCGCACCCCGGCGGATCCGTCGGCGGCCAGCACCTCGCCACAGAGCGCGTCGAGCCGGCACGCCGCAACCCCCAGCTCAAGCTCGCCGCCCAAGCTCCCCAGCCGCGCGAGCATCTGGTTGATCCGCTCGACTGCCCGACTGGTCGTGCGCACCGCGTCGGCGCGAAATTCCGGATCGTCAAAGTGCCGCGGCAGATTGCCAAGCATCAGCCCAAGGCTGCTCGCCGCATTCTTCAGGTCATGGACGAAAAATGCCGCAAGCGTCTGGAACGTCTCCCACTGCCGCGCCTGCATCACTTCCTCGCTCAACGCGCAGGTCCGCAGCGCCCCAGCCAACTGGTCACCCAGACACCCAAGCAAGTCGTGCTCTTCGTCGCTGTACGCCGTCCCGTTGACCCGGTCGCTCAGGACCACCAAGCCAACCAGCTCGCCACCCGCCGCCAACGGCACCACCAGCCGCTCACCACCATGGGCAAACTTCCGCGGACACCAGCGGCGCAATCCCTCCGCCCACCCGCCTACCGCCCGCTCAAGCACCACCGGGCGCACCCCCAGACCCGCCGCCAGCCCATCCCCTAACACCAACGTCTCGCCCGCACGCCGGTCCGCCGTCGAGTGCAGGCAGTCAAGCTCGCGGCCACCCGCCCCAACCCGGCAGACGGTCACCCCTAACACATGGAAGGTCGCCGCGAGCATCTCCGCGGCGTTCACCCCTAACTGGCGCGCGTCGAGCACGCTCGTCGTCCGCCGGGTGAACTCCGCCCAGATCTCGCGGAAATCGTGCTCGCCGCGCCGCAAGTGCCGGCTCACCAGCCGCCGGCCGCCGCTGCGGACCCGCTCGGACAAGAGCAACACCGTGATCCCCACCAACCCTAACAGCAGCACCAGCGCCTGCGCCGGGAAGTTGCCTGCCAGGCCTAACACCGCCACCGCCTGCGCCAGCAGCCCGACGCCGAGAAAGTAGGCGCCGGCCAGGATGAGGGTGAGCGATCCGTGGAGGAGCGCGCGGGACGGATAGATTTCGATTCCGGAAATCGCGCAGCGCAGCTGGGCGAGGCCGACCATGGAGGCGCCGATGATGACGCCGAAGTTTTCGAGCATCGCCAATGGCGGCGGCTCACCGGAGAACAACAACCATTGGCTCAGGACATAGGCTTTGACCCCGAAGATCGTCGCCACGCCCAGGACCAGGTACTTGATCCGCCAGCGGACAATTCCGACCGCGCTGCGAAGTGTCCGCTCAAGGGTGGCGATGACCCAGAGCGATGCCACCAGCACCCACAGAACCCACCACTTGCCCGCCGGCGCCAGCCGCGTGCCCGCGTCCAACATGACCTCCGGGGCCGCCACGAGCATGCCCAGCGGCAGCGCCCCGGCGAACAGCGGCGCGAGCCACCCGCGGTGGACGCGCGCGCCGCGGGCAAAGAGACCGCCGAACCCGAGCCAGACGGCCGGCAGCAACGCCTCGAGCACCAGCGCCCAGAACCCGCCGCCGCGGTCCACGACGCGCTCAAGAGCAAGCAGCAGCATGCCGGCCACCAGCACCCACCCAGGAGCGCCGCCGCCGCGGACCGCCGCCGCCGCCGCGACGAGCAGGCAGATCCCGACCGCGACCCACCCGAGGAGCGGTTCGAGCGCCACGATCATCCCTTCATCAAAGGGTTGAGCTCAGGATGCTGAGGCCCGCGCCGCGACGCAGGCGGTTGAGCCGCTACCAACGGCTGCGCTCGACATAGATGACGTCGTACGGGCGCAGGTAGAACGCCCGGCTTTGGTTGCCGCTGAGCGGATCGGCAAGGTTGAGCACGTAGCGCCGCTGGGTCCCGCGCTCGTTGCGGATCACGTAGACCTTCTTCGGATTGGCCAGCTTTGAAAACCCCCCGACCTCCATCACGGCCTCAAGCGCCGTCGTCGGACGCAACAACGCCACCTTCCCGGGGCTGCCCACCTCCCCCGACACATACACCGAGGCGGCTGGCTGCTCGAGGCTAACAAACACGGTCGGGTCGTTGAGGTGCGGCGTGTACATCTCGGTCAGCGCCGCCTGCAGCGCGCTCGGACTGCGCCCGCCGCCCGACACGTTGCCGACCATCGGCAGACCGATGTTGCCGTCGGCCTGGACCCGCAGCGTCTGGTTGAACTCCGGCGCCCCGGGGTAGCTGACCCGAATGACATCCCCCGCCGCCAGGCTCCCGCTCGGCGCCGCATTGTACGCCGCGGCAGGAACCACCCCGCCACCACCACCCCCGCACCCGCTCGCCACCACCACCAACCCAACCACGGCCGCCACCCGCCACCTCCCGCCAGCCAGAATCCCCATCGCCTTGCCCATCATCACTGATATCATATGCATCACTTTATATTATCTCGATGTTAGTATAACTAGCAGCACCGCCGGGCGCACCCGCTCCCGCAACTCCCTAGCAACCTGCCCGCAATCCGCGCCCCGTCATCCACTTTTTTCCTCTGGAAGAAGATGCTAGACAAGCCGCCTGCCCGCAGCGCCCCCCGCCCTCCTCCCATGGCCAGCCACGGGCAGGCACCCCGGGAACCTTTATCATCCACATCATCCACATCATCCACATGGCCGGCCCCAAGGAACCGGCTGGCGGAAGGAAATTCCAGGTGCCTTGGTCGGGCTGCAGATTTGCAGACCAAGTATCTATGGTTTAACTAATTGTGATTTCCGCGAGGAGCCTCCAGATGGATTCCGGGGCGGCGCCAGGGGCGCTTGCGGAGCCGTGCGAGGCACACATTCCCCCTTATGAAACCTGGATTTTCGAGAAAGACTCTAATTTATCTTCAGGTTCTTTTTCGATCTTTCTAGAGCTTGCGGTGTGCTGCCCCTACATCCTTCCGCCCGGAGGATTTCGGTTCCATCATCCCTATCATCTATCCTACTCGCGTCGCTAGTCTCGGTGTTGCCCGCATCGAGCCAAACGACTAGCGGGTCAGGAAGTGTGACGGTTGGATGGGACCCGAATCCTGAATCCCAAGTCATCGGTTACAAGGTCCATTACGGGACCGCGCCCGGAGCCTACACTCAAGTGATTGATGTGGGCCCGGTTACCGAGGCAAGAATCCCCAACATGGTTGACCGGCTGGTCTACTACTGCACGGTTAGCGCCTACGGGAGCAACGGCGTGCAGAGCAGTTACTCGCAGGAGTTAGCCGTTGTTTCGTCGACGGCGCCGAGCGGCGAGGCGGCCAACACCGCGCGGCTGGTTCTGCTGGAGGCGGAGTCCGGAAGTTTGACCGCGCCGATGGAGAAGCGCACGGCCGGGAGCGACAGCTGGGTGGAGACGTCCGGGACGAGCGCCAGCGGCGCGGTGTCGCTGGCGTTCAACGCGGCGGTGGCAGGCGATTACACGGTCTGGTGCCGGGTGATCGCGCCGGGGCTGGGCGACAGCTATGCGGTTTCCCTCGACGGTGGCGGCGAGCAGACGTTCCAGCCGAACAGCGCAGGAACCACCGCGCCGAGCTGGACGTGGCGGCGGATGCGCCTCGGCAGCGGGGCGACGAGCTTTCCGCTCAGCATCGGGTCGCACACGCTGCGGATGCGCAGCGCAACGACGGGCCTGAAGCTTGACCGGATCGTGCTGTCGTCGAACCCGAACTTTGTCCCGGACGACAGCCTGCCACGCAGCGGCGACGTCATCAAGGTCGTCGGCGCCTCAAGCGTCCAAGGGTCAACGAGCGGATCGCCGGTGGTGCTGCAGGTTGACGCGGTTGCCAGCGGCGCGCTGAGCTACCAATGGATGAAGGACGGCGCGCTGATCGCCGGAGCGACCGGCCCGAGCTTGTCGCTGCCAGCGACGAGCGCCGCCGAGCTCGCCCGCTACTCGGTGAACCTGTGGACCGGCTCGACGGTTTACTCGAGCCGTGCGGCGGCCCTGACGATTCGCCAGGACCCGCTGCTGGTCAAGCGCCTGACCCGCGGCACCAACCAGACGGTCACGTTCGACGTCACCGGCCTGAGCGGCACCGGCGTGAATGTCTACGCCTCGGCCAACATGGTCGACTGGGTCCTCTTGACCAACCCGAGCGTGACCACCAGCACCGTGACGGTGACCGACAGTTTGGCGATCGCCAGCAAGCGGTTCTACCGGTTGGAGGCTCCCTGATAGATAGTGGGTTCCATCAGCCCCCCGGTTCCGCGCTAGCGGGGCACGGGGGGATTTTTGTTGGCCGGGTCGCGGCGGTGGAGCCACCAGGCGATGGCGAGCAGCGGGACGAGCGAGGCGCCGAAGAACAACGGCCCGCCATGGCGGTGGATCCACGAGTGGATCATCTCCGGGCCGAGGTTCACGCAGAGCCAGCCGATGACCAAGATCCGCGCGGCGTTGCGCAGGATCCCGAGCGGGGCAACCGCAAGCACCACGAGGAAACGCCCCGGGCGCCCGCGCAGCAGCAGGTGGCCGATGAGGATGCTGGTGATGAACAGCACCCAGGTCGAGCGGAGGCCGCTGCAGGCGTCGGCCACCCGCAGCGTGATCCCGGGGAGCTCCAGCAGCTCGCCGGTCCGGAACACCGGCACACCCGCAACACGGAAATGGACTTCCGCCGCCCACGCCGAGCCGCTCACCAGCGCGCCCTCCAGGTGCGCCACCGCCGCGTCCGGCAGCGGGATCATGAACACCATGAACAACAGCGGAAACCGCGCCGAGTTCATCCACCGCCAGCCAAACGCCGCAAACCCGCATGCCCACAGGCAGCCGACCAGCACCCCGAGCTCGACGGCCAACCGGTCGACCGGACCGAGCGGATGCCCCGCGCTCCACCCGAGCGCCGCGCCGCCGGCCGCCAGCAGCCCGGCGGCAATCGCCCAGGAACTCCGGAGGTCCCAAACAAGCGACTCACGCTCAACGACGAGCAGGTAGCCGGCGGCAACCGGAATCAACACAAGGTGCGAGTGGAAACCGTCCCCCAGCGCCAGCTCGACCCAGCCGGCCCACGCCGGCGCGCCAAGCACCGCCACCGCCAGCAAGCCCGCGCCGAGCCCGGCAAGCCGCCATGGCGAAAGGCAGCGACCCGCCGCCGGTGGCGCCACGGCCTCGCCCCGCGCCTGCTTCCCTGCCACTGGCGCGCTGTCGGCCATCCTCAACCCGGGCGTTCGAGATAGCGGTTCCAGCACTCCGGCAGCGGCGCCTGCTCAACCTCGCTGGCGATCCTCCCCTCCCACTCGGGATTGAAGACCGTGCTGGTCCCATACACCATGATCAGGTCCTCGTTGCCCAAGTTGCGCAACGCGTGCGCCACCCCCGGCGGAATCACCACCGCCGCGGTGTCCGCTCCCCCACGGCTGTCACCCGCAACCAACAACCTCATCACCCGCCGCGGCAACCCGGCCCGCTCGTCGACTAGCAGCATCTCGCACATGCTTGTTAGAAAGAACATCACGTCCCACTGCTCGCGGTCGTACGGGCGGCGGGAATAGTCGGCAGGCGGGTCGCCGAACAAGTTGGCGAACCAGTCGGCCGGATCGGCACCGGGTGGGACAAACGGCGGGTGGATATGGAACCCCTTGGCGCTGTCGCGGTGCATCAACGCCGAGGCCCACTGGCGCGGCGCCAGGCCGATGCGTGCGAGGACCCCCTCGCTGAGGCGGGTGAGCTCGGCGAAGTAGCCGCGGCCCTTTTGTTGGAAGACGCGCCGGGCGAAAACCTCCACGCCGGGAATCCACGCGTCGCCCAACTCGGCGCGCCCGGCGATCGCCGCGCCCGCGCTCACCCCGCCGCGGGCGAGCTGCTCGGCAAGCCCGCCGCTGGGCGTGTAGACTCGCGTCTCGCGCGCGGCGCGCGCCTCAGGGTTCAATCCGTGCCATGGTTCGTTCATTTGCTCACTCGTTTACAAGGATCCAAGATAGGCGCCATAGGCGGTGCGGGCATACTTCGCGACCGCCTCACCGAGCTTTGCCCGGTCGATGCGCCCCTGCAGAAACGCCACCTCCTCAGGACAGGCGATCTTCAACCCCTGCCGCTGTTGGATGACTTGGACAAACTGGGTCGCTTCCGCGAGCGCGTCGGGCGTCCCGGTGTCGAGCCAGGTGGTCCCCCTGCCTAACAACTCGACGCGCAGCTCGCCGCGCCGCAGGTAGCAGTCCATCAGGTCGGTGATCTCCAACTCGCCGCGCGGCGACGGCTGGAGCGAGGCGGCGAACTCGGCGGCGCGGCCGTCGAAAAAGTAGATTCCGGGGATCGCGTAGTTGGACTTCGGGACAGCGGGCTTTTCCTCGATCGACAGGACGTTCCAGTCGGCGTCGAATTCGACGACCCCGTAGTGCTGCGGCTCGCGGGTGTGGTAGCCGAAGATCGTCGCCCCCGCGAAGCGCCGCGAGGCAGCCAGCAGCGAGTTGCCCAAGTCGTGGCCATAGAACAGGTTGTCGCCAAGCGCGAGGCACGCCGGCTCGCCCCCGAGGAAGTCCGCGCCGATCAGGAACGCCTGCGCCAGCCCGCCCGGGGTCGCCTGCTCGGCATAGAACATCCGCAGCCCCCACTGGGAGCCATCGCCCAACAAGCTGCGGAAGTTAGGCAGGTCGTGCGGGGTGGAGATGATGAGGATGTCGCGCACGCCGGCGAGCATCAGCACGGTGAGCGGATAGTAGATCATCGGCTTGTCATAGACCGGGATGAGCTGCTTGCTGACCTGGTGGGTCATCGGCCAGAGCCGGCTGCCCATTCCGCCGGCAAGGATGATCCCCTTGCGCAGGTTCTGCTCGCTGGGTCCAAGCGCGAGCCGCTGGGTGTGGAGTTCCGCCATCATTCCGGTCATGCCATGGCTCCTAACCGTTCCCCGCGGTAGCGGGCGCCCTCGATCCTGTTAGCCCAGAATTCGTGCTCGAGATACCAGGCGACGGTCTTGCGCAGCCCGGAGCGGAAGTCCTCATGCGGCACCCACCCGAGGTGTGCCTCCGCCTTGGCCGGATTGATCGCGTAGCGCCGGTCGTGGCCCGGCCGGTCGCTGACAAACGTGATGAGCTCCTCGGGCGGGCCGGCAAGCCGCTCGGGTGCGAGGTCCGCCACGGTCTCTAGCAGCGCGCGCACGACCTCGAGGTTGGTCAACTCGCAGCGCCCGCCGAGCAGATAGGTCTCGCCCGGCCGGCCGGCCCACGCGGCAAGCTCGAGCGCCCGGGTGTGGTCGCCGACGTAGAGCCAGTCGCGCACGTTGCCGCCGTCGCCGTAGACCGGCAGCGGCTCGCCGCGCAGCGCCTTGCGGATCATCAACGGCAGCAGCTTCTCGGGAAACTGGTAGGGGCCGTAGTTGTTCGAACAGTTGGTCGTGACCACCGGCAGCCCGTAGGTGTGGAAGTAGGCGCGGGCGAGGTGGTCGGCGCCGGCCTTGCTGGCGCTGTACGGGCTGTTAGGCGAGTAGTTGCTCGCCTCGGAGAACGGCGCGGCGTCGGGGGCAAGCGAGCCGAAGACCTCGTCGGTGGAAACCTGGAGGAACAGGCCGGTGCCGCCGGCGGCGAGCGGGCGGCCGAAGTCGGCGGACCGGTCACGGCCGGACTTGCGGAGGTGGCGGCGGAACGCCTCGAGCAGCCGGAAGGTGCCCACGACGTTGGTGGTGATGAACTCCTCCGGGTTGTCGATCGACCGGTCGACGTGCGACTCGGCGGCGAGGTGGAGGACCGCGTCGACATCATGGGCGGCGAGCAGCTCGCTGACCAATGGAGTGTTGCAAATATCACCGGGGACCAGCGAGTGGCGCGGGTCGGTGGCGACCGGGGCGAGGTTGGCGAGGTTGCCGGCGTAGGTGAGCTTGTCGAGGGTGACGACGCTGGTGAGGAGCGCGCCGAGCGGTCCACCATCGCCCAACAGCTGTTGGACAAGGTTGGCGCCGATGAAGCCGGCGCCGCCGGTGACGAGTAGGTTCATTTTCCTGGGGGGGAAGTAAGCGGTTCTAACGGAGGTTGGCGGGCATCGCCAGGGTGCGCGCAAGATGGTCATCAAGCGCCTCGCGCCACGGGCGCGGGACAATCCCGGTAAGCGCGGTGAACTTTGCGGTGCTCAGGACGCTGCGCGCCGGGCGCATGGCGAGGAATCCGGCGACCTCGGCGAGCCGGGTCGCGCCGAGCCGCTCGCTGGCGAGTTGCCAGCCGGCGGCGCGGGCGTAGTCGAGGCATGCCTGACCCCACTCCTGCCATGAGCATTCGCCCGAGTTGCAGAGGTGGACGATGCCGCCGTTCGGGCGCCCGACGTCGTAGCGGAGAAGCGCCTGGAGGTAGGCGATGATGTCCTCGCAGCACGTCGGGCTGGCGACCTTGTCGCTCGGCAGGGTGAGCGCCGGCTGCTGGCTGGCCTGGCCGATGATCCACTCGGGAAACGCCGGGCGGCGGCACCCGTAGAGCCACGAGAGCCGGACGACAAGGTGCGCTGGGTCGGCCGCCAACACCTGGCGCTCGCCCTCAAGCTTGGCCGAACCATAGACGCTCAGCGGGTTGGGGATGTCATCCTCGGTGTAGGCGCCGGCCGCAAAGCCATCGAAGACAAAGTCGGTGCTGAAGCACGTCAGGTGCGCGCCCTTCGCCGCGCAGATCCGCGCGATCACCCCGGGCGCCTCGGCGTTCACCGCATAGCAATCCCGCTCGCTCGTCTCGCACTGGTCGACGGCCGTCATCCCGGCTGCTAGAATCAGATAGTCAAACTCCAGCGCGTCGAGCACCGCGTGGATCCGGCGGACATCGCCAAGGTCGAGGTCGGCGCGGGCCAACCCGGTGACCTCGAAGTTTTGTTGATAGATCGGCAACAGCGCGCTGCCAAGCCGCCCGCCCGAACCGACGACCACCACCCGCTTGCGCGCACCGAACTGCGAAGGACCAATCATGTTAGTAGGTAGCCCATCCGCCGGAGGATTCAAACCCGGGGAGGAAAAAATCCGCGCCAACATCGATTTTTCCACGATGATGTTAGTAGTTCCTTAACTAGCCGACCGCGGCAGGTGCGCAGGCGGCCGGGGTGAGCGCCCATGCGCAGGGAGGCGCGATGACCCCCTTGTGGCCGGCAGCGGAGTCGACGTGGATTTGATAGGCGTGCCAGTGGTAGTCGTAGGCGTGAGTCCATGCCGGTTCGAAGACGCCGACGTCGATGAAGTAGGATCCTGCGGCGAGGTCGAGGCGCTCGATGGTGAGGCGGATTGATCCGCGGCCCTTGAGGGTGGGGATGGCGATTCGGGCGGCCTCGGTGTTGGTGTCGAGGCAGACGGTGCCGTCGGCGCGGGTGATGGAGACGACAAACACCGGGGCGGCAAGGGCGGCCGGTGCCTGATAGGTGATCTCGACCTCCAAGGGCGCGCCGCTGGCGAGGCGCGCACCCGGACGCATGAGCACCCCGGTGATCTCCATTTCGAGCGACCCGA
Organism: Akkermansiaceae bacterium; assembly: GCA_044373465.1. Classification (GTDB taxonomy): domain Bacteria; phylum Verrucomicrobiota; class Verrucomicrobiia; order Verrucomicrobiales; family Akkermansiaceae; genus JBILQA01. The sequence continues at coordinate 47,781 of JBILQE010000008.1, read as the reverse complement.
TCCGGTTCTCGCGGGCGCGCAGCTGGGTCCCTTCCGGGGTGGTGCGCAACGGCGCCTCGGGGGTGCGGCGCAGCGACTCGGCACGCATTTCCTCCTGGTAGGCGTCGGCGACGGTGGCGGCGCTCTCGCAGAGGACCATTTGGCCATGACGCAGCCACAGCGCGCGGTCGCAGAGCTGGCGGATCTGGTCGATCCCGTGGGAGACCAGGACGATTGCGCAGCCGTCCTCGCGCAGCGCCGTGATGCGCGCCGCGCACTTCGCTTGGAATGCCAGGTCGCCCACCGCAAGGTGTTCATCGACAAGCATCACCTCCGGGTCGGTGTGGACCGCCACGGCAAACGCGAGGCGCATGGCCATGCCGGTGCTGTAGGTGCGCACCGGCGCATCGATGAATTCCTCAAGCTCGGCGAAGGCGATGATCTCCGGGAGTCGCGCGAGGATCTCGGCGCGGAGCAAGCCGGCGACAACCCCGGCAAGGATCGCATTGTCGCGGCCGCTCAGGTCGCCCTGGAAGCTCCCGCCGAGTTCAAGGAGTGCGCCGATGCGCCCGCGCACCTGCAGCGACCCGGTCGTCGGCCGGCCGATCCCGCCGAGCAGGCGCAGCAGCGTCGACTTGCCCGCGCCGTTGGCGCCGACGATCCCGAGCATCTCGCCGGGGGCCACGGCAAACGTCACGTCGCGCAGCGCCCACAGCGGCGCCTCAGCCGGGCGCCACAGGCCCGCGGCAAGGTCGCGCCACCCGCGTCGTGGTGACCTGCGGCGGAACGCTTTGCCGACCCCCGCCGCGCTGACTTGGGGAGTGATCATAGTTCTTCGATGAAGCGGTGGCTTTGGCTGACAAAGAACCTTCGCCCAACCACCAGGAGCAATGACCCTAACCCGAAGAGCCCGCCAAGCACCCACGGGTCGGGCCAGCGGCCGTCGATGAGGACCGCCCGCCAGGACTCGACCATCCCGACCATCGGGTTGAGGTAGAACCACCCGCGCAGGTCCACCGGGACCATCCCGATGCTGTAGAACACCGGCGTGACAAACATTAACAACTGCAGGACGACTCCAACAATATGTTGGGTGTCGCGGAACACCACGTTGAGCGAGGCCAACGGATAGGCCATCCCAACAATCAGGAGATACTGGACGGCGACGAGCGCGGGGAGCGCGAGCCACGGCCAGCGCGGCGGCATCCCCTGGAACCACAGGAGCGCGGCGAGGATCGGCAGCGCCAGGGCGAGGTGGAAGAGGCGCACGCAGACGGTGACGTGGGGGAGCAGGACGAGCGGAAACCCCGGCTGGGTGACCAGCGCGCGGCTGTTGGTGATGAGGCCGCCGGCCTGGCTCAGCGAGCTTTGGAACCAGCCGAACACCAGCACCCCGGTGAACACGAACGACGCGTAGTTCTCGATCTGCATCGCCAGCGCCCGCCGAAACACGAACAGGAAGATGAACAACTGCATCAGCGGCGTGACCAGCGCCCAGCCGAAGCCGAGCGAGGAGCGCTTGTAGAGGATCTTCAGGTCGCGGTCGACGAGCACCCGGACGAGGTCGGCGGCGTGGCGCCAGCGGCGGCGCGATGGCATGGCAAGCTGGGTCATTGCGCTGGCTCGAGGGGTTTGGCGGTGGTGGCCGCCTCGGGGGCCGGGACCGCTTCGGTGGCCGGTTGGACGCCCGGGCCGTGGCGGCGGACGTGCCGGTGGCTGCGCCAGTACGCCCACGGGCCGAGGGCGGCGCCGGCGATCTCGGTGGCCAACAAGCGCCACGGATAGGATGAGTGGCCGCGGAGCCGTTGCCATGCGCGCAGGGCAAGCGAGTGCGGGAGCTCCACGGCGATCCGGGCGAGCGCGCGCCGGTCGCGGAACTTCCTCCAGGTGATCAGGTGGTAGGCGACGTGGCCTTTTGAATAGGCCATGATCTGGCGCTTGAGCTCGGTGCGGGTGACCCGGTGGTGGTGCCAGGCGATGGCAGCCGGGTCGTAGATGATCGTCCCGCCGGCGCGCAGGATTTGATAGAACATCAGGGTGTCCTCGCCGACCCCGGCAGGCACGCCGGCGCCGAGAAGCGGTGAGAACCCGCCAATTTCCGGGTTTTTGAAAATGGAGGCGCGGAAGGCGAGGTTGCCGCTGCCGCCGATCTTCCAGGTTGGCACCGCGCGCCGGCGCCAGCGGAAAAACCAGCGCTCGTCGAACTCGATCCGGCTGAACCCGCGGCAAAATCCCCCGTATTGTTCGAAGTCGCGCTCGGCCTGGGTTTCGAGTGCGGCGGCGAGCGTGTTGCCGGTCACCGCGAGGACATCGTGGCGGCTGAATGGCGCGACGAGCCAGTCGAGCCAATCGGCGGCGACGACCATGTCGTCGTCGGTCATGGCGATGATCTCGCCGCTGGCCGCGGCGACTCCGGCGTTGCGCGCGTACGACGATCCCGGCCGCGGCTCATGGACAAGCAGGACGCCGGGGAACTCGGCGACGACCCGGGCGACCTCAGGCGCGCACGCGGCGGCCGGCCGGTTGTCGACGACGATGACCTCCACCTTCCCCGGATAACGGAGCAGCTGGAGCGACTCAAGGCAGCGGCGCAGCCCGTCGGGGCGCTCGCAGGTGCCGACCACCACGCTCACCGGCGGATTGGCCTCGGGTTTGCGCGAGGTGGCGCGCGGCTTGAGGCACTCGCCGAGCTCGGCATGAAACCCGGCCCACGACAGCTGGCCACTCGCGGCGCCGGGCTCAAGCAGCGCGGTGGCAAACCATCCGGCGAGCGTGTCGGCCAGCCGCGCGACGCTCACCGGCGAGCCAAACGTCGCGATCCGAACCCGCCCGAGCGGCCGCCCACCCCACCGGACGATGACTTCAAGCGCATCGCAGGTCGCCCCCTCGGTGAGCGGGCGCAGCGCCCGGTCGACATCGACGAGCGCCAGCCCGACCTGGCGGCGCGCGCCGTTCTCCGGGACGAGGGAAAATTTGTCACACCGGTGGTTCTCGTCGGGAACGATGGCGGCGCGCGCACGCTGGTAGCCGCCGCGGCCGCGGATGAATCCGTCAACCTCGCGGGTAACAAGATCCGCGGGAAACCGGTCCGGGCACCAGAAGGACGCTTCCCAGCGGCTCAGCGCCCAGTGTTTCCACCACCAGCGGGTCAGCTGGCCGATCGCCTGGCGGTCGCTCGGAAACTCGCCCACGACCCGCTCGAAAAAGCACCGCGTCGCATGCCCGTAGTTGAACAACAACCCGCCAAGCTCGTCCATCGTCCGCCGGTGCCGGTGGCGGACCACCGCGGTCGGTTCATACAGGCAGATCCAGCCGGAACGCAGCAGCCGGAAGAAGATCTCGTGGTCGCCACCGCCGCGCGTCGGGGTGCCGACATCCAGCGCCGGATCGAACAAGCCGGTCTCGCTGAACACCTTGCGGCGGATGGCCATGTTCGCCCCCGCGCCGAACCGGCCCGCCCCAGCCATCGTCCACGACATCGGCGCGCCGCGGCGCAACTGCGCGTAGTAACGCTGGCAGCCGCGCCCGAACCCGCCGTAGCGCTCGAACCAGACCTGCGCAGGGGTCTCCTGCTCAACCGGCTCGATCAACCCGGTGACGAGCCCAAGCGCCGGGTCGGCAGCAAAGGCCGCGGCCAGCGCCGCGGTCCAGTCAGGATCGACGACCACGTCGTCATCGGTGAAGGCGATGATCTCGCCGCTGGCCTCGCGGATCGCCCGGTTGCGCGCATGGTCAAGCCCGGGCGTTTCCTCGCAAATGTAGCGGAACTGCGGGAACCGCACCGCCACCAGCCGCGCCGTCGCTTGCGTCGCCGGCGCGTTGTCGATCACCAGCACTTCGTCCGGCGGCTCGCGCAACTCACTCAGCGAACGCAGACACTCGGCAAGGTCCGCCGCCCGGTCGCGGGTGCACACCGCCACCGAGACCCGCACCCGCGGCCCGCCCGCGCTGGGCACCGGCGCCTGCCACGCATCCGCGATGCTCAGCCGCTCGCCGATCCCGCCGCCAAGCAACGCCCGCCGGCACAGTTCGCGCGCGAACCCGCTCGCAAGATAGTCACCCGCCGCAGTGCGAACATCGACTGCTCGCAACCGCCCGCCGGTCACCGGCACACTGAGCACCCCAAGCGGCACTCCCTGCCAGCGGACCAACACCCGCGCAAGTTTCGCATCCCGCCCGACACTCAGGTCGTCGCTGGTGCTGATCTCAAAATCTATCGGTTTTATTGGCAATAACATGGGGGGAGAGTTGGAGTATGGTTGGGATGTTAGGTTGGACTTGGCGTTTCGCTGAGTGCCGCCTGCCAGCGGCGCGCTTGGACCCGCGTGAGGAAAGTCGGCGAGGCGGTGGCGGCGGCGGGCCGCGGCGGCGGGCCGGGCGCGCGGCTGCTTGTGGCGCGGCGTGCGAGGTGTGTGCCGCCGGCGATCCTGGCGAGGCTCTTGAACGCCAGCGCGTGGAGCTGGCGGTTGCAAAGCATGAGCGGGTCCGAGCGCACCGCGGCGCCCGCCGCCCGAATGCACCCGCGGTAGTCGCCGACGCAGTAGCTCTTGGATACGAGGTAGCTGAAGAAATGCCCGGCCGCCCAGGCGAACAACTCGGCAGGCAGGTCCGGATTGCGCGCCCGCGCACGGGCCATGACAATCTCAAACGAGCGCGCCATTCCGCCGGCCGCCGAGCTCATGCACGTCGCGCTCTGCCGGTAGCCGACGAGTTCGGCGCGGACGACGCCGACGTGCCACCGGTCAGCGACGCGCATCGACAGGTCCCAGTCCTCGCACCCCTGGGCGCCGTTCTGGTCGGCGCGGGTCAGGTAGCCGCCGGTCTGGCGCAGCGCCTCGGCGCGGAACAACGGGACGCTCGCATTGGTGACGATGTTGCGCAGGATCATTGCCCGCCGCGCCTCCCCTTCCACGCTGAACGGATAGTAGGACCCGAGAAACTCCCCGGCCTCGCTGACCCGCCGCGACCAGCAATAGACCAGCCCGGTCCTCACACCGGCACGCTCGATGCACCCGACTTGCCGCTCAAGCTTCTCGGCGTCCCACAGGTCGTCGGCGTCCAATGGGGCGATGTAGCGCCCGCGCGCCTCGCCGATGCCGACGTTGCGCGCGGCGCCGACTCCGCTGTTGGATATCTCCAGCAGCCGGACGCGCGCGTCGCGCTCCGCGTGGCGCATGACGATGGCCGCGGTGGCGTCGGTCGAGCCGTCATCGACGACGATGATCTCAACGTCGCGCAGCGTTTGCCGCTGGGCGCAATTGAGCGTCTCCCCGATCCAACGGCTCGCATTGAACGCCGGGATGATGATTGATGCTATTGGTTGATTGTTCACTGGAAGAGTTTTCCATCCCATCGGTTAGGGCCAGTTGGAGTCCCTCAAGCACGCCGAGTTTCCATTGCCGAGAGCGGCGCAAGTGGCACGCCCTGCGCCGGCCCAACAACGACCCCAACAACCCGGCCGTCAAATTCAACAAGCGCGCTTTCCGGCGGCAGGAATCGGCAAACTTGGCGCGCTCGCCGGCGGGCCACTCGGCAAGTTGGATCCCGCGGGCGATGCCCATTTGGCGTGCGCGCTGGATGACCCATTCCTCGCTGCAGCGGTCGATCGGGACAAAGTGCCAGACGATGGCATTGGGGAGGTATTCGCCGCGGACGCCGCGGCGGACGAGGCGCGCCTGCATTTCGGTTTCATCGCCGATGCTGTGGGGCATTCCGGGGCCGCGGCCGGTCTGGAATCCGCCGGCGTCGAGGATGTCGCGGGCGAAGGCACCCCAGTTGAACCCCATCGCCTGGCGGATCTCACAAGAGATCTCCCCTTTCGACCACCCCTTGGCGGACTCCGGCAAATACGGGAATATCCATGCCGGCGGCGGTTCCTCGAAGTCGACCTTGCAGCGGCCCCCGAAGAACACCCCGCGCCGCGCACCCCGCCCGACCGCCCGCGAGTACTCGATGAGCACCTGCGGGTCGACGCGCACATCGTCATCGAAAAAGATGATGAATGCTTTCGGATAGGCGCGCACCACCTCGTTGAGCGCCCGGTTCTTGCCGGCCGCGGCGACGTGCCGGTACACAAGCGGAAACGGCGCAGCCAGCTTACCGAACAACTCGTCAAGCTGGCGCACCGGCCCGTTCTCGACGACCACCACCGCCGCCAACCCGCCGGGAACCTCGCAGAGCGCCAACGAGCGGAGCGTGCGCTCGAGCAGCCACGGGCGCTCGCGGGTGGCAATCGCCACAACCAGGGGAGGAGATGACTTCATAAAATCTTAACGGTTGGCTGGAGGATTGGCTCATTCCGGGTGGGGACGTTGGCCGGGCGGGCCACGGCGATCAGGACCGCCTCGAGGCGGGCGACCATCGACCGCTGGTCAAATGACTTCACGGCAATGGCGCGCGCGTGGGCGCCCATCCTCGTGCGCAGTGCCGGGTCGCTGGCGAGGATCGCCATGTGATCACCCATCGACTCCCATGCGTGTTCGTCGACGAGAAATCCCGACTGCCCCTCAGCGACTTGCTCAAGGATCCCGGCATGCCTTGTGGCCACCACCGGCAGCCCGGCGGCCATCGCCTCGGCGATGGATACCGGCCATCCTTCCCGATCGCCGGAGGCCGCCGTCACCGAGTGCTGGACAAACACCGAGGCGGCCGCCAATTCCGCGGCGACCACCTCGCGCGGCTGGCTGCCGAGAAACCTGACGTGCTCGCCAAGACCAAGGTCGGCGCACAGCCGCCGGGCGGCGCCGGCAAGCGGCCCGTCACCGATCAGGGTGAGCTGGCATCCGGGGACGCGCGCATGGCAGCGGGCAAACGCCCGCAGCGTGGCCAGCGGCCCCTTCTTGGCGACGAGCCGCCCAACCGCCAGAAACCGGCACCGGGTCGCCCCAACAACGGCGCCGGCCGCCACCGGCGCTATCGGCACGCCGCACGGGATATGGTGGATCTTGGCCGGGTCGGCGCCCAGCGAGCGGAGGATCTCGCGCTGATAGTCGGCGACGACGACCATCGCGGCAAAGCGCGGCAGACAGCGGCGCAGGCTCCACCGGTACCACCGGTCGCGCAGCGAGCCGGTGATGTCGATCCCATGGAAGTGGACGACCAGCGGAATCCCACGCGCCTCGGCGGCGGGCAGCGCGCGCAGCGCGACGGTGCCAAAGTGGCAAAGCATCACCTGCGGGCGCAACAACTTGAGGACCAGTTGGATTTCTGCCAACTCCGGGCCCAGTGCGGCGTAGAAGTTGCCGCCGTGCAGGTTGCGCAGCCGCCACAGCCAGCGTCCGCGCCCCTGGTGGGGAAGCGGGTCGAACGGAATCACCATGACCGGAAGATCGCCGCCATTGGCACCGGCCTCGCGCACCCAGCAGACGACCGCCGGGTCGATTTGGTCAAACATCCCGACCTGCCGGTTGAGCCAGACCTCGCTGACATGCCCGAAGTGACGGCACACGACGACGACCCGCGGCGCTGCCACCGCGGGTTTGAAAATGCTGCCCGGTTCGCGGTTCATCCCCGTGAAGAAGTCTCATCCGCGGAGGCGAGCAGGTCGGTCGGGGCATCCAAGTCGAGGCGTCGCTCGCAGCGTTGGATGGTACTGAGCCGGTGGGCGATGACGATCATCGTCAACTCGCCGTGGAGTTCCTCAAGCGCCTCGACCAAGGCCGTCTCGGTGTCGACATCCAGCGCGCTGGTTGCCTCGTCGAGAACCAACACCCGCGGCCGCCGGTAAAGCGCCCGCGCCAGCCCGATCCGCTGCCGCTGCCCGCCGGAAAGCCGCACTCCGCGTTCGCCGACCAGTGCGTCAAACCCGTCGATGAGCTGGTTCTCGATGAAGTCGAGGATCTGGGCACGCTTCGCCGCGGCCCGCACCGCTTCCATGTCGACCTCCTCGGCCGGCAGCCCGAAGGCGATGTTGGCCAGCACCGTGTCATCCAACAAAAAGATCTCCTGCGGGACATAGCCGATCTGCGCCCGCCAGCTTGCCACGTTGCGCGCGCTGATCTCGACACCATCGACGTGGATCGTCCCGGAGCTCGGCGGATGGAGACCGAGAAGGACATCGACGAGCGTCGACTTCCCCGACCCGGTGCGTCCGACGATCGCGAACGAGCTGTTGGCCGGAATGCAAAACGACAAGCCGGTGAGGACCGGCACATCACTGGCGTAGGCAAACGCCAAATTGCGCACCTCGATGGATCCGTGGAACGGCGCACAGCCCTGCTCGCCGGTGGGCATCCCGCTGCGTCCCGGGTTGGCCAGCAGGTTCCCCGGGCGGCTGAACTCCTCGAGGATCTCGTCGACCGAATGTTTGTTGGCCGATATCGTCGTCAGCGAGTTGTACAACGCCTGGACGGCCGGCAGCAGCCGGTAGCCAGCCAGCGCCATCACCCCAAGCATCGGGACCAGCTCGGCAAACGACCGCTGGTCGTCGGACTTCAGCAGGATGATCACGACGATCCCGCCAAATGCCAAGGGCTCAATCACATACCGCGTGCTCTTGCCGATGATCGGAATCCACGCCGCCTCCCGCGCCTGCGCACGCGAGTGGACCGCAAAGCGCTTCAAAAAATGCTCCCGCACCCCATGGACCTTCACCGGCTTGATCGCCCCTAACAGTTGCGACGCCTCCTTGGAGAGTCCGCGGCGGGCGACTTTGAGGTTCTCGCTGATGCGGACCCGCAGGCCCTGGAGCAAGCTGAAGAAGACCAGGTAGAACAGCCCGAAGAACAACGCCGAGCCGAGGGTGATCGACGGCGAGGCGATGACCAGGAAACCGACGAGCACCAGCGAGGTGACCGCGCGGGCGGCCGCCTCCAACAGCGGCAGGAGCACCCCGTTGACGTACGACGGGACGTCGGTGAGGACTTTTTTGAACAACTCGCCAGTGTTGCGCTCAAGGAAGTAGGCGTACGGCCTGCTGGTGATGTCATTGAGCAGGCGGACGCTGAGCCAGTGGATGAACCCGCGGACGTAGCGGACCCGGCCGATCTCGCTGGCGAGGTTGGCGGCGTTGGATGCGAGGAGCATGACAATCGCGCCGATCCCGGCCCACACCAGCAACTGCTGGTCGCTGAGTGGCGGGAGCCATGCAACGATCTGGCTGCCAACGGGCGAGTTGTGGATCGACGCCGGGTTCGAGGCGAGGGCCAGGAACGGGTAGATCGAGCCGACACCGACGACCTGGAAGAGCGCCTGCAACAGCTCAAGACAGAAGACGCCGATCAGCCGGCGGCGGCCGTAAGGGCGGGTGATCTTGAAACTATCAGCCACCAGCGGGATGAGATCGTCAAAGGGTGAGTGTCTCATAGCGACAGCGGGGGTGATTGGGGACGCAGGGACTGCCGCGGAGCTAACCGGCTTGCGGGTGGCGGCGTGCGCTCAGCGGCGGGATGAACCGGCGCATCAGCGTGCGCGCCAGCAGCCGGTAGTTGGCCAGCGCCAGCGGCCCGTGGCGCAGCGCCTGCAAGGCAAGGGCGCTGGCGTGGACCGGCTCGCCAGCGCCGAGGTGGCGGCGGGCGCTTTCAGCAAGGAACCGGTGGGCGGTCCGGGCGCGGCGCATTTCCTCACCATGGTTGCGGTAGAGGACGGCGCGGGCATTGAGGTTTTGGCGCAGGTTGCGGGTCTTGCGCTGGGCGTCGTCGGGGGATGCGTAGTAGCGGATCTGCGGGTCGGGGAGGAAATCGACGAGAAAACAGCGCGCCGCGCGGATCCAGTAGTCCCAGTCCTCGATGGCCGGCATGTCGGCAAACCCGCCGACCCGGTCGACGACGTCGCGCCGCAGCATGACTCCCGAGGTCCCGTGGATGACGTTGTGGTCGAGCAGGATGAAATAGATCATCCCGCGGTGGACCGGGTGAAACGTCCACGACTCGGCCCCGAGCGTGTGGACCGCGCCATAAAGCAGGCCGACGCCGCGGGGCGCACTGTCGAAGTAGTCGACCTGGCGGCGGAGCTTGCCGGGCAGCCATTCGTCGTCGGAGTCGAGAAAGGCGATGAGCTCGCCGTTGGCCTCGCGCAGCCCGAGGTTGCGCGCGGCGCTGACGCCGGCGTTGCGCGGGTGGACCAACGACCTGACCCGGAGGTCGCCGCGGATATAGTCGTCGACCAGCTCGGCGGTCGCGTCGGTCGACCCGTCGTCGATGACGAGCAATTCAAAGTCGGTAAAATCCTGGCTCAGGACGCTTTCAATCGCGCGCCGGAGAACATGCGCGCGGTTGAAGGTCGGAACGATGACGCTCACCGCCGGTCGATCGGATCGGGCTTTCATTGGGCAATGGATACTTACTCGAGGCCGATGGTCACCTCGGTCGGCCCGGCGGCAGTCGCCAGCCGGCGGCGCCACCCGCCGAGCCGGGCGCGCGATCGCGCTGCGCCGCGCCTCACCCACGCGCGCCACCCGCTGTCGCCAAACTCGGCGTGCAGCGCGCGGCAGTCACCTTCGAGCTCCGGGCAGGCGACCGCGCAGTCGCCCGCGAGCCGGCGCAGTGCGTCGCCGAGCGCCGGCCGGTAGGCGGCAAGCCGGTTGCGGTCGCGCAACTGGCGGGCGATGCGGGCGACGATACGGATGCGTGAGCGCATCGCCTCTGGAGTAAAGCGGGTTGAGCTAAGCGAGACCTCGCCAGCCGGGAGGCGCCGGTAGTAGGCGGCACCATCAGTGGTGGTGACCAGCGGGACGCCGATGACCATCGCGCGCATCATCAGATCGCCGTCATTGTTGACCCGCGCCGCGGGATCCCAGCCGCCAGTGGCCTCGAAACCTTCGCGGGTCCAGAGGACCGAGCACGGCGGGTGGTACCAGCCGCGCAACCAAGCCATCAGCGGGTCGTCGCCGGGTTTGCGCCCGGCGCAGGATGCTGGCCGACCCAGCCACTTGCCGCCGTCGAGCTCCATCCGCAACCACGGGCAACACGCGAGTCCGCCACGCGGGAGCGCCGCGGCGAGGGCGGCAAGCGCGTCGGCGCGCAGGACATCGTCGGCGTCGAGGAACATCACCGCATCCCCCGAGCTGCGCGCGTAGCCGAAGTTGCGCGCGGTCGGTGCGCACCCGCACGGATGGGAAAACGCGGTGACCGCGGGGGCGAACGAGGCGGCTGTGGCCAGCGACCCGTCGCCCGACCCGTCGTCGACGACGATGATTTCCGCGGGTGGCAGCGATTGGCGCAACACCGAGTGCAACGCCTGGGCGAGGTAGGCTCCCGCGTTGCGACACGGGATGATGACCGAGATGTTCATCGCGGGGAGAGCGGTTCAAAGAACAAGCGGAAGAACCCGACCGGCGGCTCAGGCTCAACCACCAGCGAGAAGTGCAAGCGGGTGAACGGGTCCATCAGCTGGATCTCCTCGGCGAAGATCGACCCGATCCGCTTTGACGGGTCGCTTATATCCACCAGGCTCGCCGAGTGGTGGAGGTGGTAGTCGCCGGTCGGCAGGAGTTCCGGGAACCTGACCCACAACCGGTTGCCGACTGGCTCAAGGACCAGCGCCAGCGACGGATCGCCACCGTCCGCGATTGGACCAGGCGCGTCACCGGCAGCGCCCGCTTCGCCCTCCCAGGTGGCGGCAAGCGGCATTGCCAGCAGGGTCGCTCCCAGTGGCTCGCCGGGGACCTCGCTGGGCGCCGTAAGGCTGCTGGCGGCCAGCAGCGTTTGGCTGGTGGCGAGGTACTTGTTGCGGAGGTACGAGTCGATGCTGGCGCGCTCGGAGTCGCTCAGCGCGCGGTTGTAGACGAGCACGGCGGCGACATCGATGACGGCAAACCCGAGGTTGCTGATCTCCTCGCCGATCACCAATTTGTTGAGAACCGTGTTGTAGGCATGGGAGAACTGCGCGACCTGGGTGCCATCCTTGAACAACCGCGCGGTCCCGCCGTTGAGCATCCCGGATTGGATCAACCACCCGGCACCGACCCCGGGGGCGTTGCTGACCAGGTCGTTGCCTCTCCCCCACCCTTGCAGGACGAGCTCGCCGCCGGCTGCGCGGGAAACCAACCCGAACGCCTGGTTGCTCGCCCCGGATCCATAGCTCACGCCCGCCCATGCGGTTGCGCCAGCGCGGTAATTGCTAACCAGAAAGATCGTCCGGTCAGCATTGCCGGTCGGCAAGCCGCTCAGCGGCTGGCTCGCATGGATGCGCTGGAGTTTGTCGCCGACGCCATCAAAGCGGATTGCCGGCTTGCCGGTCGGGGTGGTGCCGAGCTGCGGGTCGCCAGAGCCGGTAAGCGAGTTGCCGCGGCCCGACAAGTCAGTCCATCCGGTCACGGTTGTCCCAGCGACGCCAAGCCCATCGTCGGCCTCGAGCCGCAACACCAGCGCGCTCGCCAACGGGATGCCATCGCGCACGGTGAGCGTCACACTCGCGCTCACCTGCTGGCCACCGCTGTCAGTCACTGAGGCGGTGACGACATGGGTGCCGGGCCCGAGGGCCGTGGTCGTGACGCTTGCGCCTTCTCCGAGGGTCCCGGCAAGGTTTGACGCCCACCTTACTGCGGTGCCGAGGTTGCCATCCTCCGGATCGCTGGCCGTCGCAGTAAAGGTGACGCTCTGGCCTTGGTCGACGGTTAGGTTCGCGGCCGGCGCGGTGATTGCCACCGCGGGCGGCTGGTTGCGGTCGAAATATTTTCTCCGCAGGTAGGTGTCGACGCTGGCGCGCTCCGCCGGAGTCAGCGCGCGGTTGTAGACGAGCACCGCGGCGACATCCATGACCATGAACCCGAGCCCCTTGATCTCCTCGCCGATGACCAGCTTGGAGAGCACCGTGTTGTAGTTGTGGGAGAACTGCGCGATCTGGGCGCCATCCTTGAAGAGCACGGCAGTCCCGCTGGCCAGCACCCCGCTTTGGACCAGCCATCCGGCACCCATCCCCTGTTCATTGGAAACCAGGTCGTTGCCAGCCCCCCACCCGTGCAGGACGAGCTGTCCGCTCGGGTGCTTGGCGAGCAACCCGAACGCCTGGTTGGCCGCCCCGGTGCCGTAGGCGGCGCCCGCCCACGCGCTCGATCCGCCCGGGTATCGGACGACCATGAACATCGTCCGGTCGGCATTGCCCACTGGCAACCCGCTGAGCGGCTGGACCGCGTGGACTCGCTCAAGCTTGTCGCCGACCCCGTCAAACCTCAGCGCCGCCCGGCCCGAGGGGGTCAGGCCACCGGCGAGCTGTGGGTTGCCGGCAGCCGCAAGCGAGTTGCCCCGGCCTGACTGGTCCGCCCAGCCGCTCACGGTGGTTCCGGCAGTGGCGACACCGGCGTCGGATTCCAGCCGGACGACCAGCGCGCCGGGAAACGGCACACTGCCGCCACCGCTGGTGACCAGAACCGCGACGTTGATGTTCGCGGATGCCTGCAGCGCGGGGCTGCCGGTGTCGCTCACTCTCGCGGTGATCAGGTGGTTGCCGACGCTGAGCGCCGAGGTCGCCAGCGACGCGCCAGTCCCGAGCTGGCCGTCGAGGTTGGATGTCCAGATGACTGAGGCGCTGAGGTTGCCGGTTTCGGCGTCGCTGGCGGTGGCGCTGAACGTGACGCTCTGGCCTTGCTCGACGATCAGGTTGTTGGCCGGCGCGGTGATGGAGATCGTCGGCGGGGTGTTCGCCGCGGGTGTCTCAAGATACTTCTTCCGCAGGTAGTCGTTGACGTTGGCAAGTTCCTCGTTGGATAGCGCCCGGTCATAGATGAGCAGCGCGGCGACATCCATCGCGATGAACCCGAGGTTCTTGATCTCCTCGCCGATGACCAGCTTGGACACCAGCGTGTTGTAGGTGTGCGGGAACTGCGCGATTTGGACGCCGTTTTTGAACAACCGGCCGCTGCCGCCGCTGACCATCCCGGCTTGGACCATCCATCCGCCGCCGATGCCCGCAACATTGCTGACGAGGTCGTTGCCGGTCCCCCACCCTTGCAGGACGAGCTCGCCGGTCGGGTGCCTGGCAAGCAATCCGAACGCCCGGTTGCTCGCGCCGGTCCCATAGCTCGCCCCGGCCCACGCGCTTGACCCACCCGGGTAGCGGACCAGCATGAACATCGTCCGCTCCGCGTTGCCTACCGGAAGCCCGGAAAGCGCTTGGGTCGCATGGACCCGCTCAAGCTTGTCGCCCGCCCCGTCGAGCCGCAGCGCTGGCTTCCCCGAGGGCGTGAGCCCCGCGGCAAGTTGCGGGTTGCCAAATGCTTGCAGATCATTCCCGAGCCCCGACTGGTCAAGCCAGGTGGCCACCTGATTACCGCTCTGGAGGCCTACGTTCAGATCCGCCTCAAGGTGGACGACGAGCCCGTCGAGGACCAACCCGGTCGTGCAGGGGCCGTCGGGTTGGTAGCTGGCGCTCAGCGCCGACTCGCCCGGCGGAACAAGGAATCGCCGCTGGGCGGTCACCGGGCCGTCCGCCCAGGCGCTGAATTTCTGCTGGCCGCTCGGCGTGCACAGCGTCTGCGGCACGGTGATGACGTGCTCGAAGTTGATGAGCGTATCGAGGGTGAACGGCGTCGGGATGGCGGTGTTGCCGTCGATCTGGACGACCGCGCCGCTTGGCACCGAGGTGAAGTGGATCAACGCCTTTTCCGGAAAGATGTCGATCGTTGCGCTCGCCGGCGGGGCGTTGCCGTCCCTCACCGTTAGGAAGCACCGGTAGAACACCGGCCCGCTGAACCCCTGCCCTTGCGAGGGAATCGAGAAGTTGAAGCTCGTCACGTTGGTCAGCGGCCCAACGACCGGGTGGCTGTTGCCCGGGCGAATGAACGCCACCGACCAAGTGAAAGCCTCGGGCCCAAGCGGCGCGCCGGACGCCGAGGTCGCCGTGGCGGAAAACGTGTAGGTGTCCCCGTAGCGGAAGTAGTTCGCTGGCGGGGCCGGGTTGTCGTTGACCGCCGTGAGCGAGGTGATGACGGCCGGGCTGCCGGCTGCGATGGTCGCCGTCGCGGTGGATTCAGCCTTCCCGTCCGAGACGCGGAGCGTGGCGGTCCGCTCGCCTGAATTGGTATAGCTGTGATTGACTGCCACTGTCTGGCCGGCTGCCAGCGAGCCATTGCGCACCGCCGACCCGTCGCCGGGGTCGAGCGTGTAGGTCATCGCGTCGCCATTGGCGTCGGTGGCGGCGATCGAGAAACTCACGTTGAGCGGAACCGGGCCGGAGGCGGGAGCCGCGCTGAAGGTGGTGATGTTTGGACGCGAGTTGCCGCCGTCGTAGACATACCGGCGCACTGCCCCTTGGACCGCCGGGTTCGGCTGGCCGTACGCGCCGCCGGCATCCGAGAAACTCACAAAATACAGCGCGCCGTCCGGGCCGACTTCCAGCGAGACGATCCGGCCGACCGGAGCGAGGTCGAATGGTCGGCTTAGCGAGTCGGGGTTCTTCGCATCGATCGGGGCGGGTGCCGGGTTGGCCGCGATCGTCCCGTCGGGCTTGAATTTCAGGAACCTCAGGAAGTCACGCGTCGAGTCGGCGAAGAAGTAGGCGCCGGTGTATTCGGCCGGGAACTGGCTGCCGCGATAGACGACGCCACCGTTGATCGCCGCGGTGGTCCCGGAATGCTTGTAAGCGAACAACGGCTTGCCGGCCGCCTCGACATTGGCTCCGGGGAAGTCGGTATACGGCGGCATCCCCTCCGCGGTCGGCCAGCCGAAGTTGATCCCGTCGTAGCGGCCGTTGTCGTTGGTCTTGCCGAAGTCCGAGTCGACGAAGCGCCCGGACGCGCTGTGGAAATCGATGACGTGGAGGTCCTCCCAGGCGGTCGACTGGGTGTTGCCGCCGACCTCGGCGATGAAGAACCGGTTGGTCGGCAGGTCCCAGCGGGCCCGGAACGGGTTGCGCAACCCGATGGCGAAGAGCGAATCGACATTCGGGCCCGCGCCGTCGGCATACGGATTCCCCGGCGGAATCGTCCCGTCCTTGCGGATCCTGTGGACCTTGCCACCGGCATTCGTGAGGCTCGTCGCGTAGGACCCTTGGAAATGGTCGCCGGTGGTGATCCACAGGTTCCCGTCGGGGCCAAAATCCAGCCCGCCGCCAAAGTGGCAGCACGAGTCATACCCGTGCGTGTCAGTCCACACGACCTGCTCGCTGGCAAAGTCGAGCCGGCTCGTCGTCCCGCCCGCGTTCTCGACATGGGTGAAGCGCGCAACCCGCAGCTTCGCCCCGTCCGGCGAGGCCGCCGGCGTGTAGAGAACATAGATATACGGCGCGGCTGGAAATCCCGGGTCGACCGCCAGATCGAGCATCCCACGCTCTTGGTTGAACTCGATCCCGTAAACATGCGCCGGATCGGCAAAGTTAGCATACTCCGCGGAGCTCGCCGGAGTGCTCCTGACGTCGCAGATGCGCATTCGCCCCTTCTTCTGGATCAGGAGCATTCGGCCATCCGGAAGGAACCGGATGCTCATTGGCTGATCAATTCCGGTGAGAACGTTCTCGAGGGCGAACCCGGTTGGCGGGGCGGCCGCCACGTTCATCGCCCACCCGCTCACCAGCAGCAACCCGGCAATGGCCCACCGCACCAGGCAACTCCCCAAACTCCGCTTAAACATCCTGTTCATACCAATCGGTTTTCCTTGAGTGTTGAGCTGCAGATCCCGGGCGCGTGCTAGACTGGCAGCACGCTCCCCTTCTTGACCGGGCCGCCGAGGCTGGCGGCGATCCGGGTGGCCGCCGCGGACCACGAGTAGTGGCTCTCCACAAGCTCCAGCGCGCTTGCCACCAACCGGTTGCGAAGTTCGCTGTCGTCCCAGAGGGTGATCACGGCGGCGGCCATGGCGGCGGGATCATCGCGGACCAGCAGTTGGCAGCCGTCACGCGCATCAATGCCCTCGGCCCCCTTGCTGCTGCTGACCACCGGCGAACCGGCCGCGAACGCTTCGAGGATTTTCAGCCGGGTGCCGCTGCCCAGGGTGAGCGGAACGACTGAAACCGCCTCGCGGTGCAAGTAGGGCAGCACGCTTGCCACCGGTCCGGAAATCACGATCCCCGGGTCGCCGGCCGCAGCGGCATGCATCGCCGCGGTCGGGCCGCGGCCGACGAGCGCCAGCCGCGCGTCCGGGCGGCGGTGGCGGACGGCCGGGAGGACCTCGCGGATCAACCGCAGCGCGGCATCCTCATTCGGCAGATAGTTGAATGATCCGATGAACACCAGGGTGACCGGCTTGTCGGTCCAATCGCCTGCGGGTTCCAGCGACGGGCGATAGCCGCCAACGTCAACTCCATTGGGAACAACGACCGGATTGGCACCGTAGAGCGCGGCGAGCTCGCGGGCGTCGCGGGCACTGCAGGCCCACACGAGGTCGGCGTGGCCGATCGCCCTGCGCTCCTCCCGTCCAAGCCGCTCGGCGAGCGTGCGGGCTTCCCATCGGCGTAGCGGGTCTTGGCGTGCGCCGGCACTGGCCATGGCAGCGCGCAGCGTCCCTTCGACGTTGTGGGCATCGAAAACAACCCGGCAGTGTCGCTTGCGGCACAGCTCGGCGTAGCGTGCCAAGGCGAGTTCCTCGACGACGACCCAGTGATACGCCATGCGGCGCAGCCGGTCGTCGAGCCACCGGCGCGCCTCGGCGACGTCATACCGGTCCATCAGCGGATGGTCGTCGCGGGAAAGCCACCAGCGGCGCGCCGCAAACTTGGCCTGCCACCGGTCCGTCCGCGCCGGCAGGCAAATGTGGCGCCACTCGCGGACTCCCTCGACCGCGGTCGCAGCTTGGACGTCCTCGCCGATCGAGAGCACATCGACCGGCCCGAGGCGTGCCAGCGCGCGGATGTTTTGCTGGTTGCGCAGCGCTGCGCCACCTGCGGCGCGGTCCGGCGCGAACCGCGAGATCACCAATGAAGTTATTCCACTCATCCGCGCTCTCCCGCTACCACCCAAGACGGCGACCCAGCAGCTCGCTGGTCCGCTCGATTTCATCGCTAAACAGGCTGCGCAACTCGCGCCGCTCGGTAGCCGCCAGCGGGGCGACCGGGGCGCGGTTCAGGCGGTTGAGTGCGCCGAGGATCCGGCGGCGCAGCGGGGCAGGCAGAAGATTGAAGCGCTCGGCACAGCGGCGCCGGCCCTCTCTGCCTGGCGGGTTGATCCACCCGTCCAAGGCATGGCTGCGCGGCCGGTAGGCGCCTTTCATGCGCAGCGAAACGTCGGGAACAAACCGCCGGTCAACCTCAAGGAACCCGCAGATCTCTTGGACGAGCTTCACCGGGTTTCGCGCAAAGTCCTCGTAGAGAAAAATCCCGACCTGCTCGCGGGGAAACTCCGCAAGGTAGCTGAGGAGCTGGCCAGAATACCGGCTCACCCGGGTATAGTGCCAGTCGTACCCCCAGCGGGCCGCCACCCGCTCATCCTCGCGGGCGACCGCGTCGAGAAGCGCCAGCGGTTCAAGGCCATACTGGCGGTTCATGCAATAGTGGGAATACAGGCGCGTGACCGGATCGCGCAGGAGAATGACGAGCCGCGCGTCCGGCACGCACGCCCGGATCCTCGCCGCAGTGCCGGGCGTGTAGAGGTAGCGGACCGATGCCTCGCCAATCGCGCGGGTTCCCGCGGGCGCCTCGAAGAGCCCGGTGTAGTCGTTGAAATCGGTGACCGTGTAGGAATAGAGCAACTCGTGGAGGCGCTCCGGCGCGGCCGGACCCGGTTCCGGGAGCGGCGTGGCGGCCAGCGCAAAGAAGTTTGGCTCCTTGTTGCGCGCCAGGAACACCTCTGGGTGCTGGTTGAGATACGCCCACAGCGATGAGGTTCCCGCCTTGGCCGCACCCAGAATCATGAAGTTCGGAAGTTGTGGCATAAATCAAATCTACGGAACGGGCACCCGCGCCCGCGGCGCACGTGCCTTGCGCAACCGCCGGCGCAGCCCGCCGCGCAAGCTGGCGAGCAGCCCGCGGTCGGTCGCATCCAGACAGCAAGTGAACAGGACCGCGAGATACACGCTGATTGCCGCGGCGCCGGCACCGGCCACTCCCCACCAACTGGTGATCTCGGTGGATGCGTCGATCCCGAGGCACAGCGCGATGGCTGCGGCAATCGGTGCCAGCCCGGGGAGCAACGTGCGCCGGAGGAAATCACCCCAGCTGCCGCCGACGAGCCGCAGCCCCATCGGCCAGATGAGCACAAAGTGCATCACCACCAGCGCGAGCGAGGTGGCCATGGCCGCGCCGCCCGCCCCCCACCCGAGCCATCCGACCGCCAGATAGATGGCGAGCAAGGCGATTGCCTGAACGAAGATGTCACAAAGGTAATAGTTCCGCACCCTGCCGATGGCATGCGCCACGCGGTAGAACATCGCGCTGGCCCAAATCGCCGGATAGCACCCGAGCGTGGCGATCATCACCAGCCCGACACCCTCGTAGCGGTCCCCGGCATACAGGGTCGCGATCTCCCGCGCGAAGACGATGAATGGCGCTATCCCGATCAGCGTGAGCCATAGGTGGTAGCGGCCACCGCGATAATAGCTCTCCAGCATTGCTCCTTCGCCCTGGGTGGCAAACTTGCAGGTCAGCGCCGGTTGCACCGGGGTGATCGCCGCCAGCGCAAGCCGCCGCAACTGGACGTCGGGAAGTCTCCCGAGGTGGAAGGTGGCGACATCCAGCGGCGTCGCAAACCGGTTCAACAAGAGGATCGGCACCGTGTTGGCCATCAGGTTGGTGACCCCCTGGACCGACGTCCACGCGCCAAACCCGATCATCCGCTTCGCCGTCGCCAGACTCACCAGCCGCCGGTCAAGCCGGACCGCCGGCAGCATCCGCCGGGTCAACAACCAGAGGACGAGCGTGCGGACCAGCGCGGCAACCGCCGAGGCGACGACCAACCACAGGACCCGGGTGCTCACCCCGAACAGCAACACCAGCAGCAGCGCGACCCGCAGGGCCTCCTCACCGAGTCCGACCGCGTTGAGCACCAGGAACCGCTGCCGCGCATACGGGCCGATGGTAAACGGCCCGCCAAGCATCCCGGCAATCAGCGTCACCACCAGCAACCCGAGCATCAACCGCGCGTCGGCCACCCGCCCGGCCGTCAGGTCAAGCAGCTCGCCGATCCACCCGATCAACCCGGCTGCCATGCAGGCGATGACCAACGAGGCGCCCAGCAGGAATGGAAACATCGAGGAAACCACCCGCGCCACCCCGGCGTCGTCCCCGCGCGCGTCCTCCTCGACGATGTAGCGCCCCAGCCCGCCGGTGAAGATGTTCTTGAAGAACTCGCCGAAGACGACCAGCGAGGTGACCAGCGGGAACAACCCGTATTCCTCGGGTGAGATTCGCCGGATCAGGTAGTGGTTGACCCAAACCAGCACCGTGATGCGCAACGTGATCGTCACCAGCGAGCTGGCCCCATTGAGCAGGACCACCATGCGAGGATCGCCGAGACCCGTGGTCACTTGATCTGGCGGGTGGCCAGGATGTGGAGGATCGCCGCGGCGGCATCCTCATGCATTTCCGGCGATGGGTAATAGCGGTTGTGGGTCCAGAGCGTGCCGCCACCCAGGTCGGGCCGGTCGCGCACCGGGTCGATGCTCACCGGCTCCCCGGTGAACCTGCTCACCAACGGTTGCGGGCTGCCGCGCACCGTGGTGCATTCCGCGTAGCCAGTGCACAGGCTGGCAACCTCGCGGACCATCGCCCGGGTAACAAGTTGTGGGAATTCGCCAAACAACCCGCGGACGCTTCGCGGGTCTTCGTGGTAATCCGGCGAGCGGGTCGAGAACCACAGCAGCACCGTTGGACAACTTAGCTTCGAGACCAGCCCGCGGTAGCTCTCGACCCACGCGTCGCGAGTCTCGGCGACGAGCCGCCGGACCCGCGGGCGCGCCAACATTCGCGCGACGACCCGTCCGGCGCGGCCGGCGCGCTGGAGCACCTGTGGGCCCGCGAGGACTTCGGCATAGGCAGCATTGCCGCCGATCCTGCGGCCGTCGGCCCGGCGGGTCAGGAATTCAAGCCCGTCGGCGGCGAAGAGCGAGTTGCTCTGGCTGCGTCCCGACATGACCTGGATGATGGCAAACCGCCCGCGGTTGATGAGCGGGTGGAGCTGGCTTTGGCGCAGGAAGAACTCCGGCCCGGCGCCGCCGTAGCCGAGGTTGCGCACCGGCAGGTTCAAGCGCCTCGCCACCAGCGATGGATACGGTGACTCGGATAAACAGCCAAACGTCTGCGCCGCTCCCAGGCAGGAAAAATAGCCACCCTCCGGCAGCGGGTCCGCGCCGTCGCGAAACCACAGGCCGGTCCCGGCCAGCTCGCCCATCCGGTAGTCGACAACCTCGATGTCGCGTCGCTGGTAGCCCGACAGGTGAACCTTGGCGCCATCCTCAACTTGTTCTGTCTTTGTCATAACCTCACTCCTCTCCAGCCACCCTTGCGATGACCTCATTGTCCGCGACCGGCGCCCATCCGAACGCCGGCATCCCGCCCGCATAGGCGACCGCGGTGGCCGCCGCGATCCGGTTCCACGACCACTGCTGGGCCTTGACCAGGTTGTGTTTGCCCATCGCCTCGAGGCGCCTCATCGACCCGAGGGCATTGCGCAGCGCGCCCTCAAGCGCCCCGGGCACCTCGATCGGGTAAAGGAACGCCCCGTCGTCATCGAGGACATCGCAGATGCACCCGAGCCGGGCCGCGACGCACGCCTTGCCGAACGACATCGCCAGCAGCACCGCACCGGAGGTCAGAACCTCCTTGTAGGGGAACACGACGACATCCGCCGCCTGCATGAACTCCTGGACCCGCGCAGTGGCGACGTAGCCAGGAAAATACCGGATCCGCGGGTTGCCTGCGACCAGCCGCTCGAGCCGCTCCTGATAGTCATCATCAAGCGGCTTGCCGGCAATCATCAGCACCGCGCGCGCATCGGTGATGCTGGCAAATGCCCGGACGAGATCCTCAACTCCCTTGTATGGCCGCAGGTGGCCAAGGAACAAAATCACCTTCCGGTCGGCCGGCAGGTTGAAGGCATCCCGCGCCTCAGCCTGGCTGCATGAATCCGGATACTGGCCGAGATAATTCCCGTGGGGGATGACGGCGATCTTGCGCGGCGGGATGGCAAAGCGCCGGGCGACCTGGCCGAGCGCGCTCTTGCCGTGAACGATGACCACGTTGGCAAAAATTCCGATCAACGTTGAGCCAAGCCAATTTTGGACCGGGCGGCGGCATTCGTGCCCTTCGAGGTTGTGGACCGTCCAGATGATCCGGCGCCCGCTGGCGCGCAACCACAGGAACTGGCCGGCAAGCAGCGGAAAGCCGACTGCCACCTTCCACCACGGATTGTTGATCAACGCGGACGTCCAGTGGATGTGAAGCACATCCATCCCGCGCGCGACCCGGAGGACATTCCAGCGGAACGGGAGCCGCCGGACGCGGATGCCCAAGCGACCCAGCGCAAGCCCAAGCGCACGCTGATACGGATTTCTCCGATCCGCGGGCACATGCACGGTGCGCAGGGAATTACTGCTTCGGTTCACCAAGGTTGGGAGGTGCGGGTGACCCGCCGCGGCCTGCGGCGCGCGTCTGCTAGCGGGTTCGCCATGGCTCGTGCCGGCCGACCAGCTTGGAGGCCCGCCGGGTCAGGTGCTCGAGGCGCTTGCGCCACCCGACGTGCCGGCGCGGGTCCGGGTCGGCGGCTTGGACGACGCGTGCCATGTGCTTGATGCGCGCGCCCCATTCGGCGAGCGACGTGACGTTGTCATGAATGGCGCTCAGCGGCCGCTGGCGCATGAACTCGGCATCGGTCGTGATCGCGCAGAATGGCGAGCGCGGGTCGTCCATGTGCTCCTCGTGGAGAAGCGGAAACGCCCAGCCGACTTGCCAGCCGCGCAACGCCGCACGGATGCAGTAGCCGGGGAACGACTCGGAATCGCCCAACAACCCGAGCTCGTCGAGGCAGCCGCGCTTCATCACATAGCCGCTCCCTTGGACCCAGCAGTTGGCCATCAGCTGGTGGGCATCGCCAAGCGGGCGGATCTTCCGGTTGGCGAGCTCCGGGACGAAATCCTCGTCATAGAACCGCCATGTGCCGATCACCCCGAGCCGCGGGCTGGCCGCATGGGCGGCGCGCAACGTTGCCCCCCACCCGTCCGGTTCGAGGCAGTCGTCGTCGACCTTGGAGATGAACTCGCCGGTCGAGTTCGCCCAAAACCAGTTCGTCGGTTCGCGGAGCCGCTTGTTCTCCCGGCTGACTTCAAGGTGGTGAAATTGCGGATGGCCGGTCATCTCCCGCACGACGTCGAGCGTTTCCCGGTGGGCGCCATTGTGCCAGACCCAGACGCGCATCGACGCGTCGCAGGTCTCGAGCAGGCGGGTCAGCGCCAGGCGGGTGTATTCCGCCCGGTTGTAGGTGATCATGAGGATGTCGTGGATCATGGCTTGGTGGCGGTGACGGTGGCATCGGCGGCGGGGCGCGCCGGCAGCTCGCGTGGCAGCGCTTCGGGTTTCCAATAGCGGCGCTGGACGAGGCGCTTGGCGGTCCCTGCGAGTGAGCCAAATTTCTCGCTCAGCGGGAGATCCAACCAAAGCCGCAGCAACGAATAGCCGCGGTGCCGCGGCGTCGGGATGCCAAGCAGGCGCATGGCCGCGAGGCGCCCCCAGACGGCGGCTTTCTTGCGCGTCAGGTTCTCCTGGGAGGCGAGCAACTTCTCGGGGGCGAGCGGGACGAGCGTCAGGTAGCCGGCATGGATGGCGGCGCGGACGATCTCGCTGCCCCTCTGGGTGCGGGCGATGACCAGCGACGACCCAGGCTCGTTTGGCTTCACCGGCCGGTGCCACGGGTCGCCGCAGGTGATGTCGGCTTGCTCGCCGCTGCCATCGGGCCAGATGTGGACCGCCCACGGCCGGAACCGCTGGAGGAAAGCCCACGACTCGGCGTAACTCATCTCAAGGACCGGGTCGCCCCCCCCGCCCCGCCAGACCGCGAAGGATCCCGGCCAGCCGCGGCCGCGGTAGCGCAAGTCGCTGACGTCGCCAGGGTCGATCTGGTTGGCCCGGAGCAACTCGGTGGTCGCCTCGGTCGGTGGCGTCCCGGCGCAGAAAAATGACATGACGACGCCGACCTTCGCGTGCAGATGCGGCCGCAGCGCTTGAATCTTCCGCAGTCCGGCGACCTCCGACGGTTGACCGATGAATGCACACGGGCCAGCCGCGGCGTCGACCAAGTGCAAGCCAGCGCACACCGAGGCGGGCGAGTAGCGCGACCCGGATTGCTGCTGGAGCTCGGCCCGGGTGCGGCTCATGACCGTCTTGTTGAGCACCGGGTTGTCAGGGTCGCGGCCGACATGCAGGACGCCGTCCATCCCGCCGTGTTCAAGGCAATAAGCGGCAAGCGCGGTGAGCGCGCCGCCGGACGCGCCGGCAAAGCGGATCTCCGGATCGGTCGCGTGGCCCTCCCAGACCTCGAGCGTCGGGCCAGTGGCGGCAACCACCGCCGCGCTGATCCCTGGCCCGGCCGCCGCCGGCGCGACCACCAAGGTGCCCGCTCCAGGGCACCCGGCAAGCAGCTCGGCCTCAGGCACGCGCGTGGCGCCGCAGCGCACCGGCCGGTTGCCGGCACCCGGGATGTCGACCATCCGCACCCCGCCGCTGAGGTAGGCGCAGGCACCGCACCCGACGCACGCCCGCCATGCAACGACCTCGTCGATGGATCGGAATTTCCTCATCATTGGTAGGGAGTCGAAAGTCTGAAGGTCGAAGGTCGAAAGTCAGGATGACTCGGCGTGCGGCGAGCTTCTTGGACTCCTGCAGCCCGCTGCCGCTGACGCGACTGAAGTCGCGGCTCCTTGATGGCAACTTCAGAGGATTGGGCCTACTGCCCAAACACTGCCCGCGCTTCATCGCCCGCATTCCCACTTCGCACATTCCACGCGCCACTTCTCACTGGCGCATCGTCGTCCGTGTCCCCAACCACCTCCGCGGCGTCCGCCCGGCGGCGCGCCGCTTCCAACAACCCTGGCGCCGCCCCGACGAGCAGGAAGAACCCCGCATACGATTGGTCAAAGTAGGCGATCGACAGGAACGAGACGCTGTGGGCAAGGATCGCGGTCCAGACACACCAGCTGGCGAACTCCTCATCCGGCGCGTGGCCGCGCAACAGCGGCAGGCTCGCTTCCAGACACATCAGCGCCACGGCAATGATCGCCACCAGGGTGAGCAACAGCGGCAGCCCGCCGAGAACCCCCAGCTGCAGGTAATAGTTGGTGATGTCCGTGTGGTTCGGGTTCCACGTCACCCCGGAGTGCATCCAGTGGCGGGTGACGTCGGTGCCGGCCAGCCACCATTCGTCGAGGTTGCGGATCGCCCGGTCGATGAGCGACGACCGGTGCCACCCGGTGCTCCCGCCGACCAGATCAATCCGCGCAATCAAATACCAGATCGGCCGCGACATCGTGAAATGCATCACCACCAACAGCGCGAATCCCGCCAGCCGGACCGGCCTGAGGTGCTGGCGCCATCGCCAGAAGACCAACAACCCGATCACCACCGCGAGCGCCGCAAGCGGGCCGCTCGAGGCGGTCGCCAGCGCGCCGCCGACGGCCGCGAGCGCGCCAAGGGTCCCGAGGACCTTTTTCCGCCGCCACAGGAAGATCATGAACGGCAAGGTCACTGCGGTGGCGGTTCCAGCGGTGATCGCGTGCCCGAATGGCCCCTTCGCCCGGAATCCGTCGTTGCGCATGCTTGCCCCTTCCGAGCGCGACCCAAGCATCGCGTACGCGTTGCGCCCGGTCACCTGCTCGTGGGTGAGCATCGCGCTGAGCGGAATCATCACGATCGCCAGCCAGTACGCCAGGGTCATCACAAAATCCTCCCCGCCGGTGAACGCGCGGGCGTACAGGTAGGCGCCCAGCACGTTCAACACCAGGCCGCAACGTTCGATCAACGGACTCGGGACGTGGGCGCTCGCGGTGTGCCCAAGCGAGCTGAGCAACGCCACAACCGCAAACACCGCCACCAGCTGGTCGAGCCGGTTGTGCGCCGACCAGCGGAGGAACCCGCCGGCAAATGCCCGCCCGAGGCCGATCAGAATGACGATCCGCATCGGCGTGAACTCGCTGATGAGCGCCACGTTTCCTAGGTGGAAGAGCGCCACCAGCAGCGGAATGAACGCCAGCCGCCGCGGCAACAACAACTGCGCCAACACCAGAACCGCCGTGAATAGGTAGACGAGGACCATAAGGAGAAAATCCCTTCGGAACACAACCGCCGCGTGCGACCATCGCACAGGCCCACCCGCCTACCGCTGCCCCACCGGCCGGGACTCCCCGGGCCGGATGGGACAGCGGCACCACTACAACAACCAAGCGAAACCTAGCGGACCTTGCGGAGATTTTTTGGCGCGCTCAACGGGGCGACCGGCGGCGGCTGGATGGTCGTCGCGGGCTTTCCAAGCGGCAGCTCGCGGTTATACCAGAGAACATAGAACGGTCCGCCGGTGTTCATCTGCTTGCTCGGGTTCTGCGCGTCGGTCGTCGCCAGCGCCAGCGACTTTGGCTGCGCCACCGAGCGAAACGCCGGGTGCCATGAGTTGCACATCACGCTCCACGCAAAGAACCGCGGGCTTTGGTCGGAGGTGCTGATGAACTTGTCCCCGGTCAGCTGCCCCTTGGCCGCCAACGCCATGGCTGCCTCAAACTTCGGCAGCTTCTTGGCCGGGTGGAACAACTTCAGCAAGTTGTAGTAGATCCCCATCACCTGGCCCATCAGCGGGGTGTCGGCGTAGCTGATCCGGTCGTGCCACTTCATGTTCCCGTCCTTGTTGACCCAGAGGTAGTCGTCGACGCCGATGCGGGTCGCCACCGACGGGAACCCGACCGGGGCGACGTTGTTGTCCAGATACAGGTTGAACCAGGTGAAGTTGAGCGTCGGGAAGACAATGTGGTTGTAGGTCTTCGTGTTGCCATTCAGCCCGGCGGTCCCGAAATAGGGTGTCGAGTAGTTTGGCATCACGCAGGCGACGAAGGCCGCGCCGGTCTTGTGGGCGGTCTCCCACATCCCGCCCGAGTCAAACCGCTGCCATGGCGGCGAGGTCCAACTGCCGGTGGCCATGCCTGCGACGGTCGTCCAGCGCGCCAGCGTGTCGCGGATGAAGTAGTCCTCGATCGTGGTGATCCCCTTCGGGTTTCCTTGGTTTTCGCGATAGTAGCCGATCAGGATATCGTAGGCGGCGGCGTAGTTGTAGACTTTCCGGACATCATAATACCCGCGGTAGAGCAGTTCGCGGCACGGGATCGGGTTGTTTGACAGGTTGAGTTCGGCGCCGATCGGGTCGAGGACGAGCGCCGACTCGATGAGCGCCTGTTTGGCGAACTCCGCAAAGGTCGTCCCAGGAACCACCGGGCTGTCGGCGGTCATCCCGTTGACCCGGGCGACCAGCGCGTTGATGAACGGAGTCTCCGAAAAGCTCGCGCGGCGCCCCTTGCGGCGGTTTGCCACGATATCGGTGTGCCCGTTGCGGATGTCCTTGGTCCGCCACTGGGTCATCCACCAGTCGTTCTTCAACGAGGTCTCCATCTTGCTGGTCCACTCGGTCGAGTTGACCCACAGCCGGTCGCCGTGGACTTCCGAGGCACTCGGGTAACCGGGCGCCTTGACGACCACCCGGGTCTTCTTGTTGGCCTCCCTGCCGCGGTAGTAGTACTGGAGGTAGCTTTTGCCTGTGGCGAACCGCGAGTGGTCGATGACCACCGCCGAGGATCCGGCATCGGTGAACGGCTTCACGCTGTCGTTCGGATCGCTGACAATCCGATAGAAGACGTTGTTGCCGTTGATGTCGCGCAGTTCGGCGGTGACTCCGCCGGCGCGTGGGTCAAAGTAGGTCGTCTGGTCGTAGATATACGGCTGGAAGTAGACCTTCGGCGGGGTCGTGTAGAACTGGCCGTTGCCGCTGACCCGCCAGGTCAGGCACGGGGTCTTCGGGTTGACCACAAACATGAACACCTTCCCGTCGGAGGACCGAAACTCGGGATTGCCGGTCACCGCCGCGTCGTCGTCGGCCACCGTGAGCGTGTGCCATTCGTCGCCAACCGAGTCGAACATCCCCTTGTGGTAGTAGGTCGTCTGGTTGGCCGGCGTGAGCGCCTGGCCGTTGCTGCCAACGGCGCCGACAACGCGGATGCCGGCCGCACCGTAGAGCCCGTACGTCAGCGAGTTGAACGCGATCGGTTCGCTGTAGGTCGTCCAGTTCTGCGGGTAGAGGCCGAACCGCAGGTCGCCATCGACCTTGTACTTGATCACCCCGACGCCGGTCCCGACTCCCTCGTAGGCATCGCCGCCACCGGCTGAGCCGGCGATGTTGCGGGTGTTGTGGCTCATCGAGATGGTCGTCGCCGCCTTGATGTAGACGACTTTCCGGTCGTCCATGAGCTTGTCGAAATACAGGTACTCCTCGCAGTAGCCGGTCCCTTTGTCGGTGGCGGTGCCCGCTGAGTTGCCGAAGTTCAGGTCAATCCCGCTGCGGTAGTTGACCAACTCACTGTCAGCCGCCAGCGCGCCACCCGTCAGGGCGCCACCGGTCACCACCAGCACCGCGGCGCGCCTCAGCATCAATCCAGGCCGGAACTTTCTGCGAATCTCGAATTTGCAAATCATCATGATAGAGGTTTCTGTTCAGCCTGCCGGATTATCTCCAACTGGCACGTCCCACGTGGGAATCGAACAGCGACCGTATCGGGAATCCTTCACTGGCCTCAATACTAACTTTAATTTAACAACTACGCTTTCCGTAGCCAGCTGGTGCCATTGGCATTGCGGATGCTCACCGGGAGCCGCCAGCGGGCATGCGCGGCTCTGGCCGGGGTGTTGACTCGGGCAAACAGCGGACAAGCGCGAGCAGGTAGGCGGGGGCGGCCACTTCGGGTGGAGAATCGGCGAGAAAATCGATCTCGCGCAGCGCGGCGCGTGCTCCGGCGAGTCTGGCCGCGCCGAACTCGCCGTTGGCGGCAAGCCGGTATTGGAGCGTCTTGTAACGTCCAAAGGCGCACATGGCGGCGCGCGCCGGGTGGTCTATGGGTGCGTGTTTGGCGATGACGAACGCCTTGTTGAGGAGTTGTTCGACACCAAGCCGGCGACCGTCATCGCGGCGCTCAGGCGACCGGTAGTGGAAGACCCGGGCGTTGCGCGCGCCGACGACCCAGCCGTGGCGCCACGCAGCGAACGACGCGTCGATATCCTCAAACAACGAATAGCGTGCAAGCGTCTCGTCAAAGCCAACCGCGCGGATCACCTCGGTGCGAAACGACATCCTGAAACCGGTCATCCATTCCACCGGCACCGCGTCATAATCGCCAAACCAGTCCGGGAGCTCGGCGGCAGGCGGGAAGAACGACCGTCCGAGAAGCCGCGCCGGGTCGGGGGCCAGGTGGTTTTCGAGGCGTGCCCGTGCCCGCGCAAACCGCTGCTGGAGAAGGTGGCTGCGGCGCATCCGGTAGCTGCCCGCCGCCGCGACCTCCCACCCGGGCGGTGGGGCGGGCGCCTCGGCGGCACACACCGCGGCGATCTGGCGGGCGCTGTCGCGCTGGTAGACTTCGAGGTGGGTCCTTGCGACCTGCGGGAACCAGATCGAATCGTCATCGGGAAAAAACACGACCGGATGCCTGAGGTGGGCAAGCGCCGCATTCCGCTGGCGGGTCAGCCCGCGGTCGCAGCGGAGGACGGTGAGGTCAACCGAGTGGCCGGAGACCGCACCCGCAACCGCCGCGACCGTCGCCCCGTGGTCGTCGCTTGAGTCAACCACCACCATCTGTGCTGGTGGCGGCGTTTGGCCGAGCATTCGCGGGATCGACAAGCGCAGCGCCGCGGGCCGGTTGCGGGTGGCGATGACGATACTGTAGTCAGGCAGTTTCACAGCGGTGGACCGGTTGGTGGTCAGGTGTGGCGGCGAGCAAGTCGCCATAGAGGTCGAGCATCCGCTGAATCTTCGCCGGCCAGAGCGCATGCGCGCGCATCCGTGCCAGCGCGCCAACCGACAGGGTGCGGATGAGCTCCGGTTGGTCGGCGAGGGTGAGAATTTGGTCGGCAAGCGCGGCGGCGAATCGCTCCGGGGTGGCCGGGTCGACCAGCCTTCCGCAGGTCGCGTCAACGACGTGCCCGGGCCCGCCGTAGTTGCAAGCGATGACCGGGAGCCCTTCGCTCATTGCCTCGAAGACGACATTGCCACTTGGCTCGCGGAAGCTCGGGAAAAGGAAGACGTGGGAGCGGCGGTACGAGGCGGAAACCTCGGCGCGGCCGAGGCGGCCGTGGAAGGTGATGATTTCACCGAGGTTGTGGACGGCGACTGCCTGCCTGCAAGTCTCGAGCAGGTCGCCGACGCCGAGGACATCGAGGCGGACGTTGGCGCGATCGGCAACCAAGGCAACCGCGCGGATGGCATCCAGAATCCCCTTGGTCCGGATGATCCGGCCGACAAACAACAAACGCAGCGGGTCGCCAGGCGGCGGTGGTTGCTTGGCTTCGCCAGCGACCGCCGCGACCCCGGTTTCAGCCATGATCTCGAAGCGCTGCGGGCGACATGGACGGAGCAATTCGCCCACGTAGGGCGCCACCCCGACGAGCGCGGCGGCCCCCGCGTAGCTCCCACGCAGCCACGGGTCATGCCTGAGCCGCAACCGGTCAAGCGCGCGCAGGCGGCGGAACCAGGTGGTTTCCCCGCCCTCGGCCATGCCATCCGGGGTTGCCAGGCTGCCGGCGAGCGGACCGATGACGAGCTTCATCCCGAGCCCGCGGGCTGGGGACGGGTAGCGCAGCGCCAACGGGTTGATTTGGTGGACGAGGTCAAATGACCGGCCATCGCGGAGCGCCGCCTTGAGCCATCGGCGGGCCCTCAGGTAGAACAACGGGTAGCCGGGCTTGAGCTCCCACGCGAGCCGGCCGCGCGCGCCGGGAAGCGCCGGGTCGGTCCAGTTGACGACTTCCGCGGCACCGGTCGGTGATTCATGCGATTTCCAGCCGGCCGGGTGGGTCGTCAGCACGGTGGTTTCGCAGCCTTCGCTGATCCCCTTGACCCATTGGTAGGTGCTCCAACTCTCGCCGGTTGCCGCCCGATCATAATAGGGCGCAATGATGAGCACCCGCGGCCGCGCACCGCCTGCCATCCGGCAATACGGCCGCGCACTCCGCGGCTGGCTGGTTGCGGTGGCGAGGTTTTGCCGTCGCATCCCGGCGATCCGCTTCCAGGTGCCGGCGCCCACCGGGTTGCGCTCGGCGAGGCAATCACCGCCAAGGGCACGCGCCGAGAGCATCGCCCGCCACCAGTCATGGAGCGACCGGTTGGCGGCTGCGGCGAAGAGCCCGTTGACGACCCGCGGCGTGAGCCACCCGAGCGCCCGCCCCCACGGGTGGCAGCGGAGCGCGAGCAGGACCTGGTTCCGCGGTTTGTAGAACACCTTGATCTCACTGCGCCTTGATACCGGGTTGGCGTGATGGACCGCGGCCAACTCGGGCCGGTAGTGGATCGCCCCGCCGCCATCGAGAACCCGCAGCGCCAGCTCAACTTCCTCGTAGTGCATATAGAACACCTCGGGAAACAGGCCGGCGTGGACGACCACGTCGCGGCGGAACGCAAACGCCGTCCCACTGAAATAATCGGTCTCGAAGCGCCGCTGGCTGGCCTCGGCGAGTGGCAACGGGTGCCACCAGCGCGGCGCGTCATCGCTCACCTGATCGGGCCCAAAGATCCTGAACGCGAACCCGCTGGCTTCCGGGCACTCTTTGAAAGCGGCGCTCACCTTGGCCAGCAGCTGGCGGTCGGGCACGCTCACGTCGCTATCAAAGCCGACGATGATTTCGCCACGGGCGGCGCGGATACCCCGGTTGCGGGTGACGCACGGGCCGCCATTGCGCTGGTTGCGCAGCAATGTGGCAGCTGGAAACTCGCGTTCCACCATGGCCGCCGAGTCGTCCGCCGAACAATCGTCCACCACGATGACCTCAAACGCCGGCCCGCGCTGGGCGAAGACGTCGCCAAGCAGCTTGCGCAAGCACTCGCAGCGGTTGAATGAGGGAATGACGACGCTGATCATGGGCAAGTGCTCCGGGATTTCGCCAGCGGACGGGTCAATTCGGGGCACCCGTATCCTTCAAGCCACTCAGCGCGCCGCTTCCACAGCGTCTGCCAGCGGTTGGCGGCACTCGCCCCTGGGGCCAGCGAGCTCGCTGCCGCGCGCACGCCGATCCCGGCCACCAGCAACCACAACCCGAACGCCCGCGCCGGCCCGCGCCAGTGGCTGCGTACCAGCGACGCCTTCCCGCGGTAAAGCAGCAGCGTCTTGTCGACCGGGGTCGCCGAACTTTGCCCGACCTCGTGGACCAACTTGGCATCCGGACAAATCGTCAACCGGTAGCCGGCCGCCCGCGCGCGCATCGCAAGGTCGACATCCTCGCCATACATGAAGTAGCGCTCGTCGAACCCGCCCAGCTCCTCCCAAATTGAGGCAGGTGCCAACAGGAAGCAGCCGGTGATCACGCCGACGTCGCGGACGCTGTCGCGTTGCCAGCTCCCGAGCGACTCCGGGTCGAGCCAGCGGTTGCGCGGCGCAATGGTTGTCAGCCCGGTGGCAAACATGGCCATGCTCAGCAGGCTCGGCGCACCCCAGCAGGATGATGGTTCAAGCGACCCGTCGGGGCGCAGGGTGCGCCCACCGAACAACCCGGGCGCGTCCCGGGAGCGGGCGAACTCGACGATCACATCGACGGCGTGATCAAGAATAACGGTGTCCGGGTTGAGCAGGAGGATGAACTCCGCCTCGGCGTGGCTGGCTCCCAGGTTCACCCCGGCGGCAAATCCAAGGTTCTCGCCCGGTTGGATGAGCTTCACGGCCGGAAACTCGTCGCGCACCAGCGCCGCGGTCCCGTCGCGCGAGTCGTTGTCGACCACGATGACCTGCTGGGCCACCCGCAGCCGTTGTTTGATGACGCTCGCAAGGCAGGTGCGGATCTGCCGCGCCGAATTATACGTGACGATGACGATGGCGACGTCGAATTTCATGAATTACAGGGGGTTGGGTTGGACGGGCGCTCGCCGATGACTTTCGCCGGGACTCCTGCGGCGATGCAGCCAGCGGGGAGGTCGCGGGTGACCACCGCGCCGGCGCCAACAATCGAGCCGTCACCGACGCTCACCCCGGCGGTGACGACGACGCCCGCGCCAAGCCAGACATCGTTGCCGATGTGCACGTCGCGCTCGCGCTTCGGTTGCTCGCGAAACGCCACGCCGGCGACAAACTGGTAGTCCGAGGCGGTGATGAACACCCCTGGGGCCAGCGACACGTGGTCGCCGATGAAGATGCAGCCGGTCGAGTCGCCAGCCCACAGGTAGCAGTTCTCGCCGATATGGGAGCCGCGGCCGATGGTGATCCGCGCGCCGTTGCGCAGCGAGACGGTCGGCGCCATCCCGCTGTCCGCACCAAGCCGCAGCGCCGCGCGCGGCACGACATGGCTGTAATGGTAGTACCGGACCATCCGCAACAGGTGCAGATAGCCGCGCGGGTCGCATAACGTGGCCGCCCGCCGGAAAAAATCGCCCGCATTCATCGTTTCAACTCGGCGTGGCCGCGGCACTCACCTGGTTGCTCAACAACGCCTCGACCCGCGACCACATCGCCTCGACCCGAACTTGCGCGCCGGTTGACAACTCACCGAGCCGACACCGGCGCTCGGCCAGCTGGGCCGGGGCGACAAGCGCGTCGATCCAGTCGCCGACCTGTGCTTCCGTGGCGCGCGGGCTGACGAGCCAATCACGCGCATCGTAGTCGTCAAACAGCCCGGCAAACTTGTGGGACCAGCCGGTGCCGAGCGCGGGCGTCCCCTGCGACAGGGCGCCGACGAGTGCCTGATAGCGGGAGCTGACGACCGCCCGGCACGCGCCAAGCAGTCCCTTGGACGAGAGCGGGTCGCAGTCGAGGATCGGGACGTGGATGCCGGACGCCATGCGGGCCTCGCGGGCCAGTGCAAGGTCGTTGGCCTCATGCAGCATGAGGCATGGTTCAAGGCCGCGGCGGGTGACCGCGCGGATGCACGCGGCGAGAAATGCGAGATAGCGCGAGCTGGTCTGCGGCGAGGTCTTGTCGACCATCCGCGCGTTGGGAACGATGAACACCCGGTTCGCCCAGATCGCCGGCTCGCGCGGCGGCAGCCCGCCGATCCGATGGGTGATGTCCGGCGCCAAATAGATCATCTCAGGATCAAGCCCGAGGTCGATGAGGTGGAGTGCCGAGGCCTCGTCGCGGACAAAGATCAGGTCAAAGGCGCTGATGAGCGCCCGCGCTGGTCCGCGGATCTCGTCGTTCTTGAATGGCCCCACCGCTTGCGGCAACATCACCAGCTTCACTCCGCGGCTCTTCAGAAACCTCAGATACTCGGCACGCCCCGCCATTCGCCGCAGCGGCCAGCAGTCGCCATAACCAAACCCGGAACAATCAACCAGACTGGTCAGCTGCTCGCCGCGCAGGACTCCGTGGCGCTCGAGCATCGCCCTGCTGCAGATCCCGAGGGTGGCATGCTTGCGCAGCGCCAGCAACGTGTTGCGCACCGAACCGCGGAAAATCGCGGTCCCGCCGAGGTGCTGGCGCGACCACCCGACGCGGAATAGCCCGTCGGGCAATTTCCACCCCCCGAGGTTCGAGGACACCGCCAGCGTCCGCATCCCGCCCAGCCGCGCCATGACCGCGCGCAGCTGCAATTCGGATCCCTTGTTCCCCAACCACGGGCCTTGGACCTCCGTGACCTGCTCGCCTCGATGAGCTGCTCGTTGCATGTTAGATAAGTTGGTTCAGCACGCCGCGAAGGGCGGCTGGATCGAGCCGGAGATCGCGCTCCGGCGGGGCGCCCAGGCCGCATGGGCTGGCCGCCAGGAGCCAATAGGAATGGCCCATGGCCGCGGCGAGCGCGTAAAAATTCGGGTTGGGGAACTCGAGGTCGGCGATCTCGACGACGCGGGCCCCCGTTGGGCAGAACATCATGTTTGCCAGGCCGGCGCCGTGGGGGGCTACGAGCACCGCGGTCTGGCGCATCAGGGCGACCTGTTGGGAAAACGCCAGGCGTTCCATCTGGACCTTCTCGAATCCGGCGCGGGCAAGGATTGGCCAGAGGTCGTCCTCGTTGCTGAGGCGTCGGCGCGCCGCCGCCGCCCGGCTGATGAACACCCGCCGATGCGGAGCGACCGCCGACTCAACCGGGCACTGCGCCGCGACCATGCGCAACAACTCCGGCCGAAACCGGTCAGTCCCGACCACCGTGAGCTCATCAACGCGCAGGCTCACCGAGGGGTCGAACGCGCCGAACTGCTCCGCTGGCATCCCGAAGAACTTCAGCGACTCGTGGATCACGGGTGCAAGCACGGTCGGCAGCAGGACTCCGTCGGCCATCCCGAGGTCACGGAGCATCAACAACTTTGGCAGGTGGGCGGTGAGCCAGTGAGAGTAGTTGTCGTAGACCCGCTCGACGACCCAGGTCGCCCGCTCGATCCTCCTGGTCGGGAGAGTGCGCAGGAAGCGCGCCTGCCACGGGCGGAATGAGAGCTCGCGAAGTTCCACCGAGCGCCCCTCGTGGCTGACGATGGTTGCCCAGAACTGGCCGCGGGAATCGAACGACGGGACGACCCGGCAGTCGCGCAGCGTGGCGATGAACGTCGGCGTGCTGGTGCGCTCCGGGATGTCGTGGAAGGAGTTCCCCCACCACCCGCGAACCTTGGGAAGTTGCTCACGGTCCGGGACATTTGTCGGCAGCGGATGGCGCTCTTGGTGGGCCGGATGGATCACGACGACCGCCTCGGCCGGATCGCGGCGGCGGCGGAAGTAGCCGTCGACCGACTCCTTCGCCAAGAACCGGTAGCCAAACAACCCGGGCGGGCAACCGCGGGTCACCGCAGCCCGTGGGAGGCCCCGCAGGTGGTTGCGGACCCGATGATAAACAAGACCCAACATCGGTTTACAGGGTCGGGACAATCTCCCGCACATGCTGGGACGACGGGTGGCTGGCCAACCGGCCGAACAACCCGAGCGCGGCGGCGCGCGCCTCGGCCGCCCGCGGGACGAGCGTGGCGGCGAACTCGTCGCGCCGTTCGATGATATCCACGAGCCGCTCGACGACCGCCGGGCCATCGTGGTCGCGAAGATCGACGACCAGTTCGCCCGCGCCGATGCTTTCGAACACGCCGGCGAATTTCCGGCTGTAGGCCATTCCCGCGGCTGGGATCCCCTGCGAGAGCGCCGCAATGCAGGCGTGCATCCGGGCTCCGATGAAGAACCGGCAATGGCCGATGAGGTGCTTGATCTCCCGGTGGTTGTAGCCGCCGCTGGCAAGCACGAGGCGCTCGCCGCAGCGGTCCTTGAGGCGCGCGTGGAAGTCGGCGCAGGCGTCCGCGTCGCTCTCCCCCGCCCCGGTCACGTGGGTGACGAGGACCACGTGGAACTCCATTCGGGTGGTGAGCCGAATGACCAAATCTTCCAGGGTGGTCCGGTAGTCGCCGCGGATTCCGAACATCCCCGCGGGGTTCCGGTGGAAATACAACAGCCCGCTGACATTCAGACCGATGAGCCGACCGTCCGCGGCCCGTACCCAGTCGGGCAGCCCGCTCGCCGGCGCTTGCGGGTGCAGCGCAAATCCCATGTCCGCGGAGAATTCGGCATGCACCGGCGGGCGCATCCGCTTGGCGACCTCAAGCCCTTCGGCGTCGCGGGAGAAGACGACCGCGGCGCGGCGCATGATGGCACCCGCAATCCTCGCGGCGATGCGCGCCTTGAACGGTCCCAATGTTTGCGGGAGCAAGACCAACGGCCGCCCGAGCGCCAGGACCAACAACTGCGGCAGACAAATGTAGCTGAACCTCCGCCACCCGTAGATGTCGCTGAAGCTGTCACCCCCGGCGATTGCCACGCACAGGCTGGCCCGGCGGATTTCGCCAAGCGCCGGGTGCCGGGCGATCAACCAGCCGCCGACCCGCGGGTGGACCCGTGCGACCCAGGCGACGGCGAGCAAGCGCATCACATTGTTGGGCAGCGTGAGTTTCCACGAGAACCGGAGGTTGATCTGGTCAATCGGAACCTGCGCCGCTTGTGCGGTGGAATGGCGCCCGTACGTCAGCAGGCGGATCCGCATCCTGGGTCTGGCGTGGACCGCGGAGGCGATCGTTCCGGAAAGCAGCGCGTCGACGCCCATGTTGCCGGTCGCGTAATCGGCGCCGAGGATCAGCAATTGCGGGTCGTCAGTGACTTGATTCTTCATGGTTTGCGGGGAATCGCCGCAATCAGCCGCGCGACCAGCGGACGCGGATGCCGGGCATGGATAAACTCGCCGATCCCGCGCAACAGGCTCTCGCTGGCACATGACCCAATCGCTAGCGGCGGCGGCAGGTCGTCGATGCGCGCAAGCATCTCGCGCAACTCGGATTCGTCGAAGGCGACATGCACTTTACCAAGCGCCTGCATCCGGCGGGCGGTGGCGAGTTGATGCTCGTTGCGCTGCTCGCCGAGCGACGCGCGCTTGGGCATGACCAGGATCGGTTTGCCGCGGTTCAAGGCCGACAGGATCGTCCCCATGCCGGCGTGGCCGATGATGATCCGCGCCTGGTCGAAGCGCCGGCGGAACTCGTCGGGCTCGAGAAACTCGGCCGATGGGATCGCCTGCGGCACCCATCCGCCGGCACCGATCTGGGCAAAGATGTCGCGCCGCTCGGTTTGCGCCGCCCAGCGGTCAATGACCCGCAGCATCCGGTCAAACGGCAGATCGGTCCCGACTGTCACGAAGATCATGCCAATTGCTGTTAAAGAACGCTCCCGAAGCACCGCAGGCGCTCGCCGACCTCGTCGGCCAGGTGCGGCCACTGGGTTAGCCAAAGGTCGGCGCAGGCGCCGGCACGCCGGCCGGAGAGCGACAATTCCTCGGCATTTGCCACGCTATCGACCCACACCGTGCGCGCGCCGAGCCAGCCGCCGAGGAGGATCGCAAAATACCCCGGAGCCGCCCCGGTCGAGATGACCACGTCGGGGCGCTCGCGCCACAGGACCTTGAAGATCGCCCAGGCACTCCGGGCGAGGGCGAGCTTGTCCCAGCGGTTCGAGTCGGGGATGACGTGGAAGCGTGCCCCGTCGACATCCCCGCGGTAGCCGCCTTTGACGGTTGCATAGACGACCTGGCAGCCGGCAAATGCTGGCCGCAACCGCAGCAACTGCACCCAGTGGCCGCCGCCCGACGAGAGCGCCAAGATTTTTGGTGGCTTTGGCATGGCTCACGAGGCGCCGCGGCCAAGGAACACCGCGGGAATGGTTTTGAGCAGAATCTTGAAATCAAGCCACAGCGACCAGTTCTCGATGTAGTCGTGGTCCATCTGCATCCAGCGTTCGAAGTTGATCTGGTTGCGTCCCGAGACCTGCCAGACGCAGGTGATCCCCGGCTTCACCGAGAGGCGCTTGCGAAACATCCATTGGTAGTTGCGCACCTCGTCGGGCAACGGCGGCCGCGGGCCAACAAGGCTCATCTCACCGCGCAACACGTTGAACAACTGCGGCAGTTCATCGATGCTCGTCCGCCGGATGAACCGGCCGATCCGGGTGATCCGCGGGTCATTGCCAATCTTGAACACCGGACCGTCAACCTCGTTCAAATGCTCAAGCTCGCGCTTGCGCTCGTCTGCATCCACCACCATCGAACGGAACTTATACAGCCGGAACGTCCGCTGGTTCATCCCCACCCGGTCCTGGGTGAACAACACCGGCCCGGGGCTCGTCAGCTTGATCAACACCGCCACCGCCGCCATCCCGACCGACAGCAACCCGAGCGCAATCAGTGAGACGAGCACATCGACGAGCCGCTTGACGAGCAACTGGACCAGCATCTGCTCGCGGAACAGGGTGACGACGTATTCGTTCTCGAACTCCTCGATGTGAAGCTTCTCAAGCATCGCGCCCTCGGCGGCTTCCGGGGCGATCCGCAGGACGATCCCGAGATCGCGGGCAATCGCAATGATGTCGCTGACGGTGCGGAACTTTGTCTCCACCGACAGGCACACGAGCATCTCGTCTACCCGCTCGTCCTCAAGGACGTTGCGGATTTCATCGATGGTTCCGATGACCCGCCCGGAACTTGCGGCCCAGGCGCGCTCGGCCTCGGCGGATTCGGCGATGAACCCGACAATCTTGTACCCGAGCTCCGGTCGCTGGGAGATTTTCCCGGCGAACTCGGCGGCATGCCGGTTGGCCCCGACGATGAGCAAATAGCGGTAGTTGTACCCGGACCGCCGCGCACCCATCAGGACCCCCTTCAACCCGATCCGGATTGCCACCCCGATGACCGAAACAACTCCCCAAAAAATCAGAATTTCGCCCAACTCAAGCGTCCATGGCAGCAACAACGCGCTGATGACCAACAACCAAATCGCCGCCACCGTGGTCGCCTTGATCAGGTTGCGCAGTTGCGCCTGGAACTCGACAAACCGGTCGGCCCGGTACCTGACGTAATGGTCAAACACCACCACCCACCCAAGCGCCAGCACCAGCATCCCAACCGACTCGACGACAAAGTTCCGCGACCCGACTGCCACAAGCCCGCGCGGCCCCGCTTGATAGCTGATGACCGCCAGCGCGGTGGCGACGAGCACCGTGAGGTCCAGCAGCCGGGTGGCGCGGATGAGCATTTTGTGA
This sequence comes from Akkermansiaceae bacterium, assembly GCA_044373465.1. Lineage (GTDB taxonomy): Bacteria > Verrucomicrobiota > Verrucomicrobiia > Verrucomicrobiales > Akkermansiaceae > JBILQA01. The sequence goes on along the minus strand of JBILQE010000008.1, from coordinate 8,245 downwards.
CGCAGGCGGATCATGGCAGTTTGGCCGCCCCCCCGGGCGGATGCGGGCGGGCTGGCAGGCAGCTCGCGCGGAACCAAGCGGCGAGCTCTTTGGGCAACGGGTTCCAGAACTCGTCGCGGTAGCGGGTGGAGACGTAGTCGAGCAGGTCCTCGACGTGCGATGCCGGGTAGCGAAACGCGGCGTAGTCGCTGCGCTCGAAGTCCATGTAGTCGGGGTGGATGTTCACCAGCGCGAGCCCACCGCGCTGGACGATCCAGTCGAGCTTGCGCAGCCAGATGTCCGGCGTGCGCTCGCCGAGGAGCAGGTAGAGCGTCGAGTCTTGTGGCAAGGTGTAGGGAAGCTCAACGTATCCCGGGGCGCCGCCGCGGTTCTGGTTGGCGACAAAAAACGGGAAGATTGTCCGGCACCCTTGCGGCTGGGGTTCGAACGGATCGGTGTCAAACGTCGAGGCGTCATACTCGGTCTCAAGCTCGTGGAGCCAGTCGAGCTGGCGCAGCATGAACCCCGAGCGAAACCCCGCTGCGCCCCACCGGCGCAGGTGGTGGTTGATCTGCTTGGCCTTGCTTAGGAACACCCGGCGCGATTGGTAAAGCTTCCCGTCGTGGTGCAGGTCGTGGACGCCGACCTCGAACCCATGCCTGGCGAGCCAGTAGCGCAGTTCATCGGGAACCGGGTAGCTGCCCTCAGGGATGAAGTTGAAGACCGAGCGGAGATTCATCTTCATTTCCAACTCGGCGAGGCTGTGGACTTTCCCGAGCCCGTTGGCGCTCTCGACATCGTGGGTGAGGACCAGGGCGAAGCGCTTTCCGCCCGGCCAACCGGGCCACCCGTGCGGCGTGGCGCCGGCCGCCTCGTTGATCGGCCAGACCGCCTGGCTGCGCCGGCGCACCCCGGTGGCCCGATGGCGCCGCAGCGCCCAGCGGATGCGCGCCGGCAGGAACGGCTTGAGCTGATAGTAGAGACGCGTTAACAAGGCTCGCGATGCTCCTTTCATGGCGCGCTCTGGCTGGCTTGGCAGCGGTTCGAGAGGCTAGATGTCCCCGGCGACCCAGCGAGGCGCGTGCGCCTTGGCTTTGTTGAAGAGGCACGAGACGTCGGCGCGCCCGCGCTGGAGCTCGGCGAACGCCCAGCGGAGGCTGTCGCGGTGGGTCTGCTCGGCATCCAGCACCAGCAGGATCTTGTCCATGAACCCGGCCATCGCCAAGGTCGGCGAGGTTGCCCCGACCGGTGGCATGTCGAACAGGATGTAGTCAAACCCGCTCGCCTCAAGGTGCGGCATCATCTGGTGGAGGACCGCCGGAGCGAGGAAGTGGGCGCCCTTGCCGTCGCCGCGGGTGGGTGCCATGGCGAAGTAGAGGTTCTGCGAGCTTGTTCGGAACCGCTCGTCGCGGGATGCCTCAAGCGCGCGGCGCAGCGACTCGGCCGGATGCTGTGGGAAGACGAGCCCGTTCATGGCCGGATTGAAGTCGACCAGGAGCACCTTGCGGTTGCCGTTCTCGGCGAATGCGCGGGCGACGCCGGCGGCGATCGTCGAGGTTCCGGCCCCTGCGGACAGTCCGGTCAGGGCGATGAGCTTCGGCTTATGGGTGACGTTGTTGATCTCGAAATTGAACATGATCCGGTCCCGGATGGCGCAAGCGTACGGAGTGATGAAGTGCTCGCGCTCGCCGACGGCCAACTGGCCCTTGGCGCGGCGGGCCAAGGCGGGCGGAAAGGTCGGCTCGGTGCTGTCGTCGAGCAGCCCGATCTCCCCGGACCGGTCGAGCAGCTGGGCCATGCCGTCCTTGGAGCGGATGAACGGGATGGACATCATCAATGGCAGCTGCAGGCGGCTCTGGATCTCTGTCGGGCGCGAAACCCGCCGGTCAACCACCCATTCCATCAGGAAGGCAAGCATCAGGCCGGCGGCCACCCCGGAGGCGGCGACTCCCAGGATTAGCTTGCGGGTCTTGGCATCGATCGAGCGCACCGGGGTGGACGGATTTTGGACGATGCTGATGTTGGGGATTTTGGTCGGATCGAGGGTCTCATCGATGCGGGCCTTCTCGAGGCTCGACTGGTAGTAGCGGAACTTCTCCTCGGCCATCTGCCGGTGACGCTCGAGACCCTCAAGCCGGAATCCGAGCGCCGAGAGCCCCGCGACCTCGCTTTCGATCTCCTTCGCCTGCTCGATGATGGTCGCGACCTTCGCTTCCAAGGCTGCCTGGAGCGCCTTTTCGTCATCCAGCGAAACGCTCGCCAGCACCACCCCGTCGCCGGTTGGCACGCTCGCCGCCAGCTGCGGGTGGGCGTCGAGAAGGTCGAGCCGGCGGCTCTGGACCGCGGCAATCTGCCGGTCGAGGCTCGAGACCATCGGGTCGTGGGCGGGACGGCGCAGCAGCATCTGGTTGCGCGATTGGCGCAGGACCTCCATGCGCATTGCGAGGTCCTGGTATTCGGCGAGTGCCATGGCGCTGTCGCGCCCGACCGGCACGGGTGCCGGTGCGCCCCCATTCACTACGGGTTGCGCACCCTCGTTGGCACGCCCGAGGGCAAGCGCGGTGGCTTCCATCGCGGTGACCTTGGCGCGTTGTTCGGCGAGCGCCGCCTCGGCGGCCATCAGGCTCTCGCGGACCAACTGGCGGCGCGCCTCGAATTCGCTGATCGTCGCGTCAATCGACAGGACCCCCGACTCGGACTTGAGCCGGTTGATCTCGTCCTCGGTCGTCCGCAGCGCGCTGCGCGCCTGGTCGGTCTGCGCGGCAACCTGGTTGAATGCCTCGCTCGACCGGTGGATCTCGAGGTGGCGGGCAAAGTAGCTTTGGATAAGCTGGTTGAGGACCACCACGGCACGCTGCGGGTCAGGGTCCCGGTAGCTGAGCTGGATGACGTTGCTTTCATCCTCAAGCCGCGCGTCGAGCCCGCCGATGACCCGGGCGGCGGCCTCCGCGGCGGTCGCTGCCTCGCCGCGCTCCGGGAGGAGGATTCCGGGGCCGACCCGACTGGCGGTGTCGATGGCGAGGTCGAAGCTTTTGAGGATTTGGAGTTCGGTTCCCATCACCGCGGACCCGCCACCACCCTTGGAGCGGACCGGGGCGTCCGGGTCCGCGGCACTCCGCTCAACCACATAGCGCACCAGCAGTTTCGCCTGGGTCTGGTAGCTCGGGCTCAGCGACGACTGGTAGGCCAACAGCCCGGCAGCCCCGACCCCGAGCAGCGACAGCATGGCTATCTTCCACTTGTGTTTGAAGATGACATACAGGATGTCATGCACATCGATGCCAGTTGCTGGCTGGCTGGCGCGCTCCGGTTGGCTTGGTTTCATAGGGGGTTTGCTGGATGTCGGTTAGTCGAGGTGGGGATAGATGATTCTTCCGGCGATTCGATTGATGGCGATCGGGAGGTGGCGGAAAATCAGCGGCCCGGACTCGAGCGCCGGGCGGGTTCCGGTCAGCCACGTGTCGGTCCGCGACTGGTAGCGGAAGTAGCTGAGTGTCTCGGCGCTGCACCCCCACGAGAGTTTGAAGCGGGCCAGTCCGGCGTCGCTCAGCGCGGTGCGCCCGAAGTGGAGTTGCTCGCAGCCGAGCTCGCTGAGGAACCGGATGGCCGCCGAGATGACGAGTTGGTTCGGGCGCAGCGCCCAGAACTCCGGATCCGAGGCGGCAAACTTGTAGACTGCCGCGCGCCCGGAGCGCAGGAACACCGCGCCGGCAACCGGCTCGTCGTCAACCCGCGCAAGCACCACTTCGCCCAGCCCGCAGGCGATCAGGTGGCGGGTCAGCGCACGGAAGAACCCGCTCGGCTGGGGTGGCAGCCCATGCCGCCGACGGGTCCGGCAGTGCAGCGCGTAGAACGCGCCAACCGCCGCCTCCGAGCGTTCGATGGTGACCACCACGCCACTGCGCTGCGCCTTGCGGATGGCGCGCCGCACCGACGGGTTGAACCCGCGTTCGATTGCTTCGATGCCTGGGCGCAGGTCAAGGTGGTGCGCCGCATAGGTCTGCCATGGCTGGGCGGCCTCCGGGGCCACCGCGCTGCCGCGGATCTCGACGTGCTTCCATTTCCGCTCAGCTGCAACCTCAAGAATCACCGCGTACACCGAGGCGGCCAGCTCGACATTGTCCCACAGCGGGCCACCGAAGTCCGCAAACGGCAACGAAACACCGCGCCGCCCGGTCAGGCAGCTGCGCACCTCCATGAGCGGCACCAGCGCCACCTCGATCCCGTCGCGCAGCACCCGCAGGTAGACCGGCCGGTGGCCGTAGCTCTCGACCAGCACCTTCGCCCAGGCCGAACGATGAAACACGCTGTGCTCGCCGCGCAACGACACGAGCACATCCCATGCGTCGCCAACCAACGGGTCGATCCGGTCAACCGCCAGCCGCGAGATGACCGTCTCGGCAAATGGAACCGCCTGGAGGGAAATTGCCATTCTATCCGGTGCTACGTATTTCTTCCCCGCGTTACGCTCAGGTCACCAACCGGCCACCCACCGCTTCCCCGACGGCCGCTTCCCCGACGGCGGCGACCACCGCGGCGATCTGCCTCTCGGTGAGTTCCGGGTAAAGCGGGAGCGAGACAAACTCGTCGGCGCAGCGCTCGGCGACCGGAAACGACCCTCGGCGCAACCCGAGGGCGGCATAGGCGAGTTGCAGGTGGATCGGCACCGGGTAGTGGATGGCGCAGCCGATCCCGCGCTGCTCCATCCGGGTCAGGAACTCCCTGCGATTGGCCACCCGCAGCGCATAAATGTGGTGAACGTGGGTCCGGCGCGCCGCGCAGACCGGCAGGACCACATCCGCGAGCCCCCCCATCCCCTCAGCATAGCGCGCCGCATGGGCGCGCCGACGGTGGTTGTTGCGCTCCAGCGCGCGCAGCTTCACCTGGAGCACTGCGGCCTGGAGGCCGTCCATCCGGCAGTTCCAGCCAAGCGTCAGGTGGTGGTATTTGCGCGCTTGCCCGTGGTCGCGGAGCATCCGGATTCGCTCGGCAAGCTGCGCGTCGTGGGTGACGACCATCCCGGCCTCGCCAAACGCCCCGAGGTTCTTCCCGGGATAAAAGCTGAAGCACCCGACGTCACCATGGCTGCCGGCCCGCCGACCGTCGTATTCCGCACCGTGGGCCTGGGCCGCATCCTCGACGACGGCCAGCCCGTGGCGCCGGGCAAACTCGATGATCGGCTGCATGTCAGCCATCTGCCCGAACAGGTGGACCGGCAGGACCGCCCGGGTCCGCGGGGTGAGCGCGCCTTCCAGTGCGGCCGGATCCATCGTGTAGGTTGCCTCGTCGATGTCGACAAACACCGGGCGCGCGCCGGTCCTGGTGATGGCCGCCGCGGTGGCGATGAAGCTCATCGGCACCGTGATGACCTCGTCGCCAGGACCGATGCCGAGCGCCAGCAGCGCCAGCCAAAGCGCGTCGGTGCCGCTGCCGACGCCCACCGCGTGGTCGACTTGGCAGAACTCGGCGAACTTTTCTTCAAAGCCGCAGACAAATGGTCCACCGGCAAATGCCAATGAATCAATGACTTCCTCAATCGCCCCGGAAAGCTCCCGGCGCAGCGGCGCATGCTCGGCATGCAGGTCGAGAAATGGCACGTTCATCACCGCAATCCTCACGTGGTTTAAATCCGGCGGGCGGGATTCCCTGCGACAGTCTCCCCTGCCGCCACATCCCTGGTGACCACGCTGCCCGCCCCGACCAGCGCGTTTTCTCCTATCGTGATCCCTGACAAAATCGTCGCTCCAGAGCCGACCGACGCTCCCCGCCGAACCAACGTCGGCTCAAGCGTCCAGTCGCCATGGCCCTGCGGCCGGCCGCTGGCGGTCGTGGCGCGCGGCCGCCGGTCGTTGACAAAGATGACCCCGTGACCAATGAAAACCTGGTCCTCGATGGTCACCCCTTCGCAGATGAACGAGTGACTCGAAATCTTGCAGCGCGCCCCGATGACCGCACCCTTCTGGACTTCGACGAACGGCCCGATCCGGGTCTCGTCGCCGATCCTGCACCCGTAGAGGTTGCAGAATCCCGCCAGCTTCACCCCGGCGCCAAGCACCACGTCAGCTGACAATTGCAGGGTGGGATCCATTGAGCCTGTTGTCCTCAAGTTCGGCTTCCGTCACCCGCACCTGGCCGTCGGACGGCTGGCCGGCGATCCGGATCGCGGCCCCGTGGGCGCGCAGCGAGCGCGAGCACGCCTCGAGAATCCGGACCACCTCAAGCCCGCGCTCGCCGCAACTCAGCGGCCGCGACCCGCCGAGGATCGATTCGATGAAATGCTGGCACATCCGGCGCAGCGGCTCGGCTTGGGCGATCCGCGGGATGAAGCTGTCGCCGTAGTGGTACGCGTAGTGGAACTCGCCAAAGCTCCCGTAGTGCGGCGGCCGCTCGACACGCACGTCGTAGATGCGGATTTTCTCAATCGGCGCGATGTCGTCATAGACGACCATTTTCCGGCTCCCGACGATGGTCATCTGGCGCACCTTGCGCGGCTCAAGCCAGCTGCTTTGGATCGTCGCAAACTGGCCGCCGGGAAAAACCAGCGAGACGTTGGCAACATCCTCCACCCCGGGAGTGATGTGCGCGTTGCCCTGGCAGTTGAGCACCTCCGGCGAGCGCCCGAGGAGGTGGAGGATGATCGACAAATCGTGCGGCGCGAGATCCCAGACGACATTGATGTCCTTCTGGAACAACCCAAGGTTGAGCCGCTGGCTGTTGATGTAGCGCAACTCGCCCAGCTCCCCCGAGGCTACCAGCTGGCTGATCAACTCGACCGGGCCCGAGTAGAGGAACGTGTGGCCAACCATCAACGTCAACCCGCGCGCCGCGGCCAACTCGATGAGCTCGCGGCACTCGGCCACACTCGCCGCCAGCGGCTTCTCGACCAGAACATGCTTGCCCGCCAACAACGCCGCGCGCGCCAGCGGGAAATGTTGGCGCACCGGCGTGGCCACCGCCACCGCATCCACGTCCGCCCGCGCCAGCATCTCGGAAAAATCCTCAAAGCATCCCACCCCGGGGTGCAGCGGCCGCAGCTTCTCGAGCCGCGCCGCGTCGACATCGCACAACCCGCCGAGCCGCGCCTCGGGCGCCTCGCTGAAATTCCGCGCCAGGTTCGGCCCCCAGTACCCGAGCCCGACGACCCCGATTGCCAATGGCCGTTTCATCGCTCGTTGGGTGCTTCGCTTCCCGGCGCGCGCAGGCACCCGGCGAGCTGGCTGACCAATGCCACTGGCGTCCGCCCGAGGATCCACAGATCAAGCGCGAGCGACATCTCGCGCCGGTAACGCTCGTCCATCTCAAGCATCTCGCTGAAGGTCGTCGCCTCGCTCCGCTCGACTTGCCACAGCCCGGTCATCCCGGGGAGCAGCTCAAAGCGCCGGCAACTCGCGCATGGGTAAAACCCAGCCTCGCTCGGTAAACATGGACGCGGCCCAACCAGGCTCATCTCACCACGCAGCACGTTGATGAGCTGCGGCAACTCGTCGAGCCCCGCCATCCGCAACCACCGCCCGCCGATAATCAGCCGCCGGTCGCCAATCAAATCAAGCTTTGCCAGCCCACGGTTGTGCCGCATCAACTCGCGTACATACACCTCGTGCGTCGCCGTCTCCACCCCAGCGCTCATGCTCCGAAATTTGTACATCGTGAACCGCTCCCCACCACGCCCAACCCGCGTCTGGCGAAACAACACCCCACCCCTCGACACCAACCGAATCCACCCGGCCACCAGCAACCCGACACCCGCCGCCACCGGCAACAACAACAACAACACCAACCCGACGTCCACCACCCGCTTCCACCGCGGCACCCGCTGCTGACCCAGCGCCGCCGCCACCCACCCGCGCCGCCCACGCCCAACCACGCGCCGCCGCCGCGCTTCGCCACGCCACCCGCGCCGCCGCCGCCACCATGCCGAAACCGCCACCACCAATTACTCACCCCTCCCGGTTACTTTTTTCATCCTCATCGCCGCGCGCCCAACCGACCCGCCAACACCACCACCCGAAAAAATTCCGGACCAACCTAACAATATCGTCCAGCCGTCCGTTCCTCTCACGCTGCCGCCCTTGGTCGCCTCATCGACCTGATCACGTCCCGGAGACATATCACCGGAGATATGGCAAACGACCCACCCTGTCCGGGCATCCCGTCCACCTGTTGGAGCACCCTGATTTGTCCTCAGGATGACATGCAGGTAGCCCACGAATCTCCCATAAACAAACGGGAATTTCGCCCCACAACTGCGGATGTGTTAACTGTTTGG
>JBILQE010000052.1:0-25503 GCA_044373465.1 Akkermansiaceae bacterium | reverse complement strand
GGTATAAAGTGTATGCCCGCGCGCTGGCCGACGTGCGCAGCCAAAAAAGGATCGCCGAGCTGACCTTGGATAGCGCCCGCCGCTTCATCGAGGAGGGCGAGCAGTTCGCCGACCAGAGCGAGTGGCTCGCCCAGAACGAGCCGGAACCGCAGGCGATCCAGTTGGTCCGCTCAAACACCGAACAATTCACCACTGAAAAGGCGCGTGCCGCCGGCTTGACGGTCGTAAGCACCTCAATCGACCCGAAATCCGAAGGCGACGGCGGCTATTACGGGCGCGCCCGGGTGACTCTGAAGGTGACCGGCACAGAGAAAGCACTTTATGAGTGGCTCCATCAGATTCAATCGCCTAAGGATTTCCGCACGGTCATCACCATGGATCTTGAGCCGCTCCGGGATGATCCCACGAAAATAAGCTGCACCGTTGTGGTGGAGCAATGGTTTGTTCCGCAACCCTCAGCATCCTGATCCACATGTCCCCTCCACCCATTCGTGCTCTTTTCATGCTTGGTTTGGCGATTTTGCCCGTGGCAGAGCTGCATGCCAAGGTCCCGCCGGTTCCCTCACTGACCCGCTACCAGCGGCTCTGGAACGATTCGCCGTTAACCACCAAGCCGGAGGTCGTCAGACCCGCGGTTGGCCCCGGGCCACTGGATGAATGGGCGCTTGGCGGGGTTTCCGAGACCGAGCGCGGGTTTTTGCTGGTGCTTTTCAACCGGACCAAGCCGCAGGAAAAGCTTATCATTGCCCCAGGGGATTCGAAGGGGTTTGAGATCCTTGAGGTCCGCCGCGATCCGGCCAACTATCTGCAAACCCAAGTCCAACTGCGCTACAAGAACGCCACCGGGTGGGTCGGCTACGAGGAAAGCCTGTTGGCCATCAAGGCGCCCGCGCCGCAACGGGGTCCCAACGGACGGCCCGATGGCGGCGATCCCCGTGGCAACCCGGGCCGCGATCCACGGGCTGCGGTTCCCCAGCCGGCTGTGCCCCAGCAGAACGGCGAGCGCCGCACCCGCGACCGCGTCGCGCCCACTGCGCCCACTCCGCCGACCTCCTCATCGCGCCGCTAGTCTCGCTTGATGCCCTTGTTGACCGCTCTCCCGAATTGAACCATGAAATTCCCGTTCCTTCCGCTCTTCTCCGCCGCGCTGGTGGCTTCCGGCTTTGCCCAGAATGAAGCCAGTCCGGTGCCGCCCGTTCCGGAGGGGATCGAGGTCTCCGATGCTCCGGTGCCGCCGGTGGTTCCGGCACCACCGGTACCAGCGCCGGGGGCGCCGGATGCGCCGGGTGGCGGCCTGCCAGGTCCGCGACCTATCCTTGAGGCTCCGGGAGTTGCCGCGCCACTGCCGGCCGGCGACCTGACGATTCCGATTCTGGAGCGCCCGATCGAAAAGCGCCTCGAGTATCCCAAGGCTGATGGGAACACGGTGGCCGCCCTCTACCACCAGCTCACCGGTGAGCGGGTGTTGGTCAGCTCCGGCGCCGTGCCGGTCGAGATCAACTTCATCCAGGATCCACCGCTCACTCACGGTCAGGCGGTTGAATTGCTCAAGAAGGCTGCGCTGATGGAGGGATTGGTGTTTGTCCCGAGTGGTGAGGGAGTTGTTAAACTCGTCGTCGCCACCGCCGGGCTCAACCCGAAGCAGACTGAGCTGCCGGTCATCATTGATCCGGCCGACCTGCCGGCAGGCGACGAGGTGGTCACCTATGTGATGACCTTGAAGTACATCAAGCCGGATGAGCTGGTCCGGACCTTCACCCAGGTCATCGGCCAGTTTGGCCCGTACGGATCGATAGCGGCGGTGCCGAACGCATCCGCAGTGGTTCTGACCGAGAACTCGGCGTTGATCCGCACGCTGCTTGAACTCAAGGACAAGATCGACGTCCCGTCCGCCCAGGTCGGTAACCGGTTTGTCAAAGTCAACTTTGCCGACGTCGAGACGCTTGCCGAGACGCTCAACGAGATCATCAACGCCCAGCAGTCCCAGCAAACATCCGCCGGTGTCCAGCGGTCCGGCGGGGAGCAGGTGCTCCCACAGCAGGGTGGTGGGCGCGGCGATAATCAACCACCTCCGGTTGCCGGCCAAGGCACGAGCCAGTCGTCCGGAGCAGGCGAGTCCACTCCGGTCCAGATCGTTCCGGATACCCGGACGAACCAGATTTTCCTGCTCGGCCGGCCGGTCGACCTGATCTTCATCGAAGGGCTCATCCGCGAGTTCGACGCCCCCAGCGACCAGCGCAACTACCTGCGCCGGAAGCTTCGCTACCTTTCAGTGAGCGAGTTCCTGCCGGTCGCCGAGAGTGCCTTGGCGCGCACCTTTGGCACCAGCTCGTCGGCCCAGGGAGGCGCGCGCACCGGCGGAAGCCGCGGCGGGGCGACCCAGCCGCAAGCGGCGCCAGCGACACCGTTTGGCGGCGGCAACTCAGGTGGCAACAACGGTCTGGCCAGTGGCTCGTCACGCGGCAGCAGCAGCGGCGGCCGCTCGTCGGGCGGTGGCGGTGGCGCCGGTGGTGGGTCGATTGCCGCGCCCCAGGTGAGCAATGCGCCCGAGCCGATCGTCGTCGGCCGCACCCTTCTGGTGGCCGACAACATCACCAACAGCATCGTTGTCCAGGGCCCGCCTGCCAGCGTTGAGGCGATCACCCAGTTGTTGGACCAGCTCGACGTCAAGGCTGACCAGGTGATGATCTCGACGGTGTTTGGCCAGCTCTCGCTCACCGACGACCTCGACTACGGCGTCGACCTGCTCAACTCGATCTCCGAGGACGCCAGACGCGGGGTGGCCGCGCAAAACCGCAACCGCACCGGCTCATTGCCTGACCCGATGACTCTTATCGGCCCGGCGGCATTCCCGACAGCCAACGGGCTCAACGTCTACGCCAAGATCGGCGGCGACTTCTACGCCTACCTCCAGGCGCTGCAGAGCACCGGGAAGTTCAACATCATTTCCCGTCCGACGATCTTCACCGGCAACAACCAGCGCGGCACGGTCTCGTCTGGCCAGCGGATCGCGGTTCCGACCAACGTCTTCAATGGCGGCAACTCGGGCAACGGCGTGACCCAGAGCACCAACATCGAATACCGCGACGTCGTCCTGAGCATGGATGTCATCCCGCTGGTCAACTCCGAGAATGAAATCACCCTGACGATCGACCTCCTTAACGACGAGGTCGTTGGCAGCCAGACGATCGACGGCAACGAGATCCCGACCATCGGCACCCGCGCGCTGCGCACCACCGTGACCATTCCCAACAACTCTACGGTCGTCCTCGGCGGCTTGATCACCAACAGCGACCGCAACTCGGTGAGCGGTGTGCCGATCCTCAGCAGCATCCCGCTGCTCGGAAAGTTGTTCTCAACGACCAACAAGTCGACTGAGCGTTCCGAACTGCTCATCTTCATTCAGCCGAAGATCGTCAACAGCGATGCGACGCTGCTTGATGCCCAGTTGGATATCGACAACCGCTACGAAGTCTCGGATGGCGTGCGGGTGTTTAACAACGGCGGGGTCCTGCCCGACCGGGATCCTAGCAAGGGCGGCTCGATCGAACCGCTCACCGACGGACCGCCCCCGCCGGCCGCCGCCCCCGCACCGGCTCCCAAGGCCTCCGAGCGCCGCCCGACTTCGTTTTTCCAGCGGCGGCGGTAGTTCTTCCATGCAGCATCGGCAAGTGGGGACTTGCCAACGTGGGTCAAAGCGGCAAATGGTAATTTCTGCTTCTCCCCGTTGCGCAGTTTTCTAAAATACCGACCATCCATGGCTGAAACGCTCAAAGAGAAAGATCTTCCGCAGCAGGTAAAATCATTGTGGCTCAAAGGCATCAGTGCCGTTGAAACCCTCAACCATGCCTACGCAGTCAGTTTGCTGCAGGCGGTCATGAAGGAGGCCCCGGGTTTCCTTGAAGGCCGCAAGATGTTGCGCAAGTGCGAGATCCAGATGACCGGCGGGGCCCGCAAGAAGGCCGGGTTGTTTGGCAGCCGCGGCGGTGGCTTGCCGCTGATGAAACTCCAGTCCCAGGCGAAGAAGGACCCGGAGGCGACCTTGGTGGCTCTTGAGAAGGAGTTGGAGAAGGATCCCTTCCATGAGCAGGTCAATGACCTGATGTTTGACATCTTCATGCGGATGAACCTCCTCGACTCCGCGGCCTTTGCCCTTGAGACGGTCCGCCGCGGCCATCCGGAGAACACCCGCCTGCTCCACAAGCTCGCCGAGTATTACCTTGCGCGCGACATGCCCGCCGAGGCGGCCGAGGTCTACGCGGACATCGTCAAACAGGATCCTACCGATTCCGCGGCCATCAAGGGGACCAAGGACTCGATCGCCCGGGCGTCGATGAAAAAGCAGGGGTGGGAGGAGTCGACCGACATGCGCGACCTGATGCGCAACAGCGGGGAAAGCGCCGAACTCGAGAAGGCCAACCGCGCGGCGATGACCCGCGACCAGCTCGAGGAAAAGCGCGACAACCTCATTGCCCGCTACCAGCAGGATCCGAACCAGCTGGTGGTCGTCAAGGATCTCGCCTACGTTTTCGAGCAACTCGAGGACTGGCCAAACTCGGCGACGTTCTACACCTGGGCCCACAGCCTGAGCAATGGCGACGTCGCCCTCCAGCGGCGCGCCGCCGCGATGCAGGACAAGGCGGCCGAGTTCGAGATCAAGGAGCTCGAGCGCGCCGTGGCGGAACACCCTGAGGACCATGAGGCCAAGGCGAAGCTTGACGAGATCAAGTCGGCCCGGCTCGTCCAGCAGGTCGCCGAGCGCAAAGCGCGGGTCGACCAGAACCCGACCGACCCGCAACTGCGCTTCGAACTTGGCCAGGCCTTGTTCAACATTGGCGACCACAGCGCCGCCATCCCGCACCTCCAGCAAGCCAAGCAGAACCCGCACATCCGCACCCGGGTGCTGCTGCTGCTCGGGCGCACGTTCCGCGCCAAGGGGATGTTCGACCTGGCCATCAAGCAGCTCGCCGATGCCCTCGCCGACCTCGGTGCCGGCATGGACCCGATCAAGAAGGAAGTCCTCTACGAAAAAGGCCTCATCCACGCCGAAATGGGCGACCAGACAGCCGCGCTCAACGCCTTCAAGTCGATCTACGAGGTCGACTACGGCTATCGCGATGTCGCCGAGCGCGTCGAAAAATCCTACACCTAGCGGTTGATTCGGCGGCTACGCGTCCCGCTTCGGGTCGGCCCAGCAGCGCTTGGTGACCGACCATGCGAGGCCGCCGACGAGGTAAAGTGGCCCAAGGATGAGCAGGAATGGCGCCCGCCACAGGTAGACGAGCAGCCCGCCGAACCCGGACCCGAGCATGAAGCTCAGCACCAGCAGCGCCGGAATGAAGATCTTCCACAGCGGAATCGCGTGCCCGCGCAGGCGCATCCCGAGGTGGGTGCCAAGGTCGGTCAAGAGCCCGGTCACGTGGGTGGTCCGCAGGACCAGCCCGCGGTAGTGGGTCGCCAGCGCGTTCTGCAGCCCGCAGGCAATTCCCGCCAGCGCCACGGCCACCAGCGGCCATGGACCCAGGGTGAAGTGCGCCGCGGTGAGGCATCCGCCGATCACGCTCACCGCGCGCCCATACGGCCGGCTTATCTCCAACGTCGGGTGGTGGATGAAAAATCCCGCCCCGGTCGCCCCGCCGACAAAGCTCAGCGCCGCCGCCACCAGATACACCCAGCTCACCGATTGGCTTGGCCGGTCAAACAAGCCAACCGCCACCTTGGAAACATCCCCGGTTAGGTGGCTGACCGACGTCCCGAGGTGGATGAGAAACCCGGCGTTCACCGCCGCGCTCATGAACGCCAGGCTGCAGCCGCCAATGACGATCCATTTCGGCGGCAGCCAGAGCGTGCCACGCATCGGCGGCGGGGCGTCGTGGCCGGCCGGGTTGGGGATGGTGATGGTTGGCGGTGTCACGATGGCCTCCGCGGCGGTTATCTGCCAAGCCCACGAAATTGACCATCCGAATCGCCGGGACCCCGGCTTGGAATGCACTTGCGGAAGGGCGGGATGGTTTCTACCGTCCGCCCCTCCATGAAAGAAGCATTCGAGATCCGGCGCCCCGCCTTCCTTATCCTTGGCGCTCCCGGCTCCGGCAAGGGCACCCAGGGGAAAATCCTCGGCACCATCCCGCGCTTCTTCCACTGCGCCTGCGGCGACGTCTTCCGCTCGCTCGACACCCGTACCGCCCTTGGCCAACAATTTGTTAGCTTCTCGAGCCGCGGCGAGCTTGTCCCCGACAGCCTGACCATCGACCTGTGGCGCGCCCAGATGGACAACTGGGCCCAGTCGCACATCTACAAGCCGGACATCGACTTCCTGGTCCTTGATGGGATTCCCCGGAATGTCGCCCAGGCGAAGATCATCGAGACGTTCATCGAGATCCACCAGGTCTTCCACCTCTCCTGCCCGGACCGCGCCGAGCTCGCCCGCCGGATGCGCAAGCGCGCCCTCAAGGACAACCGGATGGATGACGCCAGCGACCGGGTCATCAGCCAGCGCATCGCCACCTACGAGGCCGAAACCAAGCCGATCCTCGAGTTCTACAGCGATTCGCTCGTCACCGAGATCGATGCCACCCAGCCACCGGTCAAGGTGGTCCATAACATCATCTCGAAAATCACCTCGCTGGATGTCTATCGCCGCATCGAGCACGCCCTCCCGGTCTAACCCAAGTCTAACTCCAACCGCCATGCGCATCGTCTTCATGGGCACCGGCGAGATTGCCCTGCCGGCGTTCCGCAGCCTGTTAGGCGTGCCGGGGTGGGAGCTTGTCGGGTTGGTCACCCAGCCGGACAAGCCGGTCGGTCGCCACCAGCAGGAGTTGGTCGCGCCGCGGATCAAGCTTGAGGCGCTGGCCGCCGACATTCCGGTCATCCAGCCGGAGCGGGTGAAGCGCCGCGCGCCGCTCGCCTGGCTTGCCGCGCTGGCGCCCGACGTTGTGGTGGTCATGGCCTACGGCCAGCGGCTGCCGCCGGAGTTGTTGGAGATGCCGCGGCTCGCCTGCATCAACCTGCACGCCTCGCTGCTCCCGCGCCACCGCGGGGCCTCGTGCATCCCCGCGGCCATCCTCGCCGGCGACCCGCAGTCCGGCATCACCGTGATGCACATGAGCCACGGGATGGACGAGGGCGACATCATCCTGCGCAGCGCCATCCCGCTGGCCGCAACCGAAACCGGCGGCAGCCTCCACGACCGGCTCGCCGCGCTGGCACCGCTCGCCCTCACCGAGGCGCTCGGGTTGTTGGGCACCGGGACCGCCACGCGGACCACCCAGGACCCGGCGGCCGCCACCCACGCGCCGAAGCTCGACCGCGGGGTGGGGGAGCTGGCTTGGTCGGAACCGGCGGAATCCCTGGAACGCCGGATCCGCGCCCTCGACCCATGGCCCGGCACCTTCACCACCGCCCCGGACTCGCGCGGCCGCCCGCGCCGGCTGAAAGTTTTCCCCGCCACCCGCGTGGCTAACGGATCAGCCGATCCCGGCACCATGCTCGCCATCACCCCGGACGGCATCGAAGTCGCCTGCGGATCCGGGTCGCTCATCCTCACCGAAGTCCAGCCCGACGGCGGCCGCCGGATGCCCGCCACCCAGGCCGCCCACGGCGCACGCTGGTCCCCCGGGACCCGCTTCGGCTCGTAGCGAACTCCGGAGAAGCCACGTAGCGAACTTCGCGAGAAGTTCGGCGGGGCCAACCGCCTGCCGCCCCAACGCCCGGCCGCGCAATGAACCTCCCTCCTCCCCCAGCCGAAGCCCTCATGAGCGTCGCTAGAAAAAGCTCATTTTCAGCTAGAGTAGCGAACTTCGTGAGAAGTTCGGCGGGGCCAACCGCCTGCCGCCCCAACGCCCGGCCGCGCAAACAACCTCCCTCCTCCCCCAGCCGAAGCCCTCACGAGCGCCGCTAGGAAAAGCCCGGCTTCCGCTAGAGCGGCAGATCGTAGCTGCGCCCGCCAACCCCCTCGCCAAGCTTGCACCGGGAGGGCCCGCTGCCGCCCGGCCATGCCACCCGTCCTTCCATCGCAACCCGACACTCCCGAAAACATAACTTGTAGCGGACCAAATCAAACTTGCATTGCCCCGAAACAAATTTGGTTTGCCGCGAAACAACTATGTTTCGGCCCGAAGCAAACTCGGTTTGTTCCAAACCGAACTTGCTTTGCCCGGAAGCAGACTTGGTTTGGTTCAAACCAAACTTGAACTGCCCCGGAGCAAGTTTGATCCACCCCAAAGCAAATTTGATTTGCCGCGGAACAAACCTGCTTTGGACCAAAGCAAACTTGCTTTGCCGCAAACCAAGTTTGGTTTGGTCCGGAACAAATTAGGTTTGCCGGGGAGCGAGTCGACGGCCGGAAGCTCAGGGGCCGATTTTTCAGAGATCGATTTTGCGCGCGCTGGAGCCATGCGGCTGGAGCCATGCGGCTGGCATGAGCGCGTCGAGTTGGGTACCGGTTGGATGGGGGTGGTGCATGAGCTCGGTGAAGAGCCACTCGAGGTAGCGGAACGGATCGGCGTGCTGGGGCACCGCTCTGAGGGAACGACGGCTTCGGTTTTATTGAGCGGGGGAAAGAGCGGTGGGGGATGGATGGGCGGAGGGTCCTGACGACAGGAATGTCGTAGGACCTCAGGCGACAGGAATGTCGCCGCTCCGTATGCCCAAGCTCCTTCCGTTAGAGCGGCAGATCGTAGCTGCGGCCGCCGACGCCTTCGTACCAGCGGACGTAGGCGAGGTTGACGGTGGAGAATCCGCCGGGGGTCGGATAGTCGCCGGTGAAATACCAGTCGCCGGTTGGACCGTCGATCGAGTTTTGGAGGTTCTCGATGGTCTGGAAGATCACCTGGACCTCGCCATGCCATTCGATGTCCTCGGGGGTGACCATCCGGCTGATTTCCGCCGAGATTTCCTCGTCGCTGAAATCCGCGTAGACCGCCTTGACCTTGTTGGTCCGCTCGCCGGCCGGCTTCTTGAGCTCGGCCACGCAATCGCGGAACACTGCGTCGAGATGGCTTTGGCGGCCGGCGCGCCGGTGGAGCGCCACCGCCGCCTGGAAGGCGATGAACTTGCCCAGCTCCGACATGTCGATCCCGTAACAGTCCGGATAGCGGATCTGCGGCGCGGTCGAGCAAACGACAATCTTTCGCGGCTTGGTCCGCGCGAGAATCTTCAAAATCGAGCGCTTCAGCGTTGTTCCGCGGACAATCGAGTCATCCAAGGCCACCAGCGCGTCGTGCGGCTTAACCACCCCGTAGGTGATGTCATAGACGTGCGAGACTAACACCTCGCGCGCCTTCTCCTGGCTGATGAAGGTGCGCATCTTGATGTCCTTCTGGGTCATCTTCTCGCCGCGCGGCCAGTTGCGCATGATCAGCTCGTCGAGCTTGTCGGCGGTTAGTTCGCCCTTTTCGACGGCGTCGAGGATGCCGGCGCGGACCTCCTGGCGGCGGTGCATCCGCAGCCCGTCCATGAACCCGTAGTAGGCGGTCTCCGCGGTGTTAGGGATGAAGGAGAACACCGTGCGGTCGAAATCCGAGTCGATCGCCTTGATCACCTGGGGCACGAGCGCCGCGCCCATCGCCTTGCGCTCCCGGTAGATCTGCGGGTCGTTGCCGCGCGAGAAGTAGATTTTCTCAAACGAGCACGGGGTGAACGGCGCCTCATCGGCGAAGCGGTCCTCGCGGATGGTTCCATCCGCCTTGATGGTGATGATCTCGCCGGGCTTGAGCGAGCGGACATCCGACTCGTCC
Source organism: Akkermansiaceae bacterium (assembly GCA_044373465.1). Lineage (GTDB taxonomy): Bacteria > Verrucomicrobiota > Verrucomicrobiia > Verrucomicrobiales > Akkermansiaceae > JBILQA01. Next base: position 15,763 of record JBILQE010000052.1, on the reverse strand, counting down.
GCCTCAAACACCGTCATGAGCGGCACCCGCTCGGAGGCCACCGCGATGACGTCCTCGTTGATGAGAATGTGGCATGGCCGGATCCCGCGCGGATCGCGGATGACAAACATGTCGCCGTTGCCCACCGCCCCGCAGATCGAGTACCCGCCGTCCCAGTCCTCCGCCGAGGTCCTAACAATCTTCACCAGATCCAACGCCGCGGAGATCTTCCCGGGAATCTGGGTGCTGGGGACCCCGGCGTCGCGCAGCTGGTGGTACATCGCCGTGTGCTCCTCATCGAGGTGGAAGCCCATCTCCTCTAACACCGTCTGGGTGTCGGTCCCGAACACCGGATGCTGGCCGCGGTCGACGAGCTTCTGGTTGAGGAACGCGGCGTTGGTCATGTTGAAGTTGCCCATCATCATCAACGTCCGCGTCGGCCAGTTGCTGCGCCGCAGGTACGGATGGCAGGACCCCTCGTCAAACTCCCCGGAGGTGCCGTAGCGCAGGTGGCCGATGAGGATCTCGCCGCCGAAATCAAACTTCGCCTTCACGCTCTCCGGGTTGGTCGCATCGACCAGCCCCTTGCGGACCATCTTGAAATACTGCTTCACCTCGCGCCGGAACAAGTCGGCCAGCGAGTCGTGCGACGCGTCGCGCCGCCGGAACATGTACGGCTGGCCGAGCGGCATGTTGAGCTTGGCGCACCCAATCCCCACCCCGTCTTGCCCGCGGTTGTGCTGCTTCTCCATGAGCAGGAACAACTTGTTGAACCCCCACAGCGGGTTGCCGTAGCGGTCCATGTAATAGGCCAGCGGCTTGCGCAGGCGCACCGCGGCAATGCCGCATTCGTGGTTGAGAAAATCACTCATGCTTGGGTCCTGCGGGTGACGTGCGTCCTGCGGGTGACTCGAGCGTCCGTGGGGCGGAACGTGGGCAAAGAATACACTGCATCAGGCTTCCCGCACGCGGATTCCCGGGGTTTTTGTCATCCGCCCCAGCACCGTCCCGCCAGGGCCCGCTCCCAACACCGCCGCCACATCCTCCTCCGCCACGATCGCCACCCACCCGATCCCCATGTTGAACGTGTGGAACCGGTCCTCGGCGTCGACAAAATCTAACAACCGCCGGACCGGCGGGTTTTCCCAGCGCGGGATGACCAGGTCGGCGCCGAGTCCAACAAACAGGCGCTCGAGGTTCTCCGGCAGTCCGCCGCCGGTGATGTGGGCGAAGGCGTGCGGCTTGACCCCGGCGGTCCGGAAATCGGCCACCACGTCATGATAGAGGCGCGTCGGCGCGAGCATCGCCACCATCTCCTCCGCGCTGAAGAGCCCCGGGTTGTCCTTGAGGACCCGCCGGACCAAGCTCCAACCGTTAGCGTGGAGCCCGTCGGAGCGGTAACCGATGAGGACATCGCCCTCGGCGACGAGGCGCGGGTCGATGAGGTCGGGTTTTTCGGCGGCGCCGATGCAGAAGCCGGCCAGCTCGATGACGCCCTCGGGGACCATGCCGGGCATTTCGGCGGTTTCGCCGCCGGCGAGGATGCACCCGCAGTCCTCGAGGTAGTCGGCCATGCCGGCGATCAGGCGGGTGATGCGTGGCTTGTCGAGCTTGGCGATCCCGATGTAGTCGAGGAACAGCAGCGGGTCGCCCCCGGTTGTTAGGATGTCGTTGACGCTCATCGCCACGAGGTCCTTGCCGGCGATCTCGACCTGGTCGTGTTCGAGGAGCAGTTCGAGCTTGGTGCCGACGCCGTCGCAGCCGGTGACGATGACCGGTTCCTTGTAGCTGCTGAGGTCGTAGGTGGCGGCGAACAGTCCAAAGGCACCGAAGAGCTTGCGCTGCTGCTGGGTCCTCCTGACGTGCTGACCGATATCGCCCACGAGGGCGGCTGCTTCCCGGGTATCGACCCCGGACTCTTGATAGGTGAGTTTTCCCGCCATGGCTGCGCGCGGTTTGTAACAGTCAGGGACCGCTCCTCAAGGCTGAACTCGCTCCAACAGAAAATCCCCGCCCCGCGCGCCCCCGCGCTAACGCAGCCGCGCCACCGCCGCCTCGATGTCGCCCAGGGTCACCTCGCTGGAGACAAACGCATCCCCGGGGGCGCGCAGCAGGACAAAGCGGATCGCCCCGCGGGCAAACTTCTTGTCGCGGCCGAGCTTCTCCAACACCACCGCGGGGCTCACCGCCTCAGGGAGGCGCGCGGGGAGCGAGAAGTGGTCGAGGAGCCGGTTGATTTGTTGGGCGGCGGCCGGATCGAGGCCGGCGTGGGTGACGGACAGGTCGAGGGCGGCGCGCATCCCGAGGGCGACGGCCTCGCCGTGGAGCAGGGCGCCGTAAGGGACGGCGGCCTCGATCCCGTGGCCAACGGTGTGGCCGAAATTGAGCAGGGCGCGCACCCCGGTGGTCTCGAACTCGTCGGCCTCGACGATGCGGGCCTTGATGGCGATGTTGCGGGCGATGAGCTCCGCGGGCACCTCGTGGCTGGTCGGATCGAGCGCGGCGAGGTCCTCAAGCATCGCCGCGTCGCGGATTGCCGCATGTTTGATCGCCTCGGCGAACCCCTCGCGGAATTCCCGCGGCGCGAGCGTGCGCAGCGTCTCGGGGTCAACCAGCACTAACCGCGGCTGATGGAACGCACCTAGCAGGTTCTTGCCCTCCGGGGTGTTCACCCCGGTCTTGCCGCCAACCGACGAGTCGACCTGGGCGACAATCGTCGTGGGAATCTGGACAAACGGGATCCCCCGGTAGAAAAGCGCCGCCACCAGCCCCGCAAGGTCGCCGGTCACCCCGCCGCCGAGCGCCACCAGGAACGACTTCCGGTCATGCCCGGCGCCGATCATCTCGCGGCACAGCGTCTCGGCGTGCGCCAGCGACTTGCTCGCCTCGCCGGCCGGAAACTCGTGCTGCGACACGTCACACCCTGCCGCCCGCAGCGCCGCTCCCACCCGCTGCGCATACAGCGGCCCGACCGTCGAGTCGCTCACCACCGCGCACTTCCCGCCCAGCCCGGCCGCCACGATCCGCCCGCCCGCCTCGTCAAGCAACCCGCCGGCGACAACCACCTGGTAGGACCGGTCTGCTAGATCCACGGAAATGCTCGGCATGCCGCGATGTATCCGGGCACCGCAGCCATGGAAACGTGAAAATGCCCGCCGCGCGCGCAATTTTCCTCCATCCGGGGATCGCCAAACGCCGGAGTCCCTTGTAAAACCGCCCCAATGGTTAGTTTGTTGAGGATTTCCGGTGGCACCGCGCTAGCGCTCGGCGCGGCCTTCGGGTTGTTGGCCTGTGAGAAGGTCAAGGAGCTCGTCGGGTCGGTCGAGCGGGCCGCCGAGGCGGGACCTGCGCAAGCCACCGGCACGCCTGCCGACCCGGCACTGGCGGCGCTGGTCCAGCGTGACTCGGGCGGCTTGGTGATGCGCAAGGACCTGCCGCTGCCGGCCAGTTTTCGGGTCGACTGGGAGCGCTGGGATGAGATGACGAACATCCGCATGGCCAACTTCGGAGCCGTCCCCGGCAAGCCTGGTGAACTCGACAGCGAGACGCTCGCCGCGCGGAAATTTTTTGCCAAAGCGACGATCCAACGGGTCACCCCGGAGCGCTACACCCTGACGATCCCGCCGCTGCCGGTCATCGCGCCCGCCAAGGACGCCGCCGAAAACGCTCCGCCGCCGCCGGCCATCTCCACCGGCGAGGCCCTCGCCGGCTCCACCGTCACCCTGGTGCGCCGCGACGGCGCATGGCAGGTCGAGCGCCCGCGCGGCGCCGTCGACTTCAAGGCCCTCAACTGGGGTGACAACCTCTGCGGCGCGTTCGATTCGCTGCTCCGCCACTCCAACATGACCACCGCCCCCCGCTGGCTGGCTGCAACCCCGCTGCTCCCGGGCAAGGAGATCCCCTTTGCCGGCGAGGATCTCGCCATCCTCCTGGGCATGCCCGCCAGCGGCGAACTGCGCCTCCGCTACGAGGGGGAGGAAACCGTCGCAGGCCACCCGTGCGCCGCATTCTCCGTCACCGGCAGCTATCAGACCGTCCCAACACTCCAATGGCACGGCCAGTGGGAGTCCGAACAAATGACCGTCGACTCCGGCAGGGTCTTCCTGTCGGCGCTCTACCCGTTAGTTGTGCGCCTCGACTTCAGCGGGATCGTCTCGCTGAGCGTCTGGTCTGGCGGGAGCGGCCAGGGTCGGCCGACGGCGACGATCCAGGGGACGACCCACCGCACGCTCACCGCGGTGCCGGTGTTTCCCGAGGGGTGGAGCCCGTCGCCGGAGTCACGCCCCGGGAGTTAGATTGAGCGGCGGCGGCGGCGGCACTGGCGGTTTGGCCAGTGACTTGAGCTCAAGCGGGCCAGGTGCGACGAGCGGCTCGACGGTGTCGCTCGGGACCCAGCCGCGGGTTTTGCTGGCGAAGCTCAGGTAGGTCCAGCGGCCGCGGGTGGCGACGACCTCGGCGAGGCTCCCGGCCGGTGCCATGATCACGTCCGCGGCGTTGCGGCTCGCGGCGGTGCGCACCATCGTGTCCGGGGCAACCACCACCGCCTGGCGCTCGACCGGGGCGAAGCGCGCGTCGTCCGGGTAGTAGTACCAGCCGAGTCCGCCGGTTAGGAGCAGCACCGGGCCGATGACGAGCAGCGCAATCGCGGTCGGCTTCGCCGGCGACCCTGGGCGGGTGAGCAGCAGGCCTAACACGCCGATGGCGACCAGCCAGCCGCCGAGCATGGTGAGCGATTGCCAGGTGTGCAGGCCGAGGACGCCGAGCATCTGCTGGGTGTCGCTGCGCGGGACGACCAGGGCGCCGTGGCTTTTTTCAAGGTAGCGGAGGTTCTGGCGGGCCTCCGGGTGGGCCGGATTGACGAGCAGCGCGCGCCGGTAGAACAACGCCGCGTAGCCGGGCTGGTCGAGCCGGTAGTAACAGTTGGCAATGTTGTAGAGGACGTCGGCCGGATAGTCGCCGCGTTCCTGGTGGGGGGCGGCGAACCCCTTGGCTGCCTCCGCGAAGCGCCCTTGCTGATAGGCCTTGTCCGCCTCGGTGTACGGGTTGGCGGAGTCCGCGGCGAGCGACTCGCCGCTGGTCGCCAGCAGGCCCGCGGCCGCCAGCACCCAGACGAGCGCGTGGCGCCGCAGCGCGCGCAGCACCGCCCGGCGTTGCGCGCCGGCCAGCTTGGCCGGCTCGCTGCCATCTGGTTGGAAGCATACCCGGTCACGCTCGGCGATGATCGCGGCGATCTCCTCGGCATGGTCGTCGCCAAGCCACGCTTCCACAAACCTCCCCGCCGCTCGGTAGAATCCCGCCGCCTCGCCCGGCGCGCGCTCAACCTCGCGCAGCGCCGCACGCTTGGCGACCACGTCCGGGTGCTTGGCAAACCGCCGCGCCAGCCGCCGCCCAACAAAATTGCCTATCAGCCCGAGGACTATCAGCGCCGGAATGATCTGCCATGCCCAGCGCGGCAGTTGGCCGGCCCAGCTGTTAGTTCCGCCGCGGCTCACCTCGATGATCCCGAGGATGTCTCCCAACTGTTCGGCTGGCACCGGCCGCGCCTGGGGCGCCTGCGGCTGGACGCCGATCCCGGGCGGCGCCGCGCTGAGCTCGAGCTTGATCGGATCGGTTAGGAGGGTCTTGTAGAGTTCCTCCTCGGGGTCGAAATAGACCATCCGGAAGGGCGGAATCAGGCTCTTCGGCTGCAGCGGCCTGATCAGCTGGGTGAATACAACTTCGCCGGTCAGGTTGCGGCGCTCCTGGCCGCGTTGCCGCGGGACCGCGTCGTAGACCTTCCAACCGTTTGGATCCAGCAGCCTCGGGACCCGCACCGAGTCCATGTTGCCGCGTCCGCTGATGGTGAGGGTGACATTGGCGGGGTCTCCCGCTGCGAGCTGGGAGTCCTCGATTTTCGCGCTCAGCGAGAAGCTTCCAACCGTCTGTTCGAAGCCCTGCGGTGCTCCCGCCGGCAGTTCGCGCGCCGCGAGCTTCAGCGCCGGCACCACCAGCTGCGCCGGCTGGTAGCTGGCGCGGAATCCAAACACGTCAGGGATCGACTGGACTGTCACCAGCCGCAGCTTGCCCGGACCAAGCGTCACCTCGCCGCCACGCGTCGGCGTCAGGGTGCTCGGATAGCTCACGCTGATGTAGCTCGTCCCGTTGAGGGTGACGCTGCCGTTTAGCCTGTTAGGCTCGAAGCGCCAGACGTTGATGCCATCGCGCTCGAAGTCGGGCAGCCCCCAGTCTTCGACGCGCTCGGCGGCCGGGATGTAGACTTTGAGTTCGACGGGGACGGTCTGGTTGACGAAGGGGTTCTTGCTGCTGGCGGCAAAGATGGTTGCGTAGCGCAGCTGGCCGGTGCCCAGCGGCGTTTCCTGCCAGGACAGCTCGTCGCTGGCGACGACGGCGAACGTCAGCGCCGCGGTGCGCAGCGTCTGCCCGCTGGCAAACACCTCGATGGCGGGAATCTCGTAGGTCCCCGGCTCAAAGCTCGTCAGCGAGTATTGGAAGGCGTAGCCGACCGCCCGGCCCGGAAGCATCCGCGGCTGGGCCATCCCGAACCCCTCGTTGCGCAGGTTCACCCCTTCGATGGCGGGAATGACCGGCACCGCTTCCGGTTGCCCTTCGCTGACCATGATCTCTAGCACCGCCGTCTCGCCGCTCACCAGAAACTGGCTCGACAGGGTCGCCTCCACCGACGGTTGGGCCGCTAGCCGCGCCAGTCCGGCCAGGACCAGCAGCGCAATGATGATTGGTAGTCGCATGTTGGATGGTTGTTGGAGTTACCAGTCTTTCTCGGGTCGGCGGAACTCACGCCGTCCCGGCGGCACCGGGCTGCGCTCAAGGTCGGCGCTCTCGCCTAACAGGCGCCGCGCCCGCTCCGCCTTCGTCTCCCCGGGCTGGAAGTCCCGGTCGAGCGTGTCGTTGCCGTTGTCGCCCTGGTTGCGGTTGGGATTCTCGCCGGCGCCCGGTTGTTCCTGTGGCTCTTCGCCGCCGTCTCCCGGGCTGGAGTTGGGATCCTGCGGGTCACCGCCCTCGCCTGGCCGGGGGTCCTGGGGTTGCTGCCCTTGGGAGCCGTCCTGCGGCGGGGAGCCGTCGTTGTTAGGTTGTTGCCCCTCCTGCGGCTCGGCGCCCTGCTGCGGGTCGCCCTCGCCCGAGCCGCCCTGTTGTTGCTGTTGTTGTTGTTCTTCGGGGGTTAGCTGTTCCTCGAGTTCCTGGTCTTGTTGTTCGAGGGCGTCGCGAAGTTGTTGGAGGTAGTGGCGTGCGCTGGCGAGGTTGGCGCGTGCGGTGGGGGAGTCGTCGATTTGGATGGCTGACTGGAAGTGGGTGATTGCGTCGGTCCAGAATTCGGTGACCGAGCCGAGCAGTTCGAAGGTCGGGGAGGGGGAGTCCGGGGTGGCGGGGACCTTGTTCCACTCGTCGAAGCGGCGGGTGATGGCTTCTTCGAAGGCGGCCGGGCCGCGCTCGGCGCCCGGGTAGCGCGGCTCGCTGGTGAGCGCCTGCCAGCCCTGTTGGAAGAGCGCGGTGCCGAGGTTGTAGTGGCTGGCCGCCTGGAGCTGCGGGTCGCGGGCCAACAAGGCCGCGCTGAACGCCACGGTCGCGTCCGGCCAGTCGCCGAGCGCGTAGGCGGCGTTGCCGCCGGCAAGCTCGAAGGCCGCGCGCCGGTCACCCCGCGAGTCCTCCGCGGCGCGCCCCAGCTTCTCGCGCTCAGCGGCCAGTCCGGCCGCAGCCGGTTCGGCGGCGCGCGCGCCGGGCGCCTCGAATGTTAGCGCGGCGAGCGCTAACAGGATTGCCGCCTGCGGGCCGAGCTTGAGCGTGCCCCAGCGGGTGGCGACGACGACCGAGGCGATCCAGAGGATGACCCCGGGCAACAACAGCCATTGATAGAACTCGAGCGGGACGGCGCGGGTGGCGCTTTGGATCTCATACTGGTCGAGTCCGGCGACGGCATCCTGGACCATCGCCGGGATGTCCCCTCCGGCAGCACTCGAGAGGTAGCGGCCGTTGGTGTCGGTCGCCAGTTGGCGGAGTTTGCGTTCCTCGAGGCGGCTGACGACCTCCCTGCCATTGCGGTCGAGGAACAGGCCGCCGGCCTCGTTACGGTTGGGGATCAGCTCGCCCTGGGCGGTGCCGATGCCCACTGCAAAGATGAACACCCCGGCGGCCCGCGCCTCCTCGGCTGCTTCCTTGAGCCCCTCCGCGTGGTCCTCGCCGTCCGACAGGATGATCAACCCGTTGTTGCGCTGGCCGGTCTCCTTGAAGGCGCCCACCGCCAGCCCCATCGCGCTGCCAAGGTCGGTTCCACCGGCCAGGATCGTCTCCTCGTCGAGCTGCGAGATCGTCTCATGGACCGCCGCGTGGTCGATGGTCATCGGCGCCACCAGGAACGGCCGGCCCGCCAGCGCAATGATCCCGATCCGGTCGTTGGGCAGCGCCTCGACCATCTCGTGGGCCGTCGCCTTGGCGTGCTCAAGCCGGCTCGGCTTCACATCCTCGGTCAGCATGCTGCGCGACACATCGATCATGATGATCACATTGCGCCCGCGCACCGTCTCGGTCTCGTCGCTCGCCTCGCCCTGCGGCCGCGCCAGCGCGCCGATGACGCACGCCGTGCCTAACAACAAAAGCGCCAGCGCCAGCCACTCGCCGAGCCGGCCCGCGCCGATGACCAGCCGGTCCTCGAGGCGCGCGGCAACCAGCGCGCGCCAGCGTTTCCCGCGCGCGCGCCAGGCAAGCACCGCAGCAAGCGCGAGCACCGGGAGCAACAGCAAGGCTAACAGCCAGATCGGTTGGGCAAGGCTCATTCCGTTAGGGCAGCGGGGGTGGGTTGAGCGCGCGGACCAGGGCGGCAGCGATGGCGAGGACCAGCGCGGTTGTCAGGAACCACGGGAACAGCTCGCGGTTTTCGACGACCTGGAAGCTTTTCACCGCGGTCTTCTCGAGGGCATCGATCGAGCGGAAGCTGTCCTGGAGCGAGGCGGTGTCGAGCGCGCGGAAGAACTCCCCGCCGCTCATCTTGGTGATCTTCTGGAGCGTTTCGACATCAAACTCCTGGGTCGGGAACCGCTGGATGTCGCGCGACACCCGCCCCTCCTCGGTTCCCAGCGAGATCGCGTAAATCTTGATCCCCAGCTCGGTTGCCAACTCGGCGGCCTCGACCGGGTCGATCTTGCCGGAGTTGTTGGCCCCATCGGTAACCAACAGGATGATCTTGCTCGCCGCCTTGCGCTGGTCGAGGCGCACCGCCGCGGCCGACAGCGCCGAGCCGATCGCCGTCCCTTGCTCGCCAAGCTGGCTTGGGTGGGCGGCCGCGAGCCGGTCCCTAAGCCACTTGTGGTCCAGGGTGATCGGGCTGGCCGAGTAGGGCCGTCCGGCGAAGATGACCAGCCCGATGCGGTCGTCGGGGCGTTTGCCGATAAAGTCGCTGACGACCTCCTTGGCCGCATCCAAGCGTTGCAGCGGGCGCCCGTCGGGACGCAGGAAGTCGTCGATCTCCATTGAGAGCGACACGTCAAAGGCGATGACGATGTCGATGCCGCTCGCTGTTCTGTTGGAGTATTCGTTGCGCCAGACCGGGCGGGCGAGTCCGAGGACCGCGGGGACGAGGGCGGCGACGAGCAGCGGGAGCGCGAGGCCGCCGGCGCGCTGGCGCGAGCGGGTGCCGAGGGTGGCGAGAATCGCCAGCGAGGAGAAGATGAGGCCCGAGCGGTTGCCGGCGCCGCGGCGCAGCAACGGCAGTAGCCCCACCGGCACAAGCAGCAACAGCCACAACGGCTCGGCGAAGCGGAAATGTTCAATGATCGAACTCATCGCGTCAGGGTCGGCACGGACTGGTGGAGTTGCCGCAGCAGCAGCGCCGCCCGGTCTAACAACGCCGCGGTTTCCCGGGCGTCCACCGCGGGCGCGTACTGGAGCGCGCCGAGCTCGGCGAAGAGCGCGCTGGTCGCGGCGCGGTCGCCGGCGGGGAGCGCGGCAAGCGCGTCGGCACGGCTAACAAACTCCTCGCGCGTCTCGAAGAGCGCCGGGTCGCGGGTCACCTCGGCAAGGTAGCGGCGCAGCGCCAGCGAGATGCCGGTGGCCAGCTCGGCGGGCGCCAGCAGCTGTTGGCGGGTGCGCAGGTTCTCCAATGCGGCGCAGCCGGCCTGGTAGGAGATGTTAGGGTCGACCCGCGTCCGGCGCGGACGGCGCAGCAGTGCGACGAGCCCGAGCACCGCCAGCGCGCCGGCGGTGGCGATCGCGGCCCATGCCCACCACGGCAGCCACCAGCCATCGAGGAAGCGCTGGGCGCCTTCGATGTCGTGGAGCTCGACGGGTGGGTTGGCAGGCATCGGTTAGGAGGTGCGGCGGCGGGCGCGGCGCTTGAAGAGCTGGTGGAGCGCGGGGAGGCAATCGCCGTCGGTTAGCAGTTCGGCGGCATCGATCCCGTGGCGCTTGAAGGTCGCGCGCAAGCCCTCGCGCTGGCGGCGGGTGAGCTTTGCGTAGGCCATCCGGACGTTTGAGTTGGAGGTGTTGACGACGGTTTGCCATCCGGTCTCCGGGTCGATGAGGGCGACGCGGCCGACATCCGGGAGGTTCTTCTCGACCGGATCGACCAGGTGGAGGGCGATGGTCTCATGTTTGCGCGCGAGGGTCCCGAGCGGCTTGTCGAGGTTCTGGTCGATGAAGTCGGAGATGAGGAAGACGAGGGCCTTGCGGCGCAGCGTGCGGATCAGGAACTGGCACGCGGCGGGGATCGAGGTGCGCGGGTCGGCGGGGGAGGCCATCAGGATCTCGCGCACCAGCCGCAGCACGTGGCGCGTCCCCTTGCCCGGCGGAACATACAGGAACGGCTCCCCGGCAAACAGCAGCAGCCCGACCTTGTCGCCATTCTGTTGGGCGCTGAAGGCGACCACCGCCGCCAGCTCCGCGGCCAGCTCGCGCTTGCTCAGGTGCTGCGACCCGTAGCCCTCCGAGCCGGAGACGTCGACCGCCAGAATAACGGTTAGCTCGCGCTCCTCGTGGAATTTCCGGATGAACGGGGTGCCCATGCGGGCGGTGACGTTCCAATCGATGAAGCGGACCTCGTCGCCGTGCTGGTATTCGCGGAAGTCGTCGAAGTCGAGCCCCTGGCCTTTGAACGATGAGTGGTATTCGCCGGAGAACGAGTCCTTGACGAGGCGCCGCGCGCGCAGCTCAAGGCGCCGGACGCGGGCCATGATCTCTTCGATGTGATGTTCCTCCGGGGTCACCAGGTCAGGGTTGGGATGGAGCGGTGCGGGATTGGGGAGTGCGGTGGAAGCGCCGGTGCGGGCCGAATCCGCGCAATTTTCACGGCACCGGGACCTTGGCGAGGAGGCGCTCGAGGATCATGTCGGTGGTGGTTTCCTCGGCCTCGGCCTCGTAGGTCAGGAGGATCCGGTGGCGCAGGACGTCGCGGGCCATGTCCTTGACGTCCTGCGGGGTGACAAACGGCCGGCCGGCCATGAAGGCGCGCGCCCGGGCGGTTAGGGCGAGGTTGATGGTGCCGCGCGGCGAGGCGCCGGCGCGGATCAGGTTCTTGAGCGAGGCGTCGATGCTGCCCGCCGCGCGGGTCGCGTGGATCAGGTCGACGATGTATTCGCGCACCGCCGGGTCGATGTAGATCTGGTTGACCAGCGCGCGGCTGCCGGCGACCTGCTCGGGGGTGGCGACCGGGCGGGTCTGATAGGGTTTGGCCGAGGTCGCCATCTGGTCGAGGATCTCGAGCTCGTCGGACTTCCCCGGATAGCCGACGGTGACCTTCAGCAGGAACCGGTCGAGCTGGGCCTCGGGAAGCTGATAGGTCCCTTCCTGGTCGATCGGGTTCTGGGTTGCTAGGACCAGGAACGGCTCGGGCAACGGATAGGTCGTGTCACCCAAGGTCACCTGGCGCTCCTGCATCGCCTCTAGCAGTGCTGACTGGACCTTCGCCGGCGAGCGGTTGATTTCATCCGCGAGGATCAGGTTGTTGAAGATCGGCCCGAGCTTCGGAGTGAACGTGCTCTCGCGCGGGTTGTAGACCAGCGTGCCTAGCAGGTCGGCGGGCAGTAGGTCCGGGGTGAACTGGAAGCGCGCGAAGCCGGCGTGGAGGCAGCCGGACAATGCCTTGACCGACAGGGTCTTTGCCAACCCGGGGACACCCTCGAGGAGGATGTGGCCATTGCACAGCAGGCCGACGAGGAGCCGGTCGACGAGGTGTTCCTGGCCGACAAGGACCCGGCGCATCTCGTGTTTGACCTCATCTATCCATGGCCGCGAGCGGGCGATCTGGTCGGCAAGTTCCTGGGTGTCCATAGCGTGGGCGAAAAAAATTTCTGCGGGGGTGGCGGAGAACGGCTGGCGGGTTGTTGGCCGGCAACGGGGTAAGCGCCGCGGCGGTGGTTAGATGTTCAAGCAATCTGGCAGTTAGCCCAGCGCCGCCGCGCGGACGAAGGCGGCCACCGCGGCGTCGTCATCGCCGGCGGCCCAGACGTGGCGGAGGAAGTCGGCGGGGTGGATGTCGCCGTGGTCGCGGAGGAACTTCCGGTCGCCGCCGCAGCCGAACATCAGGTCCGGATCGAGCTCGCCGCGGAGCTTGGCGCGCGCCTTGGCGAGGATCCGCGGCAGGTAGTAGATCCCCTCCAGGGCATCGCCGAATGTTGAAATGTCGCCCGAGCCGACGACCGTGGCGCTTGCCACCCGCTGTTGGACGACCGTGAAAAAGTCGCGCCGCACCGCCGCGATGAGCAGCGCGGTGGATGCCGACGGCTCGCCCTCGTCGACGAAATCCTCGACAAAATCAAACAACTCGCGCGGCTTGTAGCCGATCCCCCCGAGCAACCCGCGGTCCGCCGCCGTGAAGTAACCGGCAAAATCACGGTCCCCGGCGCGGTAGCGCGCCACGCAGCGGTCAAACAAGGCGCCAAAATCGTCGTTCCAAGCCATTCCTAACAAGGTCGGGAAATTTCAGCGGGTGTCAACCGCCGGGGCTGTTAGTGTTGGCGGCCCGGCTAACCGCCAGCTGGCTGCCCGGCGGCGAGCGAGTCGCTGAGCGCCTGGAGGGTGTGGGCGGGGGGCGCGGACGGATTGGGGTACTCGAAGGTGAGCCCCTCGTAATTGCGCAGGATGACCTTTTCGGGGGTGGCCTGGAGGAGATACTCCGGGTTGAGGGGGATTTTCCCGCCGCCGCCGGGGCCGTCGATGACGAACTGCGGGACCGCGTAGCCGGTGGTGTGGCCGCGGAGCGCCTCGATGATCTCGAGGCCCTTGGAGACCGGGGTGCGGAGGTGGGACGAGCCGTTGATCAGGTCGCACTGATAGAGGTAGTACGGCTTGACCCGGCACATCAGGAGCTTGTGGACGAGGTCGCGCTGGACCTCGACGGAGTCGTTGACGCCGCGGAGCAGGACGGTCTGGTTGCCTAGCGGGATGCCGGCGTCCGCGAGGCGCCCGAGGGCGTCGCGCACTTCGGTTGTTAGTTCGCGGGCGTGGTTGGTGTGGATGGAGATGAACAACGGGTGGTAGCGGTGGAGCATCTCGCAGAGCTCCGGGGTGATCCGTTGGGGGAGGAAGATCGGGATGCGCGAGCCGATGCGCAAAAACTCGATGTGCGGGATGGCGCGCAGGCGGGCGAGGATCTTCTCGAGCTTGGCGTCGGAGAACAACAGCGGGTCGCCGCCGGAGAGCAGCACGTCGCGCACCTGCGGGGTGCGCTCAAGATAGGCGAAGGCCGCCTCCCACTGGGTCTCCAACTGTTGGTCGCCGACTCCGGAGACGACCCGCGAGCGGGTGCAGTAGCGGCAGTAGGACGCGCAGCGGTCGGTGACGAGGAACAGCACCCGGTCGGGATAGCGGTGGACCAGCCCGGGGACCGGCATGTGGGAGTCCTCGCCGCACGGGTCGGCGAGTTCCTCGGGGGCGTTCCAGCCTTCCTCGAGGCGCGGGATGATCTGGCGCCGGATCGGGCAGTCGGCGTCGTTGCGGTCGATGAGGTTGAAGAAATGCGGCGTGATGCTCATCGCCAGCTTGGTGCCGGCGAGGAGCACGCCGGCGCGCTCGGTGTCGGTTAGGGTCAGGCGCGCCTCGAGGTCGGCCAGGGTGTTGACGCGGTTCTTCAGCTGCCAGCGGTAGTCGTGCCAGTCGGCGGGCGCCGCGTCTGGCCAGGAGCCGGGTGCGTGGGAGCGGAAGGATAGGTCAGAGTCCATGGTCGGGTAGCCCCGGCAACCGGGAACCGCGGGCACGTTAGAGGCCATCCCGCAGATGTCAAACGGCGGGAGGTGCCGGCAGGGGATGCCGCCCCGTAGCGAAGCTCGTGAGAGCTTCGGCGGGGGAAGGTGGGAAGTCCCCTGCGTGCCCGGGGGTTCTGGCGGCAGGTGCTTGCCCCGGCGAACTTGTTACGAAGTTCGCTCCATGCGCCCGGCCGCGCTGGAACTACCCGCGCTCGCGCTCAAGCAGGTTGAGCATCAGAAACGCCAGCAGCAGGTTGAGTTCCTCCTCGGCGCTCAGCTCGGAGAGCTTCTCAAGGGTGAAGACGCCCTCGAAGAACGCCGGCTGCTTTGTTAGGCGCATCGCCGGCGAGTTGTCGGCCGCGCGGGTGGCGAGGTATTTCGGATGGAAGAAGTACCCGCCGAGGATGCCGAGGACCGGGATGCTGCCGAGGAGCGAGTCGAACACCTTGGCCCAGACGTTTTCCTCCTGGAGGTGGAACGTCGGGGTGGTGGCCTGCGGGGTGAACGCCTCGTAGCTGGCCTTCCAGATCGAGCGCATCCCCTTGCGGCCGACTGCGCCCAGCAAGCTGCCGTCCGCGGCGCTGAACGAGTAGCGCGCCGACCAGTCGATCACCCGGTCGGCGCCGATCTTGGCGACCAGCTCCTTGCGCGACGGGTCCCGGAAGATCTCAATCTGCTCCTTGAACTTGAACAACTTTTGCTTCACGTAGCAGACCGAGGCGCCGGTCGCGTCGGTGACGTGGATCTGGGGCGCCAGGGCGACGATCTTCGCGCGGAATTGCAATGGGTAGTTCATGGTGGCTTCGGGCACCCGGTGGTGATTCCAAACTCTTTGGTCTTAAAGATGCCCCGTCAAGCGCGGGGGGCCGCAGGGTTGTTAGAAAAAGCTTTCGCTTGCGGAGTGGGTCGGGATTCTGGAATCTGCTGGAAACCAGTGAAGGCCGATGTTTTTACCCGCATTTCGTGACATGGCGCGGCCCGCGTGGCTGGGGATCGTCGGGGAGCTGAAGTGCTCCGGGGGGGCGCCGGTCGCGGAGATCGCCGCGGGGTTGGGAATGAGCTACATGGGGGTCAAGCAGCACTGTTTGAAGCTGGTCAAGCTCGGGTACCTGGAGACCTGGCGGGTGCCGCGCAAGGAGGTCGGGCGGCCGGAAATCATGTACCGGCTCACCGGGAAGTGCGACCCGTTGTTTCCGGAGGCCGGGGTGGGGTTGACGCTCAACGTGCTCAGCGCGGTGCGCACGCTCTATGGCGAGGCCGCGCCGGAGAAGTTGTTGTTCCACCACTTCCAGGACCAGCTGAAGCGCTGGCAGCCGCGGGTGCTCAAGGGCAAGTCGCTGGTCGAGAAGGCGACCCGGCTGGCCGACTTGCGCGACAAGGAGGGCTGTTTCAGCCGCTGCCAATACGACCACCAGCAGGGGTTCCGGATCAGCGAGTACCACCATCCGCTCGCGCGGGTGTTCGAGGTCTATCCGAATGCCGCGGCCATGGAGCTGCGCGTCATGGAGCAGCTCATCGGCTCGAAGGTCGTCCGCCGCGTGGTTGGCGGGCGGATCGACTACGAGGTCGCCACCCTGGGGGTGGCGGCTGGTTAGAAA
>JBILQE010000051.1:0-25582 GCA_044373465.1 Akkermansiaceae bacterium | reverse complement strand
CCCCGCCTCCCGATCCCCGCCTCCCGACCCCCGATGTTGACGCTCACCCGGCAATACAGTAAGCTGGCTTCATGAAAGCGACCTTCCAGATTCCCGACGAGCTATACCGGGAGGTCAAGGCGGAGACGGCCCGCGAGGGCCGCACGCTGCGGGATGTGGCCATCAGCCTGTTTGAGCAATGGCTCAAGCAGAAGAAACAACCGGCCCCACATGCCTCGGTGGTCGATTGGCATGGATTCCAGCCGCCGCTGGCCGAGCACATGCCGGCTGCCGGTGGCGAGCACGGGATGGAGGCCATGCGGAAATCCATCACCCGAAAGTGGAATGAGCAGCGCTGAGATCCGCGCGGCGCTGGATACCTCCGTGGTCATGCGCCTGCTGACCGGACAGCCGCAGGATCTCTCACTCGCGGCCCGCAGCTATATGGCGGAGGTCGAGCAGGCGGGGGCCAAGGTCGTGGTATCCAATCTCGTGGTGCTGGAAGCCTACTTCGCCTGCCAGCATCACTACGGCATGCCGAAGCAAACCGTGCTCGATGGACTCCGACGCCTGCTTTCAATGCCCACCTTCGTCGTCCATCCCAGTTTGCTCGCGCTACTGGCGACCGAGGGCCTGGCCAGCGCCAAGCCCGGATTCCTCGACCGACTGGTCCACGCCGAGGCAGAGTCCGCCCGCCTGCCTCTGGTCACCTTTGAAAAAGCCGCCGCTCGTCTGGCGAACACCCAGCTTTTGGGCTAGGAGGGTCGAAGAAGAAGTGCCAATGCCCAGTAAGCGCAGTCTCCCGACTTTCGACCTTTGACCTTCAGACCTTCGACTCCCCAAAAGTATGTCTTTTTGATGGATTGCCATTGGCGATTCCCACATTTTTCCATATCCCGGGGACCGTATTCACTGGTGGACAGCGGATTGTAGATTGACATGCCCTGGCGAATCAGGCGTGGTAGGCGGCAAACCGCTTCATTCCCACATTTTCACACATCCAATGATGACCAGCATGCGACGACTTATTTGCGGGCTCCTTGTGGGGCTAACCGGGAGCCTGGAGGGGGCGGCAGGGTTGCTTGAAGCGCCTGCGGCAGGCGAGCGGATCGTGATGATCGGCAACGGGTTGGGAGAGAGGATGATTGACCACGGGTATTTTGAGGCGGCGCTGTATCTGCGCTTTCCCGACAAGAACCTGGTGGTCCGCAACCTGTGCCGTCCGGGCGACACTCCCGGGTTTCGGCCGCATCCGTCGCGGAACACCCAGTGGGCATTTCCGGGTGCGGAGAAGTTCCGGCCGCAAAACCAAATCCACGCCGGGGAAGGCCACTACCCGAGTCCCGACCAGTGGCTTTCCGACCTGAAGACCGACACCCTGATCGCGTTTTTTGGCTACAACGAGTCGTTTGATGGCCCGGCGGGGCTGGAAAACTTCAAGGGCGAGCTCGACGCGTTCATCACCCACACGCTGGCCCAGCAATACAACGGCAAGGCGGCGCCGAAGCTCGTCATCGTCTCGCCAATCGCCTATGAGGACCTCTCGGCCAAGCGCGACCTGCCAAACGGCAAGGCGGAAAATGCCAACCTGGCGCTGTATGCCCGGGCGATGGCGGAGGTTTGCGCAGCGCGCAAGGTCGGCTTCGTCGACTTGTTTGAGCCGACCAGCAAACTCTATGCGACCCGCAAGTCCCCCTTCACCCGGAATGGATTTCTTCCAAGCGACGACGGCTACCGGCAGCTGGCGCCGCTGCTGAGCAACGCCCTGTTTGGTCCGGCAAGCGGCTCGCCGGGCGCGGCGGCAACGGCCAAGGGAAAGCCCGCGGCGGTGCTCGCGGCGGTGGCGGAGAAGAACTGGTACTGGTTTGGCGACTACCGGATGCTCAACGGGGTGCACGTTGACGGCCGGCGCTATAATCCGTTTGGCCCGCAGAACTATCCGGCTGAAATCGCCAAGCAGCGCGCGCTTACCGAAATTCGGGACCAGGCAATCTGGCACGCGGTCAATGGACGGCCGTTTGACCTTGAGGCGGCCGACAAGGGGACCGCGGCGTTGCCGGAGGTTCCATCCAACTACAACCCGGGCAATGACAGCGGCAAGGCGAAGTACCTTTACGGCGAGGAGGCGGAGAAGTCGCTGAGTGTTCCCGAAGGGTACAAGGTCGAGATGTTTGCCTCCGAAAAGGAGTTCCCCAACCTCGCCAATCCGGTGCAAATCTCCTTTGACAACAAGGGGCGGCTCTGGGTGGCGGTGATGCCGAGCTACCCGCACTTCCGGCCCGGCGACCCCCGCCCCAACGACAAGCTGCTCATTCTCGAAGACACCAACGGTGACGGCCGAGCCGACAAGGAGACCGTGTTTGCCGACAACCTGCACCTGCCGATCGGATTTGAATTCGCCCCCGAAGGGGTCTACGTCTCCCAGGAGCCGCACCTCATGCTGCTGCGCGACACCGACGGCGACGACCGCGCCGACACCCGCGAGATCGTGCTCACCGGGTTTGATTCGCACGACACCCACCACGCGGTGAGCGCGTTTTGTGCCGATCCTTCCGGGGCCTTCATGATGGCCGAGGGGGTTTTCCTGCACAGCAACGTCGAGACACCCTACGGACCGGTGCGCGGCGTTGATGGAGGATTCTATCGGTTCAGCCCGCAGCGCACCCAGCTGGAGCGCACCGCGCAGCTGCCGATCCCCAACCCGTGGGGCGTCGCGTTTGACTCGTGGGGCCAGGACTTCTTCCTGCACACCTCGGGCCCGGAAATGAACTGGATGCTGCCAAGCTCGATGAAGCCGACCTACGGGGTGAAGAACCCCCTTACCCGCGACCTCATCCCGGGTGGCAAAGGCGTGCGCCCAACCTCGGGCCTGGAGTTTGTCTCCTCGCGCCACTTCCCCGATGCGGTCCAGGGCGACTTTCTGTTGTGCAACGCGATCGGCTTCCTCGGCATCAAACAGCATTCCATCAGCGACGACGGAACCGGCTACAAAACCGAGTTCCGCCAGGACCTGCTGAGCTCGTCGGACCCCAACTTCCGCCCGGTTGACCTGGAGTTCGCGCCCGACGGGTCGCTCTATCTGGCCGACTGGCACAACGTCCTCATTGGCCACATGCAGCACAACGCGCGCGACCCGTTCCGCGACCATGAGCACGGCCGGATTTACCGGATCAGCCATCCATCGCGCCCGCTGGTCCAGCCAGCGAAGATCGCAGGCGCGCCGATCGCCACCTTGTTGGAAAACCTCAAGTCGCCCGAATACCGCACCCGCTACCGGACCCGCCGCGAACTGCGCGGGCTCGGCAACGCCAAGGTGCTGCCTGCCATCAAGGCCTGGGTGGCCAAGCTCGATCTCAAGGATCCGCAATATTCCCACCACCTGCTGGAAGCGCTGTGGACCACCTGGGGCTGCAACGAGGTTGATGCGCCGCTGCTGCGCCGCTTGCTCCAGGCGGAGGATTTCCGGGTGCGCGCCGCGGCGGTGCGGGTCGTGCGCTATTCGACCCACCAGCTTGTCGATCATCCCGCCCTCCTCACCCAGGCCGCCACCGACCCGCACGGGCGGGTCCGGCTTGAGGCGATCATCGCCGGATCATGGTTGGACAATCCCGTGGGCAAGAAGGTGGTAGAGATTGCCAACAACCAACCGTTGGATGACTGGAACCGCGCCGCGGCCAACATTTCCCGCGACCGCCTGGCGGGCGTCGCCGAGACCGCGATCGTGCTCCACCCGGCCCCGCCCGCCCCGGAGCATCTCGACGAGGAAGGCAAGCGGCAGTTTCTGGCCGGGCACGAAATCTACTTCCGCGAGGGCCATTGCGCGACCTGCCACCAGCCTGACGGCAAGGGCCTGGATCCAGCGTTTCCGAGCCTGGCCGGATCGGTGTGGGTAAGCGGCTCGCCCGAGCGCCTCATCAAGCTGAGCCTGCACGGGCTCATCGGCCCGCTTGAGGTCAACGGCAAGAAATACGCCGGCCAGGTGCCGATGACGCCATTTGGCGGCATGCTCAAGGACGACGAGATCGCCGCGGTCCTCACCTACGTGCGCAACCGGTTCGGCAACCAGGCAAGCACCATCAAGCCCGAGCAGGTCCAGGCGGTGCGCCAGGCGACCCTCGAGCGCAAGGGCTTCTACAGCCCCGAGGAACTCCTCAAGGAGCATCCGCTGGAGAAAAAGTAGCAGCGGTGCATCGCGCGCGGGTCGTTGGTTTCACCGCCCCAAGCCCAGCGGGCTTACGCCCTTCAGCCATACCAGGGTTGGCCGCCAAGGCCTGCCCTGGGAAACCCCGCCGCAACACCGCGGTTAATGCGGGAAGTCGTTGGCGCGGTTCGGGCGTGCTGGCGGCAGGCGGTTGACCCCGCCGAACTTCTCACGAAGTTCGCTACGACGGTTCCGCCCGCACCCATCGCACCGGACGCAACCGCGTTGCGGTTGAATAATCCTCTGGCCCGGTTCCCGGGGTAGCGCGGGTAGCGCAACCCCGGGCTGGAGGCCACAACACCGCTGGCGTTGAAAATCGTGAACCGGCTACCCCGCTACAATCCCAAGGACGCCGGATTGATGAGATACTTACCACGGAGGAACGGAGAAGCGGAGGGACGCGGAGAAGAATCTTTGTCCTCTGCGTTTCTCCGCTGCCTCCGCTTCTCCGCGGTTGATGCGGGAAGTCGGTGGCGCGGTTCGGGCTTGTTGGCGGCAGGCGGTTGACCCCGCCGAACTTCTCACGAAGTTCGCTACGACGATGTTCGCTACGACCCGCTGGCGGAGCTACTGGGGAGCTTCGGCGGGAGGAGGCGGCTTGGGGAGGAAGGGCTCGATGTCGACGTCGGACGAGTCCTCTGGAGGGAGGATTTTGGGGAGGAATGGCTCGATGTCGACGGGAGCGGCGGCGGGAGCGAACTGGCGGCGGAGGCCTTGGAAGACGGTGCGCTCGGAGGCGAGCAATTGTTCCCAGCGGATGGTGGCGAAGAGGGCGTCGGCGTCGGGATGCTGGCCGTTGGCGGCGAGGGCGAGGGCGCGGATGGCGCGGTCGGAGTTCGAGGCGTTGGGCCAGTCGATGTTGCCGGCATCCAGGGTGGCGATGAGCTCGGCGGGCGGCGAGTTGGCGAGCAGGCCGGCGAGGACCAGGGTCATGCGTGCGGGCTGGAAGTCCGGGGATTTGGCGACGACCGGGGTGAGGTTGGTGGTGGCCAGCGCCGGGGTGAGGACGCCGCGGAGCAGCGCGAGGTAGTGGTGGTGGACGAGGATCAGGCCGTTGGCCGGCTCGACGCGGCGGTAGGCCATGACGATTTCGGCGAGGTCTTCTTCGCGCTGTTCGATTTCAAACTGCTGAAGCATCGGGAGCAGGCGGGCGTAGAGTGGCAGCGGGCCGACCCGGCGCTTGGCGGCCTCGACCCAGGCGCGCCGGGCGATGTCGGTGACGCCGCGTTCCTCGGCGAACTTTGCCAGGCGGACCATCGATTCGGTCTCACTCATCAGCCGGGCGACGATGATCGCCTCCTCGGTGGCGTGGTTCACCTTGGTCCGGTCGCCGAGGCGACCGTAGACGACGGCCAGTTCGGTCTGGACCTCGGCCTCGACGACGCCGTCGGGGGCGGCCTCGAGGGTGGCGCGGCATGCGTCCCATTGCTCGGAGAGTCTGAGCCCCTCGACGCGGATAAGGAACGCGGCGACATCCGCGGCGGCCAGCTCGGCGGTGACGAGTTCCGCGGCCCGCGCCGGGCGGTTGCAGCGCAGCGCCCAGCGGGCCAGCAAGACCGGATCGACCGAGGTGTCCGCGAGCATCTGGTCGATGAGCGCCTCGCGCCGGGTCACCCAGCTGCCAGCCTCGGCGCGGAGCCGGCGCATGCGCGCGTCGGCCGGCTCCTCGCCGGCGGGCGGGGCGGCGGCAGCGAGCGCATCGTGGAACGAGGAGATGATCTGCCACAGCGGGATCTCGTCGGTGAGCGGGATGAGCACCGCGGCCTCCTGCGGGTGGCTGGCCATCCGCCTGACCACCCGCTCCTGGGCGAGCCGGGTGGCGTCGGCCGTGCCGATGCCGATCAACAGCCGGACGACCCGCTGCTCCCACTCGATGGGCAGGAAAATCGTTTCGTCCTCCTTGATCCCGATGGTCTTCAGCGCGTCGGTGAAAAGCTCCTCGGCAATCAGCCGGTCGGCCAACGGCAACCGGAAGTCGGTTGCGGTGCGAAACTCCTCCGGCAGTGCCTGGGACGCCTGCACCACTATCCCCATCGACGCCTCACGACAGCAGATTTGCCACGCGTGGAGCCGGTCAGTCCGCGGTTGTTCCGGGGAAACGAGCACCAGCAAGGCCACCTCGACAAGCCGCGGGTCGCGCAGCTCGTCCATCGCCTCAAGAAGGATCCGGCTTGCCTCGGCATTGTTGTGGCCGGCAAGGAGGACCGCCAGCGCAGAGGTCCGGGCCGCCTGGTACTGGCGTGCGGTGATGGCGATGCGCGCCTCCTGGAGGTTGTCCGTCATCCGCGACTTCCGCACCGTCCCTTTGATGAGCGGCACCGAAAGGTAGAGGACGAACCCGAGCGAAAGCAGCACGCCCAGCACCGCAAGCATCCGCGCCCTCAGCGGGCGTTCCAGCCAATAGTTGATCAGGTTGCGGAAGTTCATAGCGCGGGCTATTCCTATACTGAAAATTTTGCAGACAGAAACAGGGAAAAAATCCCGGCCTGAGAATCACTCGCCCGGGTGAGGCGGGCGCAGGCCGGCGTCGAGGACGTGTTGGCGGAAGGCGTCCCATGCGAGCGCCTCGGTTGGCATGCCGGTGACGCTGGCCATCAAGACGGCGGCGCGCGGCGGGCGGAACCGGGTGAGCGCGGCCTTGATGCGCAGTTGGCGCACCTGGGTGCGGTAGAGCTGGTCGGTGGCAAATGCCTCCTCGCGCAGGTTGAGGCCATGGTAGCCAGCGACCCAGACGGCCTTGAAGACATGGATCGAAGAGCTGCCGTCCCGCGGCCGGAAGGTCGTCGAGTCGAAAACCAGCAGCCCCTCGGGCGCTTGGAAGATGCGCGGCGCGTGGAACGCCTCGAGCGGCACGCCGCGCGCACCCATGCATTCTTCCGGGAGGTGCTTGAAGGCCTCAAGGGTGTTGGGGGTGTCCGAGTCGCGCCATTCGAACCACCCGAGGTTGATCGCCGGGCCGCCGGGTTCGAGGGTCAGCTTCCCCATCCAGCCGGTGCTGCAGCGCAATGCCCCGCGGACTTCGTCGTAGGCGTCCGGGTTGTTGACAAATCCGGGATGGCGGCGCGCCACCACCCAGTCCGGCGGCCGGTCGTCGCGCCCCTGGTCGCTCGGACCCATCCACCAGGCGGCGACGCCCTCGGCAGCCGGGACGGCCAGCAGCGCGATGGCGGCAAGGATCCAGGATCTTCTGCGGCGGGTCATGAGCGGGAAACTTTGACGACTTTCTTGACCTTCACCGGCCGGCCGCGCTGGCGCCTCTCCATCGCCGCGGCAATCCCGAGGAGAATCGCCGAGCCAACGACGTAGGCGGCGAGCCCGACGTTGTCATGCCAGCGGTCGAGCGCGCCGGGATCCCCTTCGAAATGCGCCAGCGCCAGAGTGGTTGCCCGGGCGACGTTGACCGCCCAGGCGGTCACCAGCGCCAGCAGAAGCATGACGGCGCGGCGTGGCCAGTTGAGCGCCATCCACTCGCCGAAGAACAACGAGGCCATCAGGAACGCGTGGCCGGAGCGGATCCCGCTGCATCCCTCGGTGACGGTGACGTCCTTGCCGTCAACCAGCAGCCGGTCGCCCATGACTTCAACGAGCATCCCCGAAAGCGTGAGGATCCCCTGGGTGGCGGCCAGCACCAGATTGGTCAAGCTGGTGACCAGAGTGCGCTCGATCAGGGTCGGCAAGGCCAGCGCGGAAAGCGCCAGCGCCGTCCATGGCAGCAGGGCGCGGCTCGCGCCAAGCCCCCACGCGCGGGCGACCAGTCCATGGGTGATGAGCGCGGCAACCAGCCCATGGGTCCAGAGCGGCAGCGCCCAGCGCGGGTCGACCCGTTCAAGGACCCGCAGCGGCACAAACGCTGCCACGGCGACAACCACCATCGCCACCGACAACCACGCCGGCCACAGCTGCGCGCAGCGCGGAGGGCCAAGCGCCTTGGCCCGGCGCCACAGCATCCATCCGGCCAGCGGCGGGACAAACCACCCGTGGTCATAGTATTCTCCGTAGCGCCATCCATAGCTGGCGGCGGCAAACAAAAGCGCCCAGACCGCCGCGATCCACAGCCAAAAAACCCAGAGGCCCGCAAGATCCTTGCGCAGCTCCGGGGTTGTCGATTCCGCCGCGGCGTTTGCCATCCGTGGATTGCTGCCGACCGCCGCCGCAACGGTCAAGAAGCAAAGCCGGGGAAACGGCGAACGGCGAACATCGAACGGCCTTCGACGTTGGGCGTTCGATGCGCAGTGGCGCGTGGTCGTTCACCTCCGGCATCAAGAGGCTGCTTGCTTCGCGCGCGTGGATGGGCAACCTCGGCGGCGTTCAGCAAGCCACGATGTCCGCACCCGCCGCGCCCGACCCCGACCTCCGGATTTCTCCGCGGGTCTTGTTTGTTGGCTGGGTGGCGCTGGTCTGGATCGGGGTGGCCGGGGCGCAGGCGCAGTGGGGGGCGGTCCACGGGGTGATGTTCAGCGTGGCGGGGTTGTTGATGGTGGTGTTCCCGCCGGTGGCAGCGCTGCCGCGCGGCTGGTGGGTCATCGCGGCGGTGTTCATCGCGGCGCTTGGCGGGGCATTTCTCCCCGACCGGTGGTTTCCGGCCGTAGCGTGGCGGGCCACCCTGAGCGGCCACGGGCTCGACCTCGGGACCCGGGTGACCGCCCACCCGCGGGCGGCGATGGAAATGGCGCTGGCGTGGACCGCGTGCCTGCTGGGCGGGATGTGGATCGTCGGCCACCGGCCATCGGCGCGCGGGGTGCGGCTGGCGGCGCTGGCGTTTGCCATCGGGGTGGCGTGCGCGGCGGCGCTGGCGTTGGTTTTTCCGGCAATCTCAGAAGCGCCGAACCGTGAGCCAAGCTACGGGTTCTTCCCGAACCGGAACCACAACGCGACGCTGCTGGCCATGGGCACGATTGTCGCGCTCGGCTGCCTCGTCCAGGCGATCCGGGAAAAGCGCGCGGCCACCATCGCGGTGGCCAGCGTGGTGGCCATCGTCTGCCTGTGGACGCTGCTCGGATGGTCGTTGAGCCGCGCCGGGGTGGTTCTGGTCGGCGGCGGGTCGTTGTTGTGGATCGGGTTGATGGGTCGTGGCGCGCTTGGCAGCCACGGGTGGCGGGCGTTGTTGTTGCTGGCGGCGGCGGCCATTGGCGGGTTCCTCATCGCCGAACCCGCCGCCAAACAACGGCTCGACGAAACCATCGAACGGGTCCAGACCAGCGACCCCGGGCTGGCAGCCAACGCCCTCGATTTCCGCATCCCGACGTGGCTCGACACCTGGGCGATGATCCGCGAGCGGCCGCTGACCGGCGTCGGTCCGGGCCAGTTTGGCTATGTCTTCCCGCAATTCCGTGAGCGCACGGTGAGCGCCCAGGGTTCCCAACAAGTCCACCCGGAGAGCGACTGGCTGTGGCTTGCCGCGGAGGCCGGGATTCCCGCGGCGGTGGCGCTCGCCGCGCTGGTCGCCGCCGCCGGCATCGCCGGGGTGCGCGGGCTCAAAGGCGCGCAGACCCGGGCACTGCGCGCCGCCTGCCTGGTCGGCGCGGCGCTCGTCGCCCTGCACGGGCTCGTCGATGTCCCCGGCCACCGGGTCCCGCTGGCGTGGGCCGCGGCGCTGCTTCTTGGGCTCGGGTTGCGCCCGCCGCCGGTGACGAGCCGGGCGCCGCGGCGCATCGTCGGGCGGGCCGCCGGGGTGGTGGTACTGGGCATCGGCGTCTGGTTGCTCGCCGTGCAGATCTTCACCCCCGACGGCCCGGCGGTGACCCGCGCCGACAACGCGGTCGCCACCGCCATGACCCTCTACCGCGCCGACCAGGCAGCGCTGGCTGCCGGCGATCCGGCACCCGCCGCGGACGCCGACCCGCTCCGCAAGGCCCTCGTGGTCCTTGAGGATGCCAGCGCGACGGCGCCGCTCGACGGCCGCCTCCACCACCTCCGCGGCGCCATCGCGCTGCATTTCACCGGCGCCGAACCGCTCGCCGACCACCAGTTTGCCATCGAGCGCGCGCTCGACCCGACATGGATCGACGCCCCGCTCCAGCAAGCGACCGCGATGGCCCCGGTCGACCCGCAGCGCGCCGCCGAGTTGTGCCGGATCGCCATCGACCAAGCGGAAAAATTTGACCGTGCCGGGATGCCCGCGCCGCAGGGATTCCCAAGCTGGTCAAAGGCGATCGAGGGGAAGGTCAAGTGGTTCCACCGGCGCTTCCCGCGGGTCCCGCGCACGTAGCGAACGTTTCACAACGTTCGCTACGGGGAGAGGTCGCTACGGGGAGAGTTCGCTACTTGCCCTTGAGTTTTTCGAGTTCCTCGACGGTCCACGGGGTGAACTTGCGTTTTTCGATTTCCGGGCGGAGGGCTTTGAAAGCCTCCGGGGTGACGGGTTTTTCGTCCTTCTTGCCGCCGAATGCGTAGCGGACGTAGCTGGCGACGGCGGCCAGCTCGGCATCGGTCGAGTGGCTGTGTCCAGGCATGGCGCTGTTGAACTTCACGCCCTTGACCTCGATCGGGCCATAGAGGCCGCCGAGCATGATCCGCTGGAGCGTGGGCAGGTCGCCGGAGGTCCACTCGGAGCCGGCCAGCGGCGGGAAGGTGCCGGCGACGCCATTGCCGTCGGCCTGATGGCACTCGATGCAGACCTTCATGTAGAGGTTGCGCCCCTCGGTAAGGTGTTCCGGGAGCGGGACCTCGGTGGGCGCGGCGGTGGCGCTCTCCTTGAGGACGCGCTCGAGCTCGGGCTTGAGGCCGGCGGGTGCGCTGGCCAACAAGGCGGCGACCGCGGGGCGGTTCGGGCCGGCGGCGATCCGCCCGGCGAGCGCGACGAGCTCCTTGTTCTGCCACGCGTCGGCGGCGAGCGCCCCTGGCTTGGCAAAGGCGACGGCAAGCAAGGTGGTCCCCTGGCGGCGCATCGCGACCCGGGCGGTGGCGGTGAGCGGCTCGTCGAAGTCCTTGGCGGTGGTGACCAGCTCCCAGAGGGCGGCGGCGGTCAGGTCGTTCGGAGCGCTCTGGGCAGCGGTGGTGAGGACAATCAGGCGTTCGCGCGGATCGGCGACCTCCTTGATGAGCGTCGGCAGCGCGCTGACGACCGCCGGGTCATTCCCGCCAAGCGCCTGGAGCGCGTGGCGGCGGACCAGCGGGTCCTGTGAGGCGAGCGCCTTGGCGAGGATCGCGTGGCCGGGTGTCCCCGGGCCGGCCCCGAGCCCTTCGAGTGTCCAGATCGCATGGACCGCGGCAAGCGGCTTGCTGCTCCCCAGCGGCTTGGCGTTGCTGGTGATCAATTTTTCCAATGCCGGAACGACGTCCTGGTTGGCCCGCTCGACAAGCAACCGCTGGGCGTGCGAGCGGGTGTGCTGGGATGGCGACGCCAGCGCGGCGAGCAAGGTGGCCGGCTTGGCCGGGTCAAGCGCGGGTGCCTTGCGGGCGGTCCCGGTTTTCGGGACGATCCGCCAGATCCGCCCGTGCTCGCGGTCGCGCAGCGGGGTGATGTAGGCGTTCCCCTTGCCGGGCTTTTTCTCGCCGATGTGATACGGGCTGTGCGGGTAGTCGTAGCCGCGCGCCGGGTTCCAGAAGCGGAACACGACGTTGTGCTGGATGATCGGGTTGTACCAGTCGGCGATCCAGACGTTGCCGTCCGGGCCGGTGCGCGCGGCGACCGGCGCGGCCCACGCGTCGACGCTGGCAAAAACGTTGTTGCCGCGCAAGTCGGTGGACATGATCGACCCCTTTGGCCGGAGTGTCCCGATGGCGGCGAGGTGGCCGGTCGGCTCGCAGATGAACGCCTGCTCAGGGGTGAAGATGTCCTTGAGCAGGTTGTCGGTGTAGAACTGGTGGCCGGCCGCGGCGGTGAACCGGTCGAGCTGGTCGACCTGGGTGATGTCCTTGGTGTTGGGGAAATAGAGCGGCGCGTCGTCCAACCGCGGCGTGTACGGCTGCTCAAGCCCGCTGCCTTCATAGGCGGCGGCCGGCACGGTGAGGAGCCACGACGGGTTGTTGTTGGCCGTCGAGCCGATCACGTCGCCCTCCTCGGTGAGCCCGAGCCCCCAGGTGTTGTTGGTCGTGCGCTGGAGGAACTCGAGCTTCGAGACGTCCGGGCGAAACCGGAAAACCGAGGCGCCAAACTCCATGTCCTTGCCATTGAGGGTCATCTTCACCCCGGAGTAGCCGACGGTCGCGTAGATCCAGTTGTCCAGCCCGTAGGTGAAGTGCGACGTCGACGCGTGGGTGTCCCAGATGCGCAGGCCAGTGGCGAGCACGGTGCGGGTGTCCGAGACGCCGTCGTTGTTGTCATCGCGGAGGAAGACGATGTCGGGCCCGTCGGTGGCGACGACCCCGCCTTTGACGAACACCAGGGTGGTGCAGTGGCGCAGCTTCGAGGCAAACACCGTCACCTTGTCGGCCTTGCCGTCGCCGTTGGTGTCCTCGAGGATCTTGATGTTGTCCGCGCCGGTCCCCGGGTCCTTCGGGACGTCGTTCGGGTACCCGAAGCTCTCAACGACCCAGCAGCGGCCGCGGGTGTCCCAGTCGATGGCGATCGGGTTGACGACCATCGGCTCGGAGGCGAACAACTCGAGCTTGGTGCCGGCCGGGACCTGGGTGTGGGCGGCGCTGGCGGCCGGCGAGAGCGGCTTTTGCAAGGCCATCATCGGGATGTCCGGGTGGGTCCGGCCTTCGATTTTCGGCTCCTCGATGACCAGCTCGGGCAACTTCAGGGTGGCGAACTCGGCGGCGCGCTTGTCGCCAACGCTCCAGAGGATCCCGCGGCGGATCAGGTCATGGAATTCCGGCTTGGCCCAGACGTCCTTGGCGTGGCCGCTGGCGGTGAAAAACACCCGGCCCTTGCCTTCCGCCCGGGTCCACGTCCACGGCTGCTGGCCGGCGGCGTTGCTGGCGGTTTGCAGCACCGTGATGTCGGCGCTCGGGTCGACCGGCGCGTATGAGTTTTCGCGCGCGTCGAGCTTCGCCAACCCGCGGGTGACCGGGTGGTTCGGATCGCTCGTCGCCGCCTGGAACTCGCCGCCGTCATTTTTTTCGAATGCCGCACCGAGCAGCGCCGACCATTCCTTGGATTCCCGGAAGCTCGTCCCGGCGTTGTGGATCGCCACCAGCCCGCCGCCCGCCTTCACCCACGGAATGAGCGCCTCGGGGACCTTGTCGCCCTCGTGGCTCGAGAATACGACCAAGGCCTCGTAGCGGTCCAGCCGGTCGCGCGTGAGCTCACCGAGGTTCTCGCTGTAGGTCAGGTTGAACCCTTTGACGGCCAGCGCCTGCTTCAGCTCGCGGTAGCGCTCGAGCGGCTCGTGGCCACGCCGGTCACCGAGGAACAACACCTCAAGGCGCGCCACCTCCGCGGATGCCAGCGACACGCTCAGCAACACCCCGGCAACAACAACAAAAAATTTCTTCAACATCATGATTGGCAACAGTCAACAGCTCGCGCGCCGAATCGGCGAGGGAAAAACCCACCAAGGCGCCCGGCAACTACGCCCAGCCGCCGCGGATCTTTTCGCTTTGTCGCATGCGTAGCGAACTTTGTGAAATCCCGTAGCGAACTTTGTGCAATCCCGTAGCGAACTTTGTGAAAAGTTCGGCGGGGAGAACCGCCGCACGCCAGAACGCCCGAACCCGCCAATAACTTCCCACCTCCCCCAGCCGAAGCTCTCACGAGCATCGCTACGCCGCCAGGTGTTTTGTAGCGAAGCTCTAGATCGTCAATCTTGCGCCTCAGTAGTGGTAGCGCGCTTGGGCAAACTGCAGCTGAGTGTCAGTGACCCGATAAACCAGCCGATGCTCCTGGGTGATCCGGCGCGACCAAACACCCGGGCCAAAATGGCGGAGCGCTTCGGGCTTGCCGATGCCGGTGAATGGATCCCGGTGAATGGCAACGACAAGGGCAATAACTTTCAAGGCGGTCTTCCGGTCGGTCGTCACCCAGAACTCGAGGTCCTCAAGAAAGTGCAGGTCAAACACGAGCGCGCGGGCGGCGGCAGCCATCACCGAGTGCTTTCTTCAAGAGCCTCGACGCTGAGGACCTGCCCACCGCCGTCGGCAAGCCGTTGCAGGGAGGTGAGCAAGCGTCGGGCATTGGCCGGGGAGCGCAGCAGGTGGGCAGTCTCCTGGAGCCCCTGCCATTCATCCAAGGCGATGAGAACCACCGACTCCTTCCCCCGCCGGGAAATCACCACCGGTTCACGCGTCGCCAGCGTCTCGTCCCACACGCTCGCCAGCCGGTCGCGCGCCTCCGTGTATGAAATCCTCTGCATTCCCGACGCTAATCCTGCTCAGGTTTCCTGTCCAGATCTTCAGGATCGGGGATCGCGCCCGCCAACCTCGGCGGCAAGATCATCGCCAAGGACATCCTCGACGTAGAGCAGGCGCACGATGACCATGACCACCGCGGTGATCGGCGTGGCCAGGATGATCCCGAGAACGCCAAGCAGGCTGCCAAGCGCGAGCTGGCCGGCGATCGTCAGCGCCGGGGGTAGCTCGACGGTCTTTTGGAACACCAGCGGCATAACCACATCGCTCTCAATGGTCTGGATGACCATGAAGAGGACCACCACATAGATCCCGACCTCCGGGCTCAGAGTGAAGGCGACGAGACCGATCGGGATGACCGCGATGAGCGGTCCAAGATAGGGGATGAAATTCAGCGCCCCGGTGAGGAGCGCCAAAAGCATCGCCATCGGGACACCAAAGGCCCACAGCAACAACCAGATCGTCAGAAACACAAAAACCATCCCGACAAGCTGGCCAAGCAGCCAGCCGCGCAGCGTGGTGGCGATCTGGGCGAGGACGACGCGGGCGCGCGGGCGCAGGTCGAGCGGGACGAGCCGGAGCAAGCCGGCCAGGTACAGACCCGGGTTGTAGGCAAAGAACACGCCCATGAAGAGAAAGATCAGCAACCCGCTGACCGCTCCGAGAGTGGTCGAGAAAATCCCCGCCGCGCGGGTCCATAGCTCGCTGACCGTCGACATGTCCGCCCGCCGCTGGATGACCTCGGCCTGCGCCGCAACTTTCTCACCTGCCGACGTTTCCTGAACCATCCCGAGCACCTTGCCGGCCGAATCGACCAGCTTGTCGCGCAACTCGACCGCCTGACCGGCGACCTGCGCGGCCGACAGCCAGATCAACAACCCGGCCGCCCCGGCCAACATCACCAGCGTGAGCGTCAGCGCGACGCGCTCGGGCAGGCGCGTGAGCCGGACAAGCAAGCCGCTGCAGCTGCGCAAGATGACCGCCATGAGCACCCCCGCGATGATCAACAACAACGCCTGCGCGGTCTTCCACAGGATCACGCACACCAGCACGAACAGCGCCGTGACCACCAGCCCCAGCGCCAAACGGTGGAAAAACCTCCCGCGCACCCCGCCCGACGGTTCGCCGTGCATTCCTGCAACTTACCACACCCGCCGCGCGATGGTAGCGAAGCTCGTGAGAGCTTCGGCTGAGGGAGGTGGGAAGTCTCTGGCGTGTTCGAACGTTCTGGCGTGCGGCGGTTGCCCCGCCGAACTTTTCACAAAGTTCGCTACACAAAGATCGCAACCCTAGGCGGGATTGGATTAGAGTCTGGAGATGTCAGCCGATTCGCAGATCATCCAAGACGTTTTGAAACTTCCACGTGCGGAGCGGTCGTTTCTGGCGAAAAAACTTTTGGAAAGCCTGGAAACCGATGCCGGTTTCCACCAAACGGAGATCCAGGAGTTTGATCAACGCTCAGGCGAGATTCGTGCAGGCATCGTGGAGCCGATGACTCTCGATGAACTCCAGACCCAAGTGTCAGCTCAGCTCGCATGACGCGCCTGCTGATCCATCCCAAGGTGGCCGGGGAAGTGGCGGACGCCGCAATTTGGTATCGCCGAATCGACCCCGAGCTTGCGGAGCGATTTCTCGCCGAAGTTTACGCTGGAATTTGTAAGGCCCAGGGAATGCCTCAGCTTTTCCGAACCATTGAGGGCTCATACCGGCGGGTGCCCTGCGAGACCTTCCCCTATCAAATTGTTTTCGAAATCATTGAAGAGAATGCAAGCGGTACACATCGTTGCCGTAGCGCATCAAACCCGCCATCCAGACCGGTGGAAGGAAGGCCTGAAGTAGCCCAAGCCGAGCGGCTAAATCCCTTAAGCGGCTACCCTCCTTGGCGGCAACCCCGCTTAGCGTGCGCGTTTGGCCGCTTTGAGCATCCCGCAGCCGGCGGCGACATCGATCCCGCGGCGCTGGCGGAACGTGCACGGGAACCCGGCGTCCTGGAGGATTTTTTGGAACGCGAGGCCGCCCTGGTCGTCGGTCGCGTCGCCGGAGAATCCGCCGGTCGGGTTGAGCGGGATCAGGTTGATGTGGGCATCGATGCCGGCGAGGAGCTTTGCCAAGCGCGCCGCGGTCGCCGGCGAGTCGTTTTTCCCGGCAATGAGCGTCCATTCGAAAAAGATCCGCTTCCCGGTCACCGCGCCGTAGCTCCGGCACGCGTCGATGAGCTCGGCGAGCGACCATTTCTTGCTCGCCGGGACCAGCGCCGCGCGTTCCTCCTCGGTCGACCCGTGGAGGCTCACCGCAAGCCGATACGGCTGGCCTTCCGCGGCCAAGCGCTGGATTGCCGGGACCACGCCGACCGTGGAAATCGCGATGCGCGATGCGCCGATCCCGATCCCGGCGCGGTTCGAGATCGAATCCAGCGCGGAGATAACCGAGTCATAGTTGTGCAGCGGCTCGCCCATCCCCATGAGGACCAGGTTGCGCAGCCGCCGGTCCGGCTGCTCGGCGAGCAGCGCGCGGCGCGCGTGCAGGACCTGGGCGATGATCTCCCCGGGCCGCAGGTGCCGGACAAACCCCATCTGCCCGGTCGCGCAAAACACACAGCCCATCGCGCAGCCGGCCTGGGTGCTCACGCACACCGTGTGGCGCCCGGCGTAGCCCATCAGCACCGTCTCGATCGTCTGGCCGTCGCGCAGCCGCAGGAGGAACTTCCGCGTCAGCCCGTCGCTGCTGCGGATCTCGTCAACCAGCTCGGGCGCATCCAGGAAAAACCTCCGGTCCTCGCCAACATGCTCGGCGACCCAGCGGCGCAGCGGCGGGAGAAACCCCTCGCACGCTTCCAAATCCAACACCCCCAGCCGGTGCAGCGCCCCCCACAGCGTCCGCGCGTGCGGCCGCGCCAGCCCGCCAGCGACCAGCTCCGCCTCGATGGCGGCAAACGACAGGTCATGCAACGATCGGGCGGCAGTCATCGGGCAGCCCGAAGGAATCGCCCGGGAGCAGGATTTGCAAGGACTTCGGGTCCATCACGTCAATCCCGTCACTCCGGTCAATCCGGTCTGATCGTCCGGACCATTCAATCAACCTCGGCTAATAATCTGGCCGCAACCGCGGCGCCCGGGCTAACATGCCGGCTATGAAGCTGAAGTTCTGTGGCGCGGCGGGGACGACGACGGGATCGAACCACCTGTTGGAGGTGAACGGCCAGCGGATCCTGCTCGATTGCGGGCTGTACCAGGGCCACCGGGACGAGGCGTACCAGATCAACTGTTGTTTTCCGCACTTTGAGCCGAGCGAGGTGGACACCGTGATCTTGTCGCACGCGCACATCGACCACAGCGGCAACCTGCCGAATTTGTGCAAGAAGGGGTTCCGCGGAAACATCTTCGCCACTTACGCGACCCGCGACCTGTGCCAGATCATGCTCGCCGACTCGGCGCGGATCCAGACCGGCGACATCGAGTGGCTCAACAAGCACCGGAAGCGCCGCGGCGAGGACGAGCTGACCCCGCTGTACGACGAGCGCGACGCGGAGCGCTGCATGCGCCAGTTTGTCACGCTCGGGTACGACCGGCCGATGCTCGTCGCCCCCGGGGTGACGCTGCGGTTTCTCGATGCGGGCCACATCCTTGGCAGCGCGCAGGTGCTGCTGGAAGTCGATGACCAGGCGGACGGGAAGCACAAGCGGTTCTTGTTTTCCGGGGACGTCGGCCGCGGGGGCAACGAGATCCTCCACGACCCGGTGCACGCCAAGAACATCGACTTTCTCTTGATGGAGAGCACCTACGGCGGGCGCGAGCACGAACAGGGGACCGGGGAAACCAGCAAGCTCGAGGAGGTCATGACCCGGGCGCTGAAGCGTGGCGGGAAGATCCTGATCCCCGCGTTCGCGGTCGAGCGGACCCAGCAGTTGCTGTTTGTCCTCCACCAGTTGTTTGAGGAGAAGCGCCTGCCCGTGGTTCCGGTGTTTGTCGACAGCCCGCTGGCGGTCAGCGCCACGGAAATCTACCGGCTCCACCCGGAGTGCTTCAACGACGAGGTCTACGAGTTCCTTTTCGAGACCCGCGATCCATTTGGCTTTGAAGGGCTCACGTTGATCCGCTCAGTCGCCGCGTCGAAGGACCTGAACGCCCGCAAAGGCCAGTGCATCGTCATCTCCGCCTCCGGGATGTGCGAGGCCGGGCGGATCCTCCACCACCTCAAGAACGGCCTCGACGACCCGCGCAACACCGTCCTGTTCGTCGGCTACTGCGCCGAAAACACCCTCGGCCGCAGAATCCGCGACGGCGAACCGCGCGTCCGCATCCTCGGCGGCGAATACCAGGTCAAGGCCGCCATCGAGACCATCGACTCGTTCTCCGGCCACGCCGACCACTCCGAGCTCATGGCATGGTTCGGCGCCATCAGCGGCCCGAAATCCAACGTCTGGCTCGTCCACGGCGAGCCGACCCGCTCCGCCGCCCTCTGCGACGCGCTCACCACCGCCCACCCGCAATCGGCGGTCGCCGTCGCCGAGCTCGGCCGCACCGTCGAGTTCTGAGCGCCGATCCGCGAAAATCCGCCAGTGCCCAACGTCCGCAAGCAAATGCCTCGTTGACACCCTACGCCATTGGCGGACATTCTCCGGTGATCCTTGAGTTCATCGAGTCGCCAGTCTACTCGGAACAGATCGACGTTGCTGAGCGCAGAGGAACATCGCCAGTTGCAGTTGCACTTGCTTGAACAACCGGACCGGGGTGATCTCATCAAGGGTTCTGGTGGCTTGAGGAAGCTCCGTTGGGCTTGCTCAGGACGTGGCAAGAGAGGCGGGATTAGAATTATTTACTACTTGTGGCAGCGCAACACCGCCTTCCTGCTCTTTGCCTACCCGAAGAACCGCCAGGAAGATCTAACACCCGCGCAGGCCGCTTTGCTGGGGCACCTGATAAAATCCTATACAAATGAATGACAAGGACTTCGGAAAGCTCGTGGCGAGCGTCAAGCAGATGGGATCGATTCTGGCCGGAGAGGAGCTTGGGCACCGCCGGACGGTCTTGAGCACCGTTGACGTCAGGGGACTGCGGGAAAAACTCGGGCTCACCCAGAGTCAGTTTTCCGCTATGCTCGGCGTGAGCATTAAGACGTTGCAAAACTGGGAACAAGGCCGACGTCAGCCCGACGGCCCAGCCAGGGCGCTCCTGCGCGTTGTTGAAACCGAACCACAGGCAGTGATGAAGGCTCTTCATGGCTGACCGGCAACCCGCCGCTGGCGAGAAATACTTGCCAACCGCCAATCGCTGGGCTACCCAGCCTTCCACCTTCCGCGCGGTTAGCTCAGTGGTAGAGCACATCGTTCACACCGATGGGGTCACAGGTTCAAATCCTGTACCGCGCACCATCTTCCCCCGTGGCGAAGATGCCACGTAGCGAACAATCCACGTAGCGAACTTTGTGAAAAGTTCGGCGGGGACAACCGCTTGCCGCCAGAACGCCCGGACGCGTAAGGCTACCCGCCTCACCCAGCCGAAGCTCTCACGAGCTTCGCTACCAGGGCGCAAGCTTCGGAACGTCGCGCCGCCTTGCCGATTGACGCCGGGCCGCGGATGACTGCCAATACGGCAGGTTCTTCCGCCAGCTTTATGATGAAATCCCTCTGCTCACCGGTTCGTCGTTGCCTCCTGCCCGCGGCCTTGCTGCTCGCGCTATCCATCAGCTCCGGCGCGCTCGCCGCGGCCGAGTTGCGCATGAGCCGCTTGTTCACCGACGACATGGTCATCCAGCGCGACCGGCCGGTCCCGGTCTGGGGGTGGGCGGACCCCGGGACGGCGGTGAGCGTTTCCTTCAACGGCAAGAAGGCCGAAGGCAAGGCGGACCCGGCCGGGAAATGGAGCGTCACGTTACCCGCAGCCGCCTTGGGCGCGCCCGCCGAGCTAACCGTGGCTGGCGGCGGGAAGACGCTGACGCTCAAGAACGTGCTTGTCGGCGACGTGTGGCTTTGCAGCGGCCAGTCGAACATGGCGTTCAGCCTTGGCGGGTGCGATGCGACCGAGGACATCGCCGCGGCCGACCTCCCGGACGTCCGGTTCATCCGCCTCGACGAGAATTTCGCCCCGGACCTGCAGCCCGAGATTCCCGAGACGAGCACCAGCTGGAAACCGGTGACGCCGCAGACCGCCGGCGGGTGCAGCGGGCTGGCGTTCTATTTTGCCCGCAAGGTTTATGCGGAGACGAAGGTGCCCATCGGTCTGCTCATCAGCAGCGTCGGCGGCACCGAGATCGAGTGCTGGATGTCCCCGGAGGCGATCAATGATCCGGAAAATGCCAGCGCCGCCGAGGCCTACAAGAAGGCAATCGCCACCTGGGAAAAGGAACTCACCGCCACCCGCAACGGCCCGTGGGGCGAACCGATCGGCCTCGACCAGGCCGCCGCCTGGGTGGCCGCAACGCGCGCCGCGCTGGCTGCCGCGAACGTCACGCCGACCGCCGAGTTCGACGCCTTTGACCCGTGGATTGTGGCCGCCCGCGCAGCCCTCGCCGCGGGCACGCCAGTCCCGCCGTCGCCCTCCCACGAGAAACTCACCCGCTGGCTGAAAACCACCCCGCTGGCCGCCAATTTCAAAGGCATCCCGGTCGCCCCGCACCCGCTGACCGACCGCCACGGCGTCGGCGGCCACGGGTGGTTCCGCACCCAGTCGCTCTACAACGGCATGATCCACCCGCTCATCCCATTCGCCTTCAAGGGGATGCTCTGGTACCAGGGGGAAAACGGCAGCGGCCCGGGCGCCGACGCGTATTTCCACCGGATGCGCGCGATGATCGCCTCCATGCGCAAAGCTTGGCACAACCCGTTCCCGGTCTACTTCGTCCAGATCGCCAACTGGCGCAACGCCCCGGGCGACACCCCGCAGACCCAGGACCTCGCCTGGCCGATCACCCGCCAGGCGCAGTTCAAGTCGCTCGAGATCCCCAACACCGGCATGGCCGTCGCCATCGACATCGGCGACGCCGAAGACATCCACCCGAAAAACAAGCGCGACCTCGGCGAACGCCTCGCGCTCTGGGCCCTCGCCCGCGACTACGGGAAAAAAGACCTCGTCCATAGCGGCCCGCTCTTCAAGGCCGCGCGCGTCGAAGGCAGCAAGATCCGGATCGTCTTCGACTCGCTCGGCGGCGGACTCATCGTCGGGAAAAAACCACCCTTCGGCCCCGCCACCGAGGACAAGGGCGCCCCACTCAAACAATTCGCCATCGCCGGCGAGGACAAAAAGTGGGTCTGGGCCGACGCCGTCATCGATGGCTCCAGCGTCGTCGTCTCATCCCCCCAGGTCCCCGCCCCGGTCGCCGTCCGCTACGCTTTCGCCCAAAACCCCGCCGGCGCCAACCTATACAACAAAGCCGGCCTCCCTGCCTCCCCCTTCCGCACCGACTCCTGGTAGCGCGTTTCCTATTAATCGCAGCCTCAAGCCGTCGGTTGCTCGCGGGGTTTAGTGGCCACTCGCAGCAGCGCGGAAGTCTGCAGCGACAACAGCGAGAAAAACTAAACAGCGCGGAACGTGGCTGTGCGCGCCGCCTTTCTGTCTAACGTGAGCGTTTCGTTGCAGCCAAGTCTGCGGTTGATCGCGGCGAGGAAGTAATCAGCGAAATCCGCGTTGCCGCGGCGGTAGCCGGTAAGTGCCTCCCACGCCTCGTCAGGATTCTGCAGTACAATCTCCTTAACTTGGAATAAGGCCTCAATCGCGTGCGCGATTTCTCGCCTGGTATACCCATAGGCGCTGGCTAAAACCCAGACCGTTTCAACGAGTACGATGTTATTGACGAGGGCGGGGTCAGCTTCCGAACATGCACCCGCCATGGCTCGTTGGATGCGGGATAGCTGCGCGGCGGCGTCCTGAACGAGCAAGCGAACAACGATATTGCTATCCAGGCCAATCATCAAGAAGCGCCTTGCGAGAAATCCTCCGCAGCGCGCTTCCGCAGCGCGGCATTCATCTGCGCGACACTCACAGGCTCCGCAGGTTTTGGCAGAACACTCTTAAGCTCCAGCACCGAGAGCGTCCGGGGCAACAACGACACCCTGCCATCCGGCTCGACGAAATACTGGATCTTGTCCCCCGCCTTCACGTTGAGAATCCTTTGGATGTCCATCGGGATCGTCGTCTGCCCGTCGCATGAGATCGTTGAAGTCGCCATGGATTCACCTCCTTACCCTCGCCAACATAGCAAAGAACACGCCCAAAGAAAAGGAGCTCGGCAACGCCTGGCCGAAAAAATTGGCGCGCGACCCATGGTCCGGTGGCCGAGCACCACATCCCGATGCCTGCAATCACTCTGCGACCTCTGGGCCTCTGCGGTTGAACGCTGCGGTCACGCCTCCCTGCCGGTGAAGAACTGCCACAAGCGGACCATCGCGAGGGTGTCGAGTTGGCAGTAGGAAAACAGCTGGGACTCGATCTCGGATTTCCGTGCGGCGGGGGTGGCCGGGTCGATTGCTTCAATGAAGGCCGCGACGGCCATGCCGCCATCCTGGACGCCATCGAGTTGGTCGTAGGACAACCCGGGGATGGCGGCGGGCAGGACCGCCTTGATGCTCCAGCGGCCGTGCTGGCTCGGGTGGTAGTAGCGGTTGCGGGCGATCGGGAGCAGGTCGACGACCCTGGCGATGATGGATTCCAAAGCGGGGGCAAACTCCGGGAAACGTCCGGCGAGTTCGCGCATCACCCGGCACTCGAACCCGGCGCTGTAGGCGAACACCGGCCCGTGGTCGCCGCAGAGCGCGACGAGCGATTCGGCACAGACCCGGGACGGATCATCCCCCGAGAGATCCAGGAACCCGTGGTGCTGGAGCTCGCCATTCTCCGCAAGAACATGCAGGCTGAACTGGAACGGCAGCTGTTGATAGGGGCGGGTTCCCTGCCAAATCGGCACGGCAAACATCGCCGTTTCGAAATCCAAAAAATACGCCGGAAACCCGTACGGCGCGAGGTCCGCGGCGGCACCGGCGGCATCGAAATAGGCCTCGCCGCTCAGCGAGCATTGTTTGACCCGGTTTTGGATCGCGCCGAGGAGCTCATCCGGGACGTCCCGGAGATCGTCGTGGCCCGCCGCCTCGATCTGTTGGCGCCGGCTCGGGTGGAGCCGCGGCAGCGATGAGAGCGGATAGGCCGGCAGCACCTTCCCTTGGTTGCAATATTCCGCGAACCCGCACGGATACGGGCTGCTGCACTGCGCGCCGGTGGCGACCACCGGCTCATCCGCGAGGCCCGCAACCGCTTGCGCACCGCGGATCCACTCCCTCACCTCGTCGCCGCGGGCTGCGGTCGCCTCGCTCAGGTCCTTCTCCTTGAGCAGCCCATCGTAATCGCCATCGCCCGGATAGACAAACGAGCTGTCGATGTGGGCCAAGGAGATGGAAGCCAAGCGGACGCCGCTGGCGGCGGCAAGGTGGGCCTGCACCGCGAGGTCATCCCGGTGGTAATCCTTCACCCCGGTCGAAGATTTCACCTCGATCATCTTCCATGCCACCTCGCCGTCCTGCTCGGCAGGCAGCATGACATCCGCGTAGGCCAACGCGCCGCCAGCCGCGAACCCAGCCTCGAATATCGGCCCCGCACCGCTCTGCAAAAGCGCCGCGCTGCGGGCCAGCGCTTGCTCATGTCCAAGCGCCTGAATGTCGATCAACTCGCCCACGCCACCCGCGTCATAGATCGTCCGCGCAACGACGCCGACCTGGTTGCCAATCTGGAACACCAACTCGGAGGCCGAGTCGTCGCGCAGCTCGGGCTTGTGGAGTTCCAGCCACAAGCGCTTCGGGCACTGGCGATAGGCGAGGATCTTGGATTTCGAGAGGTTCCCCATGCCGATCTAATGAATGATTTTTCCCCGGCAAGGAACACGCGATTGCACAATTTCCCGCCGCAAGATTCCCCGCAACCCTAACACCCGGAGGCCGCCAATTCCTGGCGGGGGTCGGAAAAACTTTTGGCTCAGGACATGGGTAACACTCTCTTTCCGGCGGCCGGGAGAAGTGTTCCCCATGTGTTGAACTTGACGTGTTACCCATGGGTTAAACCTGGACGTTTCCCGCAGGTTCACGGGTCGCCAAGCGGATCCGCCCAGTCCTCGATGAGGAGGCCCGGAACGCGGGCAAATTCACGGGTGTTGTGGGTGACGAGGGTAAGCTTCTCGGCACGGGCGTGTGCCGCGATCAACAGATCCATCGAGCCAATCGGTGTGCCGGACTTTTCCAGGTGCCGGCGGATTTCGCCATAGTGGCGGGCGCACGCGCTGCCATAGGGGAGCACCGGGAAAGACAGCAGGAAGTGATCGAGCTGATGATGATTTTTCCCCGGAGCCGCACTCTTCTCCGCCCCGTAGCGCAGCTCTGACTCGGTGACCGACGAAATCCCCAGATCTCCAGGCTCAAATGCCGCAAATCTCGCCAGCATCCCCGGCTGCTTCTGGCGGATGAGAAAAACGCAGACGCAAGTATCCAACAGCCGGATCATCATTCCAGGTCCAGCTCGCGCGCTTGCACCGGCGGTTGCTCGCGGGTGGCCATGAAGTCGTCGCTGAATCCATCCAAGGACTCAACCAGAACCTCCCAGCCACCGGATTTTGGCAGAAGCACCACCGCGGACCCCATCCGCCTGACGATCACCTCCGAACCCTCAAAGCGAAAGGCTTTTGGCAACCGCACCGCTTGGCTGCGCCCGTTGCTGAAGAGCTTCGCGGTGTCCATGAAAACAATATATACCCGTGGTAGCAACCGTCTAGGGATTTTCCCTTTCTAAATGTTCCTGGCCCGCATGGGCGATGGTCTCGCAGGTTCGACGGCCTCGACCGGTCGACCGGCTCGAGTCCGCCCCCGCGAAGGTGTTTGCCTCCGGCTACGCGTTGTTTTCCGGGCTCGCCTTGATTGGCGTCGCCTCGCTCATGATCGCCCCCTTCGCCCACCGGATCCTCCACCGGCTCCACCTCGGCGAGGATTGATCCGCTGGCCTAAATTGGGCTCTTTACATCCCGCGCCCGCGTTCCTAGCTTTCCGCCGCGCAGGCCAAGCGCATTTTCACGGACAGATGGCTGAGTTGGTCTAAGGCGCTCGACTCGAAATCGAGTGTGGCAGTGATGTCACCGTGGGTTCGAATCCCACTCTGTCCGCCATCTTCTCGCTGTTCCTCAGCAACTGCTAGAGGATCA
>JBILQE010000007.1:0-86084 GCA_044373465.1 Akkermansiaceae bacterium | reverse complement strand
AAATCGTCAGGATCGGGCTTTTCCTTCTCAGTCACGCAGGGAACTTGCCTCCACCCGGCCCCCAGCGCAAGGGCGAGCGCACCCGCACGCCACCCGCACGCCACCCGCACGCCACCCCAGCCACCTCTAGCCGCCTCTACCGGCTGCGCGCGGTTCATGCGCGGTTCATTCGCGGGCGCGGCGGGGACGCATCGCCCAACCGCGGGTTAGGCGCGACTGAAGTCGCGGCTGGTTGTGGGTGATCCGGCGATTTTCGCTCTTCTCATCCACCCCAACTGGTGGGAACCTCTAGGCGATGACTTTCGCCACCCAGGTCACCGTCACCCGGATTATCTTGGTGCCGGTATTTGCTGTCTTGGCAATTGCATATGGCCGGAGCGTCGGGCACGGCCAGCCGCACGACGCGCTCCGCTGGGCGGCGCTAGCGGTATTTGTCACCGCGGCGGCCTCCGACGGGCTCGACGGGTGGATTGCCAGGCGGTTCAACCAGCGCTCGAAGCTCGGGGCGTTTCTCGACCCGCTCGCCGACAAGGTCCTGATGCTCACCAGCGTGACCACCCTTTGGCTGGTCGGCTGGGGGACCGGCGACTGGCATATCCCATGGTGGTTCGCCTCCCTGGTGATCCTGCGCGACGTCATCATCCTCTCCGGCATCCGGGTCCTCCAGGTCGCCCGCTGCGAGATCCAGTTCGTCCCCCACTGGACCGGCAAGGCCTCGACGTTCTTCCAGATGTTCGCCCTCGGCTGGGTGATGCTCAAGGTTGTCCCATTCTCGCCGGTCTACCCGGCGCTGGTCGCCTCGCTCTTCACCGTCCTGTCGATGGTCGAATACATCCGCCAAGGCATCCACCTCCTCCGCGGCCCGCGCCTCGCGGCGTGAGAGGCGGGTGTCGGGTGTCGGTAAGAGAACTGCCCGCTCCCCGACCCCCGATCCCCGGGCAAGTCGGCGCTTGCCCCCGGTGCGTGCTGCGGCCACTTTGCCGGCATGCCCACCGTTGCCATCGTTGGACGCCCGAACGTCGGGAAGTCCGCCATCTTCAATCGCCTTGCCGGGCGCCGCATCGCCATCGTGCTCGACCAGCCCGGGGTGACCCGCGACCGGATCGCCGCACCCTGCGCGCTGACCGAGCGGCCGTGCACCGTCGTCGACACCGGCGGGATCGGAGCCTCGCTCGACGACGGGTTTCTCGCCCAAGTGACGATGGAGGCGGACATCGCCATGGAAACCGCCGACCTGATCCTGTTCGTCGTCGATGCCCGTGACGGGATCACCCCGATCGACCAGTCGCTCGCCGTGAAAATGCGCAAGAGCAAGAACAAGACGCCGATCCTCTTGCTCATCAACAAGGCCGACACCGACAAGTTCAACGCGATGGTCGGCGACTTCGCCTCCCTCGGATTTGGCGCCGGGCTGCCGGTCTCCGCCGAGCACGGCCTCGGGTTCAACATCCTGGCCGAGAAAATGGACGCCATCCTTGCCCCACTCGCTGAGGAGGAAGGCGCCATCGCCGAGGAAGTCGCCGGCACCGGCCTGAAGCTGGCGATCGTCGGCAAGCCGAACGTCGGGAAGTCGTCGCTGGTCAACGC
Source organism: Akkermansiaceae bacterium (assembly GCA_044373465.1). GTDB lineage: Bacteria > Verrucomicrobiota > Verrucomicrobiia > Verrucomicrobiales > Akkermansiaceae > JBILQA01. Next base: position 84,497 of record JBILQE010000007.1, on the reverse strand, counting down.
GATCTTCGGCAGCGAGCGGACGATTGTCTCGGCCACCGCGGGCACCACCCGGGATGCCCTGGACGTCCCGTATACCTTTGAAGGCGAGAAATTCACCCTCATCGACACCGCCGGCCTGCGGCAGCGCTCGAAGATGGACACCTCCGTCGAGGTCTTCTCGGCGATGCGCACGACCAAGTCGATCCGCCGCTCCGACTTGTGCCTGCTGGTCATCGATTCCGCCGAAGGGGTGAGCGCCATGGACCGCCGGATCGCCAAGACGATCAAAGAGGAAGGGAAGCCGTGCCTGATCGTCCTCAACAAGTTCGACCTCTACCACCCCGGCGCCTCGCGCTCCGCCCGCCTCGAGGAAATCACCGAGCACGTCCGCCGCGAGTTGTTCTTCCTCGACTACGCGCCGTTCATCGCCACCTCCGCGAAAACCGGCCAGTCGGTCGACCGGATCCTCCGCGAGGCCCTCAAAGTCCGCGACAGCGCCGCCCACCCGATGGGCACCGGCGCACTCAACCGGCTGCTCCACCTCGCATTCCAGAAGATCCCGCCGGCCGAACACAAAAAACACGGCAAGCGCCTCAAGCTCTTCTACGCCACCACCGCGATCAACGAAAAGTACACGGCCATCCCGGTGCCCACCTACATCCTGTTCGTCAACGACAAGCGCCTCATCCACGAGCGCTACGAGCAATACCTCGCCAACCGGATCCGCGAAGCCCACCCGAGCCCGGGGCTGCCGATCACCTTCTCGGTGCGCTCGCGCAGCAGCGAAAAGCGCCACCACGAGAAGGAGTAACATTTTCGTCAACCCGAGGCTCGCCGCCGCGCCCACGCTTGATTTAATTCCCCGCGAATCATCCTGGAAATCACCCAGAAAATCCCGGCCATGCCCTTGCTCGACGTCAAGAACCTCACCACCCGCTTCCACACCCGCAACGGCATCGTCCACGCCGTCGAGGATGTCTCCTTCTCGGTCGACCGCGGCGCCACCCTCGGGATCGTCGGCGAGTCGGGCTCGGGGAAGTCGGTCAGCTGCTACTCGTTGCTCGGGCTCATCCCCCAGCCGCCCGGGCGGATCCACGCCGGCACCGCGATGTTTGACGGCATCGACCTGCTCAAAACCTCCGAAAAGGACCTCCAGAAAATCCGCGGCAAACGCATCGCGATGATTTTCCAGGACCCGATGACCTCCCTCAACCCGTACCTGCGGGTCAGCACCCAGCTCATGGAGCCGCTCGAACTCCATGAGAACCTGCATGGGAAACAGGCGCTCCACCGCGCCATCGACGCCCTCGCCGAAGTCGGCATCCCCGAGCCCGAAAGCCGCATCCATTCCTACCCCCACGAGTTCTCCGGCGGGATGCGCCAGCGGGTCATGATTGCCATGGCACTCATCACCCGCCCGGAACTCCTGATCTGTGATGAGCCAACGACCGCCCTGGACGTCACCGTCCAAAAACAGGTCCTCGACCTCATCAAAACCCGCCAGGAACAACTCGGCACCGCGGTCATCTTCGTCACCCACGACCTCGCCGTCGTCAGCGAAATCTGCGACCACGTCAACGTGATGTACGCCGGGCGCATCATCGAGAGCTCGCCGACCGCCGAGATCTTCCGCCATCCGCTCCACGCCTACACCCGCGCACTCCTCGCTTCGATCCCCGCCGCCCAACCGAAAGGCGAGATCCTCCACACCATCCCCGGCCTTCCCCCGAACCTCACCTCGCCACCCGACGGGTGCTCGTTCCGCACCCGCAACACCCTCGGCGACCCGTCACTCTGCCTGACCACCGGCCCGGTCCCGCTGCGCGAAATCCTCCCAGGCCATTTCGCCCAAGACTGCCCAGGCTGCCTCGCAAAAAAACCCGCTCCCGCTAGGGCGCAGGTCGCCAGCTAGATTCGCCCATCCGCGTAGCAAAACTCCCTCTCGTAGCGAAACTCCCTCTCGTAGCGAAACTCGTGAGAGTTTCGGCGGGGCAAACGCCGCTCCTCCCCAAGACTTCTTGGTGGCAACACCCCTTCCAAGGTCGCCCTTGAGCTCTAAAAACGGAGGTTGCTTCCCTATAGATCAGGGTTAATTTCTGTGGGCGAGCGCATCGAAATCAATTCTGACGTGTGCTGATCTGGTCGTAGTTCATCCACACTCTCTCGAAGCAGTGACCTGCCAGAAATGAGGAACATCTGCATGTTTCCTGCCCCCAGCCGGGCCCAGGCTAACCCTCGGCAGCTTCTTGCGGCTCCATCGCGGTCGCGGCAATGACCGGTTCCAGCCCCGCAGCACGAGCGCGCGCAATGGCGTTGGCCGAGGCTCGCTTGAAGGCGGCTTCCGCACCGATGAAATCGGGGTCGTTGAGCGGTTCGACGCGAACCGGATTTTTCGCGCGATACGGGACAGGATCTTCCATGAGCCTCAGCGGTGGACGGTTGTCTCCCGTCTCCATGAGTACGGCGGGAGACATGGAAGCATCGTAGATTGACCACTCATCCACAACCTCAAGGTAGCCGCTTTGCAAATTCTCCCATCCGCGGTCAAACCGGCGCCGAATCGTCTCCGGAGGGATGTTGTGCCCACCCAAGCGAACACGCTGGGCCACCCTCCGAATGGCAAAATCCGCATCCGGCAGCTTGAGAAAGCTCAGCTTCACCTGGAAGCCCGCGGCCTGCCACACCGGGATGCGGCGGAGATAGCCGCGGGTGGCCAGCGTTGTTTCAAAGGCAAAACTTTTCCCGCCGGTGACCAGCGCCGCGATTCGCTCCAGCATCAGCCGCCCGGCCGCAACGGCCACCTTCTCAGGCTGAAACGGGCTCAGCCCAGCGGCAATCAGATCCGCATTCACAAACTCCGGGCACGCCGCCTCATTCGGAAGAAACTCCTCGGCAAAGGTCGTTTTCCCCGCTCCGTTTGGCCCGGCTATGATGAGGATTTTCTTCAATATCTTAATGTATCCTGCGGCGCCTTTGGGTGAACCCAAAAAATGGGTGCACAGAGGCTGTTTCAAGGCACGTTGAGTTGAAGGCGCCGCTTGCCTGCAAGATCCTCAAGCGCCTCGGCGCTGAATCACCTGCTTCAAGCCATTCCGCTCCTCATAGATCCGCATCGGTCACCGCGCCTTCACTCGCGGAGGTCACGTGCGAGGCGTACTTTGCCAAGACCCCGCGGCGGTAGCGCGGCTCGGGGGCCTTCCACAGCGCGCGGCGGGCGAGCATTTCCGCGTCGCTGACGTCCACGTTGATCTCGTTGTTGACCGCGTCGATGGTGATCACGTCGCCATCGCGCAGCAGCGCAATCGGCCCACCGACATGGGCTTCCGGCGTGATGTGACCGGCGACAAACCCGTGGCTGCCGCCGGAAAACCGTCCATCCGTGATGAGCGCCACCGTCTTACCCAAGCCCCGACCCATCACCGCGCTGGTGGGGCCAAGCATCTCGCGCATTCCGGGACCACCCTTCGGTCCCTCGCGGCGGATGACGATCACGTCGCCATCAATGATCTTGCCATCGAGGATCGCGTGCATCGCATCTTCCTCGGAATCAAACACCCGCGCAGGTCCGGTGAAGCGCTCGCCTTCCTTGCCGGAAATCTTCGCCACCGCCCCGCCTGGCGCAATGTTCCCGTAGAGGATCCGCAAGTGGCTGTCCTTCTTGATCGGGTTGTCCAGCGGCCGGATGATCGTCTGACCCTCAGGGTACGGCGTCGCCAGCTTCTCAAGGTTCTCACGCATCGTCCTGCCCGTCACCGTCATGCACTCGCCGTGCAGCAACCCGGCATCGAGCAACATCTTCATCAACGGGATCGTCCCGCCGATCCGCACAAGGTCGGCCATCACGTGCTTGCCGCTGGGCTTCAAGTCCGCCAGCACCGGGACTCGCGCGCCGATCGTGGTGAAGTCATCGATGCTCAACTTCACGTTGGCCGCGTGGGCCATCGCCAGCAGGTGCAGCACCGCGTTGGTCGACCCACCGAGCGCAATGACCACCGTGATCGCGTTCTCGAATGCCTCGCGCGTCAGGATGTCCGATGGGCGGATCCCTCGCTCGATAAGATGCATCACCGCCACGCCCGCGTCAAAGCAGTCGCGCATCTTGTCGTCGCTGATGGCAGCCTGGGCGGAGCTGTTCGGCAGGGACATGCCAAGCGCCTCGATCGCGCTGGCCATCGTATTGGCAGTGTACATCCCGCCGCACGACCCGGCGCCCGGGATGGCGCATGACTCAACGGTCTCGAGCTCAGCGTCGCTGAACTCACCCGCGGCATGCTTGCCGACCGCTTCGAACACCGAGACGACATCCAGATCCTTTTGCTCCCCCTTGATGGTCGCGCAGCCGGGCAAGATCGTCCCACCGTAAACAAACACCGCCGGCCGGTTCAGCCGCGCCATGGCGATCAAGCAGCCGGGCATGTTCTTGTCGCACCCGCCGATGGCCACCAGCCCGTCCATCCCCTCGCAGCCGATGACCGTCTCGATCGAGTCGGCGATCACCTCGCGGCTCACCAGCGAGTATTTCATCCCCTCGGTCCCCATCGAAATCCCGTCGGAAATGGTGATTGTGTTGAAAATCAACGCCTTCCCGCCCGCCGCGTCGGTCCCCTTGGCCGACTCCTCCGCGAGCTTGTCGATGTGGATGTTGCACGGCGTCACCTGGCTCCACGTCGAGGCGATCCCGATCTGCGGCTTGGCAAAATCATCCTTCTTGAACCCAACCGCATACAACATCGCCCGGCTTGGGGCACGGTCGGATCCATCCAACACTTGGGAGGAAAACGGGCGGCGGGCGTCGGTGGGCTTGTTCATGAAACTTGGCAGTTAATTCAGCGGCACTGTTCCGGCCACTCCACGAAATTCCAAGCCCCAAATGCTTCCTCCCACGTCCTCGCGAACTCAACGCCTAGTTTGAGCAACTCGGCCGAAAGGGGTAATCTCCGCCACACTGCATCCTGCCCGGTTCTGCCGCGCCAGCGTGCCGAATGACCGGAGGAGCACCCGCGCCGGGCCTCCAAACGATTGTCAGCAACCGCTGATGATACGCCGCTTATCGTTGCACCGAGGGGTCGGCGCGGGACCTGCGGGGAAAACCAGAACCCCCTGCCCACCCCAAGCGACATTCACCTTATGAAACCGTCCGTGCTTTTCACCCTGCTGCTCACCGCAGCGCTTCCCGCCCAGGTCGCCCCGCCAGCCCGACCGGTTCAGCCCGTCACCGAGGAAGCCGACGCGGCAGCCGCGGCCTACGATGACGCCAAGGCCGTTGCTGACCAAGCAACCCGCAAGCTGGCCGCCGCACAGGCTGCTGCCGCCAAGGCAGATCCGGCCATGGCGGATGCCGCCGCCCAGGCCGTCGCGGAAGCCACGGCTGCCAAGGACGCCGCGGCCAACGCGGCCGCCGAGGCCGCCAAGGAGGCCGCCGACGCTGAAGCCCGCGCCAAACAAGCCGCCACGGAGGCCGCCGCCGCCAAGCTGGCTACCGACCAGGCTGCCGGCGACGAAGCCGCCACTCCCGCCAGGGACCCGAAGGCGCCCCGCGGTCGCGCCGATGCCGCCAAACCCGACACCCGCGTGGACGCCGCAGCCGCCGACCTTGACCCGGCGGTCCCAGCAGAGCCGGCCAATCCGGCGGTCGCCGCAGAACCGGCCAATCCGGCGGTCCCAGCCCAGCCGGCCGATCCGGCGGTGGTTGACCGCCCCGGACGGCAACCTCGCCCGGCCGCCGACCGGGAAGCACCCCGCGGCCGCCCCGGCCCCGCGGCCGATTCCCGCGTGGACGCCGCAGGCACCGACCTTGACCCGGCAGTCCCAGCAGAGCCGGCCGACCCGGAGGTGGTCGACCGTCCGGGACGCCAACCGCGGCCAGCATCACCCGACGTGAGAACCCGCGAGCGAGACCGCGAGCGCCCGCGCCCGACCCGGGTCGAGGAACTCGAACCCGCGGTGCCATTGGACCCGGTCGAACTCGAAGCCCGTGAACGCCAAGGCCGCGAGGAACGCCGCCGCCTCCGGCTTGAGCCGATCGACCCGGTCATCGTCCGCCGCCAGTTCTTCATCGAGCCACGGATCATTGAGATCCCCGTCCTGCCGCCTCCTCCGCGCGCCCCGGAGTTTATCGAGGTCCATGAGGATGTCATCATCCGCCGGGAATACGACCCGCAGCGCAACGTCGTCGTTGTCGTTGAGGAAAATCAAGCCCGTGAGCTCCCCTACGTCGCCGTGCCGGTCCTGTTTGTCCGCGGTTCGGCTGAACTTCTTGACGCCGAATCCCGCCGGTCGATCGAACAAATGGCCGGCGTGATCCGCGAGGTCATCGACAAGGACCCACGCGCCCGCTTCGACGTCGAAGGGCACGCCAGCACCGATGGCGCTGCGCTATTCAACATGGACCTCTCGGTCGAGCGCGCCCGCCGGATCTTCGACGAGCTAACCCTGCGCTATCGCCTCCCCGCCGCCGTGCTCACCGCCCAAGGGTTCGGCGAAAACTACCCGATGTACCCGAACGGCACCGAAGACCAGCGGATGCTTGATCGCCGCGTGCTCATCGTCCGCACCCAGTAGTTGCCGCAACAACATCGGGTTCCCACGAAAAGCTCCGCGAATTGTCCGGCGGGGCCGCCATCACTTTGCCTCCGGCTCCGCTCCATCCTCGCCCTTCGGCTCGGTGTACGGCGCGAGCACCAACCGGAACCCGTAATTCGGAAACTTGTACCCCGGGCTGCCAACGCTGCGGAAGGTTATCCGGGACATCCCGATCGTCCCGGTATCCCACGACCCGCCGCGCCACGCTCCAGCCTCGCGGAAGTCATTCTGCCAAGAGCATCCCTCCCAAACATTTCCGCCCACCCCGAACAGCCCCCAGCGGTTCGCGCCGCTTTGCTCAACATCGCATGGGCCGACAAACTCGTCTTCGACCCCGGCAATCTTGTCTGAACGTCCGATCCCCTCTTCGCCGTGGTAGTTGCCAGTCGTCGGCGGCCACGTCTTGCCCCACGGGAACTCGTTGTCCGTCCCGCAGCGCGCGAACGCCACCCACTCGGATTCATAGGGCAGCCGATAGACATGCCCGGCGGGCAACGTGCCCGCGGCCTTGTCCTTCTCGGTCATCCAGTTGGCGAAGTCGCGCGCCTGCACGAAGTTCACGTTGACCACCGGCTGCCGGTCGCCATTCAGGGTGATCATGTCAACCGTCTTGCTGTCGTGGTCCGCGACCATCTTGCGGAACTCGCCGTTGGTCGTCTCATATTTCGCCACCCAGATCCCGAGCGGCTCGATGCGGACAAACTCCATCCCGGTCGTGGGCGAGACCAGCTTGCCACCGACGGCCTTGTCAGGCGCTTCGTCGGCGGGCGCGGGAGCGGCGCCCAACCCGCCAAGGTTGAACTCGATGACGACGCCCTCATCCTTCTTTTCGCCGGCGGCCGGCGCGCCAGCATCCGCCCCGGCAGCCTTCGGTGCGGCAACTTCCGGGACATCCATGGCGATCCGGAAGCTCACATCATAGGCCTTGATCCGCGGATCATAGGCGTAACGCATGGCCGCGCGGCAATCGACGCCCGGATTGCGCCACGAGCCGCCGCGGACCACCCGTGCCTCCCCCTTGTCGGGGCCGGTCGGGTTCTCGGTGACCTCATCCTTCGGGTAGGCGCCGATCCAGTCCGCGCACCACTCCCACTTGTTGCCAACCGTGTCAAAGATCCCGAACGCGTTGGCAGGAAACGACCCCACCGTTGCCGGCCGGTTCAGCGATGGCCCCGGCTTGTCCATCTTGTACGGATGCTTCCCGTTGACGTTCGCCTGCTCGCCGTTGCACCCGGCCCCGAATGGAAAGGCCGTCGCCGCTCCGGCACGACCCGCATACTCCCACTCGGCTTCCGTCGCCAACCGGAACACCCGCCCGGCCGCCTTCTCACTCGGCAGCTCCGACAAGCGCCGGCAAAACTCCAGCGCTTCAATGTACGAGGCCCGCTCGACCGGAAACCGGCTCGTGTCGACGTCGTAGTTCTGCTTCGTGCGGGCCAACCGCGCTGCCCGATAGCTCGGGTTGTCGTTCATGATCGCCTCATACTCGTCCTGGGTCACCTCGCACAGCGCCAGGTAGAATGGCTTGGTCAGTCGCACCTTGTGAAGATCCTCGCCGCGCTGCCTGCCTTCCTCATCCTCCGGCGAGCCCATCATGAACTCACCCGGCGGGATCAACCCAAGCTTCAACCCGATCACCGTCTCAACCTCCAGCGGCACATCAAGATGCTTCCCCCACGCCGCCCGGTGCTTGGCCGCCGCGTCCGCGTCAAATGGTGCCACCGCCAACCCCGGCTTCTCGCCGACCGGCTCGGCCTTCTTCGCCGGCGCGGGCTCCGCTGCGCCTCCCTCGACGACCTCAAGCCTGATCTGCCCGGTCGCCACCCCCGCCAATCCCGCGAGACCCATGAAAATCCCAGCCATCCACCGTGCACCCGCACCGCCACCCATCACCTTGAATTCCTGCTCGCTTGTCATGCTCGTTGATTTTTTCCCGCCTCAGCGGCTCGCCAGACCATCACCCCGCCCCAAAACGGTCAAGCTGCGGTTTTCCCCATGCCTCCATTCGCGGGTGCTGCCGACTGCACGCCAGCGACGGAAGATGGGGAAGATGGTGACGGACGATTTCTCAGCGCGGTGACGGACGATTTCTCAGCGCGGACGATTTCTCAGCGCGATTATCGGGGATTATGAAGTGATCATGAAATTTACGACGATTATTGGCCGGACCTTTGATCGATTGGCGGCTTGCACCGGGCAGGTGCATTGGTTAGAATCGGAGCTTGAGACCATGGCTGATCCGATCCTGATTCTGCGCCCGTCGCGGCGCAAATGGCTGCTTGTCGCCGTCGGCAGCGCGATCTTTGTGGCCTTCGCGCTATGGATGCCTCGAGCAGCCGACGACTGGAGGACGATGATCCCGTTGGTGGCGATTCCGTTCTTCAGTCTCGGCATCCTTGTCGGGATCCTCAACCAGCTTCCAGGAGCGAGCTACCTACAGCTTGATTCCGACGGGTTCACATCCTGCACGATGTGGCGCAAGCGCCGGTACTTGTGGCATGACATCGCCGCCATCGGAGCGACGAGCATCCAGGCCGGGCTGACGCGCCAGAAGCTGGTTGGTTTCTCGTTTGTCGCCGGCTCGCCGCCCACGGCAGTCGGTGGGCGGCTCCACGCCCTCAATGAAAATTTCTGCGGCTACCAAGCATCGCTGGGGGACAATTACGGCCTCGACCACGCGGAGCTCGCCGAGCTGATGCATGGCTACCTCGTCCGCTCCAAAGGCTGAGCGGAATCATTTCGCGTTCGCCTCGATTGCTCCTGTCCTTGCGGATGAATGCAGGTTAATCATCGGGATTATGAAGTCATCGTGGATGGTCATCTTACTGGCGGGTTGGACGGCCACGGCGATGGCGGCGGCGCCTGAATGGGAGGGCCGGCTGACCGCGGACAAGCCCGCGGGGTTGCCACCGCTTGCTCCGACCGAGTTGACCTACTCGCTGAGCTGGAGAGGGATGGTCGAGGCGGGCAAATTCACCCTGAAACTCGGCAAGAAAGACCCGAGCTACCCGGGGTTCTACGTGGCCAGTGCGGTTGGGAGCAGCAAGGGGGTGGCGGCGACGCTCTTCCCGTACGAGTTCTCCTTCACCTCGCTGCTTGATTCCCGGACCCGCCAGCCGCTCAAGTTCATCGCCAACGAGAAGGACCGGGACGGCACGGTCGTCACCACGGCGGTCTTCACCCGCACCGGGGTGAACTCATCGGAGGTCGAGACGCTTGCCGGCTCCACCACCTCCAAGACCCAAACGCGCGCCCTGAGCTACCCGGACGTCCGCGACCTGTTCTCCACGCTCCTGTTTGTCCGCAGCCAGAAGCTCGACCCGGGCGACTCGGTGGTCGTCGTCTCCCATCCGACCAACCGCGGGCAACTCATCACCGTACGCGTCCTTGGCCGGGAAAAAGCCGCAGGCCAGAATGCCATCAAGCTTTCCGTGGAAATGGAGCGGATCCAGGAGGACCTCACCCTCAAGCCGTATACCAAGATGAAGAGCGCCACCCTGTGGCTCAGCGACGACGCCAACCGGCTGCCTCTGGAGCTGCGCGCCGAGGTGTTTATCGGCGACGTGCGGATGACCCTCAAGTCATGGAGCATGGAGCGCTAGCTCGCGTCCGTCCGCGGCACTTGCGTCGCCGCCCGCATCGGCTACACTGGCGCGCTCCTGACGTTCCCATGAAACTGATTTTCCGCTCCCTTGCCCTTGTCGCGCTGGTTCCAGCTGCCGCCAGCGCCCAAGCGGCCGCCGCCGGCCAAGCGGCTGGCGCGGCTCCCAGCCCGAACCATAACTTCCTGGATTTCGTCGAGGCCGGTGGCGTCATGATGTACCCGCTGGCGCTCTTGTCGGTGGCCGCGGTGGTCATGATCCTGTTGTTCATGCTGACGATCCGGCGCAACGCCGTGGTCAGCGACCGGTTCATGGACACCGCCGAGGCGCTGATCCGCAAACGCGACTACCTCGGGCTTATCGCCTACTCGCAGCGCCACAACCAGTCGATGGCCCGCATCACCCTGCGGACCCTGGATTTCGCCACCAAGAACTCAGGGACCGCATTTTCGGAAGTCCGCGAAATCGCCCAGGCCGAAGGGTCCCGCCAAGCCGGGATCCTCTACCAGCGGATCACCTACCTTGCCGACATCGGGTCGATCGCACCGATGGTCGGACTTCTCGGCACCGTCGTCGGCATGATCAAAAGCTTCCTTGAGATCTCCACCGGCGGATTCGAGGGCGTGCGCCAAATGCAGCTCGCCTCGGGGGTTTCCGAAGCGCTCATCACCACCGCCTCGGGCCTCATGATCGGCATTCCCGCACTGATCTTCTACTCGTTCTTCCGCGGCCGCGTCCAACGCTACGTCTCGGAGATGGAGGCCGCTGCCACCCACCTCCTCGCGATGCTCTCCGCCCAGCTCCAGCGATCCGCCGCCACCCCGCGCGCCTACCAGCCCGACGCACGCCGCCAGGACGAACCCGCCGCAGGCCTGCGCGACGACCGGATCGACCTGGAAGGAATCTAACACCCCCGGGCGCACGATGAAATTCCGCACCCACCAGCCTGAGGCGTCGCAAATGCAGCTGGCGCCGATGATCGACATCGTCTTCCTGCTGTTGACGTTCTTCATCGTCACCTGGCAGTTCTCCCGCTCGGAGACCGACATGCGCATCTCGGTGCCAAGCTCCCAGGAAGGGGCCGAGCCGAACCGCTCGATGAGCGAAATTGTCATCAACGTCGACAAGGACGGCCGGATCTTCATTTCCAGCCAGGAGCTGACCCGCCAGCAGCTCCAGACGCGGCTTGAGGCGATCGCCCGGGTCAACAAAAGCCAGCCGGTGCGGCTGCGCGGGGATGCGGGCGCGTCCTATCAAACGATGGTCGAGGTCATCGACATCATCAGCAGGGCCAGGATTTGGAATATCTCCTTCGCCACCGAGCGGCCACGCCAGGAGTAGCCGCCGCGCATGCCCGTTCGGCGACCGCCCCGGGGATTATTGGCCATTGGCTTTTGGGGATTTTCAGGTAGCTTCCCCCGACGTGCTTGCCCGACTCACTATTGCCGCCTGCGCCGGGTTGTTTGCCGCGGTGCCGCTCAGCGCCCAGAATCCACCCGCCGCCGTGCCGGTCGACCCGGCGCTGCGGGCGGACCCTGGCAACGACCTGTTCGCCCGCGGCCAGAACCTTTATGACAGCGCCCGCGCCGCCCCGGCACGCGAGGTCCAACTCGATCTCTACCAGCGCGCCATCCCGATCTTCGAGGACTACATCCGGCAATTCCCGAACCACGCCAACACCCCCGGAGCCTATTATTACCTCGGCCAGTGCCACTACCAAACCGGCGCGGCCGACCTGGGGCGGCGCAGCTTCCAGATCGTCCTCAACCGCTACCCGCGCGGCGGCCGGTGGACTGCCGCCGCGGCCCACCAACTTGCCGTCGACCACTACACCCGCAAGGAATACCTGCTCGCGGGGGAGTTCTTTGAAGCGGTGGCCGACAACGCGGTGCGCCCGGAAGACCGCCACCGGGCGTTGTTCTATGTTGCCACCTGCCACAACCTCCTCGGCGCCGACCAAAAGGCGATCATTGCCTACAACAAGGTGTTGGCCGACCCGAATGGCAACGTCTACCTCGAGCGTGCACGCCTCGCCCTTGCCCACCTTCAGGCGAAGGCGGGCAAGCTGGCCGAGGCATTGAAAAACTACGAGGCGCTCGCCAACGGCACCGCCCCTCCCGAGGTCCGCGGCGAGGCCACCCTCCAGGCCGGCCTGATCGCCACCACCCTCAAGCAGCACGAGCTCGCCAGCGGCTATCTGCGCAAGGTGATGACCACCGCGGATCTTCAAAAGTTCCGCCCGCAGGCGCAGATCGCCCTGATGGGGAGTGAGTATGAGAAGGGCAACTTCAAGGAGGTCATCGCCTTGTTCCAACGCAGCGACCTCAAGGCGGAGGGTGTCCTTGAGGCCCGCCGGATGATGTTTGCCGGCATGGCGCTCATGAAGCTCGAACGCTGGAGCGAGGCGCTCACCACCTTCCGCGAGGTCGAGCGCGCCGTCCCGGCCGAGAACCCGCTCGCTTTCGAGGCGAGCTACAACCGGATCCTGTGCTTTTACAACATTGACGGGAAAAACGTCCCGGACCAGGTCGACGGGTTTCTGGAAATCTACCGGAAGGGCCGCCCGCAGGACCCGAAAATCCACACCGCCCTGATGATGAAGGCCGAGTCGCTCTACATCGGCGGCAAGCCGGAGGCCGCCGCGGAAGTCTACGGGACCATCGACGCCGCCTTGGTCAGCGACCGCAACCGCCCCGGGCTCCTCTACCAGCGCGGCTGGGCCATGGCTGACTCCGGCGACCACCAGCGGGCCATCGCCTCGCTCACCACCTTTATCGATACCTGCGCCAGTGACCCGCGCCTCCCTCAGGCGCTTGCCAAGCGCGGCGAGTCCTACCTCAAGGTCGGCGACCCGAAGGCCGCCCTGCGCGACTTCGACCGCCTCATCACCATCCAGGACCAGCCTGAGGCCAAAGGGCTTGCAAGCCTGGCATGGCAGCGCAGCGCAGTCATCAAGCGCGACGAGGGCGACCTCGAGGCGATGGTCAGCCGCTACCAGAGCCTGGTCGCCAAATTCCCCGACCTTGAGCCAGGCATCCTGGCCAACGCCCACTACTGGATCGGCTGGGGACAATTCAAAGCCAACAAGCCAGAGGAGGCCGAGCCGCACCTGCGCAAGGCCCGCGAACTCGACGGCCCGACCTACGGGAAGCAGGCCGGGCTGTTGTTGGTCCTCTCGTTGTTCAGCCGCCAGGACGTTCCGGAGCTGGCCAAGGAGGTCGACCTGGCCATCGACGGCGGCTCAAGCACCGAGGTTCCCGAGCAAGTCTACCGCTGGCTCGGCAACCAGGTGTTCAACGACAATGACTTCACCGCCGCCGCCCGCTACCTCGTGCTCGGCAGCACCCCGTCCGAACCACGCCAGACACCCAAGGCCGTCTGGCGCCTCCTCGGGAAATCCTACCTCGAGATCGCCAACCCGAAGGCCGCCCTCGAGCCGATCGATTACCTGCTCGCCGTCGAGGAACATCCCCAGTGGAAGGCCGACGCACTCCTCGACAAGGCACGCGCCCTGCTCGCCCTCAACCGCCTCGACGAGGCCGAGGCCGCCGCCGCCGAAGGCGCCAAGCTCCGCCCCGAGGGGGTCGTCGACGCCAGGATCCGCCTCGTCTCCGGCGACATCGAGTTCGAGCGGAAAAAATTCCAGGAGGCCGCCAACCACTACGTCGTCGTCGCCCAACTCTTGACCAACGACCCGGAACTCGAGCCGGTCGCCCTCGACAAGGCCCGCCGCGCCCTCGAGAAGGCCGGCAACAGCGCCGAGGCCGCCAAATACCGTGAGCGCCTCACCAAGGACTTCCCGGCCTTCAAGATGGTCGACTAGCGCTTGCCCCGCCATCCCGCGGCGGCTTTGCTGCTAGCTGACGCGCTCCGGGGGTTAGCTCCACCGCATTGTTAGGCGATCCCGGTTGCATCGGATGGGCTTGGTACGAAGACAACGGCACCAGTGCGGAACTGCCTCAGAACAGCGTCCGAATGGCTGAGCACCCAGTTACGGGCGTGAGGCGCCAGCCAAAAGCTGGGGTATCGGACGACTTTGCGCTGTCCGGGCGGAAAAGCCTCGCTGTAGGCCACAAGATCATTCGTGTAACGCTTTTGGAGCCAGCGGCGAAGTTGACGGTAGATGCGCTCGAGCTCCGAAGCGGACTCGGGAACCAGACTCTCTCCGTCGAGGCCGGTCGTAGCGATGGCGATACGCCCAGCAGTAAGAATGCTCCCAAACCTTTGGCTGCGAAGGAACTGAATGGAACCAAGAGAACACGTCAGCGCGGCAATATAGCCTTCGCCGCTGAGTCCAAGGGGATGCGCAGTTGTAGCGTGTGCAAGGAACTCCGCCTCGTCCTCGGAGGCCATGAAGAATTGGCATTCGCTGCGCATTATTTGGCTTTCAATCTCAGGTTACGCGAGGGATCGCCTAACGACCTAAGCTCAGCGACCCGGCCCACGAGGGCGTGCGATTGCAACCTGGACGCGATGGCCGGGTTCGCTGCAGCGCATGGTTAGGCGGCACGGTCATCACTGACTCAATACTCTGAACAATGTGTCGCCGAATCTCGCCCGCGACGCAACCACCACCAAACGCCTATCGCCGCTGCGGCAAGAACCACGGCGCAAATGAAAAACATCTCGTGCGCCATCGCGTCATAAGCTCCCTCTCCGTCAGCTTGTCGCATCCGACCGAGAACACCGCTGGCTCCGGGCAGACCGTCGTAAAGCCAGAGACGCCACCAAACCGTCGAAACGAGGAAGGCAGCCACCAGCCACCCCAACACGATAAGCCCTACCCGCAGTGTGTAGCTGATGAAGCGCGGTAAATTCATGCTCGGATATGGTGAAACCACGGATATGGTGAAACCACGGATATGGTGAAACTGACACGGATATGGTGACAGACGAACTGTAGGGGAGCTATCACGGATATGGTGACAGACGAACTGTAGGGGAGCTATAACCACGGATATGGTGACTGACGAACAACCACGGATATGGTGACAGACGAACTGTAGGGGAGCTAGTAGGTGAGCAGTGTTGGATGGGTGGAAGCGGACATGGTGACAGACGAACTGTATTCGTCGATGAAAGGCCCGGCGATGAAAGGCCCGGCGATGAAAGGCCCCGCGATGAAAGGGCCCGGCGATGGAAGGGCCCGGCGATGGAAGGGCCCGGCGATGGAAGGGCCCGGCGATGAAAGGGCCCGGCGATAAATGGCCAGACCTTTAGTGCATAAAAGCCTTAGAGGAGGAGGGGATTGCAGAGGAGCAACAGGCGGCAAAGCAGATTTCGCCCGGGAGATGGCGGACGAAAGACTTGGCGTAGCGGGTTGCGAATGGGCAAGTGGCTGCTAGTGTGAGGGGAACCCGGCGGGAGTGCTGGGGAGCGGACCGCCCCACCTGTCGATGATTGGATTAGCCCTGAGAATGTTGTTTGGCGACACGGCGAAGTACCTGATGTTGGTGGCGGGGCTGTTTTTTGCGACGTTTTTGATTGTGCAGCAGGCGTCGGTGTTTTGCGGGCTGATGATGTGGACGACCTCGACGTTGAAGAACGTGGCGGCGCCGATCTATGTGGTTGAGGAGCGGGTTGAGCAGGTCAACGAGACGAACCCGTTGAGGGACACGGATGTGGCGCGGGTGCGCTCGGTGGGGTCGGTGAGGTGGGCGATGCCGCTGTATTCGGGGCTGCAGCGGGCGCGGTTGGATGACGGGAGTTTCAAGACGATCCAGCTTATCGGGATTGATGCGGCGTCGCTGGCAGGTGGGCCGGGACGGATGATCGAGGGGAATCTGGAGGATTTGCGGCTGCCGAACACGGTGGTCATCGACGAGTTGGCGACGACCCGGTTGGTGGCCGACACCGGGGATCCCGGGGCGCGGGTGAAGGTCGGTGACCGGTTTGAAATCAATGACGTGGAGGCGCGGGTGGTGGGCATCTGCAGGGCGATGCGGTCGTTCACGGGTGGTCCGTATGTGTGGACGACCTACGAGCGCGCGCTCCAGTACACGCCCGGGTCGCGGAAGATGCTCTCGGCGGTGATTGCGGCGCCAGTGGAGGGAATGAGCGAGGAGGAGGCGGTGGAGGCGATTGAGAAGGAGACCGGGATGCGGGCGTATGTGAACCGTGAATTTGGTGACAACCCGAAGGATTTCAACACTGCGACGGTGTGGTGGTACGTCAAAAACACCGGGATTCCGATCTCGTTCGGGACCACGGTGGTCATCGGGTTCATTGTCGGGATGGCGATTGCTTGCCAGACGTTTTACGCGTTCGTGCTGGACAACCTGAAGCACCTCGGAGCGCTCAAGGCGATGGGGATGTCGAATTTCCGGCTAAGCATGATGCTCATCATTCAGGCGATGACGGTGGGATTGATCGGCTTTGGGCTTGGGCTGCTGGCGACCTCGGGATTTGCGAGCGGAGCGCTGCAGAATGGGCAGCCGCCGTTTTTCATGCCGTGGGTGATTCCGGTGGGGACCTTCGTGGTGGTTCAAATCATCTGCATGTTTGCCGCGCTGCTTGGAATCATCCGGCTGAGCCTTTACGAACCCGCAATGGTCTTCCGTGCCTGATTCCGCTCCATTGGCCAACAAGGTGGTTGTCGACATCCGCGGCTTGGAAAAGAGCTTCGGGCAGGGAGCCAACCGGATTCACGTGCTCAAGCAGGTCAACCTGGAGGCGCGAACCGGGGAGATTCTGATGCTCGTCGGGCCGTCCGGCTGCGGGAAGACGACGTTGTTGAGCGCGATTGCCGGAACGCTGCGAGTCGACGCGGGCAGCGTCGAAGTGTTCAACCATCAGTTGGAGAAGATGTCGGGAGGGGCGCTGACGCGGTTTCGGGCCAAGCACATCGGGTTCATTTTCCAGCAGTTCAACCTGATTCCGACGCTGACGATCACCGAGAACGTCAGCGTCCCGCTGCTCATCCAGGGGGTATCAAGTTCGGCGGCGCACAAGCGGGCGCGCGCGGTGCTTGAGAAAGTCGGCTTGGGCGAGCGTTGGAAGGAACGTCCGAACAAGCTCTCGGGCGGTCAGCAGCAACGGGTGGCGATTGCGCGGGCGCTGGTCCACGAGCCGCCGCTGGTCATCTGCGATGAACCGACGGCGGCCCTCGACGCGCAGAACGGCGAAATCGTGCTGGATCTTTTCCGCCAGGTTGCGAGATCCGCGGAGCGCGCGGTGATCATCGTGACCCACGACAACCGGATTTTCCCGTATGCGGACCGGATCGCGCGGATGGACGACGGGGAAATCATTGATGTCCATGAGCAAGCGGTCGAGGCGCCGCACTTCATCCACGAGCACTCAGACTAGCCTTATCCCATGAACTACTTTTCAACATTCCTCCGCTATGGGTCGATTCTGGCGGCGATCTTCGGGCTTGTGGCGATTGTGAAGGTGTCGCGCACCCAAGGGGAAATGGAGATGGCGCCGGCGGGCGACCCACCGATGATGCCGCCGGAGAAGCCGTTTGTGCATGCCGTGGCGGCGACCGGAATCCTTGAGGCACTGAGCGAGAACGTGGCCATCGGGGTGCCGGAGTCCGGGTTGGTTGCCGAGGTGTTTGTGAAGGTCAATGATCCGGTCACTCCGGGCCAGCGGCTGCTGCAACTCGACGACCGTGACTTGCGCGCCGAGGAACTCTCGGTCAAGGCCGAGCAGTTGATTGCCGGGGCCCAGGTCGAGGTCGCCAAGGCGCAGCTCGGGAAAACCGAGGCCCAACTGGCGCGGGTCAGCGCGGTGACCGACGCGCGCGCGGTGAGCCGCGAGGAACTCGAGAACCGCCAACTGGAGGTCGCCGTCGCCCGCGCGCAACTGGCTGCCGCTGAGGCGCAGGCACAGGCGGCGGGGGTCTCGCTGGAACGGATCCGGGTGTTGATCGAGCGGCGCACGGTGACCGCGCCGCGGCAAGGCAACATCATTCAACTCAACATTCGGGCGGGTGAATATGGGTCCACCGCGCCGCGGACGCCGGCGATGATTTTGGGGGACATCGACCTGTTGCAAGTGCGCGCCGACATCGACGAGCAGAATGCGCCGCGGATCCGCAACGGCCAAAAAGCCTATGCTTATCTGAAAGGCGATCCGTCGGTGAGCTTCCCGCTGGAGTTCATCCGCATCGAACCCTACGTCATCCCAAAAGTCTCGCTGACCGGATCGAGCACCGAGAGGGTCGACACCCGGGTCCTGCAGGTGATCTACTCGCTCAAGCGGCCGGAAAGTCCGCCGCTGTATGTGGGCCAGCAAGTTGATGTGTTTATCGAAGCCCCCGAAAAATGATGCGCGCGACCACCCTGATATTCGCCCCGGCGAGTCTGCTGATATTTTCCGGCTGCATGCTGGGACCCGACTTCGTGAGTCCCGAGGTTGGCGGCCCGGCGACGTGGAAGGAAGGCGCGGCGGTCGGCGCCGCGAAGTTGCCTGACGAGTGGTGGCGGTTGTACCGCGACGCGGAACTTAACCGGCTGGTGGCAAAAGCCTTGGCCCAGAACAACGACCTTGCGGCAGCCAGGGCGCGGGTCGCCACCGCGCGTGCGCTGGTCGGGTTGGACCGCTCGCGGCTTTTCCCGCGGCTCGACCTCGCCGGATCCGCCGGGATCGCCCGGGCCGGGGCGGACGCGGCCAGCCAGAACCTGCCGCCGGGCGCTAGCGTCGAGCTGGAAAACGAGCGCTACCGGAGCACCTTCGACCTGTCCTACGAGCCGGACCTCTGGGGGCGCAACCGCCGGCAGCTGGAGGCGTCGTCCGCGGAGGCCGGGGCAAGCGCAGCGTTGTTTGACTCCCAGCGGCTCGGGGTGGCCACGGAGGTGGCGCGGCAGTACTTTTTGCTGCGCGGGCTCGACCGCCAGCTCGGGGTGCTGCGCGAGACGGTGGCCAGCCGCCAGGAGGCACTGGGGATCCAGGCCTCGCGCAACGAAGCCGGGTTGATCGACGGGATCTCGGCAAGCCGCGCACGCACCGAAGTGGAGCTGGCTAGGAACGACTTGGCGGCGGTGGAGCGGCAACGTGGATCGGCCGAACACGCGCTGGCGGTTCTGACTGGCGCGCGCCCGGCGGAATTCAGCATCGCCCATGGGGAAACCACCGGGGTGCTCCCCGCGATCCGTGCCGGGCTTCCGGCCGAGGTGCTCGGGCGCAGGCCCGACGTGCGTGCCGCCGGGGAGAACCTGCGCGCGGCCAGCGCCCGGATCGGCGTGGCCGAGGCGGCATTCTACCCGAACTTCACCCTCAGCGCGGCGGCCGGCTTCGAAGCGGTCGATGTCCGCCGGTTCCTCGACTGGGAAAACCGGGTTCTCTCGCTGGGCACCAATGTGGCCGCTCCGATTTTCAACGCTGGGTCAAACCGCGCCAACTATCAGGCGGCGCTGAGCCGGTATGAGGAATCGCTCGCGACCTATCGCCAGACGCTGCTCATCGCACTGCGCGAGGTGGAAGACGCACTGGTTGACCTCAAAGGGCTTGCGGGCTCGCGGAGAGCCCTGGAGGCAGCCCTGGTCAGCGCCCGGGAAACCCGCACGCTCGCCGAGGAGCGCTACACCAAAGGCCTCACCAACTACCTTGAGGTCGTCGAAGCGGACCGCACCGTGCTGCAGATCCGTCTGGCCCTGAGCCAAGTAGCGGCCCAGCAGCAGATCACGGTGGCAGCCTTGGCGATGGCGCTTGGCGGCGGCTGGTAACCGCCTGATCGGGTTTGCGGTTGGGCAGATCTTCGCTAAGCTCCCCAGCATCTTGCCCATGAAGCGGTTCCACCTCCGACGCAACCTCCACACCACGTTGCTCAGCATCGTGGTGCTCGCGGTCGTTGGTGCCTGCGGATTTGTCGTTTGGCTCAACCACGCCGGCCTGACCCGGGAATCGCGCGAGCACCTCTCCGAGGTGCTTGCCGCGGACGGGATCTTCCTTGATTTCCAGACCTTGCGCTACGAGCCGCTAAAAGGGCTGGTGGCCAGCGACGTGGTCCTTTTTACCGACTCCGGCAAGTCGCTGGTCTTCGCCCGGATCGGCAGCGTGGTCATCGACGTCGACAAGACCAAGTTGCTGCGCCGCAAGATCAAGGTGACCAAGATCGTGGTTTCCGAGGGTGAATTGTCGATGTCGGTCGACCCGGGCAACCCGCAGTCGGAGATTTTGAATGTCTCAAACTTTCACGGCAGCGTGTTTCTGGGCAAGGGCCGCTCGGTGGATGTCCGCGGCGCGAGCGGCAACCTCAATGGCGTCGACCTCAGGCTCGATGCCCGCCTGAAAATCAAGCCGCCCGCACGCCAAGCCGAGGAGAAGCCGCTGGACCTTCCGGCGCGACAATTGTTCTCGGAGGTGATCAAGCACCTCGCGAACTATCAATTTGACCGGTCCTCGCCGCCGCGGGTGACCATCTCGCTTGACGGCGATCTGGAGCAACAAGGGTCGCTCCGGTGCCGCGCCAGCCTTGAATCCGCCAGCCTGAGCACTGCCCGGTATTCGCTCGAAAACCTCTACGTCGACAGCGTCTACGAGAATGGAATCCTCACCATCAGCGACCTGCACGCAAACGACAGGCGTGGCACAATCACCGGACGCGCCGACTACGCGCTCGGCGAGCGGTCCGGCCGCTTCACTCTGGAGAGCGGCCTCGACCTCCCCGAGGCGCTGCGCGCACTGGCTCCGGACCTGCCTGCGACCCAGCTGGTGTCCCTCAACCAGCCACCCCAGGTCAGCGCCAGTGGCAGCTTCAAGCTTCCCGGCGAGGGCGGCGGTCTGGACTTGCGGGTGGCCGGTCACGCGGAGTGCGGTTCTCTGAGGGTCAAGAAATTCACATTCACCGAGGCGAGCACCGACTTTTCCTGGCAGAACGGCGACCTGTTCCTGCGCGACCTTCACCTGACCCACAAGTCAGGCAAGATCGACGGCAAGCTGATGCTCAGCACCGATGACATCCGGTTCCAGTTCCTGAGCAGCCTGCCAGCGGAGATTTTCCAGCCGTTCTTCGCCGGCAAGGTGCTTGGCAACGTTCTGGCAAAGTTCACCACGATGACCGAGGCGACCGAGATCGCCCTTGAGCTGGAGGGAACCGTGTCGCGCTCCGACCCGCACCAATGGGCCTGTTGGGGGCGCGGCGAGGTGTTCAACCTGGCATTCGCCGGAGTTCCGGCCCATCGCGCCAAGGCGTCGCTGGCGCTCAACACGCTTGAGCTGCGGTTCGAGGACATTGAAATCGACTTTGACTACCGCGCCTATCCACTGCGGCGGGCCCATGACGGGCCGGAGAAAGGTTCCCTGAGGGCCGCCAGCATCGTCTATGACCGGCCCGGCCATTTGCTGACCCTTAAGGACATACGAGGGACTGCCTGGCCCGCCCCGGTGCTGCGGCTGTTCAGTGTCCCGCTTGCCGAGCAACTTGAAGCCTACCGGTTCCACGCGCCCCCCGAGATCCAGGCAGGTGGCGTCATCGGCCTGGCCGCCGCCAGCGGCGCGACCGACTTCACCACCCGCTTCAAATCGGATGCCAGCGCCGATTACCTGCTTGCCGACGCCGACCTGCGCTTGGCCCAGCCAAGCGGTGTGGTTCGGGTGCGGAACCAGGGGGTTGAGATTAACGACCTGAAGTTCTCGTTGTTCCGCGGAGACGTCGAGGGCTCGCTGAACTTTCCACGCGGTGATCCTGCAACCTTCAAGGCTGACCTGAGCTGGAACAAGATCTCCCTCAATGAGGCAGTTCTCGCATGGGGAATTGCCAGAAACAACCACTCAGCCGTCCCGGGAGTGGTCACAGGTCGCGCCGAGATCGCCGGGACGATTGGAAAAGCAACCACCTACAATGGCAGCGGGCTGCTCGCCCTGAAGGATGGCGAATTGTTCTCGGTGCCGATGTTTGGGCCGCTCACCCCGCTCATCGCCGGCGTGCTTGGCAAAAAGGCCGGCTTCCAGCGCGCCCAGGATGCCTTCATGACCTTCAATGTCAAAAATGGTCTCCTGCGTACCAACGACTTCCAGACATCAACGACCTCCCTGGTATTCACCGGCGACGGCACCCTGACCCTGGCCGACCGGCAGCTCGACTTCATCATGCGGATGAACGCCCGCGGCCTGCTAGGCATCATCACCCTGCCGTTGCGGCCGTTTTACGGGCTTTTCCAGTTTCACGGGACTGGCCCGCTCAGCGACCCGACCTGGACGAATGTGCGCTTCACCAAGCCGGCCGACGGAGATGCCAACCCGGTCTTCAGAGACCCGCCAAAAGCCAGAGTAGTCCCTGAATAACAAGGGGATCCTGCGATTCCCGAACTTCACCCCTTGCGTCTCCCGGGGAACGATGCGATGCTCCGGGTGGTTGCCTGACCGACCGTCGCGGCGCCTCTCGTTTCACCGTTTCAACGTTCACCAAACCAACATGCCAACCATGAACTCCCAATCTTTCAGCCCCAAGTTCCAAGCTGCGGACACTGAAGCCGCGGGTGTGGCCCCCTCGCCGCAGCAGGCGGCCGCCGACCTGCGCGCCGCCGTGGGCGAGCGCGCCCAGCAGTTCCTCCACACCGCCGAGGAACAGGCCAACCTCCTCAAGGAGCGCGCGGTCGAAAAGGCCCAGCAATTCCGCAACATCGCCACTGAAAAGGCCCAGCAATTCCGCGAATCGGCCAACGTGAAAGTCGCCCAGGCTCGCGAAATGGCCAATGAGCAATGGGTTGGCGCACGGGACAAGGCGCGCGATGCGCATGTCTCGGCCGAAGACTACGTCCGCCAGCACCCGACTCGCTCGGTCCTCGGGGCGCTTGGCATCGGGGTCATCATCGGCCTCCTCGTCCGCCGCTAAGCAACCCGGCTTGTCATTCCCGCCGCCAACCAAGCCTTTGGAGAAGCTCGAAGGCTGGCCATTCTCAGCGCAATGTTGGATTCCGCCTCTGTTCATTCAGCCTCCGCCAGAAACGAGAACCCGCGACCGGACACTGGAGTGCCGCCGGTGGACCGGGCTGCGGGAGTGGCCTCCGCGATCGGTTCCTACCTTGAGGCCCGCAGGGAGTTGCTGGCTTTGGAGGCGAAGGACGTCGGCGGCAGGCTGGCGGTGCGCAGCGTTGGGGTGGCGGTCATCGGGCTGCTGCTGGTCTTCGCTTACGCGCTGCTGATGGCGGGATTGATCGGGCTGCTCAGTGGAGCGCTCGGCTGGGAGGTCATCGCGCTGATCCTTGCGGCGCTGCATCTGGTCGTCGCCGGGGTGATTGGGTTTTTGATCAGGCGGCCGCTGCCGCCGCTGTTTCCGCTCACCCGAGAAGAACTCAAGAAAGACACGACATGGCTTCAATCTCTGAAATCGCCCGCAAAGAAGCCTTGATCCGCCGGCTTGCCGAGGCACGTGGTGTGGTTGGCGAGCGGGTTGTCGGGGTTCAGCGGATGCTTGACGTGCCAGCCCGGGCAACCGCGGCGATCCGCCGCAACCCGTTGGCGCTGGTTGGCGCCTCGGTTGCGTTGGGGCTGGTCTTTAGCCTGTTGCGGCGCAAGCGCGGCGCGGCGGTCATCCATGAGCGGGCGCCGCGCCGGACGCTCAAAAGGCAGGTCGTCTCGATGGCCGGCGGGATGCTCAAGACGGCGGTGAAAGGCATTGTGCTTGAGAGGATCGCCAAGACCCTGGCGCCCCCGCCGCCGACTCCGCGCCGGTAAAACCCCGCCACGGCGCTTTCACCTTCACAAGGTCTCTGTTCTACGCTTCAAGAGACCGATCATGTCCGGCCATTCTGTTCTCGACCACGTCGATCAATACCTACGCCTTGGCCAGGACTACTCGTGCTCGGACGTTCACCTTGCCACGGCATTTCCGCCAGCATGGCGTCGCTTCGGGCGCCTTTATCCGATCTGGGATGACCATCCGCCGCTGACGGCGGCAGAGACCGAACGCTTGGCGAGATCGTTTCTCGGTGAGAAACAGTGGCAGCACCTTGAAACCAAGGGCGACGTCGACTTCGCCTACGCCAACGACCAAGGCCGCTACCGCGCGTCGGTCGTCAAGCAGCGCCTCGGCATCGACATGGTCTTCCGGGTGATCGACTCGCATATTCGCTCG
Organism: Akkermansiaceae bacterium; assembly: GCA_044373465.1. Classification (GTDB taxonomy): domain Bacteria; phylum Verrucomicrobiota; class Verrucomicrobiia; order Verrucomicrobiales; family Akkermansiaceae; genus JBILQA01. Next base: position 60,311 of record JBILQE010000007.1, on the reverse strand, counting down.
GTTGACGAGCTCGGGCTGCCGATGGAGCACATCCTGCCGCTGACCCGCTACCACAACGGGCTCATCCTCATCACCGGCTCGGTTGGCTCGGGGAAGTCGACGACGATGGCCTCGCTGGTTGACTTCATCAACCAGGACCGCGAGGACCACATTCTGACGCTTGAGGACCCGATCGAATACGTTTTCGAGTCAAAGGGGTGCCACGTCAACCAACGCGAGGTCCACAGCCACACCGAGTCGTTCGCCCGGGCGCTGCGCGGCGCGCTGCGCGAGGACCCGGACGTCATCATGGTTGGAGAAATGCGCGACCTGGAAACCATCCAGTTGGCGCTCACCGCCGCAGAGACCGGCCACCTCGTCCTGGCGACGCTGCATACCGGCAACGCGCCGCGGACGCTTGACCGGGTGCTTGACGTTTTCCCGGTCGACCAACGCGATCAGATCCGGATCATGGTTTCCGAGTCGCTGCGCGGGGTCCTTTCCCAGCAGCTCGTCCCGCGCGCCGACGGCGAAGGACGGGTCCTTGCGCTGGAGTTGCTGGTGAACACCCCCGCGGTGTCCAACAGCATCCGGGAGGGCAAGACCTACATGCTCCCGGGGATCATGCAGACCGGCAAAAACGTCGGGATGATCACCATGGACGAATCGCTGCGGCGGCTCTACATCAAGGGGATCATCAGTCAGGAGGAGGCGCTCTATCGCGCCGAGGACAAGATTCTGATGCGCTCCTACTTCAATTCCTGAAGCGCGGCGCAGGATGTTTTACCGAGAAGGATTTGCCGATGGCCAAGATTGACCGATATTTCCAGTACCTCGTTGAAAGCGGCGGGTCCGACCTGCACCTCAGCGAGGGCCAGCCGCCGAAAATCCGCGTGCATGGCGGCGTGTCTCCAATCCCCGGTGAGGAAGTGCTTACCGGCAGTGAGTTCCAAGCCCTCCTCGGGGAAATTTGCGATCCCCAAGCGTTCGCCAAGTACCTTGAAACCGGCGACCTCGACTTCGCCTATGAAATGGACGAGCTCTCGCGCTTCCGGTGCAACTACCTGAAGCAGAAGGACGGCCTGGCGGCGGTGTTTCGTCTTATTCCGACCAAGATCCTGACCCTTGAGGAGCTCAACGTCCCGCAGGTCATCAAGGAGTTTGGCCACATGCGCTCCGGCCTGGTGCTGGTCACCGGGCCGACCGGCTCGGGGAAGTCAACGACGCTGGCCGCGCTGATCGACTACATCAACACCAACTTCAACCGCCACATCATCACGGTTGAGGAGCCAATCGAGTTTGTTCATTCCAACAAGCAATCGATCATCACCCAGCGGGAGGTTCCGATCCAGACGCCGTCGTTCGCCGACGGCCTGCGCGCGGCGCTGCGGGAGGATGCCGACATCGTGCTGGTCGGTGAGATGCGCGACCTTGAGACGATCTCCCTGGCGCTGACGGCGGCGGAGACCGGGCTGTTGGTTTTCGGGACGCTCCACACCAACAACGCGCGCAAAACGGTGGACCGGATCGTCGACGTCTTTCCGGCCGACCAGCAATCCCAGGTACGCACGATGCTGGCCGCCTCGCTGCGCGGGGTCGTCGCGCAGTTGTTGATGAAGCGGTGTGACAAGCCTGGGCGTGTGGCGGTCAACGAGATCATGTTTGCGACCCCGGCGGTGTCTGCGATCATCCGCGAGGGGGCGACCCAGAAGCTTTATGACGTGATCATCGGCGGCAAAGCCGAGGGGATGCAGTTCATGGACGAATCGATCTGGTCAAAGCTCCAGCAAGGGATCGTCACGCCGCAGGAGGCGTACATGAAGGCCATCGACAAAACGCGGTTCAAGAAATTCCTGCCAGCGGCGCTTGCCCACGTCGGGGATGCCTCGGGAGAAAGCCCGATGACCCATTAGTTGCCAGCCTGGGTGACCATTCCGGCGGCGGCCAAGGCACGCCAGCCGCCATGGAGGAAGACGACCTCCGGGCCGGCCTTGAGGTCGCGAAGGATGTTGGCGATCGCCTTGCTCGATCCGCAGCCGATGTCCGAGCAGTAGACGACGACTTGCTTGGCCTCAAGCAACTTGGGGAAAGCCTCGGCGATGAGGGCATCAAGGTTTTCCGCGGAATGGTCGGTGACCAGCACCGATCCGGGAACACCGTCACGCTGCCACTCCGCGCGCGGCCGCGCATCGACCCAAAGGATTCCCGGGGTGCCGGGTGCGAGTGACTCCAGACAAACTTCATGTGGCTCGAGCTTGGCAGGATCACAAACAACCCCGCGGTCCGGCGGACCGAGAATCAGCCGGGTTGCGCCCGCGCCGGCGGTGGCGATGCCGATGACAGCAAGCAATTGAACCCACGCTTTCATCACTTGGCAGCGGGCGCACGATCCGGTTCAGCCACCACCGCAAATCCCTGCAAGGTCCGGTGGCGCGGGATTTTACTGTCAGTGAGAATCTGGAACGTCCCGATTCCCGGCTCGGTCAAGTTGCGCGGCGTCACCTGGACCTCATAGCTCTCGCCTTCCTTGATGGTGATGAGTTTCAGGTCATAGCGGTCATTTCCGCCGCTCGCGGAGACGACCCGGATGGGCTCCTTGTTGAGCACTTTGAGGTGGAACGACTGGGGTTGCTGCGGGTCGCCGATTCGCCAGCGCAGCACCTTTGGCTCGAGTTCCACGAGGACCGGGACAAAAACCTTCACGTTCAGCGTAACCGATGGGTTCTCCTCGGTGTCACCCTTGAGCCATAGTTGGATCGGCTTGTCGACCTCGCCCCGGAAGTTACCGATCTCAAAGATCGCGCGCAGCTCGCCTTTCTCGCCGGGAGCATAGGCCATCTTGCCGTCACGCACCGTGACGCCAAGGCAGGAACACCCCGACTCGTAGCGGGATATGGTGACCGGTTCACTGCCAGTGTTCTGGAACAGGAAACTCGCCTCAACCTTCTCCGCGTCGGCCGCCGCGTGCGCTTCCACTTTCGGGTTGGCGAAGGTCAAGCCAGCGCCAGCCGCGGCGGTGAGCGCAGTCATGACGAGAGACGCGAGCAGGGCAATCCGGGAGGGTTTCATCTTTTCAACTCAACGATGAGGATCATTTGACCACCGCGCCACGCCGGCCCACGGATATAAAGCGGGCGGCCCGGCTCAAGCGAGGAGGAGGTCTTGAGCACCTTGTCCTTTCCGAGCCAGAGTTCAAGGTCAAGTCGCAGCCCACCGCTTGGCAAACGCCCTTGAACATCAAAGCGAATCCGCACCTCCTCGGAGGGCCGCATCGGCACCGCCCAGTTCTCGACCCCGCGCAACACCGGCTGGACCTCCTCGCCGAGCAAGCGGTAGCTCTTGAAGCTCAGCGCGGGCGACTTCTGCAACCGGGCGACGACCTCTGCCGGGACCGGCTTGGCCCGCTCACCCGCCGCGGCCGGGTCACCATGGGTCCCGAATACCAGCGCCGCACCAACCCGCCCGACCTGCTCCATCGCCGGGTTGCTCTGCTCTTGTGCTCCAGCCGTCGCGGCCATCGCAACGAGTGCCACGGTGGCAAGCCGGCCAATTCGCGCGATCATCTAAAAGCTGGCGAGGTTTGGGTTTTTGATCATGCGGAGGCTCCCCTGCTCGGGCAGGCGGGCATTCTCAGGAATCTCAAGGGAGTCGGGCATCGCCGCGAGACCTTCCAAAACAATGATTTCTCCGTCGGCGGTGGTGACGATTTCCGCCGTGACCCCCTGCGCCGGGGTGTAAATGACCGGCGGCTCCTTGGTGGCAACCACGGTGACGGTTGTCGGCGGCCGGTCGTTGACTTGGGTCCCAAGCCAGAAACACAAGGCCATCCCGGCCGCCATCCCAGGAACCACCAGCGAGCGCCACCAGCCGATCCGGGCCGGGGCCGGTGCGGGCCTCAGCGCAACGGTGGGCTCCTCGACAAGCGAGCGTTGGATCCGGCTGTTGAAAAAATCCGGATACGCCGGCTGCTCATCGGCCGGGATGAGCGCGCGCAAGGTCGACTTCCATTCCCCAAGCGCCTCGCGCTCGGCCAGCAGCTCCGGGTGACTGGCAGCCCAGGCCTCCACCGCGGCGAGTTGCGGGCCTGCAAGTTCGCCCTCCATCCACAGAGCCAGGGTTTCTTCAGCGGGCGTCGTATTCATCTTTCAGGAGGTGTTGGAGTTTCTGGCGGGCGTAGTGGAGGCGGCTCATCACCGTTCCGATCGAACACCCGGTGGCTTCGGCAATCTCTTTATACGCAAATCCTTGAACGTCCTTCAGCAAAACCACCTCGCGGTGGTCCGGCGAAAGCTGGCAAAGGGCACGGTCAATCCGCGCACGCAATTCACCATGCGCCATGGCGTCGTCCGGGCTGTCCGCCACCGCGGGGGTGGTCAGCGAACCCGGATCGATCCGCGAGGCGCTGAAAATCTCGTCGTTGAGCTCCCCGTCGCTGTGGATCTTGCGCTTGCGCAGCCAGTCGTAGACCACGTTGTGGCTGATCCGATAGAGCCAAGTGGAGAACTTTGCCTTGGCCTCGAACCCGTGAAGTCCATGCCACGCCTTGATAAAGACGTCCTGGGAGAGGTCCCAAGCGTCGGCGTCGTGATGAACCATATTGCGAATCATGGCAAAAACCTTTCCTCGGTGGCGGGTGACCAATTCGTCGTAAGCCTTCAGGTCGCCCCGTTGCGCCCGTTCGACCAACAACCCGTCGCTCACCGCGTCTGGACCGCCTCCCCCGGCATCTGAAAACTCAGAGGCAAGCTGTCCATGCTGCCGATTGGACGCCATGAGGAGAAAGATATTCATCAATTCGGCCAGAAATCCGGGCCGGTGCTCAGCGTGAGCCGACCCGGGAGTGCTGACAAGGCGCGTTTCCCGCCAGCATCAGCGGGTTGCCGGGCTATCGACAGGCTGCTGCCGAGGTGCTAGGAGAGCGGCCCCACCTGCCCATGGCCCCGTCGACTCCCCCACCCGCTGTGTCCAACGCGCTGTATTTGCGTTGGACTCAGATTGCGGCGGCCAACCATGAGCGGCCGGCGGTTTTTGGAGAATCCGGCGGGATTTTGACCTTTGCCGGGCTTGCCGCAAAGGTTGCCGCGTTGGGCGTGGCGGACGGTCCAGTGGTGGCGCGCAGCGGCGGGGCCGGGTTTCTGGTTGCGACCTTGCAGGCATGGCGCGATGGCGTGCCGGTGGTGCCCGTTGAACGCGATGCACCCGCGCCGCCGGTGCCAACCAACGTCCCCGCGGGCACGGTGCTGGCAAAGTTCACCACGGGATCGAGCGGGGTGCCCCGCTACATCTATTTCACCGCCAGCCAGGTTGCCGCCGATGCCGCGCAAATCGTCACCGGCATGGGGCTGACTCCTGAGCGGGTCAACCTGGCGGTGATCTCCGCGGCGCACTCCTATGGTTTTTCCAGCTTGGTGTTGCCGCTGTTGCTCTTCGGGGTGGCGCTGCGGATCGTGCCGGTCCCGTTTCCGGACATGGTCGCCAAGGCGCTCAGCGCCCACCCGCGGGTCACCCTGGCGGCAGTGCCAACCATGTGGCGAGCGTGGCTGCGCGCCGGAATCCTCAACCACCCCGATGCCCTGTGCATCTCCGCCGGGGCTCCGCTCGCCCTGGATCTGGAAGCCGCCATCTTTGCCCGGTTCAACCTGAAGGTGCACAACTTCTACGGCACTTCCGAGTGCGGCGGGATCAGCTACGATCCGACGCCCGTGCCGCGCAGCGATCCGCGCGATGCCGGCCTGCCGCTGCCCGGCGTGGTCCTCGACACCAGCCAACCGCGCCTGCGCGTCATCTCCGCGGCTACCGCCACCGGCTACGAGTTCACCATCCCTGGCGACGATCTCGGCAATGGCGCGTTTCTCACCCACGATTTTGCCAAAGTTGATGGTGGCCGGGTGATGTTGCTCGGCACCGATGCGGCCTCCATCAATGTCGCCGGCCGCAAGGTCAGCCCGGCGGCCATCGAGGCCGCCGTGCGCACCGCCAGCCCGCTGAGCCGCGTGAAGGTCTTCGGCATTCCTAGCAACAACCCCGAGCGGGTTGAGGAAATCGTCGCCGCCATCGCTCCACCCGTCGAGCTCGCCGCCCTCAAGACGGCTCTTGCAGCGGCACTCCCCAGCTGGGAATTCCCCCGCCACTGGTGGATCGACCCGCCCGCCGACCTCTGGAACCAGTCCACACCCCAACCGTGGGCGCTCGCCTGGACCCGCAAACCACTCACTCCTCCGTCCCGCTCAGCGTGACCTTCGCCGTGGCCAATACCCGCCCCCCCACTCCAACCTCGCCACCCACCTGAACCAATCCGCCGAGGCGGCCTTCCAGGCTAACCATAATCGTTAGCGTCTCGCCCGGCACCGCCGCCCCATAGATCTTCGCCGCCCGGATGGCTGTTAGCCGCAGGTCGCCCAGCACCGGAACCGCCGGGTCCGACTGGGCGACGACCCCCCCGAGTTGGGCGATGGCCTCGACGAGGATCACCCCGGGCATCATCGGCCTGCCCGGGAAGTGCCCGGCAAGGAACCCCTCGCTGCCGCGGATCTGGTAGGTTGCGGTTGCTGACTTTCCCGGATCAAGCGCGGTGAGCACATCGATGAACCGGAATTCCTCACCATGGGGAAGGTGACCGAGGGCCTCGGAAGCAAGCGACATCCCATCCCCATGCCGTGAATGGGCCCGCCACGCAACTGCAACCGTCACTGGATGATTGCCAAAGACACTGGATGCTCTAACTTGCCACCTTCTCATGCCGCCGGAGGAGCGCACTGTCATCGCCCAATCCAGATCCGACGGTTACGTCACGGAGCCCGCGTGGCGGGTTGCCGCCGAGACGTTGGCAATGCTTGGCGGGGTGCTCTACTGGGCAGTCTTCGGGCTGTTGTTCACCATCGCAGGAACCGTGCTGCATCTGTTGCTGCCGCGCCGCTGCGGACGCCGGCTTGGCCGCCACGCGCTCCACTGGGCCTTCCGGGTGTTTGTCCGTTATCTTGACACCACCGGGCTGGTGCACGCCGATTTGCGTGAGCTCGAGCGGCTTCGCGGCCCCAGCAGCCCGCGGATCATCGCGCCTAACCACACTTCGCTCTGGGACGCGGTGTTTCTCATTTCAAGGATCCCGGACTGTATCTGCATCATGAAGCAGAGCATCCAACAAAACCCGTTCCTCGGCGGCGGCGCCCGCCTTGCCGGGTTCATCCCCAACACCGGTCCCTCGAGTCTGGTGCGCCGCGCATCCGCGGCGCTGGCCGAGGGCGGCAGCCTTTTGTTGTTTCCTGAGGGCACCCGGACCCGCCGGAGCGCGCGCTGGATCAACCCGTTCAAGGGCGGCTGCGCTTTGATCGCCGCCCACGCCGCAGTCCCGGTCCAACCGGTCTTCATCCGCAGTGACAGCCGCTACCTTGAAAAGGGCTGGCCATTCTATCGACGCCCAAGGTTCCCGATCCGCATCCACGTCTCCCTCGGCAATCCGCTAACCCCGACGCCTGGCGAGTCGGTCCATGATTTCACCCATCGGCTCCAGGATCTCTTCGAGCACGAACTTTCACGGCCACACCCGCTGCGGCGCACCGGCACCGAACTAACCACCCCTCATCAGACCGGTTGAGGGAGACATTTGCAAATTGGTTTGATTAGTGGGTTGGCGGCTCGGCAGGAGTTCCATACGCTTGGCCACGCGTATGCCCCTAACCCCATCGCCTAACCACCAACCGCTCGTCCTCATCCCGAGCTACAACTCCGGCCGGCTGCTGCCGTCGACCGTCGCCCGCGCGCTTGAATTCTTCCAGCCGGTCTGGGTGGTCATCGACGGCAGCACCGACGGGTCGGCTAGCCTGCTAGAGCCACTGCAGGCAGCTCATGGCGAGTCGCTGCGGGTGTTGGTCCTGCCGGAGAACCGCGGCAAGGGCGCGGCAGTCCTCCACGGATTGTTGCTCGCCGAGGCGGAGGGATTCACCCACGCGCTTACGATGGACGCCGATGGCCAACACCCCGAGGATTTCATTCCCCGCTACCTTGAACTATCCGCAGCCCACCCGGAGGCCGGGATTTTCGGCGAGCCGGTGTTTGATGCCTCCGCGCCCACGCTCCGCGTCCAGGGCCGCCGGCTCTCCAACCTCTGGGCCGACATCGAAACCCTCGCTTGGGGGATCGGTGACTCGTTGTTCGGCATGCGCCTCTATCCGATCCGCCCACTCATCAAGGTGTTTGCCTCAACCCGCTTCGCCCGCAGATTCGATTTCGACCCAGAGGTGGCCGTGCGCCTCGCATGGCTCGGTGTCCCGCTCATCAGGCTGCCCACGCCAGTCCGCTATCTAACAGCAGCGGATGGCGGAGTCTCGCAGTTCCGCTACCTGCGCGACAACACCCTGCTCACCTGGATGCACCTGCGGTTGGCATGCGGGGCGCTGCTGCGCCTGCCATGGCTCATCTGGAAGCGCATCCACCGCCCGGCGCTGGTAGCGCCGGAGTAACTCCCCCCTCCCCCACCATGTCCACGCCGACCGCCCCCATCGCCGCCCATTTCCCCCATGGGTGGAACAAGTTCTATATCCGCAGCAAACTCAACACCGACCCGCTCTATCAGGCGGTCCACGCCGAGCTCGCCGACTCCGACTTGCCGCTGCTAGACATCGGCTGCGGACTCGGGCTGTTGTCATTCTACCTGCGTGAGCGCGGCATCGCGGTTCCGATCCACGGCCTCGACTACGACACGCGCAAAATCGCAACCGCCCAACAAATCGGGCCGCGCTACCCGGGGCTGACATTCGCCGCACACGATGCGCGCGGCGGGCTGCCGGGCCACTTCGGCAACGTGACGATCCTCGACATCCTGCAATTCTTTACCGCCGCCGAACAGGCGGAGCTCCTCGCCAAGGCCGCCGCACGGGTCGCCCCGGGTGGCAAGCTGGTCATCCGCAGCGGCATCGCCGCGCCAACCAACCGGTTCCGCTTCACTGTGCTATGCGACTGGATCGCGCGCGCAAGCTTCTGGATGAAGGCCGCACCCAAGCATTACCCAACCGAGGAGTCGCTGCGCAAGGCGGTCGAGCCGCTAGGGTTGACAGGCACCTTCGCACCCCTTTGGGGCCGCACCCCTTTAAACAACTACCTGATCGTGTTCCGCCGGCCTGGTTAGGCGCGCGGCAGCCGGACGGCGAACCCGCCGGCCGCAAGCCGCGCGAGCAGGCGCCGCATCACCTCGGTGGCGACCGGCGTGGCCTCATGGACTAACAGGACGGCGCCGGGGTGGATGTCCTTCTCGATCCGGCGCAAGATCAGGTCGACATCGCGCTCAAGAGCATCGTAGCCGCGGGCGTCCCATCCAACAACCGCGAGCCCGTGGGCTGCCGCCACCGGGTGGGTGAACCAGTTGCGGTGCCCGACGGGGGCGCGGAACCAGCGCGGGGCGGCGCCCGCCAAGGTTGTTAAAACCTGTTGGCATTGGCCGATCTCGCGGTGTTGGCGCGCGGGCCCGGCCGCCCAGAACGACCCGGCTGGGTGGGTCATGCTGTGGTTGCCAAGCTCGTGACCGCGGCTGACGATTTCCCGGACGAGCTCCGGATGGGCCGCCGCCTTGGTGCCGATGAGGAAGAACGTCGCCTTGGCGCCGGCCGCGTCTAGCAGGTCAAGCAGCCGCGGGGTGTCGTGCGGGTCGGGGCCGTCGTCGATGGTGAGCCAGACTTCGCGCGCGGACGGCCGCAGGTGGCGGACAAGCGGGCCAAACCAGCGGGCGTTGGGTGTCACAGTGATGAGCACCAGCGGGATGATCACCAGCCCGGGCCAAACGAAAATCATCCACGGGCCGGCCGCCAATACCGCAGGCCAGCCACCAGCCAGCGCGCCGACGAGCAGGACAACCCGCAGCATCACTCCGGGCTGGCCGCCGACGCGCATCAAGCGCAGCCACCCGCAAACGGTCCACGCGGCAAGGTTGGCCGCCACCAAGCCCAGCCATCCCGCCGCGGGCCAGCGCGCCCAGCTTTCTCCAAGCGCCGCCCAGAGCGCCCATGCGGTCAGCGCGGCTAACAACAGGCGCGCCTGCCAGAGGCCGCGGCGCACCATCCACCCGCGCCGCTCAACGGCGGCACAGGCACTTCCCACCAGCAGGCACCACCCGTGGAGCGCCAGCGCCGCGGCAGGCAGCGCGGCCGCCCCTACCACCAAGGCGGCAAGTCCGCGCGCCTGGGTGACGCGGAGGAGCGCCTCGGCGGCGGCCAGCCAGGTGATGAGCGGCACGGCGATGGCCAACAGCCAGGTTTCGGCTTCGTGGCGCGCGCTGGTGGAGGCCAGTTCGTAGGCGTCGGCCGGACGCCAGCGCTCGCGCCCGCCCAACAATTGGAACAACGCGGTCGCAGCGCGGTTAGGCTGGGCCACCCTCATGGTGCCACCTCCCTGGATGAGCGGAACACCTCCTCGAAGACAAACCACTGGGACCAGTGGGTGCGAACGATTTCCAAGAGCGCGCCAGCCCACACCTCGGTGGCGCCAAGGTCATCGGTGCCACGCTGGCGCGGCGGAAACACCAGCTTAGGCAGGACCACGATCCGGTAGCGGCGGTATCCGTCGCGGAGAATGAACAGCGGAAAACAGGAGGCCCCCGAGGCGCGCATCAGGGCGCTGGGGCCCTTCGGAACCCGCATCCACAGCCCCTCGCCGACTGCAACCTCCTGGAACGCCACGTCAAACAACACCCGGTCGCCTTGGATCGCCACCACCCCGCCGGCCGCCAACACCCGCGCGAGCTCCACCCCCAACATGTTCCCCGGCAGGTTGTAAAGGCTGCGGAAATCCGGATAGACACGCTCTTTCTCGCGGAGCTCGGCGGCGCGGACCTCCTGGAGCTGCGGGTTGCGCTCCGGGGCGCGGACCGCGTAGACGGTGCGACCAAAGCGCCCGGAGAAAACCGGCGCAGCCATGTCATAGTTGCCCATGTGCGCTGTTAGGATGATCGAGCCACGCCGCTCGGCCGCAAGTTCCGCGAAGGCCGCGCTGCCGTCGATTAGCCAGTCGACGCCGCCGTCCTCGTGGCGCGCCCGGTAGGATTCCACGCAGACCCACGAAAAGTTCCAGAACACCCGAAGCGCGCCAAGTTGATAGAATACCCGGCTGCGCCCGGGAAACAGATGGCCGAGGTTGGCGGCAACCGCGCGGCGCTGGCTCCCGGCCAACAGGAAGAACAGCGGCATCCACAGGGCAATGAAAAACGGCTCAAGAAACCACGGAACACAGCTAACAGCGCGGCGCAGCAAGCGGGTCGGCAGATCGCCGAAAACCCCCAACCGCTGAAGCCACCCGTTTGCAATTCCCAACATTTCGTCTATGATCCGCCACGCTTTCCCGCCACGGGGCGCAATTCCCGCTGGTCTGATGCCCGCCGTCCAGACAATCCTGCCTTCCTGAGCCACCATGGATCCTGCCACCTCCCAATCTGCTAGTCCGCACTACGATGTGGTAATCCTCGGCGGTGCCTTTTCCGGGGCCTCGCTCGGGCTGCTTTTGCGCCGCGAGCGGCCGCAGGCGCGGATCCTCATCCTCGAAAAATCCGAGGCCTTCGACCGAAAGGTCGGGGAAAGCACCTCGGAAGTGGCTGGATGCTTTCTAACGCGCGTGCTCAACCTGGGCAACCACCTCAGCAGCCAGCAGTTCCAAAAACACGGCCTGCGCCTGTGGTTCACCCGCCCGGGCAACGACTGCCCGGGCCGCTGCACCGAGATCGGCCCGTCGCTGCAGGCGCGGCTGCCGACCTATCAGCTAGACCGGGAGCGGCTCGACACCCACATTCTGGCCGAGGCGGCGGGCGCCGGTTGCGAGGTGCTGCGTGGCGCGGCGGTGAAAAGTTTCAGCCTCGGAGGGACCGGCAACAACCAGGTGAGCTACAAGCACGCCGGGACGCTCCAGACGGTGCGGGCGACCTATCTGGTAGATGCCTCGGGGAAGGCGGCGCTGGTGGCGCGCCAGCGCGGGACGCTGCAGCCATTGGCGGGCCATGCGACGGGTTCAATGTGGGTGCGCTACCGCAACGTCCGGTGCCTGGACAGCCATGAGGGGCGCAAGAAGCTGCGGCCAATCCGGGCGCAGCGAGGGACGGCGACGAACCACCTGATGGGCTACGGCTGGTGGTGTTGGATTATTCCGTTAGCCAACGGTGAGTACTCGGCTGGGGTGACGTGGGACGAACGGTTGTTCAGCCCGCCGAAGGACGGGTCGATCGGAGAGCGGCTCAAGCAGCACCTCTGCAGCCACCCGGTCGGGAAGCTGATGTTTGAAGACGCGGAGGCAGTTGAGAATGACGCGCGGGCGTACAAGGGACTGGCGTATTTCTCGAGCGAGGTAGCCGGTGACGGCTGGGCGGCGGTCGGGGATGCGGGAGGCTTCATGGACCCGCTCTACTCGCAGGGGCTCGATTTTTGCGGCCACAGCGTTTACAGCGTCAAATCGATCCTCCTGCGCGGCCTCGCCGGGGAGGAAACCACCGCGGACCTGGCCCGTTACAACGGCCAGTTCCAGCAAAGTTACCACCGCTGGTATGAATCGCTCTACAAAGACAAGTACTATTACCTTGGCGACGCCGAGCTGATGAACGCGGCATTTCTGATGGACCTCGGGACGTATTTCCTCGGGCCGGTGCGGCTTGTCTACGAGGACACCGACGGAGAATTCTCGAAGATGCCCTACGACGGCGCCATCGGCGGCGGGTTCGCACGGTTCATGAGCTTCTACAACCGCCGCCTGGTGGTCCTGGCAAAGAAGCGCCGCGCGGCGGGCACCTACGGGGCGGCCAACCTCGAGCACGACCTGCTGCTGCGCGAGTCGTTCCAAGCCAAGCCATTGGCGATCGGGCTGCTACTTCGCGGGATCCGCCGCTGGCTGGGCTTGGAGGCACGTCACCTGTTCGTCCCGCTGCCGCACGACGAGGCGCAGGAGGAAGTCACCGGCGCCGTCCCGCCCCGCAATGCGGAGGCCTGCTGAGCCCACTGGTTGCCGCTGGCGAACGATCCGCTCACCCGCGGCAGCATCTCCCCCTCAGGGCGCGAGCGCGGAGGGATGGCGAGCTTACTGGTTCGGGTTGGAATAGGCGACGATCCGCTGGCGGATCTCGCCAATGCCTTCGATCCCCAACTCGACGCAGTCGCCCGGTTGGAGGTAGCAGGGTGGTTTCATTCCCATACCAACGCCGGACGGGGTGCCGGTGGCGACGACGTCGCCGGGCAGGAGGGTCATGAAGCGGCTGATGTAGCTGATGAGGTGGGCGACGCCGAACATCATGTCGCCGGTCCAGCCGTTTTGGCGCATCTCGCCATTGACCTTGGTCCAGACCCGCAGTCCTTGCGGGTCGGAGATGGCTGAGGCGGGAACCAGCCACGGCCCGATCGGGGCGAAGGTGTCAGCGCTCTTGCCCTTCATCCACTGGCCCTCATGTTCCTTCTGGAATGCCCGTTCGCTGTAGTCACAGAAGACCGAATACCCGGCGACGTAATCAAGGGCCTCGTGCTCTTCCACATAGGAGGCTGTCCTGGAGATCACGACGGCCAGTTCGACCTCGTAGTCGAGCTTTGTTCCGCCGCGCGGGTTGATCACCTCATCAAACGGGCCGCTCCAGGCGGTGGTGGCCTTCATGAAGAGGACCGGCTCGACCGGCACGCCTTCGCCAAATTCAAGCGCGTGGTCGAGGTAGTTTTTGCCGACGCAGACGATCTTTGACGGGCGCTCGACCGGGGGGCCGAGCCGCGCAGTCTTGGGAACCTCAACGCCGCCGGGGCAACCGCTCTCGACCCATTCGGCAAGCGCATCCATGCCGCCCATCGCGAAAAACCCCTCGTCGAAATCAAGGAACTCACCGCTGGCGTCGATGCGCCGACCATCGTCCAAGACCACGCCCGGATCTTCCCGCCCTGGCTCCCCGAATCGGATCAACTTCATATGGCGGGTTTTACTCCGGCCGGGTGCGCCTGCCAACCATTCTTAGTTGGAGCGGCTTGTGAGTGGGCTGCAGCGTTGCAGGTAGAATCCGGTGAATGACCGGTTACCCTCCTCATCGAAGGCACCGCGGTCAGCGATCAAGCGCCACGGCAAGGCCAACCCGTAGTGGCGTTCCAAGGCGAACTCGGCCATGTCGAGCGCGCAATCGGTGAGCAGGTCGGTGCTGCGCAAGAAATGCTCAAGCGGCGCCGGCACCGCCACCGGCGCGCCGAGATGATCGAGCCACTCGTCTGAAGGCACCGCGCTGAGGTCGACCGGCCCGACCGCCCAGGCCGACCGGTCAGTGGGCGCACCACGGGTGAGGACCCTAGGCGGCGCGGACGGCTTGGCAGTCCGCGACGGCTTGGTATCAAGGAGTGCCGCGACGCGTCCGTGAGCGGGGGAGGTCATCAGTGTGTCAGAGATCATGGTGGGAGCTGGGTGGGAGGGCTGGTGAAACGGCTGGGGGGAAGGCTGGGTGGGGGGAGGGAGTCGCGGCAGCGGGATGCTCCCGGTTGGTTTCTCCGCGCTCAATTAGCATGATCCAGACCACGCCGGGCCACCGCCGCCAATCCGCCACCAGTGCCGAGATTGTCACCCGTCAGGAATCCGGAAATATTTGCACCCCGCTGATGCTCAGGAGCGGGGTTGGAAGATTGCGGGCCGCCGGGAGGTCCCGCGCGGCTGCTGCGGGGATTTTCCCGACAAGCGCGGGGTGCGCGACAGTCAGCAATTTGCGACCATCCTGCCCAGCGGCGATGCCTTTTGCAACGCGGCCGGCGGGACCCATGCAGATTTTGCCAGGGGATCGCTGGGTTCATCGGGAGTGATTTTCGGTGGGATCCGGTCAGGATTTCATGGGATTTCTGCGCATGGGGGTGCTGGACGCCTGGTGTTTTGCCGCTGATTTCCAGCAAGCACGGGTGGATATTGAGGATTCTTGAGATTTCCGGATGTTCCTCCGGGCGATTTCGTGGTTGTTCCAGCGCCTGGATGTCCTTCACCGTTCTTAATACTGACTCAGCCAGCGAGGCGCGGCGCGGCGAGCTGACGACGGCCCATGGGGTGATCCAGACGCCGGTGTTCATGCCGGTGGGGACCCAAGGGTCGGTGAAGACGCTTCACCCTGAGGACCTTGAGACGCTTGGCGCGGAGATCATCCTGGCCAACACGTACCACCTGTGGCTGCGCCCGGGGCACGAATTGATCCGTGATTTTGGCGGGATCCACGGGTTTTCGACCTGGGAGCGGCCGCTGCTGACCGACTCGGGCGGGTTTCAGGTCTGGTCGCTGGCGAAGCTGCGCAAGATCACCGAGGAGGGGGTGCGCTTCAACAACCACCTCGACGGGGCGAAAATGCTGCTCACGCCGGAACTGAGCATGGAGATCCAAGGGGCGCTCGGGTCGGACATTGCGATGTTGTTCGACGAATGCCCGCCGTACCCGTGCGATGAAGGCTACGCCGAGCGATCCCTGGCGCTCACCAGCCGGTGGGCGCGGCGCTGCAAGGAGTGGATCAGCGCCAACGAGCCACGCTCCGGGAACGGGCGCCAGCTGCATTTCGGGATTGTCCAAGGGTCAACCTTCGCCCACCTGCGGGAGCGCTCGGCGCGCGAGCTCGTCGAGCTCGACCTCGACGGGTACGCGATCGGCGGGGTGTCCGTCGGCGAGCCCGAGGAGGAGATGTTCCGGGCGATCGAGAACGCCGGGCCGTTCCTGCCGCGCGACAAGCCGCGCTACGCGATGGGCCTCGGGACGCCGCCGCAGATGCTTGCGATGATCGCCCGCGGGGTCGACATGTTCGACTGCGTAATGCCGACGCGGGTTGCCCGGCACGGGATGGCATTCACCCTCGACGGGCCGATCCACATTAAAAACAAGGTCTTCGAGCGCGACTCCGGGCCGCTTTGCGAAAGTGCCCACCCGCACGTTGCACGCTTCAGCCGGGCGTATATCCGCCACCTGTTCCGCGCCGGGGAGATCCTCGCTTTGAGGTTGCTTTCCTTCCACAATTTGCATTTCTACCTCGCTCTCATGCAGCAAGCACGGGCGGCTTTGGAAGCCGGCCAGTTTGCCGCGTTCCGGCGCGACTTTGTCGCACGCTACCACCACACGCCATCTCCATGACCATCCCGACGCACTTTTCCATCATCGCCCAAGCAGCCCCCGCAGCCCCCGCAACCCCGACCGGTGGCCAGCCTGGCGGCCTGCTGGGCAACCCGATGCTGATGATTCCGCTGATGATCGTGATGTTCTACTTCCTGATGATCCGGCCGGGCCAGCAGCAGCGCAAGGCGCTGGCGGCGCGGATCGCCTCGATGGCGCCGGGTGACCGGGTGGTCACGCTTGGCGGGATCCACGGGTTGATTCACAACATCAAGGACACCACCGTGGTGGTCAAGGTGGCGGAGGGGACGATGGTGGAGTTCGACAAGACGGCGATCACCACGGTGAGCAAGAAGTCCACCGAATCCGCCAGCTGATCCGACCTCGGATTGAGCGTCTGGAACCATCGCCAGACCCCCGCACGCTTCCAGACACATATTTTTCCATCCAATTCAGGCATGAACGCCCCGCATTTTCCACTCGTCCTGGCCGCCGACCTCAAGAGCATGGGTGTAAGTATCCTGCGCTTTATTGCCGAGGGGATGCGCGACCCGCTCGTGATGTTCCTCTTCGGGCTGACGCTGCTGATGCTGTTTTTCTGGTATTTTGCGACCGACATCGAGAAGCGGAAGCGCAACCTCGGCACGGTGATCGTCATCCTGGTCGGCTTGCTGTGCACGTTCGCGTTGATGACCAACAAGCTCAAGGGTGGGGTCGACATCGTCGGCGGGTCGTCGTTCACCCTGCGGATTCAGAAGAATGTCAATCCGTCCACCGGGGAGGCGATGCCGATCACCGAGGAGGCGGCCAACCAGGCGATCGCGACCATCCAGAAGCGGCTGGACCCGACCGGGGCGCTCGACCTGCTCACCCAGCGGCAGGGAGAAGACCGGCTCATCGTCCAGATGCCGGGGATTTCCCCGGAGGCCGGCGCCGAGGTGCGCAGGAAGCTCGAGCAGGTGGCGATGCTTGAGCTCAAGGAAGTCCACCCGAACTCCAGGGAGCTGGCCCCGCGGGTGCTCGCCGGCGAGCACAAGGAGCCGGGGTATAAAGCCTACACCTACACCGACAAGAACACCCAGACCCAGGAGACGGTGCTGCTGCGCCGCCGCTCGGCGCTGGACGGCACCGACATTGAGGCCGCGTTTCCGGACTTCGCCCGCCCAGGCCACATCAAAGTGCGCCTCAACGGTCCGGGGACCGACAAGATGATCGCGCTGACCAAGGACATGCGTCCCAACGAAGGGCGCATCGCGATCCTGCTCGACGACGAGGTGCTCAGCGCGCCGGTCGTTCGATCGGTGCCGCTCGGCAAGGATTTTGAGGTCTCCGGGCTGGATGGCCAGAACGAGGCGCGCGAGCTCGCCTCGGCGCTGATGAACCCGCTGAAGAACCCGCTCATCGTTGATGAACAGCGGAAAATCTCCCCAAGCCTGGGCGAGGCGGTGGTCAAACAAGGGATCTACGCCGGCGTCGTCGGCCTGGCGCTGACGTTTTTGTTCATCGCGATCTATTACCGCTTGGCGGGGGTCATCGCGTTGGTCGGCCTGATGTTCAACCTGCTGTTGCTGTTTGGCATCATGGCGATGTTCGGGTTCACCTTCACCCTGCCGGGGATTGCCGGGATCATCCTCACCGTGGGCATGGCGGTGGACGCCAACGTCCTCATCTACGAGCGCTTGCGCGAGGAAATCGAGGCCGGCAAGTCGCTCCGCAGCGCGCTTCATGCGGCCTATGACAAGGCGTTTTCCGCGATCCTTGACTCGAACCTCACCTCGTTGATCACCGCGGCGATCCTGTTCTGGCGCGCCAGCGGCACGGTGAAGGGCTTCGCGGTCACGCTGACCATCGGGTTGGTCGCCTCGATGCTGGCGGCCTTGATGCTTACCCGGGTGCTGTTCTGGTGGGGCAATGACCTGAAGATCCTCAAGAAGCTCAGCTTCCTGAGCCTGATTCCGAACAACCTCAACTTCGACTTCCTCGGCAAGCGCCGGATCTCGCTAGTCGTCTCGGTGCTCATCACGTTGGTGGCCGTCGGAACCTTGGCGGTGAAGCGCGAGGGGGCCCTGGGGATCGACTTTACCGGCGGCACGCTGATCCGCTTCCAGTTGGGCAGCGCGCAGGTGCCAACCGATGAGGTTGAAAAGGCACTCACCGGGGTCGCCCTGTCGGCGCCGGCGCCGATCCAGCAGGAAGACGCGCCCGGGACTGGCGGGCTGCTCTCGGTGCGCACGGCCACGGAGGACGCAGCGGAGGTGCTCGAGGCGCTGCGCGAGAAGGTTCCGGTGTTGGCCGAGAAGCAGCCCGGCACGCTGATCAGCTTCCAACTCGGATCGACTCAAGTACCGACCGCCGAGGTCGAAAAAGCGCTTGTGGGAGTTACCCTCAGCTCGCCGACCTTGGTCGAGCAGAAGAGTTCGGCGGAGATGGGCGGCCTGCTTCAGGTGCGCACCGCCCCGCAGGACGCTGAAGCGGTGGTGAAGGTGTTGCGTGAGAAGATCCCTGCGCTGGCTGACAAGTCCAACGAGACCACCGCAGAGAGCGCTTACAAGATCGTCAACGACCAGGACGAGGTCTCCGCCACCTTGGGCGGCGAGTTCCTCATGATCTCCTTGGTGGCGCTTGGACTCGGCTTGATCGGGATCCTCGTCTACATCGGCCTGCGCTACGAGTTCGCCTTCGCGGTTGGCGGCTTCGTCGCCTTGGCGCACGACATCTTTCTGACGATCGGGCTGGTGGTGTTGTTTGGCGACAAGCTCTCGCTCATCCACGTCGGGGCGATTCTGACCATCGCCGGCTATTCGATCAACGACACGATCATCGTCTTTGACCGGGTGCGCGAAAGCTTGCAGATGCGCGGCTCGAAGAACATCGAGGCGACAATGAACGAGGCGATCAACTCCACGCTCTCGCGCACGGTCCTGACCTCCGGGGCCACCCTGTTGATGGTCATCATGTTGTATATCTTCGGGAGTTCCTCGCTGCGGGAGTTCTCATTCATGATCTTCATCGGCATCGTGCTCGGGACCTTCTCGTCGATCTTCGTTGCTTGCCCGATCGTCCTCTGGTGGGCGAAGCTGCGCGGCACCAAGCTGGGCCACAACCCGGCGGAGCCAGCGGCGCCGGCCTCGAGCTATAAGGCAGTCCAGTAGCCGTGGGAGCATGCCGGAAGCTGGCGATTCTCCGCGTTGACCGGCGCGGGGAATTGCTTCATCCTCCGGGGCATGGTCCTGACCCGCACACTCCTCCCCGCGGTTGCCGCGGTCGTCCTCGCCGCCACGCCGCTCTTTGGCCAGCTCGGAGAGGACATCCCGCTCGGGTTTGAAGTGGTGACCGGGTTTCGCAGCGACTACGTCTACCGCGGGTTCGACTTGGCGGAAAATGTCCTCGACGTGCAGCTCGAGACCGAGGTCGCCCTGACCAACGAGTGGGTCCTGAGCCTCGGCGGCTGGTACGGGACCGGCGCGAATGGCTTCTCGGAAACCAGCGGCTACGTCGACCTCGACTACCGCGCCACCGGCTACTCGGTCGGATTTTCCGCATCCTACCACGACTATGCCCACGTGCTTTTTGAAAGCGGTGTCGACCTTGGAGCGGCGTTCACCTGGGAAGTCACCGAGGATCTCGACGTGACCACCGGCGCCTATTATGACACCGGCGCGGAAGGCTACTACGCAAAGGCCGAGGCGGCCTGGTCGAAGCCGCTCACGGATGACTCGTACGTGAGCGTGCTTGGCGGAATCGGCGGGCTCTCGGACTATTATGGCCGCAGCGGCCTTGGCGACCTCTACACCCGGCTGGCCTACACCTACACGTTCAACCCGCGGGTGGCGGTCACCCCGTTCATCGGCAGCTCGCTGGCACTCGACTCCGATCCGCAAGCCGGCGACCACCTCTTTGCCGGGCTATGGTTCGAGGTCAACTTCTAGCGACCACCAGGAAAGCCGAATTTTGTCGACCTCGGTGCGGGCGGCGAGCCATCGTCAGCCCGCAACCTGCCCTGGCGCATGCACATCCGCGATCTTCTCACGACCCACCAGCCGTCCCTCTCGTTCGAGTTTTTCCCGGCGCGCACTCCGGAGGCTGCCGCGAGCCTGTACGCCACGATTGCCGACCTTGAGGAACTCAAGCCGGCATTTGTCTCGGTGACCTACGGGGCAGGCGGGACGACCCGCGAGCTGACCCACAACCTTGTCGAGCGGATCAAGGAGACGACGATGATCCCGCCGGTCCCGCACCTGACCTGCGTCGGCCACACCCGCGACGACATCCGCGCGATCCTCCGCCGCTACGCCGCCAAGGGGATCGGCAACGTGCTGGCGCTGCGCGGCGACCCGCCGCGCAACCAGCCTGACTACGCCTGGGCGGATGGCGCCTTCGCCCATGCCAGCGACCTGGTTTCCTTCATCAAGGAGTTCAACCAGAGCGGCGAGCACCCGGACCCGCGCGGCTTCGGGATCGGCGTGGCCGGCTTCCCAGAGGGGCACCCGGCCACCCCGAACCGGCTCGTTGAGATCGACCACCTGAAGGCGAAAGTCGACGCCGGGGCGGACTACATCTGCACCCAGCTGTTTTTCGACAACCGGGATTTTCTGGATTTCCGCGACCGCTGCGACCTCGCCGGCATCCGCGTGCCGATCATCGCCGGGATCATGCCGGTGGTCTCCATCGCCAGCATGCAGCGGATGGCTGAGCTGGCTGGTGGCACCCGCTTTCCCGCGACCCTGATCCGCGCCCTCCAGAATGCCGGCAGCGATCCGGCAGCCGTCGAGCGCGCCGGCATCGACTTCGCCGCCGCCCAGTGCCAGGACCTCCTCACCCACGGGGTCACCGGCCTGCACCTCTATACGCTCAACAAGAGCCAGGCGACCCGCGAGATTTGCCACCGGCTCGGGATCGCCGGCTGCTAAGAGAATTACCTCGCCCGGCCGCCACCGATCCGTTACCCAAACCGCCCGTGGAAAGCAGCGAATACAAGGTTCAACTGGACATCTTCGAGGGACCGCTCGACCTCTTGCTGTATTTGATCAAGCGCGACGAGATCGACATCCACAACATCGCCATTGAGCACATCACCAAGCAATACCTCGCCTACATCAACACCTTCAAGATGTTGAACATCGACCTCGCGTCCGAGTTCATCGTCATGGCCGCCAATCTGATGTACATCAAGAGCCGGACGTTGTTGCCACGGGTCGAGCAGCCGCCCGAGGAGGATGCCGAGGAGGACGATCCGCGCTGGGAGCTCATCCGCCAGCTCATCGAATACAAGAAGTTCAAGGACGCCGCCGGGTTCCTGGCGCTGCGCGAGCTCGAGCAGGCGGACCGCTTCGCGCTCACCCCGGAGCGGCCCGACCTCCCTGACGACGGGCAACTTCCGCTCCCAGAGGTGTCGATCTTCGACCTGATCCGGGCGTTCCAGAACGTCCTCAAGCGCTTCGAGGAGGCCCACGACCTTGGCGACATCGTCGACGACCGGTTCACCGTGGCCGACAAGATCGAGCTGCTGCTGACCCGCTTCCAGCCGGGCGAGGCGCAACCGTTTTTGTCGCTGTTTGCCGAGGCGACCAGCCGCGCGGAGGTCATCGTCACCTTCCTGGCGATGCTGGAATTGATGAAGATGAACCAGTTTTCGGTCCGCCAGGACCAGATCCTTGGTGAGATCTTCATCGAGCGGCGGTCGAACACCGGCCCGGCGCTGCTCCCCGAGGACTTCGAAGAAGCCTGAGCGCCGCTAGCCGATGGCAGCCTGCCAGGCATCCGGCGAGAACCCCGCCAGCGCACAATCGTCTGCCAGCCAGACCGGGCGGCGGATCAGGTTGCCGCGCGCGGCGAGAGTGGCGAGAAACTCGGCGTCATCCATGGCGGCGAGGCGCTCCTTCATCCCCGGCTCGCGATAGTCGCCGCCACTGGTGTTGAGGATAGCCCGGCGGTTGCCCGCATAGGCAGCCAGCAGCCGGCCTAGGTCGGCCGCGCTCGGCGGCGTCTCGCGAATCGCCACCTCTTGAAAACCAACCCCGCGCTCAACGAGCCACGCCCGCGCCTTGCGGCACGTCCCGCAACCCGCATACCCGAAAAACCGCGGCTGATCCATGCCGCGCTATCCGAGGCGGTAGACGATCCGCGCCTTGGCGGTATCGTAGGGCGACATCTCCATCTTCACCTTGTCACCGATGACCAGGCGGATGAAGCGCTTGCGCATCTTCCCGGAAATGTGGGCGAGCACCTCGTGGCCACTTGGCAGCTTCACCCGGAACATCGTCCCGGCCAACACTGCGGAAATCGTCCCCTCCACCTCGACTGCCTTGTCGTCCTTGCCCGCCTCACCGCGCCGCACCCGTGGGCCGCGCGCCGCACCGGCTGCCGCAGCTCCCATCCCGCCGGCTGGCCGTGGCCCGCCACCGCCACCACCGCGCTTTCCGCCCCCGCCGCCGCGATTCGCACCGCCGCCACCGCCACCTGGTTTTCTTACGCTCATAAATTTCGTGTGCGGGATTCGCAGCCAGCAGGCGCACGCTCCCGCGCGACACTCTCAAATTTTCCCCAACTCTGCAACTTCAAATTCCCACCGGTTCTGGCGACGGATCGCCCAAGCGCTGGGCACCGGCAGCCGCCGGCCGACTTTCCCCGCGGGATTTGACAGAATTTCAATTGACACCGCCGGGTCGCATTCCTAGATTGCGCGCCCCTCGTCACGGGGGCCTAAAAAACTCTCCCGCACGCCGGACCCAGGAATTTCACATGAAGACCTTCTCAGCTAAAGCTCAGGACATCGAGCACAAGTGGTACATTATCGACGCCAAGGACCAGATCCTCGGCAAGGTCGCCGTGGCTGCGGCCACGCTGTTGCGCGGCAAGGGCAAGACGATCTTCACCGCCCACGTCGACACCGGCGACTTCGTTGTCGTGATCAATGCTGACAAGGTCCGCCTCTCCGGCAACAAGGAGAACCAGAAGATCTACACCCGCTTCACCGGCCACGTCGGCGGCCAGAAAGTCGAAACCCCGCGCAAGATCCGCCAGCGGCACCCTGAGTTGCTCGTTGAGAACGCGGTCCACGGGATGGTCCCGAAAAACCGGCTTGGCCGCGCCCAGATGGGCAAGCTCAAGGTGTACGCCGGTGCCAGCCATCCGCACGAAGCCCAGCAACCGCAGGCCGTCGTCATCGCCTGAGCCAATTTCATCCCTTCTCACGTATCATGAGCGAAGCTACCATCAACAGCGCCACCGGCCGCCGCAAGAACGCCATTGCCCACATTTGGCTGACCGAAGGCACCGGCCAGATCACCATCAACGACCGGCTCTTTGAAGAGTACCTCGGCACCGTGCAGCTCCAGAACGTGATCCTCAAGCCGTTCCAAGCCAGCAACCTGGTCAACAAGTTCAACGTCCGCGTGGTCGCCAAGGGCGGCGGCATCAACGGCCAGGCCGGCGCGATCAGCCTCGCGATCTCCCGTGCGCTGACGAAAGTCGATCCTGACATCCGCGCGATGCTCAAGCCGCAAGGGCTCCTGACCCGCGACCCGCGGATGAAGGAGCGCAAGAAGGCCGGCCAGCCGGGCGCCCGCAAGCGCTTCCAGTTCTCCAAGCGTTAATCGCAGCAGTTCTTTCCAAGCCGCGCTTCCCACCGGGAGCGCGGCTTTTTCATGCCCAGCCCCGAAAATTTCCCCCATGAAGATCATCTCCTGGAACGTCAACGGCATCCGCGCCACCCTCAACAAGGGCCTCGCCGAGTTCGTCGCCACCGAGCGCCCCGACATCCTCTGCCTCCAGGAAACCAAGGCCCGCCCGGAGCAAGTCGAGCTCCCACTCGAGTTCGCTGGCTACCACAGCTACTGGAACGCCGCCGACAAACCCGGCTACTCCGGCACCGCGATCTTCTCGCGCATCCCTGCGCTGGCCGTCACCACCGGCATCGCCATCCCTGAACACGATTCCGAAGGCCGCCTCATCTGCGCCGAGTTCGAGTCCTTCCAGCTCGTCAACGTCTACACCCCCAACGCCCAGGACGGCCTGCGCAGGCTCCCGTACCGGCTCTCGTGGGACCGCGCGTTCCGCGAGTTCCTCGTCACCCGCGAGGCCACCGGCAAGCCGGTCATCTTCTGCGGCGACCTCAACGTCGCCCACCAGGAAATCGACATCGCCCGCCCCAAGCAAAACCGCTTCACCGCTGGCTTCAGCGACGAGGAGCGCGCCAGCTTCTCGCAACTCCTCGCCGCCGGCTTCGTCGACTCATTCCGCCACCTCCACCCGGACCGCTCCAACGCCTATTCCTGGTGGTCCTACCGCGCCAATGCCCGCGCCAACAACATCGGCTGGCGCATCGACTACGTCGGCGTCTCCCCACGCCTCGTCCCCCGTCTCCGCTCCGCCGCCATCCTCGAATCCGTCACCGGCTCCGACCACTGTCCGGTCTCCATCGAACTCGCCTGAGCACTTACCCGGGCAACCAAAAATATCCCGCCTCCCGCCGGAATCCCGCGAAAATCACCCGCCCGCCACCTCGCCGCAGCGCGGGAAATTCTAAAAACATTGCCAGCGGAAAGTTGCAGGCAACCACCCGCCCCGCCCCCGCCCCCGGCCCGCGCGCCACTCCCGCACCCCGTCCACCGCGGCTCGCGGGCGGCGGGGCGGGCCGGCGGCCCCGGTTCTAACTATCTATCTATTAGAAAGTTGCAACATTCCCGCGCCACCCATTGGACGGCGGCGCCCTCTACCAGAAAACCGATGCAATTTTTCTTGCCCGGGAGGGGGAATTTTTCTAAAAGAAGGGTCACCAAGCGGGAGCGGTGGTTTGGAAAAGCTAAGTAAAAAGCGCCGCTGCCGAGGGTTGGGAAAGAACCGAGAAGAGTGAGATGATGCCCCCGAAGCCCGAGATCAGGATGAGCCGCGAGTTGGCGATAGGCTACCGGAAGCCGCTGGCGAAAACCGGGGCGGAAATCGAGCTTGGGGCTGGGACGCATTTTCTGCTGGCGCGCAACGGGCGGGGGAAGACGACGCTGCTGCGCACCCTGGCGGGGACGCTGCGGCCGCTGGAGGGGAGCTTCCGGAAGCGCGGGTTTCTCCAGTATTTGCCCGAGGATGTGAGGTTTGATGACGAGATATCGGCAGCGACAATTTTCCGAGCGCTGTTGCCGCGCGAGGTGCTCAAGGCAGCCCTGAAGCTTGCCGAGGAAGTCGAGCTGGACGTGAGCAAGAACTACGGCCAGCTATCGACGGGCAACCGGCGGAAGACCAACCTGATTCTCGTGGAGTATTCGGTGCGTCCGGGAGTCGGCAACATTCTGCTCCTCGACGAGCCGTTCAGCGGTCTCGATGCGCATGCGCGGGGCGCCTTCGAAGCGCTCTGGCGCGCGTCGCAGGACGACGTGCTGCGCTTGGTCAGCTGCCATCCGGACTACGACTCGATGACGATGCCAAGCGCGCTGCTCATCCAGCAGGGCGAGATTTCGTTTCTTGACGACCCGGCCCAGACATGGAGCCAGCTCAAAACCCAGCTCAACTAGCCAAACCGATGCGCCTATTTCGCCTGACCGCCGCCACGATCTTCCGCCGCAAGGCGTGGGTGGTGTGCGTGTTTGCGTTGTTGGCGATGCCGTTCTTGCTGCCGGTGCTCTCGTCCGCGGCGGAAAAGCCGATCATCAGCCAGCCGACGCGGGTCCTGACCGCCTGGGGGACTCTGTGGATCTGCGGGTTGTTCTGGGGGCTGTTCACCGCGGCGCGCCAAGGCGAGACCAACGCCCGCTTCGGGCTCGGCGACTACTTCCTCACCACCGGCATCTCCCCGACCCGCCAGCTATTCGAAATGTGGCTGGCGGTCTTCATCTACCTTGTCCCCTTCGCACTCATCGCCGCAGGCATCTGCCTGGTCACCGCCACCCCGGCCGACCCGGGTGAGCGCAGCATGTGGTGGGCGACCAACGGCCAATACCTTGTTCTGTTCCTGCTGGTCGTCGCCCCGTTGCTGGCCCTCGCCATCGCCATCGCCTCACGCTTCGGCGCCGTCGCCGGGTTCTCGTTCACCCTGGCCCTGAGCCTCTACGGCCTCTACGGCGTCGGCTACCTCGAGAACATGCTCAGCCAGGAAAAAAACCCACTCGTCCACGGACTCTGGCTCGCCTCCCCCCACTACCACCTCGCCGAGGAACTCACCCAGCGACTTTCCTACAAGCTCGGCGCCCTCCCCGCGCAACGTTTCCTTGCCCTCATCGCTTATTTCAGCGCAGTATTGTTAGTTACCGCGGGTTTTGCACGGCTGTGCTTCCGCGGGAAATCGCTGGCCTAACCCCCCCCGCCCATGTCCGCCGCCCTAACCACCCCGCTATTCTGTGCCGCGCTCATCGCGGCGGGCGCGGGGCTGTGGGCGAGCCAGATCCCGGGGTTGGAAGCCGAAGGGGCGTTGAATTTTGAGCCCAACCCGCTGGGGTTGAAGCGCAGCGCCTACGGGGAAGTCATCGCCATGGCGCTGCAGGGGCCAATTGACGAGGAGTGGACCTCCGGGGTGATCGGACGGCGGATTTACCGCGAGGAGGCTACGGCGAGCACCGAAGAGGCCCCCGCAGAGGTGGCCGACGGCGGAGGTGGCGGAGCGCGGCTGGCGAGTTTTCTCAGGGACCTGAATAGGACCTCGGAGATTCGGACCAATCCGCGTGGCGCCAGCGAGGCCCACAAGCGCGCGATCCGTCGGTCAATCGAGAATCGGC
This sequence comes from Akkermansiaceae bacterium, assembly GCA_044373465.1. Classification (GTDB taxonomy): domain Bacteria; phylum Verrucomicrobiota; class Verrucomicrobiia; order Verrucomicrobiales; family Akkermansiaceae; genus JBILQA01. The sequence goes on along the minus strand of JBILQE010000007.1, from coordinate 33,576 downwards.
TGAAGTTCGCCTACGAGTTCGATCCGGCCAACTTCGGGAACTACAACTCGTATCACTTCTTCATCACCCAACCGCAGCTTGCGACGCGCCCGGTGCTGACCCAGCAGGCGCTGGACTTGGCCAACGCGACGATCCGCTACTGCGAGAGCAGGAGTGACGATCCGCGCCCCGCGCTGACGGCCGCGGCGGCCGCCGAGAACATCCTTCAGCTGATGTTCGAGAATTCAGACAAGTATCAGAAGAACTTGCCGCAGATGCGCCAACTGCTCGGGATCATGGACCGCAACCTCGCCCGCTACCGACTGCTCGCCACCCGCTGGGAAAACGACGGCATCTGGCAGGCGCTTTCCAGCATGCGCCAGATCGAGGCCGAAGAACGCTACCAACTGACCGTGCAACTGCGCACCGCCGCGCAAGCCACCATCAAGCGCCTCGAACAACAAGCCGCAGCCGACCAGGCCAACCGCTAAGCCCCCACCCGGAAGATGTCGATTTTCACCGCCGTTCCCCAACAACCCTCGCCATTCGTGGCAGTGGCGCCTCCGCTGGCACCCGGATTTGCTCCCGGCATGACCGGCAAGCAGCTGCTGGCCATTATCTTCCGCACCTGCCGGGAACTCGGGGTCTCCGACATCCAGATGCGCTCGCAGCGCCCGGTCTACATCCACACCCACCGCGGGATGGAGAAGCTCGACCACCTCGGGATCCTCAGCCCCATCCATCTCGACGAAATCCTCAAAGAGCTCATTGCCAACCGCGAAAGCGCCGCCCACGGGTTCGGCCAAAGCAACGATGACCTCGATACCCGCATCGAGGACAAAACCGCCATCGCCATCGCCGAGTTCGCCAAGACCAAGGTCGCCGACTTCTCCTGCGAGGGCATCGGGGCCGGCGTCGAGCGCTCCGGCCGGTTGCGTATCCAGGCCCACCTGTCAGTCTCCGGCCTCGGCATCACCTGCCGAATCCTCAACGACTCGATCCCGGAAATCGAATCCCTCGGGATCGACCCGGATACCGCCTCGATCCTCCGCCACGCGGTCCTCAAGCGCGCCGGACTCTGCCTGGTCACCGGACCAACCGGCTCGGGCAAGTCGACCACCCTCGCGTCGATCATCGACTGGCTGCGCCGCCACTATCCGAAACACATCGTCACCGTCGAGGACCCGATCGAATACCAGTATCCCGACGACATGCCCGACCCGCAGTCACCCGGGCACCGGATCCCATCTCCCTCAATCGTCACCCAGCAGGAAGTCGGCCGCGACGTCCACTCCTACCGCCAGGGCCTCAAAGACGTCCTCCGCAAAGCCCCGCACATCATCCTCCTCGGGGAAATCCGCGACCGCGAGGCGATGGAAACCTGCATGGAAGCCGCCCAGACCGGCCACCTCGTTCTCTCCACCCTCCATACCACCGGCGCGGTCAAAACCATCGGCCGAATCCTCGAACTCTATCCGAAGGACAACCATACCGCGGTCCTCTCACGCCTCGCCGAAACCCTCATCTTCATCCACTCCCAGGGCCTGCTCACCGGCGTCAACCGCCGCGTCCTGACCTACGAATTCCTCCAGAACAATGACGATGCCGTCGCCTCAGCCATCGCCAACTACGACGGCGGCGCCCGCTCGCTTGAAGACGTCATCCACCGGTCGGGCAACATCGCCTGGGACGCCAACCTCTCCCGCCTACTGCGCCAAGGACTCATCACCGCGGAAACTTTCGATAGCGCGAGAATGAATCGAGACAACGACGAAATTATCTGATAGAAAGTCAACCTTCCCCCCGGCACGCCCCAAAATTTTTCACCCTTTCGAGATTTTCCAGCCTAACTCAGTCGTTCACAGCGGCTGCTCATCGACTGGAACGTCTCCCTCCAAAAACAAACGTTGAAGAACCCAATAATAAAAAAAATGAAACTGAACACTAGCACCATCAAGCGCAGCAAGGGGATGACCCTCCTGGAATTGACCGTCGTCATCCTGGTTTTGCTGTCCCTCATCACCATCCTCTTCGTCGGCGCCCGCGCCTGGAAGAAGGGGTCTGACCGGTCCGCCAACATCATGAACATCCGCAACTGCCAGCAGGCAATGCGCGGCTATGAAAACATGTATGAAAAGAAAGTCGGCGACGACTTCGGCGAAACCGAGTTGGTCGACTACGTCAAGATGCCCGTCGCTCCCAACGACGACCTGACCTACACCGCAGGCACCGAGATTACCGACATCGGCGTCCTCTGGCTCGAAGTCGAAGATACCGACGGCGGCTACACCCCGGAGGCAAGCCTCTACGAAAACTGGTAAACCCTTCGAACCCGAAATTGTAAGGACACGGCCCGCCTGCCATGCGGTGGGCGGGCCGTCGCCTTCCGGACTTGCTGGGAACGGCCCATGCTTAAGTCCGCATCTTCATCAGGTGTGCAGGCCGGATCCACGGCTGCGGCGAGATTGATCCAACATTTTTTTTTGATTGTCTAACTTTGTCCATCCCGATTCGCTCAATGCGCTGCAGCGGTATTTCCAGGCGCGCCGCACGCTGGTGGCGACGACGCGTGCGAGTCACCCTGGTTGGTATTTGCCGGCCAATGAATTGCACCACCAGTTGCACCTCCGGGTTGACGGTGAATCGCTGACCGGTTGGACATACGAGCGCAAGGCGAACATTTGGACGGCGCTGAGCGAGGTTCCCGCGGGGATCCTGACCAGTGCGGAGGAACGGGGCAATTTTATTGCCGCCACGGTGGCGAGCCAGCGCGAGCGCGGGGCGACCTGCCTCGGGGTGGTCCTGCACATTGGCGACGAATTTGCCATCACCGAGATCAACCCGGATTCGATCAATCCGGACGATCTCGCCGAACTGCGTGAGACGATCATCTACGACCCGGGGACGGTTCTGGATGACAGCACGCTTAATGCGCAGGATGTATCCTGCCGGATTTTCCCGCTTTCAGCCAATCAGGCGGCCGGGTCGTTCGCCACCACGGTGACGCTCTCGACCAGGCACTCGGAGTTTCTCAGCGCGTTTCGCGCCGTCGGCGAGGAGCAGAACTTTCCGATCCGCACGCTGGGGCTCAGCGCGCCGCTGCTGGCGGTCTGCGCGTTGCCATTCCTGCTGAGCGAGCCGCTACAGAAGCCAAGCATTGTCGCCTTCCATTACCCGCTGTTCACGGTATTGGCGTTTTTCAGCCGGCATGGCGAGCTTGCGGCACTGCGCAACCTTCCGCACCACGGCCAGCGCCGGAGCGGCAACTTGCGCCACGCCACCACCGCGGCCGCGGCGCTGCTGGAGATGACCGATCCGAATCTCTACGTGCTGCAGATGGCCAGCTTCACCTCCGACGGGGTGGTCGCCGACCTCAAGCAAGCGTTCCCGACCAAGCCGGTCGTCCTGCTGGCATGGAAAGACCATCCGGCCATCACCGGGCGCCAAAATCTCCCGCTCGAAGGACTCGCCGCTTGCACGAGCCTCGCAGAAGCCGCCTCCCCACTCACTGAAACCGAGACCTTCACCACTCTCTTCGGGGAAGGCTGGGGGGTGCAGGACTTCCTTCCTCCCGCCATCGAGGAAGCATCCCTGTATCCGAGCCGGAAGTCGATGCTGCTGGTGCGCGCCAGCCGCCCGTTCCACGCCGCCTGCGCGCTCCTCATCGTCGCCCTCGCTGGTTGGACCTGCTTCACCTTCATCTCAGCGGTTCAAGAACCCGAATGGGCGTTTGACGCCGCCGAGGCGGGTCGCCGGAATGCCAGGAAGGCCGCGCTCATCGAGGAAGGCGATCAACTTTCCCGCTGGGACACGCTCCTGCAGGACCGGTCCAAGGCGTGGTCAACCATGGAACTGCTTGCGCGGATGTTCCCGGCCGATTCAGGGATCACGCTGCGCTCATGCGCCCATACCGCCGAACCGGAGTCCACCGCCGGCAAGTCAAGCATCGGTTTGATCAAAAACTGGACGATCGCCGGCTTCGCCAAGGCCGAAGCCCAACCGCGCCTCACCGAACTGAACACCCGCGAGGGGATCGGCAAAATCTTCAACGAGGTCGCCGCAGTGACCGGTAACTCGGCGTTCCTCCCGGACATCCACAACCGGACCCTCGTGGTGAGCATCAGCACCGTGGAGAATAAACGCTACAAGCCCAGCCCTAGCGGCACAGCCAACCCGGCGGATGAGACAAGCTACCCGCTGACGTTCACCCTGAACCTCTCCCAGCGCTTTGAAGGGAGCGATCCGCTCGCTCTGCCGGTCGCCAGCCAGCCGAAAAAGAAGCGCAAGAAACCATGACCGCTCGAACTTCCAGATACCGTCAGGCGATCCTGGTCTTCGGATTCATTCTTCCGGGCCTGCTGGCAGCCGCCTTGGTTGGCGGCCTCCTCTACATCAAGAGCGAGTTGCGCACCAGCATGGCGAATAAAAGGACCCTGTATGCCAAAGACGAACTCAATCTCAAGGAAATCAACAAACTCGAAACCCGCCTAGTGCGTCAGCGACCACTTGCCAAGCTGTGGAAAGGTTTGCTAGAAGACGAGACCGCCAAAACCTTGGCAGCAGAAGTCAGCGACCTGCGCGGCAAGCTCCCGGAGGCCGAGTTCCAACAAACCTCATTCAACCCCAGCAGAAATCGCGGAACATTCAGCACCTCCCCCGCCTTCCCATCCATCGAACTGCAAATCTCCTTCCGCGCCAGCTACCGGGCGATGCAGCAAGGCTTCCTCGAAATCGAATCGCGCCTCCCCCAACTGCAACTTCAAGAGCTCAAAATCGAACGCGCACCGGGCGAGCCGACCCTCAACTTCCAAGCTACCTACACCGCATGGACAAAGTAATTCCCGCGCTACTTTTGATGCTTCTGGTACTGCCCGTTGGCAGCCAGGATCTGGGCGGCATCTCGCTGTTTGACCAGCCAGCGGCGACGCTCGCAGCGGCGGATTCCGCAGCGCCCAGCGAGTCGGGCGACGCGCCGAGCACCTCTGCCCATTACGCGCTCCTCAACGTCGATTCCTATCTAACCACTCTGACGGCCCGCTTTTCGGTTCGCGAGCGCACGCTTGACCCGTTTGGCCTCAATGTGGATCCGACCACCGAAGTGGCCCCCGCAACTGACACACCAAGGGCGGTGGCAGTCCAGGCGGCGCCGCGCACACCGTTTGTCGACATCGTCAATTCCATCCGAGTCACCGCGGTGATGCCGAGCGACAAGCAGTTTCTTGTCGGGTCCCGGACGATCCGCGAGGGCGACGTGCTGCCGCTGGCCATCCCTGAAGGGACCATCAGGGTCCGCGTGCTGGCGGTCCGCGCGGATGGCATCCTGTTTGAAAATCTCGAGGACCAATCCACTGCCACCCTGCGCTCACAGCTCATGCCCAAGGGGATGAGCCGCGGCGCGGATGGCATCAAAGTCCTCGGGATGCAGCCGGATTCCCCCACGGCTCCCCTCAAGGTTGATGTCCAAATCATGCCTTCCGCACCGGCCCCCCGCTGAGTCAATTAATTAACTAGTCATGAAAACGTTCCGCTCCCTAACCATCGCCCAAGTCCTGCTTTCCGGGTCCCTCGCTTTCGGCCAGGCATCCTCACCATTCGAAGCGGTCACTCCGCCCGAGAAACCCGCCATCGTCGATGCTCCTGCCATCGACCCGGCGCCGCTGCCAGTCGCCCCGACTGACCCGCTTCTGCCACCGGTAGCAGTCCCTGGTGACCCGGCGGAGGGCGCGCCAGCACCGGGTGCGGCCAAGCCCGAGATGGAAGCCGCCGACGGCGGATACTTGATCCGCGACGCCAACATCAACGACATCTTCCAGTTCCTGGCCAAACAGGGCGGCAAGCAATACTTCCACAACGTGAAAATCGCCGGCCCCGACTACCGGGTCACCGGCCACCTCAATGATGGCGCGCCGCTCCAACAGATGGAGGAAATCGCCTTCGGGTATAACCTGAGCCTCTACACCAAGGGCAACACGATCTATGCCCTCACCGAGGCCCAGCTCAACCAGCTCCCGGGCGCGGAGTTCTCCTACCAGCTGAAGTACCTCCGCCCGGCGGACATGGACCAGATCAAGGGGCTCATCCAGCCGATCCTCACCGCCGGTACCGGCATCGTGAACTACGAGCCGAAGACCAACACGATCATCATCATCGACTCGGCCCACCGGATCGACCAGGCGCGGATGCTGCTCGAGTCAATCGACAAGGCCAAGGGGCAGATCGTCGTGGAAACCAAGATCCTGCGCATCAATAGCACCGCTGGCGAACGAGTCGGGGTGAACTGGTCCGCCAGCCTTGGCGAAGCCGGCGTGCCGATCGAAGCCGTCCGCTCGCTCAACAGCGTCTTCGGCCTCCAGTCGGATTTCTCCACTGCTGGATCAAGCCTTGGCAGCGCGCTGTCGTCGGAAGAGCTCTCGACCAACAACCTGGTCCTTTCCCCGTTCCAGCTCAACGGGGTGCTCCGCGCTCTGGCGGAGGGCGGGTTCGCCACCCAGATCTCCAACCCAACGCTCATCACCGAGGACAACGAGCAGGCGACGATCTCCATCATCGACCGCGTGCCGATCATCACCACCACCGTGACCCAGTCCAACGGGATCAACAACACCAGCGAGGAAGTCCGCTACACCATCGATGAAGGTGACCCGACCATCACCAGCGACCCACGCAACCACCGCGAAATCGGCATCTCGATGGTCGTCACCCCGACGCTCCTCCCCGACGGCACCGTGCGCATGGCCTTGCGTCCGCGCTCGGCGCAAATCGTCGAGGAAATCCGCGGCGAATCCGGCAACATCTTCCCCCGCGTGACCGAATCGATGGTCGAGGCGCTCGCCCGCGTTCCTGACGGCCACTCGCTCGTCGTCGGCGGCTTCTACGGTGAATCCACCTCCAAGGACAAGACCAAGGTCCCGCTCCTCGGTGACCTGCCGGTGATCAACTTCTTCTTCAAGAGCCGTGAGACAGCCAAGGAGCAGACGAGCCTGGTGTTCGTGGTGACCCCGACGTCCTATGACCCGTCCTCGGGCCACTCGAACAGCGCGACCGGCGACCGGATCCGCGCCGGCGTCGCGCTGCCAGAAGACCACTCGTGGGTTGACGAGACCAACCCTGGCCCGGCCCACGAGCCGAACCTGCAGCGCACCATCCGCGGCATGCAGCCACAGCAGGCACCCTATTATCCGACCGCCGCAGAATTGAATGCTGGTCACGATGCCAAGGGCGGTGTTGCCCCAGCACCTGCGCCACGCCGCTTCGGTGCCGCTGGCCGCCGCTGAGCCATTCCCCCAAATGCAAGCCAACCCGTTCCGCCCTGCCGAAGAAGCCAGCGTCTCGATTACCCTGTCGACCCGCTGTCTTGGCCAGACGCTTGCCGCGTTGGCACGGGCCGGGCTGGCCGACCAGACGACGCTCGAGACGATCTATGCCGAGTGCCTTGAGAAGCTAAAGCTCGGGTGCTCGGAAGATCCTCTCGTGGCGCTCGCGCGGCTGCGCGGGACCGACGAGGAATTCATGGGGCCGGTCATCCAGCGATTTTCGGCGGCTCTGGCACTGGCCATGAGCCCGCCGCCGCCGGTCCTTAACTTTGCCCACAAGCTCATCGCGCCGAATTCGTTCTACGAGTTGTTTCCGACCCTCGTCGAGCTCGGCAAGCAACTGCTGGTGCCGGTGGTTTACGCGGAGGACACCGATGCGATCGGGGTGGCGTCGATCAACCCGTTCGCCGCGGAGTTCTTTGCCCGGGAGATCACCACCACGGTCCACAAGCGCTTTGCGGTGCGGCCGTTTGTGACCGTCGTGCGCACCGATTTCGAAGGCTGGCAGTTCCTCACCCGCAAACATTACCAGGTATGATCGAGTTCGACGGCATGTCGTTCAACGACCTCATCAGCCGGCAGATCATGGCCGCGCTCGGCGAGCACGACCCGGCATTCATCGGTCTGGCCCACGACCAGGTGAAGAACCGGGTGACGCGCTACTCGTTCATGGGCGCGCTGGCGCGGATCAACGGCCGGCCGTTCTTCCCGAAGGTCGCCGAATATTGTGACGGCTCGCTGCTGAGCTCCTGCGATCCGGCGGTGCTTACCCGCGGGTTCTTCACTCCGCTGTGCCGCAACGGCAACCAGCTCATCGTCGCCATCGCCAACCCGTGGAGCCCGCTCCCGGAGGAGTACCTTGGCCCGCGCTTCCCGGACCTCGAGATCGTCCAAATCGTCACCCTCGCCTCCGAGGTCAGCCGCGCCATCGAAAACACCGGCACCAACAGCGGCCCGTCCAAGTCCGAGCTTGAGGCGATCGACGTCGAGGACACCGAGGACGGCCTGCGCGACTTCGACGTCACCACCGAGTATTCCGAGCCAATGGCCCAGCTGGTGGCCACCATCATGGCCGACGCGGTCAAGCTGCGCGCCTCGGACATCCACTTCAAGGTCGAGAAGGAAAGTTTCTACTATTGTTTCCGGGTCGACGGCGACCTTGGCGACAAGGTGGAAATCCCCATGAAACTGAAGGATCGCCTCGATGCCTTCCTGCTCAACCTGATGAAGTTGCCGACCGAGATCCGCAACGTCCAGCCGGGGATTTCCGGGCGCTTCACCATCTCGTATTTCCACCGGCCCATCGACATCCGCTTCGAGCGCCACCGGACCTACCGCGGCTACCACGTCACGATGCGCCTGCTCGACAAGAGCCATATCAACGTGACCCTCGGCAAGGGGACGCTCGCCTTCGATGACGAGACGCTCTTTGCCCTTTCCAAGGTGATGAAGGTCCCCGCCGGCATCATCGTCATGTCCGGCCCGACCGGCTCGGGAAAGTCAACGACCCTCAACGCCATCCTGCGCGAGCTCAACCGCCCGGAGGTCAACATCCTCACCCTGGAAAACCCAGTCGAAGACGAAATCCCCGGCGTCACCCACTGCGACTTGAAAAGCGCCAAAGAGTTCAAGCCGATGATCGCGTCCTTCATGCGGAGCGACCCGGACATCATCCTCATGGGTGAGGTGCGCGACATCGAGTCCGCCGAACTCGCCATCGAAGCCGCGGTGACCGGCCACAAGGTGCTCACGACCATCCACACCCCGCGCGCGTCCCAGATCATTGAACGCTTCGAGCAGCTCGGCATCGAACGCTGGAAAATCGCCCAGACGCTCAAGGCTGCCTGCGCCCAGCGGCTCATCAAGATTCTCTGCGCCTATTGCAAGGAGCCGCAGCAGGGCATCAGCGAACTCGATCGACGAACCTTCTGCCTGGATGATTCATGGGCCGACGTGGCCGTCTACGCCGCCAAGCCGGACGGTTGCAGCGAGTGCCGCCACAGCGGCTACAGCGGCCGAACCGCCATTCTGGAAATCATCCCGATCACCCCGAAAGTTTCCGACCAGCTCTCCAAGGGCGAGATTTCACCTTACGAACTCGAAGTGAGGATTCAAGAGGAGGGCATCCTCCCGAGTTTGCGGCGCAGCGGCTTGCGCCTCCTCAAGGAAGGGAAAACCGATCTGGCAGCCGTCGCCAAAGTGATCGACATGACCTATTCCGATGACTAACGCCACCGCCACTGCCCGTCCAGCGGCGAACCCGCGCGCCAAAATCGCGCCCGCCAAAACCGTCGCCGGACGCCCCGGCCTGCCCTCTAAGTCAAAGAGGGTCCGCGAGTTCTCAAAAAAGGAACTGGTCACCATGTTCCGCGCGATGGCCTCGATGCTCCGCGCCCAGATCACCACTGCCGACGCCCTGAAATATTACAGCCAGGGGAATCCGAACAAACTCATGGTCGCCGCCCTGAGCGCCATCCGCGCCGACATCAGCGCGGGGATGAGCATCCACGAAGCGTTCCGCCGCACCCGCAGGTTCAATGACATGATCATCGGCCTCATTCAGGCCGGGTCGGATGCCGGCCAGCTCCACAGCGCGTTCAAATCGCTCGCCGAACGGCTCGCCAGCGAGTTGCACTTCCAGAAGGCGCTCCGGAAAGCCACCTTGATGCCCTCGGTGATCATCGCCGTTCTTGGCGGCGCGTTCATCGTCTCCCAAATCAAGATCGTCCCCCAGGTCGAGGACATGCTCGACGGCGTCGGCGCCAAGCCCGACGGCCTGACCGCCCTGGCGTTCCAACTAAGCCACTTCACCCAGGCCGTCTGGCCCTTCGTGGTCCTCGCGATCATTGCCGCGGTCGTGACCATCGCCCTGTCGAGCCAGGTCCGCAACGCCATCCTCAACGTTGCCATGTCGCGCTGGCGGTTGCTGCGGCTGCTCATCATGTGCACCCGCCAGATGACTTTCCTGTCGACCATCAAGTTGCTCCACTCCAACGGGATCAACCTGGCCAAGGCGATCCGCACCTCGGCCAACTCGGTGAAGAGCACCCCGTTCTACGCCGAGTTGCGCGAGGCCGCCGACAAATACGAGAACTCCGGCGTCCCGCTCTCGACCGCATTCTCGAAATACACCTCGGTCGATGCCCAGGTCGTCCACATGCTTTCCATCGGTGAGAAATCCGCCTCGCTCGACACCCAGTTGGAGATGCTCTCGGAGATGTATGCCGAGGACTCCGAGTCGCACATGGCCACCTTCACCGCGGTGCTCGGCTTCATCGTTCTGATTATTGCGGTTTGTCTTATCGCCGCGGTGTTCACCGGAACGTTCCTGCCAATCTTCCTCATGGGTCCGAAGATGATGAGCAGCGCCATGTAATCTCCGACCACCCGATCGCCATGTTCCAAACGCGCCTCGACCGCTGGCTCCGCGAGCGCTTCGTCTACGAGACCCACATCTACGCGATGCGCCCGGCCTCCAAGGTCCCGCGCGGCGTCCGCGCCACCGAGCTCGCGCCCATCCCCGGCCGCCAATACCGGATCGAATACGTCGCCTGCAGCAAAGCCGCCGCCATCCTCATCGAGCACCTCAAGCACGACGGCCAGATGTTCACCACCCGCATCGTCGACCGCACCAGCTGGTTTGTCCCAATTATCGCTCCTCAGGGGAAAAGTGCCACCTGGCGGGCGATCTGGGGATTCGTCGGAATCATCATCCTCCTCCTTATCGCCTTTGGCATGAATCTCGCCTGGAGCAACCAGGAGTTCCGCAAAAACGTCCTCGAGTCACTCGAGATCCTCAAGGGCTAGCGCCGATGATCAACATTTCTTTCTTTTCAACCTTACCCCGAAAAGTGAAGATGAAAGCCATGCCACGCCCCTCCAGCCGCACCTCCCACCCGCGTGGAACCACGCTGTTGGAGTTGACGATCGTGATCATGGTGCTGCTGGCTCTCATCGGCGTGAGCATGTACGCCAGCGGCTCGATCGGCAAATGGAAGAAGGGCCGCGAGGCCGGCGAACAACTCCGGCTCGTCTATGCAGCCCAGCGCAGCTACCTCGCCGACAACCCGACCGTGGCGGTCAGCAGCCTGACCGAGTCGCTGCTCATCCCGTATCTGCCGGACCGCAGCAGCGCCATTCCCAAAGTGACCACGCTTGAGGACACCACCTTGTCGATCAAAGTCAACGTGACCCCGCCCATCGTCGATGCCGGCGGCGGGACCGCCTACGACCCGTCCGGCAGCTCCGAGGACTCACTTTGGGACGTTGGCAAATGAGGCGCGCGCAACCATTCGTGGCACTTGCCCTGTGGCTGGGTGCCGCTGCCATGGCGGGGGCCGACCCGTCCCTCGAGCTCCCCAGCCATCCGGGGATCCCGATGGCCGAGCCGGCCGTGCCTGCTCCCACCGATGGCGATCTGGTCCCTGACGGGTTCCGCCACTTCGGCGACTACATCCTCGAAGTGCGCGTCAAGATCACCGACGGCACTCCCCAGGTGATGCCCATCAAGCCGCTCCGGCTACGCGTCTACACCGATGGAATCACCGTGCGGGTCCACACCGAAGGCGATGACTCGGGCCACAGCAGCTTCAAGATCTACCGCTCGGACGGCATCGGCCGGCAGGCGGAGAAAACCGCAACGGTGGAAATCATCCCTGGAGTCCAAGCGCTTTCGGAGCAATCCGGGATCGTCCGACACCTCCGGCTTTCCCGGGAAACCCTGACGCTCACCGTCTTTCCCGGAGTTTCGAATCAGACGATCATTTCCACCGCGCGGGCGGCGTCCGGGGGCTCCCCGGAAGCTCCGCCCATGTCCCAAGGGCCTCGCCCTTGAACCACAACGCCCCGATGTCCAGCACGCCTCTGCAAGCTCTGCCTGATGACTCAGGACGGGGAGGAAACGTGCCGCGGAACTCCCGGCCCGCCCGCACGGTGGATACCCCTGTCACGATCCTCTACCCGCTGCTGCTGCTTTTCAGCACCGCCCTGGCGGCCGCATTCTGCTACCTCTACCTGACCAAGCCGGTCATCATCGCCGCACCCGCCGTGCCGGCCATGCCCGCCCTGGCCAGTGGGTCCGCTCTGGAACCAGCCATCCCGGACCAACCGGATGCCGCCGGCACGCCTGCCGACCCGCTCGCGTTGCTCCCCGACGCCGATTCCCTGCCCGGCGACCAACCCGGAACCCCGGGCACCGCCACACCGCTCGACCCGCGCGGCCTGCCTGCCACCGGCTCAGGCATCGGCATGGCCTACGAGGAAACCAACTTGAAAGTCCAGCACGTGCTGACCGCCCAAGGGGATGGCGTTGACCTCGGGAAGATCATCCTCGACGTCCCGGTGATGTATGAAACCCGCCGCCTCCGCTGGACCCCCGCGGATGTCCAGGAGGCCCGCGCGGTGCTCATCCGGCTTTCGAGCTACCAGGAAAAGCTCCGCAATCTCAAAGCCGAGGGGACATTCCTGCTCGAATCGTGGAACCAGCTCATGGCCCGCTCGATCCCATCCCAGGTCGTCCGCGCAGACAGCCCGTCACTCCCAGAAAACCAAGGCGACGCACTCCAGCCCGCGAAGCCCGACGGGCCGATCCAGCTCCAGTCACCCCCGGCAGCCGAATGAAACCCTCCCTCCTGCTCACGCTCGCGCTGCTCGCAGCGCTCCCGGCCCTCCACGCCCAGGAGGATCCGGTTGCAACTGAGGAACCGCCACCGCCAGTCGCGCTGATCGTTCCCGAAGAGGAAGCCGGCGAGCCCGAGCCGACGATCCCGACCGACCTCGTCCCGCTGGACGTCCCACCAGCCCAGCCAGCTGCCCCCGACCCGCAACCACCCGTCCCTGACAACCAACCGCTCGACCCTCCAGCCGAGATCCACCCCGACCCGGCCGGCCCCTCGGTCGTTCTCGGCGCCCCGGAGGAAATCGTCCACCAGCCGGGATTGACCGTGCGCGTCGAGAAACTTCCCGCCGCGGCCACCGCCGGCACCCTCAGCGCCGTCAAACTCCACTCGCCGTTTCCACCCAAGCCGCTGGCCGCCATCCCGGCTGGCTGGGTCTTGCGCAAGGCTGATGACACCAAGCCATTCATCCAGGTCGTCGACCTCGGCAACGGCAACCTCGTCACCGTCTCCATCCCCCCATTCGTCCTCTCGCCCGATGACTCTCAACGCAATGTCTTCAGCATCCGCGAGCCAGGCCACAAGCCCGCACTCACCTACCGGCAGGTCGACACCATCGGCGCGCTCTTGACCCAATCGACCCAGGAGCTCGACGACACCGACGCAGGCATGACCGAGGTCATCGGCCGCCTCAATCAATTGCTCCTGTCATTCCCCCAGGAACCCCGATGAAAGCCATCTTTGTTCCATTCCTTTGCGCCGTCGCCCTGGCAACCATGGCCGGCGCCGGCGTCCAACACTGGTTGCTTGTCCGCTCCCAGGTCGCCTCACCCACCCACCCCGCCGCTCCCGCGCCTCCCGCTTCCGCTACCGCTCCTGATTCGCTGCCAACCACCGGTCCCGCCACCGCCCCTGCGGCCACTGCCGTCGACCCCGAACTCGCCGCTCGCCTCGACCGCGTCATCGCCGGCCAGGAAAAACTCATGGAGCGGCTCACCCAGATCGACCGCCAAAACACCGACCTGCGCGACCAGGTCGCGGAAACCAACCGCGACCTCATGGAACTCCAGTTCCGCGTCGATAGCCACAGCGAGTCGTTCCGCCCCCTGCGCACCACCCAGTCAAACTCCCTCAGGCCCGAGTCCACCGTCCTGCCCCCCCGCGAATAGCCCGCCCCCGCGCCACCGCGCCCCGTTCCCCCCTCCAAGGCGCCCGGCGACACCTGCCACTCCCTGATTACCAGCGCGGGGTGGGTTTCCCCGCCGAACTTATCACGAAGTTCGCTACGTTAGAGCAGCTCGGGTGCTTGGAGCAACTCGCTGACGCGCCTGAGGAGCATCCCGGCGCCGCCGCCATCGACGACGCGATGGTCGAAGGTGAGCATAAACTCCGCCTCGGTGGCGGGAACAAAGGTGCCGATCTCGTCGCTCCAAACGGGCTTTTTCACCCCGGCACCGATCCCGAGAATCAAGGTCTCGTTGGGCAGCGGGATCGGCGTGCCCCAAGTTAGCCCGAAGGTGCCGAAGTTGGTGATCGTCGCGATCCCCCCCTGCAGCGCATCCTCCGGCAAGCGCCGGCGGCGGGCCTTGTCGACAAGCTCCTGGTATTCCTCCTGAAGTTCGCCAAGCCGCTTGCTGTCAGCGCCGCGCAGGATCGGGACGAGAACCCCGTCGTTGACCTGGACGGCCACGCCGATATCGAACGAACGCGGCTGGACGATCTTGTCGCCGATCAGGTAGCCGGCCGAGGCGGGGTCCTCCGCAAGCGCCAAGGCAAACGCGCGCAACACATACAGCGTCAGTCCCGGTTTCGGTTCCTGGCTGCGCCGGTGGTCAAGCATCCGGTCCATCCCGATTGGCCGGCCGACCGAGGCGAGTGGGCGTGTCCACGACCGGCGCATCGAGTCAGCAACCGACAGGCGCATCGGCGACGCCTTGCTGCGCGGCCAGGTGTCGATGTATTCGAGGAATTTTTCGAGGTCGCGCACGGTCACCCGGCCGCCGGCGCCGCTGCCGACGACTGCGGAGATATCCGCCTCGCGCAAGCCAAGCTCGTCCATGCGGGCGCGCATCCGCGGCGAAATGTAGTGCGCGCCCATCGTCCCGGCGGGCACCGGCAGGCCTTTGACGGACGGCTCAACTGCTTGCGGCTCAACATACCCGTCATCCTCCGGGCGGAAGTGGACGTTGGCTTCCTCGTCGCGCGACTCGTCGCGCGGATTCTGGCTGGCGGCCGCCTGGTGGTCCTCAAGCGTGTGCACCCCGGTGCGGGAAATCTCAGCCTCATCGACTTCCAGCAGCCCGAGGATCGTCCCGACCGGATAGCTGACTCCCTCGCGGGCACGGATCTCGGCGACCGTCCCGCGACACAGGGTGGTGACGCCCATCGTCGCCTTGTTGGTTTCCACTTCGATGATCTCCTGGTCCTCAGCGACCGTATCCCCGAGGGCGATGTCCAGGCGCAGCACGGTGGCCTCCGCGATCGACTCGCCGAGCTGGGGCATGAGAATAGGAACCGTGGGCATGGCTGAAAATCAGTAGGAAAGAAGCTGGCGCAGGGCTCCAGCGATCGATTCGGGCGTCGGCCGGTGGGCGGCCCAAAGCTTCGGGTGATACGGGACCGGCGTCTCCAATGCGTTGAGCCTCTGCGGCGGAGCATCAAGAAGGTGGAACCCCTCGGCAACCACCCGGGCAACTACCTCGGCGGTCACTCCGCCCCATGGAAACGCTTCGCCAACCGCCAGCAACCGCCCGGTGCGCGCAACCGAGGCCATCACCGTATCGGTGTCCAACGGCTTGACCGACCTGAGATCGACCACCTCGATTTCCCAGCCGCCCTCAACCTTGAGCATTTCCGCGGCGCGCACCGCCTCGTGGACCATCGCGCTGTAGGCCACCACCGTGGCATGTTTCCCCGGGCGGGTGATCCGGGCCTTGCCGATGGGCAGCTTGTCGCCGCGCAATGACCTCGCTTTCAGCCACCGGTAGAGGAACTTGTGCTCGCAGTAGACGACCGGGTCATCCAGCGAGACAGCCTCGATGAGCATGTCGTAGGCATCCGCAACCGTCGCCGGGGTCACCACGATGAGCCCGGGGTAATGGGCATAAATCGACTCCATGCTCTGGCTGTGGAACGGCCCGGACCCAGGAGTTCCACCGGATGGCAAGCGCAACACCAGCGGAATCGGCACCCCGGTCCGGTAAAAATGGGTCGCCGCCTGGTTGACCATCTGGTTGAAGGCGATCGAGGAAAAGTCCGCGAACTGCATTTCAACGATCGGGCGCATTCCCTCGATCGCCGCCCCCACCGCCAACCCGACCATCGCGTCCTCGCTGATCGGCGCGTCGGACACCCTCCCGGGAAACTCGTCCTGCAGGCCCTTGGTCGCTTTGAAGGCCCCGCCAAACGTCCCAATGTCCTGACCGTAAAGGAAGACCCGCGGGTCGTCACGGAGCAGGTCCTCCTGCGCCTGACGGATGGCATCAATGTAGGTCACACTCATGCTTCCATGGACGGGACTGCGGTTTTCTTTGCAACATGCAGGCCTTCAATCAGATGACGGCTGCTCAGCGCCTCCCACGATTCCGCCCGCGGGTCCGGCGCGTCCTCCTGCTGCGCTTGGGCGACGGCGCGCTGGACTTCATCGGCAATCTCACTGCGCCAGCCGGCAACTTCCTCGGCGGTCGCGTACCCGAGTTCGATCAACTTCTTCTCGCCAAGCTCGACAACATCCCCGCCACCCGCCGCGACCCGCAGTTCATCAGGGACATAGGATGCATCGTCGTGCTCGCCGTGGCCCGCAAGGCGCAGCAGCGAGGCGACCACCAGCTGCGGGCCGCCACCCTCGCGGGCCGCCCGCACCGCCGCGCCGAGCACCCGGTGGCAGGCAAACATATCGGTCCCGTCGACCCGGTGGCCGGCGACCCCGTAGCCGCGCGCACGATCAAACAGGTCATCGCAGGCAAACTGCCGGGCGGTTGGCGTGGAATAGGCAAACTGGTTGTTGGTGACCACCACGACCATCGGAAGCCGTTCAACGGCAACCATGTTGAGCCCTTCATGGAAGGCCCCGGTGGAGGTTGCCCCGTCGCCCACGCTGGCCGCGCCAACCACGCCGGCAAGGGTTCCCTTCAACCGGCGCGCATACAACATTCCCGCAACCACTGAGATTGAACTCCCAAGGTGGCTGATCATCGCCGGCAGGCCATCCAGCGGCCGGCCCCGGTGGACGTTGCCGTCGCGCCCGCGCATCGGCCCGCGCACCGACCCGAGATAGCTGCGGGTGCAGTCGAGCATCGCCTCGCCCATGGCCGTCCTGCCTGCCTGGTCACGAATCAGCGGGGCAAAAATATCGGTTCCGCGGATCAAGGCACATCCGAGCGCGCCACTGACGGCTTCCTGGCCTTTCCCCAGATAAACGCCGCCGACGATCTGGCCGGCCTTGTAGAGGCTCGAGAGTTTGCTCTCCAACAACCTGGCCGTCAGCATCACCCGGAACAACCGCCGGAGTTCCGCCGCTTCTCCAGAATCTGGGAGCGTGGCGGCGTCTGGGCCAGTCGACTTCTTGGGCACGCCGGAGGCTAAGCAAGCCCGCTTGACCACCGCAACAGGTTTCGCTTTCCAAACCATCTGCGCTAAAGGCTGGAAATCCGCCGCCGCGCCAGCTACCACCACCCCGCAACGCTCCCCAGTCCAATAACCGCCGCGTTCCCAAGCCTCCTACTCAACCATGCAACCCACCCTGCTCATCCTTGCCGCCGGCATGGGAAGCCGTTACGGCGGCCTCAAGCAAATGGACCCGATGGGCCCAAACGGCGAAACGGTCCTCGACTACTCGGTCTTCGACGCGATGCGCGCGGGATTCGGGCGGGTGGTTTTCATCATCCGCCGGGATTTCGAGGACGCGTTCCGCCAGGGGATCGGCCACCGCTTCGCCGGCATCATTGACGTCGACTACGCGTTCCAAGCGCTCACCGACCTCCCGGGCGGGTTCGCTCCTCCTGCCGGCCGCGAAAAACCCTGGGGCACCACCCATGCCGTCTGGTGCGCCCGCAATCTCGTCCATGGCCCGTTTGCGGTCATCAATGCCGACGACTTCTATGGCCGCGACGCCTACCTGCGCATGGCCGACTACTTCAGCCACAGCGACCCGTCCATCCCCGGCCGCTACGCGATGATCGGCTATCCGCTCGAGAACACCCTCTCGGAACACGGCTCGGTCAACCGCGGAATCTGCCAAACCAACCCTGCCGGACTGCTCGAGGGAGTCGAAGAGATCATCGACATCACCCGCGACGACGACGGCGTCGTGCGCGGGTCCAACGAGGCCGGCCAACGGGTCGTGGTCCCCGCCGGCTCACCGGTCTCGATGAACTTTTGGGGGTTCACCCCGGATTTCTTCCCCGCTGCGGAACTGGGACTCGTCGAGTTCCTCGCCCGCCGCGGCCACGAGATGAAATCCGAGTTCTACATCCCGGCCGCGGTCGATTCGATGATCCATTCCGGCGCGGCCGTCTGCACGGTCATCCCAACCACCGCCAACTGGTTCGGCGTCACCTACCCGCAGGATAAACCGCACGTCGTCGCCAGCATCGCCGACCTCGTCGCCGCCGGCGAATACCCGCTGCGCCTCGGCTCCGCATAGCTTACCGCGTCACCGGCGCCTGCCTCGTCGGCGCCGTTGCCTGCACCTGCGGGCCAGCCCCCTCGGTCCCTGCTGGGTCCGCCGCCTCGCCACCCACCCCAGCCACCGGCTCGGTGAGCTTGCTCCAATCCAGCGTGTTCCCGTCCAACCGCTTCACCTCGAAGGCATACGCAACGTCTTCGTTGCGCGGGTCGAGCGACACCGCCATTTCGATGAACGCCCTGGCCGCCATCTGGTTCTGCTCGCCTTCCTGCTTCTCCAACAACTGCGCCCGCGCCAGCAACAGCCGCGCCATCACCGGCCGGCTGTAATCACTGTCCGACGCCTCGGGAAGAATCCCCCGCGCCAGCTGGAAACTAACCACCAGCGCACGCCGGTTGCGCGGCGACAAATGCCGCGCCACCGCCAGCAGCTTGCGCGCCTCATCAAGCGACACCGGATCCGCCCCCGTCGCCGCCACCCGGTTGGCCGCGTGGGTCGCCAAGTTCGTCGCGTATTCCTCCCGCTCGCGGTCCAGCATGTCGAGTTCCACCCCGAAGATCGATTTGCTGATCTCCAATGGCTTGAACTCAAACCCCTTGGCCACCGGCGCGTCCGGCTCCGCCGCCCACGCCATTCCCCCAACAACCAGCATCGCCACCATGACCTTCACCACGACTTGCATAACGACCCTCATCTCCTTTTACTTCTCAAACCTCTCCCTAGCATTGGCAAGTGGCAAATCCTCTCCCTCACCCATCTAAGCAACAGTTGCGCGCAGCTAATCGCATGCAACTTGAGCGCCTCCCGCCCACCCAGCGTGCCGAGGCCTCGGCACTCATTGTCTCCCACTTGGTCGCTTGGCTTGAGAAGCGCGCCGACCATGGCTTGGTCGCAAGTTTTGCCGCCATCCCCCGCGAGCCGGTCCTCGCTGACCTCCCGCTTTTCCTCCCCCGCTGGAAATTCGCCCTGCCGCTCGCCCTCCCGGACGGCACCATGAACTTCTTCCTCGTCACCAACCCAGCCACCCAACTGAGCGCCAACCGCCTCGGCTTCCTCGAGCCAGACCCGCTGCGCTGCCGCAAAATCCACCCCGCCGATTTCTCCGCCATCCTCGTCCCCGGCGAGGCATTCTCTCCCGCCGGCGACCGTCTCGGGAAAGGCGGCGGCTACTATGACCGGTTCCTTGCCCACACGCCCGCGACCACCCCGCGCATCGGCGTCGCCTTCTCCATCCAGATCCTCCCGGCCATCCCCACCGACCCCCACGACCATCCCGTCGACTGGCTTGCCACCGAACTCGGGGTCCACCGGGCCATCCGGATCCCCCGCGATCCATCCGCGGACACGCCAGCCCCTCTCTGTTAGGCCAAGGTCCCTCAAGCCCAGTCAGGCACTTCGAGGCGAAACCCTGGAATCCGCGCAAACACCCGCTCGCCACTTGCGGTTTCGGCAAAGAACGCTCCCTCCGCGAAGCTGTTGCCCCGCGCGACGTGGTAGCTGTTGTACGAAAAGTCCTTGCCCGGCAGAATTTCCGGCGTCTGCCCCACCACCCCCGCGCCTTCCACCACCGTCGTTTCTCCCGCGTCCTCGCGCACGACCCACTTGCGCCCGCGGATGACCACCTTCTCCTCCGACCCGTTGTGAATCGAAATAAAGTAAACAAACGGATGCGGCCGGTCAGCCGGCGCATCCAGCGTCGGCATGTAGATCACCTCGTCTATCTTGACTTTCAGTCCACTCAACTCCCGGATCGTCTTTGACACGCCCATGAAACTAGTCTGATTGCCCGCGCTGCCAAGGCGCGAAATCAATCCCTCCCCTCACCCGCCCGCCGCCGTCAGCGTCCCGACACCATTCCCAGCATGCAGCCGACTTCACCACCCGTCGTCCTCACCATCGCCGGCAGCGACTGCTCCGCGGGTGCCGGCATCCAGGCCGATCTGAAAACCTTCACCTCGTTTGGAACCTTCGGACTCACCGCCGTGACCTGCGCCGTTTCGGAAACCCCGCGCACCGTCCGCCAGATCCACCCAATCCCGGTAAACATCGTCACCGACCAGGTCTCCCTGCTGTTGGACAGCTATCCGGTTAAGGCAGTCAAAACCGGCATGCTCTTCTCCCCCGAACACATCACCGCGATTGCCAATGTTCTCAGCTCGCGGAATTTGCCCGTCATCGTCGATCCCGTCATGGTCGCCTCCTCGGGTGACTCGCTCATGCGCCACGAAGCCCTCGCCGCCTTCCGCGAGTCACTCCTGCCGCTGGCCACCCTGGTGACCCCCAACCTCCCGGAAGCCTCCGCGTTGTTAGGCCGCACCCTCACCACCCTTGCCGACCTCGAACCTGCCGCCCTCGAGCTGGCCCGGATCTATCATAACAGCTGGCTCATCAAAGGCGGTCATCTTGCAGTCGGAACCGAGTCGATCGATATCTTCGCCGACCCGCTGGGGGACTTGCACCGCTTTTCCGCTCCATGGATCACCTCACCCGGCACCCACGGGACCGGTTGCACGCTTTCCGCGGCCATCGCCGCCGGAGTCGCCCTTGACCTGCCGCTGCTCGCCGCCATTGCCTCTGCCAAGCGCTTCATCAGCCTTGCCATCGGCTCCGGCCATTCCTGGACCGCTCATGATGGCACCTCCATCCACGCCCTCAAGCAGTCCATCCCCAATTTTTAGCCCTCACACGCTGGCTGAAAAAAATCATCCCACCCCACGGAAAACCAGCGCCTCCCACAAACACCGGTAAACCTCCCCACGCCCAATCTTCACTCCCGCCGCTCGCTCACCTGGACCGGCACGCTCTAACAACCCGAGGGTCTTCATCCCCAACAATGCGGGCAACAGCGTGGCGGTGCGGGTGCGGCGCGAGCGCAGCTTGCCAGCATACCTGACTCCATCGGCAAGCCGCTCCCGCGCCTGGTTGATCCAGTGGCTGCGCACCCGTTCAAGCTCCTCGGCGTCGTTCGGGTCCGCAACCGGCAAATAACAACGCCCCAACTGCCGGTCCCGCTCAACGTCCCTCAAAATGTTGACCAACTGCAGCCCGCACCCGTAGCTGACGCCCAGCCGCGCAAGCTCCTCCTCGCCGCTGCTGGCGAAGCGCTCCCCGGTTGTTAGGAACCCGACCCGCGTCCAGAACCCGCCGACACACCCGGCTACCTGATAGGTATAATTCTCCAGCTCGGCCACGTCCGGCACGCGTGGTGGGTCGCTGGCGAAGAACGTGAGGTCCCACAGCTGGCCGTCGATGATGGTTGCCAACACCTCGCGAATCGCTGCGGCAAGCTCCTCAGGCTGCTCGCCAAGCCAGGCGAGGATCGCGGCGGTTCCCTCCAACAACCGCGCCTCGCCAGGGTCCTGCTGGTGGACCACGAAATCGCGCCGCAACCGCTCGGGAAAATCACCCGCCGCCCGACCCGCGACAACCTCACCAAACTCGCCCAACCATTCCCTCCGCCGCGCAACCGCCACTCCCGCGGTGTCCGCCAGCGTGTCGCTCGCCCGGGCTAACAGGTAGGCGAGGCTCAGCGGCTCACGCAGCGGCCTGGGGAGCAGCCGCAGCGACAGGAAGAACGACCGCGAGACTGACTTGAGCAGCTCGCGTCCGCCAGTTGGGCCGCCGTCCATGGCCAAGGACTAGCGCAACCCGGTGGCCCGCGCCAACCCTGCAGATTCCAACAGCGCCGTGGGCTTCCGCCAGCGCGGAGCTCGGCAGCGCGCATTCTCGCTGGTGCAATCGGGTCTGCAGGTGGATGCTCCCCGCCGTTGCACCTCTACGTCCACATCCCCTTCTGCCACCGGATCTGCCCGTACTGCTCGTTTTACAAGCACACGCCCGGGAACACCAACATCCCCGGCTTCCTCGACGCGCTCATCGCTGAAGCGCGCCAGCGCGCTCCCGGACTGCCCGCGCCGGTGACCACCCTCTATCTTGGCGGCGGCACCCCATCGATGCTTTCCCGCGCCCACCTGTCCCGGTTGTTTGACGGCCTGCATGCCGCGCTTGACCTTGGCCAGCTCGGCGAGGTCACCCTGGAGGCAAATCCGGCCACCTTTGACGCCGCCAAAGCCAACCACTTCCTCTCCCTCGGGGTGACCCGCGTCTCGCTCGGAATCCAGTCATTCGCCCCGCACGTCCTCCAGACCCTCGGCCGCGAACACACCCGTGAACAGGCGATCGCCTCGGTTGGACTCTTGCAGGATGCCGGACTGCCGGCGGTCAACATCGACCTGATGTTCTCCATCCCCGGCCAATCACCCGCCGATTGGAACGAGACCCTAACAACCGCGGCGGGCCTCAACCCCGACCATATCTCGGCCTACAATCTAACCTACGAGGAGGACACCGAGTTTCTCGACCGGCTCACCCGCGGCGACTACCGCGAGGACATCGAGCGCAACGCGGCCGACTTCCTAACCGCCGAGCGGATCCTCGGGGAAGCCGGCTTCGAGCACTATGAGACATCCAACTATGCCCGCCCCGGGTTTGCCTCGGTCCACAACCAGGGGTACTGGCGCGGGCACGACTATCTTGGCCTCGGCCCTTCCGCGGTGAGCACCCTCGCGGGCGTGCGCCACCGCAACCTCGCCGACACCGCCGGATACATCTCCATGGTCAGGCAGGTCGGGCATGCCGCCACCGAGGTCGAGACGCTTGACGCGGAAGCCCTCCGGATCGAGCGGCTGGCGCTGCTGCTGCGCACCCGCGCTGGCGCGCCGCTTAGCCTGCTCGACCCTGGTGGCCTCGAGCGCCTGAAGATCCTCCAGGAAGAGCAACTCGTCACCATCGACGACGGCCGCCTGCGCCTTGTCGGCAAGGGGCCGCTCCTTGTCGACGAGATCGCCAGCCACCTCCTGTGATTTTCCGCCTTCCCGAGCAGGCCGCCAATTTGATCTAACCGCCTCCGCCGCATGTCACCCGCCCTTTACGCCCTTGCCCGCGACCTGCTGTTTCGCCTCGACGCGGAGCGCGCCCACCACGTCACCCTGCGCGGCCTGCGCGTCGCCGACGCGCTCCACCTGCTCAACGGCTTCGACCACGCCGTCGCTGGCGAGCAGCCGGTCGAATGCATGGGACTAACATTCCCTAACCGGCTTGGCCTTGCCGCCGGGCTCGACAAGGAAGGCAGCTGCATTGACGCCTTCGGCCGGCTCGGGTTCGGGTTTGTCGAGATTGGCACGATCACCCCGCGGCCGCAGGCGGGCAACCCGAAGCCGCGGTTGTTCCGCCTCGTCGAGCATGAGGCGATCATCAACCGGATGGGCTTCAACAACCCCGGGATCGCCGCGGGCGTCGCCAACGTCTCGCGCAGCAAGGACTTCACCGGCATCATCGGCTTCAATATCGGCAAGAACAAGGACACCCCCAACGAGGATGCCATCGCCGATTATCTCACCTGCTTCCGCGAGGCCTATCCGGTCGCCGACTACATCGCGGTGAACCTCTCCTCACCTAACACCCCCGGGCTGCGCGACCTGCAGGCCGCGGACACCACCGCGCGGCTCATCGAGGTGCTCAAGACCGAGCAGGCCAGGCTGGAAACGCTCCACGGCCGGCGGGTGCCGCTGGCCCTCAAAGTGGCGCCCGATTTGGATGGCGACCACATCCGGGCGCTGGCGCGGACGTTTCTCGACACCGGACTGGACGGAGTCATCGCCACCAACACCACCCTGGCACGCGAGCCGGTTGCCGGCCACCCGCGCGCCGCGGAAGCCGGCGGACTTTCCGGCGCGCCGCTGACCCGCCGCGCCGAGGAAGTCGTCGCAGCCTTCCACGCTGAACTCGGCGGGAAAATCCCCATCATCGGCGTCGGCGGCATCATGACCGCCGAGGACGCCCAACGCCGCATCGCCGCCGGCGCCACCCTCGTCCAACTCTACACCGGCTTCATCTATCACGGCCCGCCGCTTGTCGACGCGATCCGCCATGCCCTTGCCTCCCAAGGTCCTGTTTGAACGACACAGCAGCGGCAAAATCAACCGGCCACCGCCCGCTCGCGCCGCACGCTCACCCCGACATATTCCGTCTGCGGCAGAATCCTCTTCTCAATCTCAACCTCCACCGCGGCTAACGGATAGCTTGCCAGCAGCCACTCAGCCATCTCCACGGCCAGCGTCTCGATGAGCTGGCGCGGCCGCTCACCCGCCAGGGCCGCCAGCTCAAGGGCAACCGCATGATAATCGACGGTCTTGCCGATGTCGTCCGCGAGATCTTCAAAGCCCCCCAGCGGCTCAAGCACCACATTGAGCGCCAACGTCTGGGGCATCGCCCGCTCCTCCGCTGGCACCCCGATGTGGCACTCCACCTGCAGCCGCCGCAATTCAATCCGGTCCGCCTTGCCTGCCGCCATCCCCGCTGAATTTCCCGCCGCCGCGCGCACGCCACCGCGCCCGCGGTCTAGCAGGACGCGCAGCGCCAGCAGGTCCGGCACTGTTAGATCGGGCCGCACCACGGCGAGCGCCTCGGCGTGGGTGTAGCCGGTGAGGACCGCGATTGATGCGATGCCGCCATGGCGGGCGGTTTCGACGTCGTGGACCATGTCGCCGATGAAGGCGGTGTGGGCTGGGTCGAGGTGGTGGAAGGCAAGGATCTCGTGGATCTTCGAGCGCTTGTCGACGACCCCGGCGTAGGTTGCCTCGAAGGCTTCGGCGAGCCCGAACTCCTCGAGTTGCCGGGCAAACGCGCGCTCGTCCATGCTCGAGAGGACAAAACAACGCACTCCGCGCGCCGCACACCACGCGAGCTTCTCACGCGCATGCGGGAGGACCAGCACCGGCGCGCTGGACGCGTCAAAGGCGCTGCGAAAATGATCCTCCAACTCCAGCATCGGCACCCCGGGGAGAAACTCCGCGTAGAACTCCCCGTATGGCAGCCGGAAGCGCCGGCGAAAATCGTCCCGGCTGAGCGGCTCGCGCCCGTAGACGGCCAGCACCGCGTTGGTCGCCTCCAGCACCGGCCCGAGGTCGTCAACCAGCGTCCCGGACCAGTCAAATATCAGATTCTCGAACATCGCTTAGCCAAGGACAAACTGGATCCCGCGCACGTTCTGCTCACCTAACTGTTCGCGCAGCCGCGCTAACAACGGCGCCTTCATCTGCTCGAGGTGGAAGCGCATCGCCGGCTGGAGGACCTGCAACTTGAGGAACCCGCCGCGGAACGAGACCGGTTGGGTGTTGCGGGCGATGAACTCGCCGGCGACGCTTCCCCAGCTTTCGCGCAGCTGGTCCTCCTCGAGGCCGCTGGTTGCGCCGGTGTCGCGCAGGATCCGCTCGAGGAAAGTTGCGGCCAGGTTGACCCTGCGATTGAGGTCGACGGGCTCGTCACCGCCCCACCATTCGCGCAGCACCTTGCGGCGCATCGCATCGGATGGGTCGGCACCGGCCATGGCTACACCTCGCCATCCTCGCCGATTGCCTCCACCGGGCAGCCTTCCATGGCCTCAAGGCACTGGGCGCGTTCCTCGGGAGTCACCGGCTGTTTGAAGACAAACGAGTACCCCTCGTCGTCCGCACGGGTGAAGTTGTCCGGCGCGGTTTCCCGGCACAGGTCGCAGTCGATGCACTGGCTGTCGACGTAGAAAGCGCCGCGGACGTTCTCAGGGTTTTTGTCTTCTCTGTCGGCCATGGGGAAAAGTTCGTTGGTCGCGCCCGTGTCCATTGCCCAGCCGTGGCCGGCTTGCAAACCCTTTTTCCGCCATTGGCCGCTGCGGATTCGCGCTGGCCATCGGACCGTCCCCCCGGTACACCGGGGAATCGCTGCTCCCGTATGACCTTTTCCACTGCGCCGACGCCCGACCCCGCCGATCCGGCGCGGCCGGCTGACGCCGTCCCGCTGGATTCCGCCCCTCCCACCGACCACTGGGACATCGACGAGGACGACGAGCCTGCCATCCCCCAAGCCCCCGCGGACGACCACCAACCACCCGCCCCGGGTCCCCTGCCCGCACCGGCGGGCATTCCCGCCTCCGCGGCTGTCCCGACCAGCCGCGGCGAGAAGATCGCCCTCGGGCTCTTGGCCCTGCTGCTCTTGCTCGTCGCCGTCTGGGTCGTGCGCATGCTTGCCGCCCATGTCCCGACCATGAACTCCGCCGAACTCGGCGCAAACTATCCCCATGCCGGCACCCACGCCACCCTCGCAGGCGTGCAAACCCACTGGCGAGCTCCGGTTAGCTCCGGACCTAACAAGGACCGCTTCCGCCAGGGGGCGCTGCTGCTGCCGGTGGCGCGCATCACCCTGGCCCAGCGTTCCGGCAGCGGGGCACTGCGGGTGTTTTTCCGCGACTCCAACGGTGAGATTGTCGGGGATCCAACCACCGTTGCGTTCGCCGACGGCCGGTTTGCCACCACCAACAGCGAAGTCATCGAAATCGTCGCCACCGACGGCTTCCGCCAGGAAGGGTTGCACGCCGCCTACGTCGCAGGCCAGGGCGGCGCGTGGATGCTCGAGATGCGCGAGGCCGCCACGGTGGATGCCGGCGCCGGAGCGTTCACCGTGTTGTTGGAAACTCCCATCTCGCCGCAACGGCGCTAACAAGATCACTCCCATGTCCGAGACCGAAGTCCCAAAAATCATCCCGAAGGAAGGCTGGCACGTCCTCCATCTGTTTTACAACATCGACCACTCCCAGTGGGCGCTCCTCAGCGAGGAGGAGAAGCGCTCGGCGAAGACCCGCCTAACCGAGCTGGTCCAGGAGATCAGGGCGGAAGCCGACACCCACCTGCTTACCTTTGCAGTGACCAGTCCCAAGGCCGACCTCGGGTTCATGCTGCTCACCCCGGACCTGCGCCAGGCGACCATCTATGAGAAGCAGCTAACTCTCTCGCTTGGGCCTGACATCCTCGCTCCGGTCTACTCATACCTTTCGCAAACCGAGCGGTCCGAATACACGACCACCCCCGAGCAATACGCCGAGGAAACCCTCAAGGCGGAAAAAGGCCTCAGCGAGGGCACTCCAGAGTTTGCCGCCGCCATGGGCGAGTTCAACGACCGGATGGACCACTATCTGAAGCACCGCCTCTATCCGGTGCTGCCTGACTGGCCGGTGATCTGTTTCTATCCGATGTCCAAGCGCCGCAGCGGTGCTGACAACTGGTATTCGCTCGATTTTGACGAGCGCCGCCAGCTCATGGCTGGCCATGCCCGCGTCGGGCGCACCTACAGCGGCCGGATCCTCCAACTCATCACCGGCTCGACCGGACTCGACGAGTTCGAGTGGGGGGTCACGCTGCTGGCCCGCGACACCATGGATGTGAAATCCATCGTCTACGAGATGCGCTTTGATGAAGTCTCCGCACGCTATGCCGACTTCGGCGACTTCTACATCGGCATGCAGCTGCCCATCGGCGAGATGTTCCGCATCGTCTGCCTGTAGCCTGCATCCACCGCGGCGCCCGCCCGCGCTGCCGACCCGCGCCTAACCGTTGAAGCGCCGGATCAGCAGCGACGAGTTGTGCCCGCCAAAGCCGAAGCCGTTGCTCAGCGCGACGTCGATCTTCATCTCGCGCGCCTTGTTGGGCACGTAGTCCAGATCGCACTCGGGGTCCTGGTTTTCTAGGTTGATCGTTGGCGGGATGATGTTGTCGCGCAGCGCCATGAGGCAGGCGGCTATCTCAACCCCGCCGGCCGCCCCCAACAAATGGCCGGTCATCGACTTCGTCGAGCTGACGACCAGCTTGTCTTTGGCGTGGTTGCCGAAGGTCCGCTTGATCGCCTTGGTTTCACAGATGTCGCCGAGTCCGGTCGACGTCCCGTGGGCGTTGACATAGTCGACATCCTCCGGGTTGAGCTTGGCGTGGCGCAGGGTCATGTTCATGCAGCGGCTCGCCCCGGCGCCCTCCGGATGCGGAGCGGTCATGTGGTAGGCGTCGGCGCTGACCCCGTAGCCGGCGAGTTCGGCAAGAATGTTGGCCCCGCGCTTTTTCGCGTGCTCAAGCTCCTCGAGAATCACCACCCCGGCACCCTCGCCCATGACGAAGCCGTCGCGGTCGACATCAAATGGCCGCGAGGCGCGCTCCGGCTCGTCGTTGCGCGTGCTCAGCGCACGCATGTTGCTGAAGCCCGACAGGCCCATCGGCAGGATCGTCGCCTCCGCGCCGCCGGCGATGAACACGTCGGCGTCGCCGAACTTGATCATCCGCCACGCCTCGCCGATGCTGTTGTTGGACGTCGCGCAGGCGGTCACGATCGCCATGTTCGGCCCGCCAAAACCGTATTCCATGGCAATCACGCCGCTGGCAATGTTGGAGATCATCATCGGGATGACGAATGGCGAAACCCGGCCGGGCCCTTTTTCCAGCAACACCGTGTGCTCCCGCTCAAGCGTCCCGAGGCCGCCGATCCCGCTGCCTAACATCACACCGACCCGCTCGCAGTCGACCGCCTTCGGGTCGAGTCCGGAGTGGTCCATGGCCATCCGCGCGGCGGCGACGCCGAGCTGGCCATAGCGGTCGAAGCGGCGCGCGTCCTTGGCGTTGGTGAAAAATGGCGCGGCGTCGAAGTTCTTTACCTCCCCGGCAATCTGGCATGGATAGCCGCTCGGATCGAGCTGGGTGATGCGAGCAATGCCGCTGCGGCCCGCAAGCATGGCCTCCCAGGTGGATGCGAGGTCATTGCCCAGCGGGCTGATGGCTGACACTCCAGTGATAACGACTCTGCGCTCGTACATGATCTGTGGGTTGGGAACAGGTGAACAGACCCTTAGCCACGCCCCGTGGGATGCGCAAGCCTCATCCAAGCCGCTGATCGCGCCCCTTGCGGTTGCGCACCCCGCATTCCGGGCATTCGACAATCCGCTCGCGGCTCTCATCCTGCCACGCGTGGCCGCAGTCGCGGCAAATGATCCGGCACCGCGCCGCGCGCCGCTCGCCGGCTGCCTGACGCCAGCGCCCGAGCCCACCAAACAGCACCACGCTGAGCATCGCCAATCCCACCGCGGCCAGCGCCAGTTCAGTTAGCGTGAGCTCAATCATGGCATCACCTGCAGGCGAAACTCGACCACCCCCCAAACCAGTCCCGCTGCCACCTGCGGCCCGGCGCTAACAGCCGCGGCGGATCCCGGATGAAACCGCAGCTTGCCCAACCAGGCTTCGGCCTGGACGTCGAGAGCCTCGACGGATTCGTCCAACGGCATGCAGTGGCGCACCCCGCCGGTCGGATCAACCCCGACGAGAAATGTCAGCGGCCGGCCGAGCCACTCGGGTGCCGCGCCTCCCTCCCAGTTGGGCAACGGCGCCGGAAGCCGCCCGCCAAGCTCGCCGCGCGCGCTCAACGTTGCCACCGGCGTGGCGGCGGGCCGCGGCGCAGCCGGCGGCTCGGGCCGGCGCTTTGGCAGCACCGCCACTCCAGCCTCGACCATCGCCAGGTCTTCAGCCGACTGCGCCTCGGCAACCTCCGTGAGCTCCGGCGCATACGCCGGGCGCAGCACCCGCGTGACATCTAACACCTCTGCCGCTCCCGGCTCCACCGGCCACTCCACCTCGGGGTCAAACCGGCTCGGATGCGGCGAACGCTCCTCGGCCAGCGCCACCAACCCGCCATCGTCCCCGCCGTCCGGCACCACCACCACCATCGCATGCCGCTCGGCGACCTCCGCAGGCGCCACCACCTCGATGCGCACCGCCGAGCCGATCACCGCGGTGAACATCCCTAGCAGCCCCAGCGCCACCAGCAGCCCTGCGGTGTTGGACCGCGACCCGCGCCACTCGAAGGTGAGCCCGGCATCCCGGTCGCGCTGGATTTTTCGACGGGTAAAAAACATTCAACTCTAGCTATTTGACCTGCTCGGCGGCCACCGGCGGGCGCGAACTGGCAACCTTGACGACCCGGAAATTCTTCCCCAAGGCCAACTCCATGACCTCCCGCTCGGTCCCCACCGCCACTCCGCGGTCGCTGCGCAGCAACACCGTGTTCTCCCCCAGCGTCCCCTCGCTGCGGCGCTTCTCCAACAATTCCGCAAGCTCTCCGAGACTCACCGGAGTCCTCTCAAAATAAATCGCCGCCGGCGGTCCTGCCACAATCGAAACGACCACCGGCTGCGCATAGCGCTCCATCTGGAAACGCGACGCCGGAAGTTCCACCGCTACCCCCGCCTGCATCAAAAACGACGGCCCTAACAGCAGGAACACCAGCAGCAGCGCAAACAGGTCAAACAGCGGCAGCACGTGCAGGAAGCCCGGCCGTTCCGGCAGTGTCGTGACTAACTTCATGGCTTGCCGGTCCGGTCGCTGCGCCCCGAGCCGATCGCGGCCCTCTCCTCGCGGAATGACACGATGTCGCGCTCCTCGTGGGCGTCGGCGATGAGGTTGACAATCTCAATGCCGGCACGCTCGATCCGGTGGATGAGCCGCAGCGCCCTGCCTAACAGGTAAAGGTAGAACAGGTACATCGGGATGGCGACTGTGAGGCCCACGGCGGTGGTGATGAGTGCCTGGAAGACGCCGGTGGAGAGTTCCGCCGGGCTGGCGAATCCGCCCTGGCCGCCCATGAGCTGGAAGGTTTCGAGCAGGCCGAGGACCGTGCCCAACATTCCGGCGAGGGGGGCGAGGAGGGCGACGCCGAGGATCGCGCGGATGCCCTTTTCGATGCGCGGGACTTCCAACTGGCCGGCCTCCTGGGCGATCGCCCGCAGGTCGGCGCGCGGCAGGTGGTGGCGCAGGAGCACCGCGTGGGTGACCCGGCCGACGGGACCCGGGACCCGCCCGGCCTCGTGGAGCGCCTCGGCGAAGGCCTTGCGCCGGACGTGGTTGGAAAGCCCGAGGAGCAGGTCGCCGACGTTGAGCCGCGCCCGGTGGAAGAAAAACAACCGCTCCAGAAGCATCACTCCGCCGAAAAACGCCAGCGCCGCCTGCACCCAGACGAGCGGGCCGCCCTGGTCTAGCAGCCACAGCTGCTCTCGCGCCGCAAGTATCATGCCGGCGAGGCTAGGCGCCAATGGCGCCTCTGGCCAGCACATAGAATCCGCCCGATTCCCCGCGGCCCTGGCAAAGCGAATTTTCCCCGAACTGAGAAACTGACAAACCCGCCAGCGGCTCTACAGTCGCCCACGTGAGCTATCAGGTTTTCGCCCGCAAGTACCGCCCCCGCACTTTTGACGACGTGCTCGGCCAGGACCACGTCGTGCGCACGCTGCGCAACTCGATTGCCCAGAAGCGCCTGGCGCACGCCTACCTGTTTGTTGGGCCGCGCGGCACCGGCAAGACCTCCACCGCCCGGATCCTCGCCAAGGCGCTCAACTGCTCCGGCGGCCCATCCGCCGACTTCGACCCCGACGAGGACCTCTGCGTCGAGATCGCCGAGGGCCGCTCGCTTGATGTCCTGGAAATCGACGGCGCCTCCAACAACGGCATCGACCAGGTCCGCGAACTGCGCGACAACGTCAAGTTCGCCCCCGCCCGCGGCACCTTCAAGATCTACTACATCGACGAGGTCCACATGCTCTCCAACCAGGCGTTCAACGCCCTGCTCAAGACCCTCGAGGAGCCGCCACCGCACGTGAAGTTCATCTTCGCCACCACCGAGGCTAACAAGATCCTGCCGACCATCATTTCCCGCTGCCAGCGGTTCGACCTGCGCCCGATCCCGACCGAGACGATCGCCAAACACCTCCTCCACATCGCCCGCGCCGAGCACGTCCAGCTCGCCGAGGCCGCCGCCTGGGCGATCGCCAAGGGCGCCGACGGCGGCATGCGCGACGCCCAGTCGATGCTCGACCAGCTCGTGTCGTTCTGCGGCGAGTCGATCGAAGAGGCCAACGTGTTAGACATCTTCGGCTTCACCTCGCGCGAGACCGTCGCGGCCCTCAGCGGCCACCTGCTGCGCAAACAGACAGCGGCGGCGCTCGGCGTGCTCGCCGGCCAGGCGGAGACCGGCAAGGATCTCTCCCAGCTTCTTGGCGAGCTGATCGGCTGCCTGCGCACCCTGCTAGTTGCGAAGGTCGACCCGGACGCAGGCAGCGAGGGGATCCCGGGGGACCTTTGGAGCACCCTGCTTGCGGATGCCGCGGATCTCCCCGCCGAACGCCTGCTTGCGACCATCGACGTCTTTGCCGAAACCGATGCGCGCATGAAGTGGGCCACCAACAAGCGCCTCCACTTCGAGATGGGCATCATCAAGGCCACCCAGGTCCTCAGCGAGGTCCGCCTAACCGACGTGATCCGGATCCTCACCGCCGGCGCCGAGTTCCTCCCCGCCACCCCCACCGCCAGCCAACCCGCGCCCACAGCAAGCCCAGCACCCCCCGCGAGCCCAGCGAGCCTGGCAAGCCCGGGCGCGCCACCGCCGGCCGACCCGCCCGCGGAAAAAAAAACTCTAACACCCGCGGCGTCGCTTGACGCGCTCATTGCGCTGGCACCGGAGCACACCGAGGAGCCGCCACCGTTCATGGCACAGCCGCCCGCCGCGCAAGCCGCGGCAGGCAAGCCCGAGCCGACGGCGCCGGGAGCGGCGCCAGGAGCGGGTGCGAAGGCCGACCCGGGCGAGGCATTCTACAACGACCCGCTCATCCACCGGGCGCTTGAGATCTTCGAAGGATCGCTGAAGCGCTGAAAACCCAACAAACCGCTAGAGAATGAACATCGCAAAACTCATGAAACAGGCGCAGGAGATGCAGGCGAAGGCCGCATCCATGCAGACGAAGCTTGCCGCGCAAACCTTTGAAGCGAGCGTCGGCGGCGGCAAGCTCACGGTGGTCGCCACCGGTGGCGGGGACGTCGTGTCGATCAAGATTGACCCGAGCGTGGTGGATCCGGAAGACGTCGAGTTCCTCGAAAGCCTGGTCCTCAAGGGGGTCACCGAAGCCATCAACATGGGCCGGGAGGCCAGCGCCGCGGAGATGAAGAAACTAACCGGCGGGCTGGGCATCCCGGGGATGTGACCGGAGGCTGGCGCCTCCCCCTGCCCGCCTAGATCATGAGCTGTGGCCGTCTTTGCCGCTGGACTGGCTCGCTCGTCGCGGCGGCCACGCTGCTGTTGTTGGTCCTGAGCTGGGTTGCATTTGTTGGCCAGGCGGATGTCCTGAGCGCCTTCACCGTGCTGCCGATCTGGA
>JBILQE010000089.1:0-6969 GCA_044373465.1 Akkermansiaceae bacterium | reverse complement strand
AGCGGGAGAAAAATCCGCGCTTTACCGTGGGATGCTGCTGGCATAACGCAGAACCCACATGAGCAGCATGCACGCCTACGAGACCCTCTCCCTTGCAACGGTCGGGGTGGTCCTGGGCATCTGCCTCATCGCCGTGCACGTGGTGATGCTGCTGGTGCCGGCGCCGGTCCAGAGATTTCTCCAGACGTTTCACCGCCAGCAACAGCTTGGCACGGTGCTGCTGACGCTCGGGATGGCATGGTTTTGGCTGCTGGTCGCCCAGCCGGGTCCTGGGTTTCTCCACGCGCTGGCGATGGACCTCGGCGAGTTCAACAACGCCAAGCCGATCCTGAAGCTCCTGGTGCCCGCCACCTTCTTTGCCGTGGCGTTGACGATGAAAGAGTTCCTCTCGGTGCGCGCGCTTGGCGTGCTGGCCCTGCTGGTCGCCGCGCCCTTGCTTGACGCGGCGTTCCTGAAGGACCCGGCGAGCCGGCTGCTCGTCCCGATCTTCGCCTACGCGCTCATCATTGCCGGGCTCTTCTGGGTCGGCATGCCGTACACGTTCAGGGACGCCGCCACTTGGGCCACCGCCAAGCCAAGCCGCTGGCGGCTGCTCAGCCTCGCCGGGCTCGCTTACGGGATCGCGGTGCTTGGTTGCGCGCTGAGCGTTTGGCGCGGCTACTAGGCCGGAGCCGGGCCGCGTGGCGGTGGCTGGTCGGGCTAACCGACCACGGATTCGAGCAGCTCGCGCAAGCGTGCGGGATCGACCGGCTTGACGAGGTGGTGGGCGAACCCGGCCGCCTTGGATCGTTGCCGGTCCTGGTTCTGCCCCCAGCCGGTCAGGGCGATGAATACCGTGTTGCCGCTCCACGGCTGTTGGCGGATCCGGCGGCAGGCGTCGTACCCGTTGAGTCCGGGCATGCCGATGTCCATGAGGATCACGTCGGGCTGGAAGGTGGCGGCCAGCTCGACGGCCTGGATCCCGTCGTCGGCGGTGGCGACCTTGAAGCCCATGAGCTCGACAAAAATCCGCAAGGTCGCCGCGGCGTCCTGGTTGTCGTCGGCGATCATCACCCGGTTGCGCGTCCGCGCCCGCGCCACACTGCCAGGCGATCCCGGGTGCTGGCTGGCAAGCGCGCCGCGCGGGACGCACGGCAGGCGGACGCTGAACTCACTGCCCATCCCGAGGCCATCGCTGTGGGCGACGACCGAGCCGCCGTGCATCTCGACGAGGCGCCGGACAAGCATCAAGCCGATCCCGAGGCCGCCCTGGGATTTTTCCAACGATTGGTCGATCTGCGAGAACGGCTCGAAGATTTTCGACAGCTGGTCGGCGGCGATGCCGATCCCGCGGTCGCGCACCGAGACGACGACCTCCGCGCCGTCCTCGACGGCGCTGAGCCAGATTTCGCCGCCGCGCTCGCTGTATTTCGCCGCGTTGGTGAGCAGGTTGAGGAACACCTGCGCGAGCCGTGTGA
The DNA here is from genome assembly GCA_044373465.1 of Akkermansiaceae bacterium. GTDB lineage: Bacteria > Verrucomicrobiota > Verrucomicrobiia > Verrucomicrobiales > Akkermansiaceae > JBILQA01. The sequence continues at coordinate 5,512 of JBILQE010000089.1, read as the reverse complement.
GGTCCGCATTGAGGATCACCGGCGTGCTGGGAAGCTCAATCGAGAACCGGTGCTCGCGTTCCTCGATGACATGCCGGCTGGTTTCCACCGCACTGGTCAGCACGCTGGCCAGGTCGACGAGCTCCTTGCGCAGCTCAAGCTTCCCGTAGGTGATCCGGCTGACGTCGAGCAGGTCGTCGACGAGCCGGACGAGCTGGCCGAGCTGGCGCTCCATGATCCCGTGCATCTGGGTGATCACCGCCGGGCTGTCCGCGGCCATGCGCATCACCTCCAGCCCGCTGCGCAGCGGCGCGAGCGGGTTGCGCAGCTCATGGGCGAGCGTCGCCAGGAACTCGTCCTTGCGCCGGTCCGCCTGCTGGAGCGCCTGCTCGGCTTGCTTGCGCTCGCTGATATCGATGTGGCTCAGGACGATCCCGCCGCCATGCAGCGCCCGCTTGGCATGCATCAGGAACCACCGCTGCTGGTCAGGCGCGTGGCACGGGTATTCCACGGTGAACTCGCTCAGGCGCCCGGCAAGGACGTCCTCGAGCCCGCGCAGCGCGGCGGCCGCGGCGCCGTCACCGGAGGCGACCGCGCGCCGGCAAACCTCCAAATAATTCACCCCGACCGAGACGCCCGCCGGATTGCCGCCGTTTTCGATGGCGAAGCGCTCCCACGGCTCGTTGACCATCGTCACCACCCCATCCTCGTCGAGCACCGCCACATGCTCCGGGAGCGAGTCGAGGACCGCGCGGACCAGCTCGCCGCTGGCGCGCACCGCCTCAAAGCCAGCCTTCTCCGCGGTGATGTCAAGGTTGGTCCCGACGATCGACTCGACCTCCCCGGCGCCATCCCGGCGCACCGTCTCGACCGAGCGGATCTGCCGGACCTCGCCGTCGCCGCGCCGGATCCGGAACTCGCCGCCGCTCTGGAACCCGTTGCGCAGCGCCTCCGCGAGCGCCGCCTCCTGGATCGGCATGTCCTCCGGGAGCACCGTGGCCTCCCAGGTCGCGTAGGGGACCATCCCGTCGGCGGTCGGCTCGATCCCGTAGATCCGGAACATCTGCGCATCCCAGCGGACCATCCCGGTCGCGTAGTTCCACTCCCAGATCCCGACGCCCGTCGCGGTGGTCGCCAACCGCATCCGCTCCTCGCTTGCCCGGATCGCCTGCTCGGCGCGCACGCTCTCGGTGACTTCCCGGAAATAGCAGACCACCCCGGATTGCCCGTCCGGCAGGGTCACCCGCTGGATTTCCCAGTCGTAGGCTTCCTCGATCGCGAGGTCCCCGCGAGTCGCGACGAACTTCGGGGAAACATACCGTTCGCCGGTTGCCAGCGTCCGGCGGAAAATCGCCGCGATCTCGCCACCGACCACCGGCCCCCAGACGATCCGGATCACCTCGGAAAAATCCCGCCCGATGAGCCCGTCAACCCCGCGGAACACCTCCCGCGCCTCCGCGCTGACGTGCTGCACCCGGAACTGCCCGTCAATCAGATACACCCCCATCGGCGCCTGCTCGATGAGCGCCTTGAACAACCCGGCCGTCTCCTCCAGCGCCGCCTCCGCCTGCTTCCGCTGGGTGATGTCCAGGTTGATCGAGAACGCCCGCAGCAGCCGCCCGTCGGCATCCACCTCGGTGGTCGTCGCCGCCTCGATCCAGCGCTCGTTGCCGTCGTCGCCGATGAGCCGGTATTCCGCCTTCCCCGCGACCCCCGCCGCCAGCACCTCCGCATACCCGGCCCGCGCCGCCTCACGCTCGTCCGCCGACAGGTGCGCGAGCCACAATTCAAGCATCTCACCGAGGTCGACGAGCCCGTCGCTGGTCGTCGGCGGCGCATACCCCATCACCGCGGCGAAGTTCTCCGCCAGCCGCACCGTCCCGGCCGGGATGTCCAGGTCGAAATACGTCATCCGCGCCACCTCCGCCGCCGCGCGCATCCGCCCGCGGCTCTCGACAAGCTCGCGCTCCGCCGCCTTCCGCTCGCTGATCTCCTCGACGACCACCCCGAACCCGGCAATCTCCCCCGCCGCATCCCTCACCGGGTACCAACTCTCGTTCCACCACCGCGTCACCCCCGGCGCCTTCGCCGTCTCCCCGCAGAACTCGTGGTCCTTCACCGGCTCACCCGTCGCAAGGACCCTCCCGACCACCTCGCGCATCGCCCCCTCGAGCGATGGCACGATCTCCTCAACCCGCCGCCCAAGGTGCTCAGCGACCGACAGCCCGTTGATCTCCGCCAGCCGCTCGTTGACCCGCACAAACCGCAACTCATGGTCAAAAAATCCAATCCCCACCGGCGCCGTCAGCATCAACGTCTCCATCAACACCAACGCCCCAAACCGATCCCCCAACTCCTCCACACACCCCTCCCCCGCCGGCACCGCCTGCGCTCCCGCTTCCGCTTTCTCTTCCTTCATCATCCCCAACCAAAACCTATTTTCCCCCCGCTCCCATTGACGAGCAAATTTGCAACCAACGGGGAAGTGCCGAGTGAGCAGTGAGCAGTGAGCAGTGAGCAGTGAGCAGTGAGCAGTGAGCAGTGAGCAGTGAGCAGTGAGCAGTGGAAGCCTTGGCCCAGTTGCGGAGAAGTTAGTGAGCAGTGAGAAAGCGCGAGAGTGCCGGCTTTCACTGATCACTGCTCACTGATCACTGCTCACTGATCACTGCTCACTGCTCACTGCTCACTGCTCACTGCTCACTGCTCACTGATCACCGATCACCGATCACCGATCACTACTCACTACTCACTACTCACTGCTCACTGCTCACTCGGCACTCCCCCCCCCACACCCAAAAACACCAGCACCCCAAGACCCGCCGACACCCATCTGGAATCCCCTCCTCCCATCCTCCCCACCCTGCCACCACCCGCTCACCCCCCGCAAGCACTTCCAGGCTCTGAGCCCGATGGACGAACGCCGAAAGTCGAAGGTCGGAAGTCTGCTCGGGCATCACTTTCGCTGCCCACCGCTGACCTGGCACTTCTCCGACTTTCGACATTCGACCTTACGACCTTCGCCTCCCCAGTGCCCTACGGCACCAGCTCCTCCACCGCCGGCACCGGCGGACTCGCAAACCGCTTCGCCAGCTCCGCGTAGTGCGCCTCCGCGTTGACCGCCTCGCCGATCGCCACCTCCTTCCACCCGTCACCATCGATCACAATCGCACCCAGCTGGCACATCACCTGCCCGCCGCTCCCGCAACTCAGGTACAACAACCCGTGCCCGTTGATCTCCTCGATGAACCCAACCCGGTACTGGTCCTTGCGAAACCCCGGCACCACCCCGCCATCCTCACCGCTCGCCCCCTTCCGCCCCGCCACCACGTACCCGCCTCCCTCCTTCCCCACATACAACTGCCACCCAAACTCCCTCCCTTCCGCTGGCTCGCTCTTCCCAGTACTCAGCAGCACCTCTTTGCGCCCGTCGTTGTTCAGATCCACTTCCAATCGGTAAATCTTACCCACCCCCTCAAGGTCCCACTCACTCTTGAAGTGCGCCAATGGATCCGCCACCGGAACGCCGCCGCTCGCTCCCGCCACCCCCACCAACACCAACACCAACACCCATAGCTTCTTCATGCTCCAAATCTCCCGCTACCGCACCTCGTACGCATCCAGAAACTTCCCGGCTTCACGATCGTCAATATCACTCATGGCGCCTCAGGTATGCCAAACCAAGCTTCTCCTGCTAAAGTGCGGACATGCGCATCACGACCAGCAGTACCCAGAACCTCGACATAGGGATCAACTGGATTGATAAATCCGTCTGGCAGATCAATTTCCCTTAATTTCTTGGTTTTGACATTATAATAATAAACCTTGGATTCCTCTATGACATCTCCACTAGCAGTCGGACGATTCAGCGCAGTGACAAGCTCATGTTCAGATATCCAAAGCCAGCGTGTTAACATCCACCTGCGATCGGATTCAAAGTTCAACGCCGGCAGTGGACTGCCAGAATCGGAAACAGTGCCATCTATGCCTACGGATCGGACCTCAGCGATCTCACCGCGCTCAACAACCACCTGATTGGCACTCGGACTGAACGCGATCCATGTCATTTCGGAGGCAGGAAACGGAAACTGGATTGTCTTGCCATCTAGCTCAAAGACCTTGGAACCCCCGCTGGGCATAAAGCCTTTGATTTCAGATCCTCCATGGTCAGGTGGAGAATCCCTCTCTTCAGGCCGTATGGCCGCATCCAGCGTAAGCCACTGAGGGCTTGGAGAGTTGAGAAACTCCTTCATTTCGGTGCTGCGATGATCTTTGTGATCCCCACTCACTCGCGGTGGGTGTGAATCTGAAAGTCGTTCAGCTGCTCGCCCCAAGGGATACTGCCCTGATGCTCCAGAAACTTCCTCAACTCCATTAGAATGACTTTCTCTGTCACAGGCGGAAATCGCCACGGAAGCGATAATGATGTATAACTTCTTCAAATTTTAATTGGGTTGGCTTTGAATATCGGTAACGATTGCTTCTGCGACTCTCTCAGCGAAGACATCTCTCACCGCATTGCTATTGGCACCACTTATCGTAGCCAATGCAGTCGCGTTGCTTATAAACTCGACCTCAATTAGGCATGCCCGCAAGGGATGGAAGGTTGCGAGGTTTCCGTTGAATGCATCTCGCGTCACCAACTTTCCAGCTCGTTGAACACCTCTATTGTTTGCGCCCTGATCTGAAGCCCTCACCGCATCAAGTGTCGCGATATTGACTGGATTCGCAAAAATTTCATCTTCATGGACATTGTAGTTGTCTCCCGGGTTGCCAGGTGATGCTTCAGAAGCTAATCGCTCAACGAAGGTCTCAGTGCCACGAGCGGAAGCCTCCGCGGAATTGAAGTGAATACTGGCGAACACATCAGCTCCAGCATCTCGGGCGATTGCAGGCCGCGGTGCAAGGTCGATGAATACGTCTTCGCTTCTTGTAATTAAGACTCGATGATATGGTGCTAGGGCATCCAACTGATCTTGAAGCGCTCTCTGTAGGTCAAGACTGTATGAGAGTGTCAAATTCTTCTCCAATGACGTTCCGTCTGATCCTACCGCACCGGAATCCGCGCCGCCATGGCCTGGGTCAATGACCACCACAGCAGGGACTTCCAAGTCCGCGACCTTCGCTGGATCGCCAACGAATCCCTCGACCGCAATGAGCATGCGACCCTTGTTAAAGCCAATCGGCGCGAGGTTGGCACGGATCCCCGAATAACCATCCGCGTCGATAGTGGTGGTTGCGGTGGCCTGGTCGAGCGCGCCGAACCCATACGCGCCCACCAGTGAGCCCTCCTCATAGCGGTTCTTGTGGGTCGGGCTGTGGGCCCATTGCCCGCGAAATGCCGGAGCACCGCCGGCCGCCGGGCGAAACAGCGGGTCCATGCTCCAAGTCAAGCGGCGTCCCGCAAGCACTTCTCCTTCAACAATGCGCATCCGCACCTCGCGGTGGGCTATCTTGTCGGCTACCGGATTGGCTTCCACCATTCCATTGGTCTTTCCCGGCCGTGGCTGCTCGCTCCCCGCCACTAACTGGTTGT
>JBILQE010000050.1:0-25841 GCA_044373465.1 Akkermansiaceae bacterium | reverse complement strand
TTGCTGACAAGCTGGTCGAAGGCGACCGAGTGGAACGACCAGAACATCAACTCCATGACCGGGCGCACGCCGAGCATCGAGGCGCCGATGCCCATGCCGATGAAGCCGGCTTCCGAGATCGGGGTATCGACGACGCGCTTGTCGCCCCACTTTTCCCAAAGGCCGCTGGTGACCTTGTAGGCGCCATTGTACTGGGCGACTTCCTCGCCGAGCAGGACGACGTTTTCATCGCGGGCGAGTTCTTCGTCGAGGCCTTCGCGGAGGGCTTCGCGGTAGGTGAGTGAGCGGGACATGATGGACAGGCGGAGAAAGATGGGATGCGGGAAGTACGATGGATGCCGTAGTTCCGGCTAGTCGTTGAAGAAATGGCGGCCGACGGCGGCGGCCGGCGTCTGGTTGTCGACCTCCCAGTAGACGTGCTTGACGATGTCGTCGATCGTCGGCGGGGCCGAGTCCTCGGCGAACTTCGCGGAGGCGACCGCCTCCTGGCGGGCAGCTTCCTCGATCGCCTCGGCCTGTTCCTCGGTGAGGACTTTTTCGTCAAGCAACCGGCGGCGCCACAGGCGGATCGGGTCGTGGTTGGTCTTGTAGTCCTCGATTTCCTCAGGAGTGCGGTATTTTTTCCAGTTCGCGTCGGCAACACTATGGCCGTAGTAGCGGTAGGTGGTGATCTCGAGGATGCTCGGCTTGTGCTCCTTGCGGGCCCGCTCCATGGCGATGTGGCTCTTGGCGCGGACTTCGTAGAGATCCTCGCCGTTGACCACGTCCCACTCCATCCCGTACGCCTCGGCGCGCTGGGCAAGGCAATCGCGGTAGGCGGACGAGCGCTTCTGGGAGGTGCCCATCGAGTAGCCGTTGTTCTCGATGATGTAGACGACCGGGATGTTGAACAGGGCGGCGAGGTTGAGCGACTCGTGGAACGCCCCCTGGTTGACCGCGCCATCGCCGAGGTAGCACAACGCACACCCTTCACGGCCAAGGTATTTCAACCCGTAGGCAAGCCCAAGCCCGAGCGGCGTCTGGCCGGCGACGATCCCGTGGCCGCCCCAGTAGTTTTTGTCCGGGGCGAAGAAGTGCATCGACCCGCCCTTGCCTTGCGAGCAGCCGGTGATCTTGCCGAAAAGCTCGGCCATGCACTCGTCCATGCTCATCCCGACGGCCAGCGCGTGGCCGTGGTCGCGATACGCGGTGATCACGTGGTCGTGCTCGCCGCACAGCGAGATCGTCCCGACGGCGATCGACTCCTGGCCATTATAAAGATGCAGGAACCCGCCGATCTTCCCCTTGTTGTACCACCGGAGCGACTCGCTCTCAAATCGGCGGATCCGGACCATCTGGCGGAACAAGTCGATTTTCGCCTCCGCGCTGAGCGAGCGGTTGATCGGTGACCCGGCAAAGTCAAGGGCGGCGGTGGCTGGTGAACCTGAGGACATGGCAAGTAAGGTGAAAATCGACGCCGCAGTTAAGAGCAGCAGCGCCTCCGCGCAAGCCTAAGATACCCGCTCGGCGACAACCAACGACGCCTCGCTTTCACGCAGCGGACGCGTCGCCCACAGGAACAGCCCGGCAAACACCACGTCCGCCGCCAGCGCGTTGCGCAAGAACACCCAGGTCGGCTGCGCAAATCCCGCCGGACCACTCCAAAGAGCTTCGGTGAATCCTTGTAACCCTTTGGTGTAGAGCGGGTCAACCAGCCAGCACGCGGTATTCGTCAGGAGGTAGAAGGCGAGCGAAGCCGCCACGGTGCCGGCCATCAGGACACCTGTGGAGCGCTGGCGCAGCAGGTGGCCGATGCCGACCACGGCGCCGAAGCCGACCAGCGAGATGACCAGCCCTGAGGTGTCGCCCGGGTTGCCGAGGATCAGGTTGACCAGCGGAAACGAGACGAGAAAGGCGGCCAGCGGGACGACCAGCCGGACCCGCGTCCCAAGGCACGCCGCCCCGCAGAAAAACAACGCCGCCAGCGGCTGGAAATTCGGCAGCCAAGTCGGCTGGAGCGCGCCGAGCAGGCGGAAGGCCATCAGCAGGGCGACAAGCAGCACGGCAATCAGAACGGATTTGCGCATGGGAAACTCATAGCGGGTGAGGGGGCTGATCCAACCCAAAAATCCGCCAATTTGGCGTGGTTGGCGCCGCTGTTCCACGTGGAACAAGCGCCCGCGGGGCTTGTCATCGCGGGCGCCGGTGGTAGCCTGCGCTCCTTCGATGTTTGCCTACCCGAAAGATTACGATGTCCTGGTCATCGGCGCCGGCCATGCCGGGATCGAGGCCGCGCTGGCGGCCGCGCGACTTGGCGCCTCGGTGGCGGTGCTCACCCAGAACCTCGACACGATTGGCCAGATGAGCTGCAACCCGGCGATCGGCGGGCTGGCGAAGGGCCACATGGTCCGGGAGATCGACGCGCTGGGCGGGTTCATGGGGATGAACACCGACGCGACCGCGATCCAGTGGCGGCTCCTCAACGGCAGCAAGGGACCCAGCGTGCGCGCCCCACGCGCCCAGTGCGACAAGAAGGCCTACCAGTTTCGCGCCAAGCGGATCCTCGAGGGGACCCCGGGGGTCGACCTCCACCAGGGAAACGTCGCGGAGATCCTCACCGCGGGCGACGCGGTCCGCGGGGTGCGGACCAGCCTGCAGATGGAATTGCGGGCCAAGGCGGTGGTTTTGAGTGCCGGGACCTTCATGCAGGGGCTGATGCACGTCGGGTTGCGCCAGCAACAGGGCGGGCGGATGGGGGACGCGACGTCCACGGTGAGCACCAGCCTGCGCGATCTTGGGTTTGCCGTCGAGCGGTTCAAGACCGGGACGCCATGCCGGCTCAACGGCCGGTCGATCGACTTTTCCGCCTGCGAGCGCCAGGACGGCGACCCGCGGCCGACGCTCTTCAGCTATTGTCCGGAGTTGCTGACCCGTGCGGCGGACGACCTGTTTTCGCTCAACGCCTGGGGAAACCCGGAGTTCCACGTGGAACAACAGCCGTGCTGGATCACCTGGACGACCCCGGCGACTCACGCGATCATCCGCGAGAACCTCCACCAGAGCCCGATGTATTGCGGGGTCATCGAAGGGGTCGGCCCGCGCTATTGCCCAAGTATCGAGGACAAGGTGGTGAAGTTTGCCGAGAAGGACCGCCACCAGGTGTTTTTGGAGCCGGAAGGGCGCCACACGCTGGAATACTACGTCAACGGCGTGTCGACCTCGCTCCCGTACGAGGTCCAGCTGGATTTCATCCGGACGATTCCGGGGTTGGAAAACGCCGAGATCATCCGCCCGGGGTATGCCGTCGAATACGACTACTGCCCGCCGACCCAGCTCCACCCGACGCTCGAGACCCAGCGGGTTGCCGGGCTGTATTTCGCCGGGCAGATCAACGGGACGTCCGGCTACGAGGAGGCCGCCGCGCAAGGGTTGGTCGCCGGGACCAATGCGGCGCTGAAAGTCCGCGGCGACGCGCCATTCGTCCTTGGGCGTGACGAGGCGTATATCGGGGTGATGGTCGACGACCTTGTCACCAAAGGCTGCACCGAGCCGTACCGGATGTTCACCAGCCGCGCGGAATACCGGCTCCTGCTGCGCCACGACAATGCCGACCTCCGGCTCACCCCGCGCGCCGCCGCCATCGGCCTGGTCGACGCCCACCGGACCGCCAAGGTGGATTCCCGGCTCGCCGAGCTGGCCCGCGCCGAGAAATTCATCCGCAAGACGACCCATGCGGGGGTCAAGCTGGACCATTGGTTCCGGATCCTCGACCACACCTGGGAGAATCTCCCCGCCGAGCTCCGCGCAGAGTTCCACGTGGAACTTTGGCCCGAAATCGAAACCCGCTTCAAATACGAGGGCCACCTCCAGCGCCAGCAGCGGCAGGTCGACAAGCTTGCCCGGCAGGAGGCGAAGGCGATCCCGGCATGGGTCGACTACCTGAACATCAAGGGGCTGAAGTTGGAGGCCCGGCAGAAGTTTGACCGTGTCCGGCCGGCGACGCTTGGCCAGGCGGGGCGGATTTCCGGGATCACCCCGGCGGACGTGACGTTTTTGGCGATCTTTATCGAAAACGGCGGTGCCAAGAAGCCGGTTGCGGCGGGGGATGAGTCCTAGTCGGCGTCGTCCTCGCCGAGCAACTGGCCCCAGCGCAGCGCCCATGCCGGGTCGATCCGCTGCGGGCGGCCGCTTGGCAGGGCAACCATTGCCATGACTTGGCGGCAGGTGACCATAAGCGCGCCGTCGGACTCGCGGAACATCTCGAACGCGCAAGTGAAGCGCGCCCGCTGGAGGCCGGCGAGCCGCCCGTGGATGACAAGCGCGTCGCCGAGCGCGGCCGGGCGCCGGTAGTCGATCTCGGTGCGGACGACCGCGGGGAATGTGCGCGCCTCGGTCATCCCGCGCAGGTCCATCCCCATCGCCCCGGCGAGCTTCGTCCGGCAGGTTTCGATCATCCGCAGGTAGGCGAGATTGTGGACGACCCCGGCGCAGTCGGTATCGAAGAACATCACTTCCTCGCGGGTGGTGAAAACGGGCAGCGGCTCGGCCATGCCGGAGTGAAGGGGAAACTCGCCGCTCCTGCAATGTTGCCTTGCGGGGCGGCGTAAAAGTTAGAATGATCGCCACGATGAAGAGCTTTCTTTGCTGTGCGGCGCTCGTCGTGATGCACCCGCTGGCCGGCGCGGCGGTTTATGTTCCGCCGCAGGAGGACGGGTTGATTTTGCGCCGCGACCAACTGCTATTGGACGAGGGGTCGATGCGCGGGCTGGCCAGCGACCTCGCCGAGCTGGCCGCCGGCATCGCCGTCGAGCCGACCCCGCAGAGCCTCCGCGCGGCCTCGCAGATGGTTGCTCTCGGGAGCTTCCTCGACAGCGGCCACAAGCAGATCAAGGCACTCAACAGCGAACTCTCCGAGAAGCGCACGCCCAAGGCCGGCGACGATACCTCGCTGGCACGGGCCAGGCGGCGCGTCCAGGATATCATCAACTGGCTTGAAACCGAGCAAGCCGGCCCTGGTGGCCAGGCCTTCGCCAGTTATTTGAAGGATCCGCTCGCGGTCGCCGACGATCCCGCCGCCGTCGCCAAGGACGATTCCCTCGCCCGCTGGAAGGGCATCGTCGCCCCGCCGCAGGCTTTCGAGGACCCCAAGCAGGCGACCGCCGCCCCGCCAGACCTCGCCTCACCGACAACCGACGATTCACCGAAGCCACCGGTCCCCGGCCAGCAGCACTCTGGCGCCGCCGAGCTGAAGCTCGAAACCGTTGCCGTCCACGCACCGTTCCTCGCATGGGACTCGGAAAAGGGCAGATTCGCCGCCGTGGTCGCCAACGTGAAGGCCACCGTGAAGGCTAATCCCGAGGGCCAGGGGTTCAACTTCCGCTTCCCGACCGACGGACTGAGTGACTACACCTCGTTGTTGCGTGCAATGCGCCGCGGCCCGCAGAAGCCGCTGGCGATCAACGCGGTGGCGGCGGTCCACGGGAAGTTGCCCGAGCCGGTGCAGGCGCAGTTGAGCGTGGGCGACCACCAGAAGTATGTGGATGACAACATTGAGATTCTCCACGGAGCGGCGGCGGTGCTCATGGAGGCGTCGTTGAGCGGGATTGAGCCGCGCAAGGACGTGACGATCATCGGCTATCCGGATGAGAATGGGAAGTGGCGCAGCCCGCGGCGGATGTGGGAGCGGCTGCGGAACTATGAAGAGGTTTCGGCGGGCGACGGGATCTTGGTCGTTCCGGCGGACAGCGTGCCGGTCCTTGAGGCGTTTTTGGTGTTTGAGAAGCCGGAATTTTTCATGAAACGCCAGGTCATCCTTGCCGGAACCTTCGCCGAGGTCATCGAAATCGTCCAAGACAGCGAGAAAAAAGACGGCTGGCTGGCGCAGGCGAGCGAGAACTTTGCGCAGATCCAGAAAGCCGCCGCGGGTAGCACCGGGCTGGGGATCTATCTGGCCAACCCGCACGTGCGCGACCGGCTCCAAGAGCTGCGCACCCAAGCGCCGCGGCACGCTTCGGCGGCTTTTTTGCTGATGCAGGGAAAGGGGTTGCGGCCATTTAAAGTGACCCGCAAGGTGACCGCCGAGGAACTCCGCGCGCGAATGTCGCCAGTGACCTACGCATCCGGCTATAACGACTCGGAATTCCCTGACCAAGAAGCGCTCCAGAGCATGCTTGACCGCGCCCGGCCGGCACTCGAGGAGTTCCTGCCGAAAATCTCCAGCGATGAGCGCCCACTTTACGAGGAGGCCGCCGCCATCCTCACCTCCGTCAAGGCGCTCATCCGCTATACCGGCTCGGAGTCGCAAAAACGCAACCTCACTACTGGCCGCGAGCAACTCCGCGCCGACTGGACGAAGTTCCGCGCCAACCTGGCCACCGCCGCCGGCGAGCCGACCGCCGAGGAGATCGCCGCCAAGGAGAAAAAGGAGGACGAGGAGGCGCAGAAAGCCAAGGAGGCAGCGGGCTCGGGGAAGTGATGTAACTTATTAAAAATGAGTTACATATCCCGCCCCTGAGGTTTTCCTTGCGCTGTTCCATGGATGCGCGTCCAGTGGCGTGTCGCGCGCTGAGGCTATGAACGAGACATTGCGTCGCTTTTTGACCCTGTTGGGGGTGTTTTTGGTCGCCTTTGTCGCGGTCTATGCGTTCCGCGCGGTGCGGGAAGGCCGCGGGGTGTTTGACTTTTTCAAGCCGACACGGGAAGCGGCGAGCGCGACGCGCCCGGAGGTCTTCACGCTGCCGCAGGCGCCGCCGTTGGAGCTTGAGGACGTCGAGCTGCTCTCGCGGCTCAACAACGAGTATGCGCGGCTGACCCGCGCGGTGGTCCCCTCGGTGGTGAGCATTGACACGGCGGGCGTTCGTACGGTGCGGCAACTCGACGCCTGGGGCCAGCCGCGCTTGCGGCAACTGCCGGTCCAAGAGCAGGGGAGCGGGGTGATCGTCACCATCGAAGGCCACGTGGTGACCAACTACCACGTCATCGCCGACAAGCAGCAGCTCCAGGTGACGCTGCACGATGGCAAGTCGTATCCGGCCACGCTCATCGGCGAGGACCGGGTGCTGGACATCGCGGTGCTCAAGATCGAGGGGGAGGGGCCGTTTACGCCGTTGATGTTCGGGGACTCGGACAAGGCGCAGGTCGGCCAGCTGGTGTTCGCGGTGGGCAACCCGTTCGGGCTCGGCGAGACGGTCACCCAAGGGATCCTCTCGGCCCGCGACCGGTCGTTGTCCGACACTCAGCGCGATTTGCTCCAGACCGATGCGGCGATCAATCCGGGGAACTCGGGCGGGCCGCTGGTGAGCCTGCGCGGCGAGATCATCGGGATCAACGTGGCGATCTTCGCCCCGGACCGGGCCAACCCGGGATTCCAAGGGGTTGGGTTCTCGATTCCCGCCAATGACGTGAAGGACTCGCTGCTCGCCATCCTGGAATCCGGCCGTCCGGTGCGCGGGTTTCTTGGCGTTGGCGTCGAGGACCTTACGCCGGCGTGGCGGTCCCGGCTCGGGTTCCAGGGGGCGGCCGGCGCGGTGGTGGCGATGGTCGCGGGCGATTCGCCTGCCGAGGCATCCGGGCTTGCGCTCAATGATGTGATTCTCACCTTCAATGGCGAGCCGGTCCGCGGCAGCCGCCACCTCCTCGGACTCGTCCAGCGGACCCGCGCCGGCACCCCGGTCGACCTCGGGATCTGGCGCGCCGGCAATGAAATGACGCTGCGCGCCGTCATCGCCGAGGCCGCCACCAAGGCGACCACCGCGGCACCGCCGGAGACGACCGCCACCGCGCCGCCCAGCCCGCAGGCGCGCGAGCAGATCCTCAGCGCCATCGGCGTCAATGTGCGCGACTTGTCGATGGAGGAGCGCTTGCGCGGCTACCGCGGGGTCGTTGTCACCACCGTCTCGCCGGATGGCAGCGCCTCGGAGGTCATGCAGCCCGGCGACTTGATCGTCGGGGTCAACCAGCAGCCGATCCCCGGCCAGCGCGAGTTCTATGACATGCTGGCGACCTCCGCCGCCAGCCAGGCGACGGTCCTGTGGATCCGCCGGGCCGGCCAGAATTTTCGGGTCAACGTCCCCGCCGTCGGGCAACCTCTCGGGAACCCGAACAACTAGGCAGGCAGTCCTTTGCGCCGCGCCGATCATAGGCTAGACTATGGAAACCATGGACCGTCCCCGCTCCCCGCTCCCCGCTATCGTGCTGGTGGTGGCGCTCGTTTTGAGTGCCGCGGTCGTCGTGCTCTTCATCCGTGTCCGCCAACAACGCGTGGCGGTCGACCCGAATGCTCCCACCCCGGCGGCTAGCGCGCCGGCGGCCGCGGCGGTCCCGGGGAATGAGATCGACACGACCGCCCCGCCGGACCCGACCGGCCCGGAAATCCTCGCCGACCTTGGCGTCGGAGTGACCTCGCCGGATCCGGCGAAACTCGTCGAACAAATCGGCCGCGCTCTTGAAAAGGGTGACCTGCAAAGCGTCGCCCGGCTCATCGGCCGCGATGCCTTGGACGACAAATCCATCGAGCGGCTCCGCCAGATGGCCGTCGAGCGGCCGCTCCGGCTGCAACCCGCGAAGCCGTTCTCCGAGGTTGGCGAGCTCAAGCTCAACGAACAAACCCGCTGGTCGCTCAACCTGGAAGGCGCCGCCGAGGACCAGCGGATCTTCCTCGACCTGATCAAGAAGCCGGACGGCTGGCATGTCGGCCGGTTGGTCCTGCCGCCGGCTGCGGGCGAGCCGGTCGAGCGGGCGGTGCTGGTGGATGCGCTGGGGATCACCGATGCGTTTGTGCAGGCGGTGATGGCGCAGAATTTTGCGCGGGCGCAGGGGTTTGTGGACCCGAAGAAAGTCTCCGACGCGAAGATCGCCGCGCTGTGCATCCTCTTTGAGGAGGGCGAGTACCAGATGCGCAAGGACAAGCCGCTGCGCGCGGTGTTTGTCCGCGATGACATGGTCGGCTACCTGGCCCACCTCGAAGCGGCCAACGGCACCCATGCGGCGCAATTTTCCACCACGCTCCAGCGTCCTGCCGGTGGCGGGAACTGGTTGCTCACCGACCTCAACCTTGACGAGCTTCTCAGCGACTATGCGACCCGGGTCGCCGGCGGGGATGTCTACTATTCCCCCTTGGTCCGCAATCCGGAAGGCGGCGACACCCTGGTCCTGTATTTCGGCTTTGATGAGGCGGTCCTCAGCCCGCGGACCGCGCGGCAGCTTGAGATCGTCGCGCTGCTGCTCCGCGGCGACGCGGGCAAGAAGCTGACCATCAGCGGCCACACCGATGCCAAGGGCGCCGATCCCTACAACACCAGCCTTTCGGAAGCGCGCGCCATCGCCGTGAAGGAGTTCCTCGCCACCCGCGGCGTCGATCCCAACCAGGTCGTCACCCGCGCCGCCGGCGCAACCCAGCCGCGCCGGCCAAACGTCCTCGATGACGGCACCGACAACCCGGAAGGCCGCAGGGTCAACCGCCGCACTGAGATCTACCTCGATTTCTAACCAACCCGCGCCGGCTCCCGATGAAGAAGTTCAAAGTCATCAGCTTGATCGCGACGGTCGTCATCGGGCTGGTCATCGTGCTGCTCAGCGTCATCCAAGTGAGTGAGCCGGAGATGCCGCCACTGGTTTCCTTGGCCGGTTTCCAGGACGCGGACGCGCCGCTGGTGACGCCTGCTGGCCAGGCGTATGACCCGGCACTCGCGCGGCTGAGCGCCTATGATCGGGCGTTGCTCGCGCCTGCGGTCGACTGGAGCGCGCCGCTCGGGAGTGCCACCGGCGGGTTGGCGGTCGAGCGCCGCGGATTTCTCGCCTATGCGCCGGATGGCAAGCACCTCGGCGTTGACCTTGAAGGGATCGGCGGGGCTGACAGCACGCTTGGAGAACCGGTCTACGCGGTCGCCAATGGGCTCATCGTTTTTTCCGGCAGCATCGACCCGGAGTGGGGGAAGGTGGTCGTCATTGCCCACCGCGATCCATCCGGAAAGCTCCGCCAGAGCATCTACGCCCACCTTGATGAGATCCGGATGACCCGCGGGCTGCCGGTGATGCGTGGTCAAGTGATTGGCACCGTGGGCGATGGATCCGGCGAGCGGGCGCCGCAGCTGCACTTTGCGCTGCGCGATGGCGATGCCGTCGCCCCTGGCGCGCACTTCGCCGATGAGGCTGCCGGTTACCTTTCCCCGGCGGAGGTTCTCGCCAAGCTCGATTCCATCCCGCACCCGGAGGTTCTCGAGCTGGTCCGGGCCGCCGAGCGCGCCGAAGATTATCCCTCAGGTGCGATAAAGGACGACCGTCCCGCTGGGGAAGCGCCACAAGGGGAGGAGGCACAGGAGAAGGAAAAAGCGCCGGAGAACTAGCGAACCTTCGACTTTCGACCTTCCGACCTTCGACTCCCAAAGAGAGAAAGGTGCCGTCAGGGAATCCCCGGCAGGATCGGACGGATTACCGTTGCTCCGATTAAGGCCTGGCGGGATTCATCTGCCGAGCCTCCGAGGCCCCTGACGACGGCGGAAATTAACACCCGTCCGCCGCGCGACGCAACGCCGATTGTTTCAATTTACGCGCGCCGCTTGCCCGGCTACCAAGCTGCATGCGAACTGGTTGGCACCATGGGGCGATGACTGGCTGGATTTTTCCCGCGCTGGCGCTGGCCACCGCTGGCGTGGCCGCGGCGGCAGCGCCGCCAGTGGGTGACTTGCTCGTCGAGGCGTTTGGCGAGCGCGTCCGGCACGATCCGGAGAAAGTCCGCACGGCGTTGGCGGCGCCGGCCGGGACGCGGCTGGAATTCGACGAGGATGGTGATGGCGGGATCGACACGTATTACTTTGTCGACCGCGACGCGCGCCACACCGGCGAATATTTGCCCATGGTCGTCAAGGCGATCGCTCCGGCGGGCAACTTCAAGGGCAACCAGCTGAGTTGGACCCACGCGCTGTTCATCGCCGACTGGAAAGGCGACGGGACCGCCGACCGGCTTGTCGGCCACCTCGACGACGATGGCGACGGCGATATCGACCGGATGCTCGTCGCCTCGCCATGGCACGATTATTTCGGCCCGCTCCACTTGGTGCTGGCGCAGGACGTCGGCGACGACAACCGGCTTTGGTACCACCGGAACTACTGGACGGACACCGAGACGTATTGGTGGCGGTCGGATTTCAATGGCGACGAGGTGTTTCACTTTTTCACGTTCAACCCGGCGACCAAGAAGTGGGACCAAAAGGGGGAAGGGCCGTTCGCGTTTTTTGACAATGACCACGATGGCTTCGCCGACGAAATTGTCCGCCGCGACACGTCGATCGGCGACTACCTGACGAGCGTCCGCTGGTCGTTTGACCTCGATCGCGATGCCAACGAGTTCCAGGTCCACGATTACGACCTGTCGCTCAGCGGCTACGGGAAAGTCGAAATCCCCGCAAACCTCGCCGCGCGCACCCGCATCGGGACCGCCGAGACCGGTCCGTTCATCCCGTGGGACCAAGCGCGGCCGTGGGTCCGCGCCGCCCCGTGGAAGGCATTGATGCTCACCGCTGACGAAATGGACAACAACGTCGACTTGCAGGAGCACGGGGAGCTCCACGAGCGCTGGGAAGGAGTGCTGAATGATTCAAGCGAGGCGTTCCCGCAAGTCGGTGGCCCGTCGGCCGGGCCGTTCAACCGCCGCGCCGAGGTCGACCATGACAACAGCGGCCACGGAGTGCTCTACTATTCCCCCGTCGACCGCCGCCTCCATCTGTTCGGCGCCGAGTCGGGCGCCCAGAAAATCGACTTCAACCTCGATGGACGGGTCGACATGACCATTCGCACCGGCGACCGCAGCGGCGACGGGTATCTGGATGTCTGGGAGGTCGACGTCGATGCCGACGGGGTCAACGACCTGACCTACGGCTACTTGCAGCGGCTGGGGAACGACCTGCGGGTGCCGTTCCGCGAGATCAGCCAAGAGACCGACGAGCTGGCAAAGTTGGTTGTCGCCGACCGCCAGCTCGCGGTTGCGGAGAACTGCGCGCTCATCAAGGTCCTGCGGGCGATCCTGCAAGCGACCGAGAAAGAGTTCCACGAGGACGCGGCGGAAAAGTTCTTCCGCGACGAGCTGGTCAACTGGCGCGCCGACGCCGGGGGCGGGGCGAAAATGCGCGCGAGCATCGAGACCGAGCGGTTCTACACCGACATCATCCGGCACCGGTATTTTGCCCGCTTGATGCAGCTCAAGCTCCCGAAGCTCAACCACCTGCCGCGGCTCTACTGGGCTGGCGGGCCGGCCGAGCTGATCACCGAGCTCAAGCGGCAATTCCCGGACATCCCGGTGCCGACCGCTGACGCACCGGCTACGACGATTACCGTAACCAACACTTCGGCGCTGAAGCTCTGGCGCCAGCCGGTGGTCGTCGATTTGCGGGCGGCTTTCCCGGACCGCAAGATTGCGGTGGACGGGGTGAGCGTTTGGGACCCGCGCCGCCACCTCCACCCGCTGCCGCTGTTGGCCCAGAGCGATGATCTGGATGGCGATGGCACCGCCGACGAGCTGGTATTCGCCGTCGACCTTGCGCCGGGTGAGTCGGTGACACTTCCCCTGCGGATGGAGGTGCCAAGCATCTTCCTCCCGCGCGTGACCGGCCAGGGCGGCAAGCTGGTCAGCCCGGCGGCGGAGTTTTCTTTCGCGGCGGATGGCACGCTGCGCTTCACCGGCAAGGACCACCATGGCACGGGAACGAAGTCCGCACCGCTCGACGTCCTGCGCATCCCCGCGATGGCCGAGCGGAAACTCGAGGTCGTCCGCGACGGGCCGCTGCGCGCGATCCTCCGCGTCGCAGGCAAGCCGCTCATCGTCATCGCCCAGGCCGACCGGGCGTTGTTGGAACTCCGCTGGTCCGGGGCCGAGCCGCTCGCCGTCGAGCCGCGCGGGCCCGCCCAGCCGCTTGCCGCGGAAGTCGTCAGCGTCTCAGGATTCAACGTCCTCGAGACCTTCGACGGGGATTATGCCAGCGCCATCTTCGGCGCCCCGGAATCATCCACCGGCAACGCGAAACTCCTCACCACCACCGGCACACTCATCGTCCATCCATGGTGGCGCGGCGGCGATCAGGCACCACTCTGGCCCGCACGCTCGAATTGGTCCGCTACCGTCAACCGCGTCGCCACGAGCCTCACCGCCATCCGGATCACCCGCTGAGCCGCTTGACAGATATCTTTCATGTGAAAGATTCCTTTCATGCAAACCACCCTGCGGATCGAGGATGATCTTTACCGCGAAGCGAAGGCCGAGGCGGCGCGGGAAGGGATCACGCTGACGCGCTTTCTCGAGGAGGGCCTGCGGATGCGCCTGGAGAGAAAGGCGCCATTGCCCAAGGGAAAACCTTACCCTTTCCCGGTCTTTAGCCCGGGGGTAGTGGACACGCGTGACTGGGAGGAAATCAAGCGGCTGGCAGAGGATGATGAGCTCGATCACTACCGCGCAACTCTTGGTTTGGAGGGAGGAAAATCGTGAAGCGCGGATTTCTTCCTGATGCAAACATCCTCCTCTTTGCGCTGAACCAGGATTCCCGCCACCACCACCCTTGCAAATCCTGGCTCGAAACCGCCACCGCCAGCGGCCACCGCTTGCTCGTCAACGAGCTGACCGAGTGTGCCCTGCTCCGGATTTCCACTCTGCCGGCGCTGAGGTTGTCCATGGTCCCGATCTCGCTGCAGTTCTGGAACGCCTTGCTGGATTACCCCCACACCGAGCGCTGTTCCCCACGGAGCCTCCACCGGGAAATCTTCCAGCGCTTCGTCACGGATCTCAACCTTTGTGGAAATGATCTCAACGACGCATGGCTCGCCGCCCTTGCCATCGAACGCAACGCCACTCTGGTCAGCCTCGATGACGGGTTCTCGCGCTTTCGCGGCCTCGATTGGATCACGCCAGCGAGATGAAAGGCCGCGGCGGGCTCCGGGGTATCTTCCCACATGTTGATTCTGAGCATCTCGCCGCCCGGGTTGATAGCCAGCACGAGCCTCCGCTGAGGTGCTTATCCCCTTGCCAAATCCGCCCGCCCAACGTTTTCCTATCACCGTCCTATGAAAGTCTCCTACTCCGTGATTCTCTCGCTGCTCGTTGCTGCTCCGGCCTTTGCGGTTACTCCTGAGGAGCGCGAGGCGGCCTTCAAGGCGGACATCTTGCCGATCTTTGAAGCCAGCTGCATCGACTGCCACGGGAAAGACCCGGCAAAGAAGCCCAAGGGCGGATTCAAGCTCATGACCCTCAAGGACATCGAGGACGGCTACGGGAAAGCCACGGCGCGCAAGCCGGCCGTCGTCTGGGGCGATGCGGCCAAGAGCAAGCTGTTCACCACCGCGGAACTCGGGATCAAGGACCCGGAGGATGACCACGCGATGCCTCCCGGCGACAAGAAGGGCCGCAAGCCGCTCACCGAGGAGCAGCTCGCCAAGCTCAAGGCGTTCATCGAGGCAAAATAATCAACATTTCCTCGGGGCTGCCCCCGCGTTTGTCCTACCCCGCGTGGTAGGGTAAGCGCCTATGAATACCCAACTTACCGAACTCGCCTTCATCCTTGACCGCTCGGGCTCGATGGCCAGCGTGCGCATCGAGACCATCGCCGGCTTCAACCGCTTCCTTGAGGAGCAACTGGCGCTCCCCGGCGAGGCCCGCTTGACCTTGGTGTTGTTCGACACCGAGATCCAGACGCCGGTCGTCAGCACGCCGGTCGCCAGCGTCACCCCGCTCACCACCGAGACTTACACGCTCGGCGGCAGCACCGCGCTGCTCGATGCCATCGGCGTGACGATCGACACGCTCGGCGCCCGGCTCGCCGCCATGCCCGAGCCCGAGCGCCCCGGCAAGGTGATCGTCGCCATCCTCACCGACGGCGAGGAGAACGCCTCGCGGGTTTTCAACATCCACAAGATCAACGAGATGATCAGCCACCAGCGGGACGTCTACGGGTGGGAGTTCCTGTTCCTCGGGGCCAACCAGGACGCCATCGCTACCGCCGGCCGAATGGGGATCGCCGCCAACAATGCCGCCACCTTTGCGTGCAACGAGGACAGCGTGCTCGCGTCCCACGCGCTCCTCGCCCGCAAGTCGCGCGCCATGCGGATGGACTCGATGAAGCTGGCCAGTCCCGAGGAGCTTGCCGACCTCCACGCGTCGGCGAAGGAAATCCTCATCGAGGAAACCGCGAAGGTCAAAAGGGACAAGAAAGCCAAGTAGCGCCCCGGCCGCCTGGCAAGAAGTCGCGGCTTCAACCATGGAGCCGCGGCTTCAGTCGCGCCGGATGGGATCATCCGAAGGGCCGGAGGATTGCCACGGGTTGACCAGCTTGATGCCGCAACCCTCAAAATCGCCGATGTTGCGGGTTGCCAGAGATGCCTAGGCCCTTTTGGCGATCGCTGCGATCATGAGGTCAAGCGGATCGGCGTGAAGGCCGGCAGACTCTCGCAGCGCGCAAACCTCACCTTAGATCATCGCACGTGCCATGTCGAAGGGCAGCACTCGCCCCTCGAACCCGCGCTCAACAGTTGGCTTCGCGTGCGAGGGCCGCCTCCCTGCGTTGCATGAGGAGCCGCCCCCAGCGGTCTGGGGACGAGTCGAGAAACAGCCCGAAGTTCGGGCGCTCATCGGAACTCGAATATTGGGGGCCGCCAAAGAGTCGCAAGTCAGGATCGAGCTGTCGCGCGGCACCGCTTGCCAGCCACTTCAGTCGCGCTGCGGCAGCGGAGGAGTTAGCGACTGAAGTCGCTACTCCTTGGGATCGCGGTTTTTCCTGCCGCGCTTTGGCGGCTCTGCGCCGGGTGCGGGCGGGGTGTCGGCAAATGCGGGGATCTTGAAGTCGATCGCGGCGGCTTGCTTGGCGAACTCGGCATCGAGTTGTTCGCGGAGTGCGGCGGCGGCGGGATCCTTCGCGAGGTTCTTGGTTTCGTACGGGTCGGCCATGAGGTCGAAGTACTCGGTCCATTCGTCGTGGCCCGGGTATTTGATCAGCTTGGCGGTCTCGGTGCGTACCGCGGTGACTGTCGGGACGACCGCGCTGCGCTCGTAGAAGTAGCTGTAGAAAAACGCCTTGCGCCAGTCATCCGGGGATTTCCCCTCGATCAGCGGGCGCCAGCTGCGGCCGTGCATGTCCGCCGGCACCGGAACCCCGGCGAAGTCGAGGAAGGTTGGCGCCAGGTCGATGTTGAGCGCCAGCTGGTCGACCAGGCGCCCCTTGCCGGCCTTCGGGTACCTGACGATGAGCGGAATGCGCATGCTTTCCTCGTACCCCGAGCGCTTGTCGCTGAGCCGGTGCTCGCCGAGGTAGAACCCGTTGTCGCCGGCGAAGACGACGATCGTGTCGTCGGCCAGCTTGAGCTCGTCGAGGAGCTTCATCAGGCGCCCGACGTTGTCGTCGATCCCATTGATCGTCCGGAAGTAGTCGAGCTTCGTCTCGACCATTCCGGTGGCGTCGGCGGTCCCCGGGAGCGGTTGCTTGCGGGCGTTCTCGTTAAGCGGGTAGGGCGCAGGGACATTCATGTTCGGGGTCGTCCGCGCCTTTTCGCCGGCGTAGGCGGCCGCATGCCGCGGTGGCGGCTGGAACTGCGCGTGGCAGCTTTTGAACCCGACGATCAGGACAAATGGCTTCGCCTGGTTTTCACGCAGGAACGTCTCCGCGTAGCTCGTCGAGACGTCATCGACCCAGCCGCTGGTCGCCGTCTTCACCCCGTTGATCTCGAACGGACAATCGAAATACTCACCCTGCCCGATGAAGCTCGCCGAGGAGTCGAACCCGGGCCGCTGGCCGCGCTGGCCACCCATGTGCCACTTCCCGACGTAGCCGGTCGCATAGCCGGCTTGCTTCAACAAGCTCGCCACCGTCACCGATTGCTCCGGAAACGCGGTGTGGTTGTCCACGATCCCGTTCGCGTGACCGTACCGGCCAGTCAGCAGGCTGGCCCGGCTCGGGGAACAAAGCGAATTGACCACAAACGCGTTGCGGAACCTCACCCCGTCCGCCGCGAGTTCGTCGAGGTGCGG
Organism: Akkermansiaceae bacterium; assembly: GCA_044373465.1. GTDB lineage: Bacteria > Verrucomicrobiota > Verrucomicrobiia > Verrucomicrobiales > Akkermansiaceae > JBILQA01. The sequence continues at coordinate 8,863 of JBILQE010000050.1, read as the reverse complement.
CGTCTTGAGCCACGGGAACCGCCCCCGCTCGCCCTGCTCGCGTTGGACCACCCCGAGCGCGTCGTGCCGTTGGTCGTCGCTGAGGATGAACAAGAAGTTCGGCTTCCGTGGCGTCGGCTCATCGGCCGCGGCGGCTCCCCCGAGGATCCCGACTATCGCCCATCCCAGCAACATCGCCCATCGCAGCATCCACTCATCTAGAACCCTTTTCCTCACCCGGGAAGGGAAAATCCAGCAGCCGCGGCGGCGGGGGCGGATCCCGATGCCAGGCTTCTTGATCTAGCGGCCAAATGGTCTTACAGTTTCCATCATGAGTAAGACAATCACGGTCAGGCTTCCGGAGGATTTGCTTGATTGGCTTGAGCAGGAGTCACAGCTCACCGGGATGCCGAAAGGGCGAATTGTGAGAGAGCAGTTGGAACAGGCGCGGACCCAACATGCGCGGCAACCGTTCCTGGATCTTGCCGGGAGTGTCGAGATGGCCGCTGAGCTGAGCGGCAAGAAGGGCTTTGAGGCGTGATCGCTGATAGCGGCTTGTCCGCACCGGTCCCGCTGTTAGGCTGGCGCCCATGTACGAGCACCGCCGGCGTCCATTGTTGAGCGCGCGGGCATTTGCGCGGCGGGTCGGCTGGCATTTCCTCTCTGGCATGGCGATCTTGGCGCTGGTGCTTTTTGCCGGGGTCGCCGGCTACCATTTCCTCGGCGGCCTTGGCTGGATCGACGCGCTCTTGAACGCCTCGATGATCCTCGGCGGCATGGGGCCGGTCGACCGGCTCGAGTCCGCCCCCGCGAAGGCGTTTGCCTCCGGCTACGCGTTGTTTTCCGGGCTCGCCTTCATTGGCGTCGCCTCGCTCATGATCGCCCCCTTCGCCCACCGGATTCTCCACCGGCTTCACCTAGCGAAGAGTAACTTGGCTCGAACGTAAAACGGGCGGACTGGCCCAGCCGCGTAGACTGACGCCTGCCGCATGGAAGTTGTTATGGCCGGAAACTTACGGTTTCAAGCCCCCCGAGGATTCTGAAATCCCGTTCGTTGTTGGTCACGATCCGCCTGATCCCCGCGCTGTGCAGGGTCGCCGCCAGCAGCGTATCCAACAATCGCTTCCGGCCGAGTTGGTGGCGCGTCAGCCAGCTGTGGAAATGGGCAACCGCCTGGCCAGCGGGAAACACCCGCACGACCTCCGCCGCTTGCCACCAGTGGTCAGCCCGGCTGACTGCCTCGTTCATCGTCAGCGGCTGAGGCATCCGGATTGGATTGGTAACGACGTGGATGAACTCCGCCAGCGTTTGCGGCGCCAACGCGAAATCGTGCCCGTCAGCCAGCAACCGATGCAACAACGCGTCGGCCTCGCGGTGGAAGGGGTGATCGCGAACCTCCGCAGCCACCAGGAAATCGGTATCAATCCCGTGCGTCATCAAGCATCCCTCCCAAAAGATCGTCATCCGCCGTAAGCGCCTGGATCGGCCCGCCCACACTCGCCGGGTGCCGGTCCCGCAGCGATGTCCGCCGCTGAATCCGCTGTTGCCGATACAGCTCCATTGCCTCCCGAATCAACTCGGATGCCTTCCGTTCGGTCTTCCGCGCATATTCTTGGAAGTCCTCATATACCGGCTCGGATACATTGATAGTGATGGTCCGCATACATGGAATGAGCTGTATCCTTCCGCGCCTGTCAAGGGCGCTGCGATCGTTTCCAGCGGTGGGGCGCAGGATTAGAGCGGATCGCCTCCCTCGTTGAGGATGGAGAGGTAAGCATTATAGGCGAAGAGGCGGTTGCGGCGCTGGCCGGTGAGTTCGCGGGCGATGCCGCTGGTAACCAGTTGGCCCATGGACTTGTTAGCGGTAGGGAAGGTCATCGCGGTCAGGTGGCAGAGCTGGGGGAGGCTGAGGATAGGTCGCTGGCGGAGGGCGGCGAGGACGCGCAAAATGTTGGCGGCGCCGCGGCCGGATTGCTGCAGGGCGAGGATGTCTTGGTTGAAGAGGGCGGCGAGGCGGCGGGCGGTTTCGACGGCGCCGAGGGCGGTGGATGCGACACCCTCGAGGAAGAAGTCCACCCAGGTTTCCCAATCGCCGGTGGCGCGAACGCGGTCGAGCAGGTCGTAATAGGTGCTGCGGTGCTGTTTGAGGAAGAGGCTGAGGTAAAGCAGCGGTTGGCTGAGCAGGCCGCCGTGGTGGAGAAGCAGGGCGATGAGGAGTCGGCCGAGCCGGCCATTGCCATCCAGAAAGGGGTGAATGGTCTCGAACTGGACGTGGACGAGGGCCGCCTTGAGCAGAACGGGCATGGAGTCCTCGTGCAGGAATGCTTCAAGGGCGGCCATGCAGGATCCCACTTCCTGCGGCGGAGGAGGGACAAAGCGAGCGTTGCCGGGACGCGTGCCGCCGATCCAGTTCTGGCTGTGGCGGAACTCGCCAGGCTCCTTGTCGCCGCCGCGTCCGCGGGACATCAGGTTGGCGTGCATTTCGCGCAGCAGGCGGTTGCACAGTGGAAAGCCATCTTGCAGCCGAGCCATGCCGTGCTCGAGGGCGCGGATATAGTTTGAGACCTCGCCGACGTCGCTGACCGGCGTGCCTGGTGCCCCCTCCAGCTCAAAGAGGAGAAGGTCGGAGAGCGAGGATTGGGTGCCCTCGATTTGGGAGGAGAGGACGGCCTCACGGCGGACGTAGGCGTAAAGGAAGAGTTGGGGATCCGGAAGCAGGGTGCTCACGCTATCCAGCCGACCAAGGGCAAGGGTGGCCCGCTCCAAAAGCCTCTGGCGGCCGCCCGCAAGCTCAAGCGGCGGATCCGGCGGCAGCGGAAACGGCACAAATGCACGCACCGCCTCGCCACCAATAGCGGTGATAGCATAATGACCAGAGGCGGTGCGCTTCATGGGATGATCCTTTAATAAGGGAAGCCGCTATTAAAGGAAACGGTTTATTTCTTTAATAGGTTTGGAAGCACGTGCCAAGGAACCGAAGGATACCAAGCGTGGGCCCCAGGGTGCGCGCTGCGCGCGGTTTTTTGGAGTGCCGCAGGGCGGCATGGCGGTCGAACGGGGATTCTCATCCACTCTGTCCAAGGCGAATAGGTGTCGCTGGGCAATAGGGCCGTAGATTTTAGCCACGGCTAAGGAGAAAAGTGGCGGATCGATCAGACCCTCCTTTGCTGGCGCTGGATTGCTTGATTTCATGGGCATTGGTGCGTCTTGGGTGCTAGCCGGTGGCGAAGGGCGATGCCTGGCGACACGGCAGTTTTCATGGAATCCTCATGGAATCCGGGGATTCTGTCCCGGACCACGGGATGGTTTGAACCCGACTGCCGAATACCCGCCACCCGGAGGTTTCCGGCGACGGGGCTTGCGTGACTGGTCTGGTTTTCATCCATCCGTCACACCTCTGCCAGATCGGCGAGGCGGATCAAGGGCTGATTCTCAAAAGCAGCTCACATTTTTTGGGAACCCATGCCAATCATGCGCCAGTGCCGCAATCACTGTCGCCCGGCTTGGCAAAACAAATACCCTTCTTAGATGGGGGATATTTTAAACCCTTCGGACCCATCAACATGCGTTCCTTCGTCATAGCGATTTCCTCCGTCAATCGCTGAATGTGATCTCATACAACGAGGAGCTCCCTCATGCTTCCCTTGGAAATCTCCCTCCCAAAATCTACAAACAACAACTAACAAAACCAAACATTGCCGCCTAAAACTCTACTTTTGAAATGTACCGTTGACGGGGACTCTTACAGAAAGTCATCGGAATCCTTGGCGGCAAATTAACGGCAAGTTCACACGGATTTAACACGAGGTGCTTCATGTTTCATGCGTCACGGAACTCATCGGCAACGAGGTCGGTGAAATACCCCGTGATAAGCATTAGAAAATAAAGTATATGAAATTGAAATTGTTCACGGCGCTTGCCGCCAGTCTATGTGTGATCAAGAAAAGCCATCGCATGCGTGTTCGTCACGCGGCGTTGCTTTTCTCTTTGGTGGGTATCCCGTTTGCTTCTGCGAACTCCGGTTCGTGGACTGATGGGCTGTACCTGAAAGCGTTCGGGGGTTTCAACTTCGTGGCGGATGGTGACATTTCGCAAGGCGGGCTGACAGGTGACGCTTCCTACGACACCGGCCAACTTTTCGGCGCGGCGATCGGTAAGGAATTCACTCCGAACTGGGCGCTTGAGCTCGAGTTTTTCTATCGTTCGGTTGACACCGATTCGATCGCGGCAGGTGGGCCATTTGCCGGGGTTACCGAGGGTGACTTCGCATCGACCAATCTGATGCTGAACGGGATTTACACTTTCACCCAGCCGGATGGCAGCGCGCTGTGGGGCAAGTTCACTCCCTATGTGGGTGCCGGTGTTGGATTTCTCCAAGAGGCGGACATGGATGTGACGGTCGGCGGAGTGGAACGGGAGTTTGATGACAACTTCCTTTTTGCCGCGCAGGTATTGACCGGGGTTTCCTATGAGATCACTCCTTCCTGGTCGATCTATGGAGAAGCCCGCTACCACTTTGCCGGGGAAATCGAATTGGATTCCAGTGCGGGTGGCGGTTCCTTGAAGGCGGACTACAACGGCCTGTCCTGTCTGATCGGTCTTCGCTACAAGTTTTGAGGCTTGTTTGTATTCGTGTTGTTCGGAAAGAATGACCCGCAAGATCCACCTATGAATGTCACCCCTTCTGTCCCCGTTTTGCTTGTGGAGGATGACTTGGATCTTGCGGGCAACATTCAGGATTACTTGGAGCATCGCGGTTGGCAGGTTGATTATGCTCCCAATGGTGCTCTGGGACTTCACCAGATCTTGTCGAGGGAATACTCGGCTATGATTTTGGATCTGCGGCTGCCGGGTTTGGGCGGGATTGAGCTTTGTCGGCGGCTGCGTGCCGAGCTTGGCTCCACCTTGCCGGTGTTGATGCTCACGGCGGCGGATACATTGAATGACCGGCTGACGGGTTTCGAAGCGGGTGCTGACGATTATTTGGTGAAGCCATTCGCTTTGCCTGAACTGCTCGCGCGCTTGCAGGCATTGATCCGACGGGCGCAGGCATACTGTGCGAGCGCATCTCCGAGCCTGCGTTTTGCTGATGTGGAGCTGGATCGCGATCTACGGACGGTGCGCCGCGCCGGCCAGCTTCTCACGGTTACGAAGATGGGATATGATTTGTTGGAAATTCTGATGCAGCGTGCTCCCGCCGTGGTGCCGCGGGCGGACATCGAGCACCATTTGTGGCATGGCGAGCCGCCGGGCAGCGATGCTCTCCGCACTCATCTGGCGGCCTTGCGTGCGGTAGTGGACCGATCGCCATGGCCGCCGCTTTTGCACACCCATCGGGGGATTGGCTATCAACTGATCCTCGGAAAGGCTAATGATGTCTGATGCAGCGGATATGCCTCAGTCCCGCCTGGCATCGCGGATCCGCTGGCTGCTTGTCGGCCTGGCGTGTGCCGTGGCGGGAGTGTTTGGTTTGGGTGGGTGGCTGTTGTTGATTGATGCCGAGGACGCCATTCAGGACAGCTACCTTGAACCTTTCCTTAGGCAACTGGCCGTGGCTCCGAAGGACACGGCGATGCCGCATGGAATTGTACGGTATTGGGATGCGGGTGAAATTTCCGAGACGCACGGCTTGGCCGAGGTGCCCGCAAACCAGGGCTTGTATGAATTTTTTGCCGACAGTGGGGGAAGAAATGCGTTCGCTCCGAAAAGCCTGGGGGATCGGATTCGACTGTGGTCGATGGAGGATCGGGAGAGGGAGTTTCGCATGTGGTTCGAACCGGCAAGTCAGGAGCGCGAGGCGGTTTGGGTGCTGGTGGATCTGGGCGATCATGAGTTTTCCGATGCGAACCTCGGCTCTGTGCAATCGCGACTCGCCATGCTGGCTGGTGGCATTTTTGTGGCCGCATTCCTGACAAGCAGGATCATCACCAACTGGGCACTGCGGCCGATTCTTGAACTGGCGGGGCGAGTGCGTGCCCGGGAAGTTGAGCGTGCGGCGGGGCGCTATGCGGAAGCTCCGCTTGCGGTTGGGCTGCCTGCGGATGAGTTCGGCTACCTGGCAAGGGTTCTTGATGAATATCATGAAAATCTGCGGCGCACGCTGGATCGGGAGCGTCGGTTTATTGCCGATTGCAGCCATGAGTTGCGAACTCCGGTTACGACGCTGAATGGCGCTGTTACTTTGTTGCGGGATCTGCCAGCCGGTGCCGCCGCGCATGACCGCGCGTTGTCACGTATTGAGCGGGCCGGGCGACGGATGGAGCGGCTGATTCAAACCTTCCTGATGATTGCCCGCGAGAATCGAGTGCCCGATCCGACGGGCGAGATCGCGGTTGAGGAGATTGTCCGTGAGGTGGTGGATGAGTGGCGTGCGCTGCATCCCGCTCACCCGCTCGTCGTGGATTTCGAGGAATGCAATAACGCCCGTCTGCGCTGTGATCGCGAAGGTCTTGCCGTGCTTGTTCACAATTTGGTCGGGAATGCGTTCAGTCACCTTCGTGAGGGGCGACTTGAGATATCGATGAGCCACAATCAGGAAGGGGAAACAATTTTGCGTTTTGAAGATGACGGCCCGGGCCTGCCTGAGTTTGTCGAACTAGGCGAGGTTTCTGGAGAAAATCCGCCAAGCTCAGGCTATGGCCTGGGTCTCTCATTGGTGGAGCGCCTCAGTGTGGTGCAAGGCTGGCAAATTGAAAAGCGTCCGGGGCATAGCGGAGGGACGAGGATTCAAATCACGTTCGCTACGCCTCAGCCACCCCCCTTTCTCACCCACTCCGGTCCGGCCTGACTGCTGTTTCAGGAGCAACCACGAAAGCAAATTCCTTGCAGTGGCTAATCAGGGACCGCTCGGCAGTCAACCCCGACGGGGCGTTGACACGAGCGCTAGAGCATGAAGGCACTGAAAATCCTCAGCTACGTCGCCAAGCTCGCCGGTATTGTCGCCGCCTTGGATGCCATCCCATTCGTCTCCCCGGAACTGGGCATCCTGGTCTTCGCCGGAGCCTCGCTCCTCAAGGACACGGTGAACCGCATCGGCGATCTGGTCGATGACGGGAAGCCGAACCAGAGCTTCAAGGCCTAACCGTCACCGCGTCCGTGGCTCGACCCCGTAGTGCTTCTTGAGTGCGGCAAGCACCGCGTCGAAGTCGTACAGGTAGAACCGCGGGCCGATCTGGATGTACGGGATCTTCCGCAGGCGGACCCACTCATCGATCGTCCGGGTGCTGACCGAGAGGCGCTTGGCGAGCTCCTTTTTCTTGATCAGCGCCGGTTCGGCGAGCAGGTGCGGCTGAGGCGCGAACGGCTCGCCGTTGCACGTCTGGTTGGTTTCTGGGGCAATGGTCACTTTCATAACGCATGGATTGGAGTGTCAACGCAGGGAGGTTTTCCTTACGTCGGGAAAAGTCTCTCAAGCCGCTCGCGGATGCTTGGCTTGAGCTCTTTCGGCCGCCAGCCGTCGGGCGGCGTGATCGAGAACCACGCTTTGGCCGCATCCTCGTCGACGATCTCTCGGTAGTGGCGGAAGATCATTTTCGGGGAATTGCCCGCCTCAAGAGACGTCCGAGCGACGTCACCCGTCTCCGCTACCCGGTAGCTGATGAACGAGTGTCTGAGGGCATTCTGACGCCAGCCGCCGGGGATCTTCGCTTTCGCGGCGGTATCGCTCAGGGCTCCAGAGTAGTCGTTGATGGTGACAATCTCACCGGTCTCCTCACGCCAGGGGGTTAGCCACGCCTTCAGGTTGTCGGTTAGCGGGACCAACCGGCGTGCGGCCGTCTTGGCTTTGCTGCCCGCGATCTCAATGTGACCACGGTCCCACTTGATGTCCTCCCAGTGGAGTCGCTGGATTTCAGCGGACCGGACACCTGCAAAGCCGCCAATGGCGATCAATGGCAGGATGCGCGGATGGGCGGCTAGCAGGAGCCGCTGCATCTCTTCCGGGGTGAAGATGGCGATTTCCTTCTCGGGAACCTTGAACGAGTCGGTCAGTTCTGCGGCGGTTTTCCGGTCGGGGTGGAGGTAGCCTTGTTTTTTGGCAAACCCGAACATGGTGACAAGATTGCGCCGGATCCCATTCTTGCTCACCGGGCTGAGGCGCTGGAGCCCGTCAAAGAACCGGTTGATGTCAGCCACCGAGATGTCGCCGATGTTGCCCGGCAGCGCATCGCTGAACCGCCTGAGACTGCCGGTGGCACCGGTGACATAGGCTTGGCTCACGCCCTTTCGTTTAAGCGACTTGATGAACTCGGCGGCCACCTGGGCAGTGGTTCGGACGGCCAGCAGGTCGGTGCGGTTGGCCGCGTAGAACCGGACGGCATCGGAGAGGGGGACTGCACCTGCCGTGCGACGGGCGCTGGCCCATTCGTCCATTGCGGCAGTCAAGCTGACACCAAATTCTTGGGCCATTCGCTCGCAGTGGCGAAGCAGCTCAAGCTCACGTTTGGTCACTTCGTCACTGGCGCTCCATCCGTTTGTCAGCCTAATAGTGGTCTGCTGGGCGATCAGCCGGGCTTCCTCCATGCAGGCGAGGTGGCGAACTTTCCGTTGCCCGCCTTCCTTCCAGTATATGGAGAACATCGGGTAGCCGTCCTTGCGATTGACGGTGTAAATCTTGACTCTCGCGGGACCGGTTCCGATCTCCACGACGCTGCTGCGGCGTTTTCGCTTGCGGGTCATCGGACCCGGCGGCCGTGTCAAGTTTGCTGGAATTCTTTCTGGAATTCCTGTCGCGGTTCCCGCTGAATCTCCGTAGGCTATTGATCCTCTAGCAGTTGCTGAGGAACAGCGAGAAGATGGCGGACAGAGTGGGATTCGAACCCACGGTGACATCACTGCCACACTCGATTTCGAGTCGAGCGCCTTAGACCAACTCAGCCATCTGTCC
>JBILQE010000088.1:0-6976 GCA_044373465.1 Akkermansiaceae bacterium | reverse complement strand
CTGGCCACCTACGCGCTGGTCTTCTTCCTCACCGGCAGCCCGTGGTGGGCGATCCTCGGCATCGTCGCATGGTTCTTCCTCCCGTGGATCGAGCTGCTTACCCGCATCCAGCGGATGCGCCTGCCGGTCGACAACCGCCTCCGGCACCGCGAGATCCCCAACGAGTCGTTCTTCCCCAACGCCTGCGAGGCGATCGCCGCCATCGAGGAGGCTGAGTTCGACCATGTCGACGACTGCGGCTGGGAGTGGGCCGGCATGCAGCAGTTCTTCCGCCTCTACTGGCATCCCGAGGAACAAGCCGTCGCCGCCGTCTGCCTCTGCGAGCAAACCGAGGTCGCCTTCGCCTTCCTGTCGATCACCACCACCGACCAGCACGGGCGCATCTGGCGCACCACCAACTTCCCGTTCTCCCCCACCCTCCGCTGCATGCCAGGCATCCGCTGGAACCACGTCCCGTGCGAGCGCAACTGCTTCCACCAAATCCTCGCCGACCACCACGCATTCCTCCGCAAGCACAAGATCGACCCCGCCACCATCCGCATGCCCGACCCAGACCTCATCGAGGCCAACATCGAGCAGGAAATGCGCTCCCAGATCCAGTTCAACCTCGACCGCGGCATCATCGTCCACGCCGAGGACGGCACCTTCCGCTACTCACTCCGCGGCCTCATCTTCCTCTGGGGCCAGTTCATTAAGGACATGGTTAGGCTTTGCTAGAGTCGAAAGTCGGAAGGTCGAAGGTCGGTCAACCCAGCCAGTCAACCTGGTCAGCCCCGTCAGAATCATGCGGTCATCTCGGCCAAACTTCGACGGGAAAGCGCACAAGCCCCAAAGCGGCTGCGCCGCGTGGATGAACCGCGCCAGCTGCGCTTAGTCCCTAGCAGAACTTCGTTTCGAGCACGCTGCGGCGGAAGGCGAAGGTCCGGCGGAGGTGTCCGCGGAGATAGAGGATGTTGGCGAGGTCGCCGATGGGTCCGAAGCCGGCCGAGTAGTCGATGAGATCGGTGACGCGGACGCCGACGCCGTCGGGGGCGAGGATATGTTGGTGGCGCCAGAAGGCGAACGGGCCGCGCCGCTGTTCGTCGACAAACCCGCGCCCCGGGTCAACCGCGGTGATCTCCGAAACCCATAGCATCGGAATCCAGCGCATCACCCGGACCCGGTGACGGAGAATCTGACCGACATGCATCTCGCCGACCTCCCCGACAAGTTCCATCCCGAGCGCCGGCGGGGTCAACTCGGTCAGGTTGGCCGGATTGGAAAAATACGTCCATGCCTCGTCGAGGCTGACCGGGAGCCACTGGTCCTGTTGAAATTGGTGGCGGGCCATCGGTTACTTGTCGGTGGCCTTTGGCGGGCGTGGCCGCTTGGCGCCGGATTTTTCAATGAACTCCATGACCATGGCGGCGACGTCCTTCTTCGAGCTCATCTGGATCCCTTCGAGGCCGGGGGAGCTGTTGACTTCCATGACCGCGGGGCCGTGGTTGGAGCGCAGGAGGTCGACGCCGGCGAAGTTGAGCCCCATGATCTTGGCGGCGCGGATGGCGACCGCGCGCTCCTCCGGGGTGATGTTGACCTTTTCGGCGGTGCCGCCGCGGTGGAGGTTGGAGCGGAACTCGCCCTCGGCGGCCTGGCGCTTCATCGAGGCGACCACCTTGCCGCCAACGACGAGGCAGCGGATGTCGGCGCCCTTGGCCTCCTTGATGAACTCCTGGACAAGGATGTTGGCGTTGAGCCCCTTGAACGCCTCGATGACCGACTCGGCGGCCTTCTGGGTCTCGGCAAGAACCACCCCGACCCCCTGGGTCCCTTCCAGCAACTTGATGACCAGCGGCGCGCCGCCACACATCTTGATCAACTCGCCGGTCGCGTCGGTGGTGTGGGCAAAGCCGGTGACCGGCAGGCCGATCCCCTTGCGGGCGAGCAGCTGGAGGCTGCGGAGCTTGTCCCGGGACCGGGCGATGGCGACCGAGTCGTTGAGGGTGAAGACGCCCATCATCTCAAACTGGCGCACCACGGCATTCCCGTAGAACGTATGGGACGCGCCGATGCGCGGGATGACCGCGTCGACGCCCTTGAGCTCCTCGCCATCGACGAAGATCGTCGGTTTGTGGGAGGTGATGTTCATGTAGCACCGGAGATAATCGACGACGCGCACCTCGTGGCCGCGCTTCTCCCCGCCCTCAAGTAACATCCGGGTGCTGTAGAGGTTCGGGTTGCGGGAAAGGATCAGAATCTTCATCGGGAGGGGTTGCGGGATTTTGTGGCGACCAGATCGCGGAGGCCTCCCAATAGGTGCGAGCTCTGCGGGTCAACGAGAAAAATTCCTGCCAGCGTCCGCCGGCCGACCAGCATCGGGCATTTCATCTCCGAGCGGTCGGCCAGACTCAGCTCGACGCGCCGTTCAAGCCCGCCGGCGGCCACCACCAGGGTCTCGATGAAAAACCGCTCGCGCGCTATCCCGGACGAGCTTCTCACCCGCTTGCGCCTGACAACCAGCGCCTCGCAGGCGATGAGCTGGCCGTAGTGGTTGTGGGTGGCAAAGCTCACCCACGCCTGGCCGTCGCGCTCGAACGGGGTCACCGATTCGGCATGCAAACTGGAGCTCAACGCGCCGGTGTCGACTTTGGCGTTGACCGGAGCGACCCCGAGTTCCGGCAAGGCGAGCCACTCGCGCCGGCCGATGAGAATCCGCGGGCCGCCCCGCTTGCGCGGCAACTGATGCTCGGCGGCCGCCTCCCCGGCGCTGGCCCCCGGTTCCGGCCGGGCGATCCACGCGCGCTTCATGCCGAGGTCCCTTCCAGCAAGCTTTCCGCCAGCGCGCGGGCCGACGCGCCGCCGCCGCCAAGCATCCGGACAAGTTCGTCAATCCGCCCGCTCCCCTCGACGCGGCGCAGCGACGAGCGGGTCCGGCCACCGCTGACTTCCTTTTCGACGACAAAATGCCGGGCAGCGACCGCGGCCACCTGCGGGAAGTGGGTGATGGCGATGACCTGGTGGCGTTCGCCAAGGCCGGCCATCTTGACCCCGACGGCACGGGCGATCTCGCCACCAACATTGGCGTCGATCTCATCAAAAACCATCAGCGGCGTGGAATCCTGCTCCGCAAGCGCGCTCTTCACCGCCAGCATCACCCGGCTGACCTCGCCGCTCGACGCGATTTGCCGCAGCGGCTTCATCGGTTCCCCGGGGTTCGGGCCAAACTGGAAATCCACGCTCTCCAGCCCATGCGCGCCCGGCTCGCTGGCGAGCAGGTGGACTTCGAAGACCGACTGGCGAAACCCGAGGTCCTTCAGGTGGCTGGCGATCTCCTTTGCCAGCTTCGGCGCTGCCTTGCGGCGCGACCGCCCGAGCGCCGCTCCCTTGGCGTCCATTTCGCTGCGCAAGGTGCGCACCTCCGCCTCGAGCGCGGCAAGCCGCTCGCCGCGGTTCTCGATCGCATCAAGCCGGTTGGCCGCGTTGCGCCCGTGTTCGACGACCTCCGCCAAGCTTGCCCCGTATTTCCGCTTCAACGTCTCGAAAACATGGATCCGCGCCTCGAGCACGCTGGCCTCTGCCGGGTTGATTTCCAGCTCCCCGACGTAATCCGCCAAGCCACGCTCAAGCTCCTGGATCTCAACCACCGCGGCGTCCAACCCGGCGACCAGGTCGGCGGCTGCCGGGTCGTAGCGGACCAGGTCGCGGGTGAGCCGCTGGACCTCGGCGAGCCGGTCGAGGATCCCGTCGCCCTCGCCGCCAAGCAATCCGGCTGCCTGGCCAGCCACCTCGAGGAGCCGGCTGGCGTTGGCCGCGCGCCGGTAGCGTTCCTCGATTTCGCGCTCCTCCTCGGGCCGGATCGCCGCACTTTTAATCTCCTCAACCTGGTGGCGCAACAATGCCAATTCCTGCTCGCTCGCCCGCTCCGCCCGGACCAACTCCGCGTGCTCGTCGGTTTTCGCCCGCCACGCCTTCCACGTCGCCCGGTAGTCGCGCAACCCGTCGAGCGCCCCGGCATACGCGTCAAGCATCGCCAACTGCCGGTCAACCGAGAGCAGCGACTGGTGGTCATGCGGCCCGTGCAGGTCGACAAGCCGCTCGCCGAGCGTCTTGAGCATCCCCAGCGTGACTGGCGAATTATTGACAAACTGGCGGTTGGTCAGCGTCCCGATCACCCGGCGGATGATCAACTCGGCATCCTCGCACGGGTCAACGCCGTGCTCATCAAGGATCGCGTTGACCTCATCCACACTCGCCAGCTTGAACACCGCCTCCACCGTGCAGGTCTCCTCCCCGCTGCGGATCAATCCCTTGTCCGCACGCTCCCCGAGCACCAGCTTCAACGCCCCCACGATCACCGACTTCCCCGCCCCAGTCTCGCCGGTCACCCCGATCAACCCACCGCCCAATTCCCACGAGAGTTCATCGACCAAGGCCAAGTTGCGGATTTTTAACTGGGTGAGCATAGGGCGTCCGGCCTCGCCAGTATGCCCTCCACCCCGCCAAGATCAATCCCCGGTTGCCGGCACACTCAACCCAGTCAACCCAGTCAACCCAGTCAAATCTCCGCCATTGGCATTTCAGCCGCGGCCGGTATGGTGCGCGGGTGCTGCCCTGGTTCCAGAACGGATCGTTTCCGCTGTATCTTGCCCCGATGGCGGGGGTGACCGACGTCGTCTTCCGCCAGATCTGCAAGGAACTCGGGGCCGACGTGATGGTCACCGAGTTTGTTTCCGCGGAAGGGATCGTCCGGCGCGACGACCGGACCCGGAAATACACCGAATTCACCGACGAGCAACGGCCGGTCGGCGTCCAGTTGTTCGGCGCCGACGGCGAGCGGATGGGCGAGGCGGCGCGCAAGATCATCGCCTGGAAGCAGCCGGACTTCATCGACATCAACTTCGGCTGCCCGGTCAACAAGGTCGTCTCGAAAAACGGCGGGTCGTCGCTGCTCAGGGACTGCCCGCTGCTCGCCTCGGTGGCCGCCGGGGTCGTCAAGGCGGTCGACGGCCAGGTCCCGGTGACCGGAAAAATCCGCACCGGCTGGGACGAGCAGTCGATCAACGCCCCGGAAGTTTGCCGGCTGCTTGAAGACTGCGGGATTGCCGCCATCGCCATCCACGGCCGGACCCGTTCGCAGGGTTATCGTGGCGAGGCCGACTGGGAGATCATCGACAGCGGCGCCCGCTCGGTCGCCATCCCGGTCATCGGCAATGGCGACATCCAGAGCGTCGAGGACATCCAGCGCCGCCGCGCCAACTCCGCCGTCTCCGGCCTGATGATCGGCCGCGCCGCCATGCACCACCCGTGGATCTTCCAGGAAGCACGCGAGTTCCTCCGCACCGGCGCGCTTCCGGCACCGATCTCGCTTGCCGCCCGCTGGGAGCTGATCCTGCGCCACTGCCGGCTCGCGATCGCCAGCGACCGCTACGGCGATGAACGCCACACGATGATGGCCATGCGCTCACGCCTCATGGCCTACTGCCGCGGATTCCCCCGCGCGCGCGAACTTCGCCAGCAACTCGCCAACGTCGCGTCCACCGCCGCCCTCGAGGACCTCGCCGCCCACTCGCTCGCTGACCAAGATGTCCACGCCCCGCCGACCTGACCGCCGCCAGAACGTCGCTGATTGATCCAGAACGGCGCGTGCCGCGCTTGCCACCCAAGGCGCGCGTGTCGCGCCAGTGTGGAGTGCGGTGGGAAGCGGTACTCCCCGCCACACCGCTTTGGCTCAAACGCCAGGGGCGTTGCGCCCTCCAGCCCGGGGTTGCGCGGAAACCGCGCTACCCCGGGAACCGCGTCGGAGATCTATACAACCGCAACGCGGTTGCGTCCCGGGCGGTCCTATGGTCCCGGGCGGGCGGAACCGCCTTGCGGTTCAATGAACGCTGCGGCGGATTTTCCCAGGGTAGGCCTCATCGGCCAACCCCGGGCTGAAGGGCGCAACGCCGCTGGCGTTGAAGATCCCTTCAGTGGGGAAGTCATCACGCCAGTTGCCGAGGTTGGAGGTGAATAGCGGGGGTCGGCGGTTTCCCCGGCAAGGCGGTGAAGGACCTGCGAGGACCGTGATTGAGCCAAAGCGGTGTCGCGCTGCGCTTGCCACCGCACTCCAGAACGCTTGCCAGCTCGCCCGCCGATGCCTACAACCACCGCCATGCAGAGTCACCAGGTCCTTCGTGAGTCCTTCGAGAAGACCAGCCCGAAAGCGCTCGCTGCGGAACTCGGCGTTTCTTTGTCGCTGGTCTACAAGTGGGCCGAGCCGCAGAGCGCCGATGGCAGTGGCAGCCGCAACCCGCTCGATCGGGTCGCCACCCTGATGCAGACCACCGGCAGCCCGCAGATCATCGAGTGGCTCTGCCGCCAAGCTGGCGGGTATTTCGTCCCCAACCCGAAGCCCGCCAGCGGCAAGGTCGAGGTGCTCCCGGCCACCCACGAGATTGTCGGCCAATTCGCCGAACTGCTCTCGAAGATCTCGACCGCCGCGATGGACCACGAGATCACCACCCCGGAAGCCGCCGACATCCGCCGGTCATGGGACGCCCTGAAAAGCTACACCGAAGGGTTTGTCCGCTGCTGCGAGGAGGGCGACTTCTCGTCCATGAAACAGATCCTCCCACGCCGCTAAGGCGGGCCTCCAGCGCCTAGCGCCCGGGCTCGTCGGCGCGGCGCAGCTCGTTGTCCATGAGGCCCATGAGCCGGCGGACCTCGGCCAGATCGCGGAGTGTCCGGTTGGGGTTTCGGCGCTCTTGGCTGGGGACCGGGATCTCGGCGAACTGCATGGATTCATCCTCGCTGGTGAGCGACCGGAGGGCAATTTGCGGGTCAGTCGCCTCGGTCTTGAGGAGCGCCTCAAGGTTGGCGGCGGGAACGATGAAGCTGCGCACCCGGCTGGCGCGGGCCAGCGTGAGGCCGACGAAGTTCCCGTCGAGGTCGACGACCGGGCCGCCAGCCTCGTTGGGCTTGAGGAACATGTCGGTTTCGAGGACCTGCGGGAAGCCGC
>JBILQE010000049.1:0-25916 GCA_044373465.1 Akkermansiaceae bacterium | reverse complement strand
GGTCATATCGCTCCAGCGCGCTGCGCCGGATGAAGGTGGCCGCAGTGAACGTCCCCAGCGAGACGACCAGCGTCTCAACATAGCGCGGCCGGATGACATTCCGGCTGCACAGGTAGTTGCACGCCTCGTCGACGACCACCACATCGCCCAGGACAATGTCGACGTCCGGGTGGGCGGCGAAATACTCTGCGACGGCCGCAAGGGCCCCGGGGAGATATTGTTCGTCGCAATTCAGGTGCGCGCAGATTTCCCCGGATGCCCGGCGCAACCCGCGGTTGAGCGCGTCATACATCCCGCCGTCCGCCTCGCTGACCACCGCGGCGGTGCCGGGCGCCCGCGCGATCCACGCGTTCATGGCCGCGCCGGTCCCGCCATCCTGGATGAGGTGCTCGACGACCACCCCGGCCTGGTCAGCGACCGAGCGGGCACACAGGTCGAGCCATTCGACCTGGTTGAAGCTCGGCGTGACGATCGAGAACTTCATCCGAGAAGGTCGCGGTAGATCTGCCGGGTCTCCTCGGCGCAGCGGGTCCACGAGAAATTCGCCAGCCGCGCGGTCCCGAGCGCGGCGAGTTCGGCACGCCGTTGGTCATTGAAGACAACCGCCTCGATCGCGTGCGCCTGGGCAGCGACGTCCAACGGGTCGAAATATTCGGCGGCCTCGCCGATAACCTCCGGCATGCAGCTGGCATTGCTCGAGACGACCGGGCAGCCATGGGCCATCGCCTCCAGCGGCGGCAACCCGAACCCTTCGTAAATCGATGGATAAACGAACGCCCCGGCGGTCGCGTACAGGTGCCCGAGGACCCCGTCATCGCCACCAAGCTGGCGGATCCGCCCGTCGCCGAACCCGAGCGCGGCGAACTCCGCCTGCTCCGCCGGCGAAAACCCACCGCCGCCGAATGCCACCAGGTCAAACTCGCCACGCAGCCGCGCGGAACTCGCGACCGCCTCGGCGAGCCGCCTGAAGTTCTTGTACCCGCCGCGCTGGCCGACGTAGAGCAGGAACGGCCGCCCGACCGCACCCGCGGAACTCGGCGCTGCCACCGGAAACCGCTCATAGCCAAGGTGCGTCACGGCGACCTTGGCCGCCGGAACACCAAACAACTCAATGAGGTCCTTGCGCGTGTGCTCGGAAATGCAGATCACCCGGTCGGCGCGCTCGACCGCCAGCCGCTTCAGCGCGCTGGTCGGGTCCGTCGGCGAAAAGTGCTGCGGGAACAACTCGTGGATCATGTCGTAGACAGTCACCACCGTTGGAATCCCCGCCGGCCCGGTCCGCTTCGCCCGGTAATAGGTTTCATGGACGATGTCCGCCGGCCACTGCGCCATCCGCCGCCTTCCCGCCCAACAGTCGAGCTGCCGCCACACCCTGCCGATCCCCTTGTTCTTCAGGAACCGGCCGACGACGAGCTCGGGCTTGAGGTCGCACAGGTAGGCATTCCAGTGAAACTCGGCAAACACCCGCGGATCCTCGCCAAGCACCGCAAGCTCCTCGGCAAGCTTCACGAACGAACGCGAGATCCCACCGTGCTTGCCAACAACAAATGCCTGATAATCAAATGCGATCCGCATGGTCATCGGGATTTCAGGTGGCTCGCCAAATCCGCCTCCACCATCAGCGCCGCCAGCTGAGCATGCTTGGTCTGCGCCGTCCAGCCAAGGACCGCGGCGGCCTTTGCCGGGTTGCCGCACAGCTCGGCCGGATCAACCGGCCGGAAAAACCCGGGATCCACCACGATGAGCCGCCGGCCGCTGCCCCGCTCGACACCCACCTCGTCAACCCCCGTTCCCTCAAACACCACCTCGATCCCCGCCGCCGCATACGCCGCCCGCGCAAAATCCCTCACCGTGCACAACTCACCGCTGGCCAACACGAAATCCTCCGGCTCGTCCGCCTGCAGGATCCGCCACATCGCCTCGACGTATTCCTTCGCGTAACCCCAGTCGCGCCTTGAGTCGAGGTTGCCAAGCGCCAGCGGCGGGCCATCCGGCTCGCGTGCGGCCCGGGCGGCGGCGAGCGAGATTTTCCTGGTGACGAAGTTTTCCCCGCGCCGCGGCGACTCGTGGTTGTAGGCGATCCCCGAGGCGATGAACAACCCGTAGGCCGCCCGGTAAACACCGCAGACGTTGGTCGCAAACACCTTCGCGCAACCATACGGGCTCTGCGGGCGCATCGCCGTCTCCTCGCACTGCGGCACCTCACGCGGCGCTCCAAACACCTCGCTCGACGACGCATGGTAGAGCCGCACCGGCCCGGCCAAGTCGCGGCAAATCTCCAACAACCCGAGCGTCGCGCTCGCCACCTCGTGGAACGTCGACTCCGGGATTTCGAAGCTCAGCCCGACATGGCTCTGACCGGCAAGGTGATAGATTTCCCCCGGGGCGATGCGCGCAAGCAGCCGGCGCAGGGTGGTCGCGTCGTGGAGGTCGGCGTAATGGAGGAACAAGCGCTTCCCGTAGAGCGCCGGATCGCTGCGCAGATGTTCGATCCGGCTGCGGTTGAAGGTGCTCGCGCGGCGCACCAGCCCGTGGACGATGTAGCCGCGCCCCAGCAGCAGTTCCGCAAGGTAGGATCCGTCTTGGCCGGTGATCCCGGTGATGAGCGCCGTCGGTGTCATGGTTGGTTCTCCGCTGCCTTTGCCGAGGCCGCCCGCACGCGCCCCTTGGCTGCCACATAGTCACTCCACGTCAGCGACTTCCCACGCCGCCGGAGACGCACCCAGGCGCCATACAAGGCACCAATGAGCGGCCGCTCGCGACTTAGAAGCAGCCGGTCAACACGGCTGAGCGGACGTTTGGTAAGCAGGTGCATCGCCGGGCTCAGGGAGAAATGCTCCATTCCAAGCTTGCTGGCGAGCATCTGCAGCGATTCACGGTGGTAAAATGTGATGTGCTGGCCGGTCTCAAACGCGTAATACCACCAGCCGAGATCAGGGAAGTCGTCATCGCTGTAGGTCAAGGTGGTGAAGATCAGCGTCTCCGCGCCGAACTCCGCCAGCTTGCCGGCGACAAATTCCAGCGGGTCACCGATGTGCTCCATGACCTCGAAGGCGAGCAGCACCTCCGCCTGGAACCCGGCCGCCGGCTCGAACGCCTTGGCAAACAAGTTCTCACAGTAAATGTCGCTGGTGAAGCAGGCAAACCCGCGGTCGCGCAGACTGCGGCACAGCAGCCCATAGCCGCCGCCAACATCGAGGATCTTCGCCTCCGCCGCCGCCAGCCGCGAGAGGATCGGCTCAAGCAACTTCTGGTTCGCCAGGTTGCGCGACACCAGCCCGACGTCGGTCGCGGCGATCACGCTGGAATACGCCTCACTCAGCCAGTGCGGGTTGGCGACTTGGATAAGGCGGCACGCGGGGCATTGGAAATACTCGCCACGGTGGCGGCCAAGAATCGTCGCGCTGAAAATCGGCGCCATCTCTCCGCCATCGATTGGACATCTCATATGCTTTTCATTTGGTTGCTTGCCACGCCCCAGACCGGCATCCCGGCGGACACCACCCGCCGATCGGCCCGGCTGTCGAACATGGCCACAGCTGCGGGACGGGCATCGATTTCATGGCCGATTAGTTGATCCGCAGGCAGATCCCCCGCAACACCGTCGCCCCCATCCGCCGCGTGCGCGCCGAGACACTCAACGGCGCTAGCACCGAGAGAGTGTAGGAAACGGCCGTGGCCGCCGCCGCTCCCGAGCCGCCAAAGCGCGGGATGAGGAAATAGTTGAGCACAATGTTGGTCGTCAACCCGACGACAGAGGCGATGATCAGGTAGTGGTTGAGCTTTTCAAGGATATACCAGTAGGCCAACAGCCCGCCGAGGCACACCGAAGTGAAGCTCCAGACGTGGATTTTAACCATCGGGACCGCCGCGGCGAAGTCCGCCCCGAACAGCAAGCCGACAAGATACGGCGCCGCGATCGTGGTCACCAGGATCACCGCGCAGCTGCCCCAGAAGAACATCGCGGCAAATGCCCGGATCGTCCGCAGGAACCGCTCCGGGTCGGACTTCCGGATCTGGGCGAAGTGCGGGAGGAACGTTCCGACCATGATTCCGGGGATCATGTGCCACACCTCGCTGATCCGCGTCGAGGCCGCATACAACCCGGTCTCCTGCACCCCGCGCAGCGCCTGGATCATCACCACGTCAATCCGCGAATACAGCGCAATCAAGATGAACGACAACATCAGCGGCAATCCCTCCGCCAACAACGGCCACACCCGCACCGGCTCGCCCCCGGCCGGTTTCCCCAACAGCCCGTATCTCCGGCACAGGAGGTAGGAGACGCCGTGGGAGGCAAGTTCCTCAAGCACCGAGGCGGCAATGAACGCGCTCACGCCCGCCCCGCCATACACCATCCCGACCCGCGTGACCCCGAACACCGCGGCAATCACCACCCGGTAGCGCGCCAGCACCCCGGAGTGGAAATTCGCCTTCAACACCCCCTGGAAAATCCCCAGCGACGTCGTCAGCCCGGCAAACGATGCCACCGCCAACCCGACCCGCAGCGCATCGCCATGGCCGCCGAGCAAGGCAAAGCTCAGGACCAGCAGCATCCCGCACATCCCGCTGACCAGCGTGATCCTCAGCACCGCCGCAATCAGCGCCGCGCTCCGCTCCGGGTGCGCCGCCACGTCCCGCGCCACGATCGAATCAAGCCCGAAACGGCTCAGCGGGACGACAAACCCGACGACCGCCACCGCATACGAGAGCACCCCGAACCCGGCCGTCGACAGGTGCCGCGCGACGAGCGCCCCGACAAACAACCCGATGACAATCCGGAAGCCAGTCTCGCCAAACTGCCACGCACTGTCGCCGAGCAACCCGCGGACCCGCGCGCCGGGCACCACCGAGGCCAGCGCGCTGCGCAATCTCGAAATTTTCCGGATCCGATCCATCCACGTTGGCCAATGGCCAGAAATAATTCCTCGGCTGAGCGCCGCGGTCGGTTATCCGCGCTTGGCGCGGCGCCCGCGCACGAGGTTGCGCACCGGCCGAATCAACTGGAAGACGAGCATCCGGACCTGCGCGCAGAATGTCGGCCGGATGTTGAAGATCCGCGCGCAGACCTTCAGGTCGGTCGGAAACTTTCCGCCCCTCCCGAGATGCCGGAACATCGTGATGAACCCAGCCTTCTTCTCCGCCGGCAAGTGCCAGATCGTCAACTGCTCCTCGGTCCCGTCAACATCGCAGAACACCCCGCAGTCGGTCCAGATCCGGCGGATGAAGTCGTTAGCCGAATAGTCCTTTCCGCCCAGAACCTCATACGCGTAGCTGAGCAGGTGGGCTTCCTCGTTGAATTTCGCCAACCCTGCGGCATGCCGCCGGAGCGACTCGGCAAACGCCGCCCGGGATAGCCTGACAAGCTCGCCGAGCAAGTCGCCGCGCCCGCAGAAAATCTCGCCGCCGGCGTAGCGGATGACCTCGCGCTGCAGTGGCGGCTGGTACTCGCCGGCCAAGCGCCCGAGCTCGATGTTTGACACCCCGTTGTTCGGATAGTCGTCTGGACACGGAAGCGTGTAGCGCAGAACTCCCTGGTTGACGACCCGCTCGAGGAGCTCCGGCGCGATCGGCCGGACAAACACACAATCCGAGTCCAACAAAAACACCGGCTGCCGCGGCCCCGCCAGATCCCGGAGCTTCTCAAGCACATCGATGACGATGAACTGGGTGTTCCATGCGCCATGAAAATCCTTCGGCGGACGCGTGATCGAATCGAGAAATACCAACTCGACCCCGAGCCGCTCCAACATCCCGCCCACCTCGAACCCGTCGATGCTCGCCGGCGGACTCTGGTTGATGAAGAACAACCGCCGCGCGTCCGGGGCATGCACCGCGGCGCTGGCAAAGAAGCACACCGCGCAGCGCCAATAGTAATTGCGCACTTTTTGTCGGCCGATTTCCGCGCCGACCTGGTGGTGGACTGACCGGTCGCCGTCGGGCGGCGAGTACATCCAGCTGGCGATGATCGGCGTGGAGCTCATCGGCTGGTGGGCAAATGGCCTAGAACCCGCGCCCCAACACCCGGGCGACGCGGTTCTTCAACGTCGTCGCCGTCGCCCTCGGCAACGCTTGCAGCACAAAGCGCAGGCGCGTGCGCCGCGGGTCGTTGGCCTCCTCCCACTTGGTCGGATGGACGGTGCGCAGCGACCAATGGTCCGGCGGCAATTCCGCGGCGGCAAATTCCGGAAAATCCGCCAACCGCTCATCCCGGACATACAAAAACCCATTCTGGCGGTAGTAATAGGCGATTGCCTCGTTGTTCCAGAGCCGCTGGCGGGTCCAGTCGACGAGCCGGTACCCGTGCCCGGCGAACAAGTTTGCCCAATAATCCGGCCACTGCTCGTTGATGTGGTCGGTGCCCCCCTGGTGGGGAATCGCCGCGGAAAACAACACCACGTCCGCGTGCGCCACCAACGTCGCCACCAGCACCGCCGCACTCGCCCCCGGCAGGTGCTCGCCGACCTCCATCGAGATCGCCAGATCAAACCGCCCCTTTCCGGTCAGCGGCTGGGTCAGGTCATGGGCGACAAACTCCCCAGGATCAATCTCCAAGGCCGCACGGTCAACGTAGTCACCGTCAACCCCAACGACCTTCTCGGCCCCAAGGTCCTTCGCCGCCCTCAGCCACGTCCCGACGCCACAGCCGATGTCGAGCACCGCGCCCGGGCGCACGACCGGAAAGATCTCGCCGAGAACAAGTTTCCCCGAGCGATACGATTCCTCCCGGTAGGAGTCATAGAAGTCCTGATTGTAGGATGACATACACGGTGGCGCGGCTCACCGTCCCACCTATCGCCAATTTCAGCCCTTGGCAACCAATTGTCCGCGCAGACAAGTCACCGGTCGCACAACCCTAGATAATCATCCCCGCGGCAACCGTCTCATTGCTCCCCGGGTCGATCAGGATGAATGACCCGGTGCTCCGGTTGCGGCGGTATGAATCGTTGATCAAGGGCGTCGCCGTGCGCAGGGTGATCCGGCCGATCTCGTTCATCTCCAACGTCTCGACATGCTCGACCTTGTGCAGCGTGTTGATGTCGACCCGGTATTTGAGCTCCTGGATGATCGCCTTGGTCTCGCGGGTCGTGTGGCGCACCAGCAGCTTCGCCTTGGCCGGCATCGGCTTTTGCGAGAACCAGCAGACCATCGCCTCGACGTCCTGGCTCACCCGTGGCGGGTTGTTCGCCTTGACGAGCATGTCGCCGCGGGAGATGTCGATTTCGTTCTCCAGGGTCATGCAGACCGACTGGGGCGCGAACGCCTCGCTGAGCGTCTTGCTGTCGGCATGGATCTCCTTGATCCGCGTCGTGAACCCGGACGGCAAGACCGTGACTTCGTCGCCTGGCTTGAACACCCCGCCGGCCACCCGCCCGGCGTACCCGCGGAAGTCATGCCAGTCGTCGCTTTGCGGGCGGATCACCCATTGGACCGGAAAGCGCGCCTCAACATGGTTCTCCTCCCCGCCGATGTAGACATTCTCCAGATGATAAAGCATCGACGGCCCCTGGTACCACGGCATGTTCTGCGACCGGTCGACGACGTTGTCACCATTGAGCGCGGAAATCGGGATCGCGGTGATCTCGACGATGTTGTCCAAGCGCGAGGCAAACGCCTCGTAGTCGCGCAGAATCCGGTTGTAGGTCGCCTCGTCGTAGTCGACCAAGTCCATCTTGTTCACCGCGAGGACCACGTGCTGGATCCGGAGCAGGTTGGCGATGAACGAGTGGCGCTTGGTTTGCTCGATCACCCCCTTGCGCGCGTCAATCAGGATGATCGCCAGGTTCGCCGTCGAGGCGCCGGTGACCATGTTGCGCGTGTACTGGATGTGCCCGGGCGTGTCGGCGATGATGAACTTCCGCTTCGGCGTCGCAAAATACCGGTACGCCACATCAATCGTGATCCCCTGCTCCCGTTCAGCCTTCAACCCGTCGGTCAGCAGCGCAAGGTTCACGTGCTCGTCACCGCGCTTGCGCGAACTCTCCTCGATCGCCTCAAGCTGGTCCTCGAAAATCGATTTCGAATCATACAACAACCGCCCGATCAGCGTCGATTTGCCGTCGTCCACCGAGCCGGCCGTAGTAAAGCGAAGAAGGTCCATGAGAAAGAAGAGTCGAAGGTTTGGAGAATGGGAAATCTAGTATAACACGCTGATCACTGCTCACTGATCACTCGGCACTTTAGAAGTATCCTTCCTTCTTCCGGTCCTCCATCGACGTCTCCGAGCGCTTGTCGTCGGTCCGGTTGCCGCGTTCGGTTTGGCGCGCGGCGGCGACTTCGTCGATGATCGCCTCCATCGTGGCGGCGCGGCTCTCGACGGCGCCGGTGATGGTCGCGTCGCCCATGGTCCGGAAGCGGATCCAGCGTTTTTCGACGACTTCGCCGGCCCGCGGTTCGACAAATTCGGACACCGCGAGGATCACCCCGTTGCGCACCACCACCTCGCGCTCATGCGCATAGTAAAGACTCGGGAGCACGATCCCCTCGCGCTGCATGTACATCCAGACGTCCATCTCGGTGAAGTTCGACAGCGGGAACACCCGGAAGTGCTCACCCTGGTGGCGCCTGCCGTTGAACAGGTTCCACAGCTCAGGCCGCTGGTTCTTCGGGTCCCACTGGCCAAAGTCATCCCGGTGGGAGAAAAACCGCTCCTTCGCCCGCGCCTTCTCCTCGTCGCGACGCCCGCCTCCCAGGCACGCGTCAAACTGGTACTCCTCGATCGCGTCAAGCAACGTCACCGTCTGCAACCGGTTGCGCGACGCATCCAGACCCTTCTCCTCGGCCACCCGCCCGGCATCAATCGACGCCTGCACCGACCCGACCACCAGCCGCGCCCCAAGCTCGTCGGCATACCGGTCGCGGTACTCGATCGTCTCGGGGAAATTGTGCCCGGTATCAATGTGCAGCAGCGGAAACGGCAACTTCGCCGGCCAAAACGCCTTCCGCGCCAAGTGCGCCATCACGATCGAATCCTTCCCGCCGGAAAACAACAACGCCGCGTTCTGAAACTGCGCCGCAGTCTCGCGTAAAATGAAAATCGCCTCGGCCTCTAGTTGGTCAAGGTGGGAAAGCTGGTAGTCGGCCATCGATTTGGGTGCTTTGCGGAAAATTCTTGAGCGGTCCTTGCGACCTCGCGGCGCCGCGTCGCCGCGCGGGTCTAACACCCGTCGGCGGCTCCGGCCGCGGCCCAACCTAACCGAAATGCCGGACCCCGCAAGAAATAATTACCTTGTTGGGCAACTTGCTAATGATTCACCCCGCGCAACTGCGCTCAGTGGGCGCTGACGCGGGTCTGGAGCGCCTCGACGAGGTCGATGACGCACTCGTGGAGCGACTGGGCCTCGGTATCGAGGACGAGGTCGGGCTGCTGGGGGACCTCGAAGCCGCTGTCCTTGCCGGTGAAGTTCCGGATGCTGCCAGCCATCGCCTTGGCGTAGAGCCCCTTGACGTCGCGGGCGGCGCAGGTTTCGAAGCTGGCCTTGACGTAGACCTCGAGGAGGTCGTGGCCGAGGATGCCGCGGGCAAGGTCGCGCAGCACGCCGAGCGGGGTGATGAGCGAGATGAAGGTGACGATCCCCTGGTCGACAAACAATTTGGCGACCTCGGCGGCGCGCCGGACGTTTTCCAAGCGGTCCTCGTCGGTGAACCCGAGGTTGACGTTAAGACCGGTACGGAGGTTGTCCCCGTCCAGGATGGCAGTCATCCGCCCCTGCTGGTGAAGGACCCGCTCAGCCTCGTTGGCAATCGTCGACTTCCCCGACCCGGACAGCCCGCAAAGCCAGATCGCCGCGCCGCGCTGCTTGAGCAGCCGCTCCTTGTCGAACCGGTTGAGGAACCGGTGGAACTCCGGGTGAATGTTGTCTGCCATGGGAAGGGAAAACATTAAGCGACTTGCACCGGAAAATCAACCGGCCTGCCGGTCGCGCAGCAGGTAGTAGAGAAACAACGAGTTGTAAACGACGTAGCGGCGCCACAGGCGGCGCGGCTCGCGCGCCAGCCGGTACGCCCACTCGAGCCCGAGCCGCTGGACGACCGCCGGCGCCTGCGCCACCTCGCCGGCATGGAACGCGAAGGCCGCGCCGACCCCGAAGTAGACCGCCGCGGGAAGTTCCTCCTTGTGCCTGGCAATCCAGTGTTCCTGCTTCGGACACCCGAGCCCCACCCAGACGAAATTCGCCCCGCTCGCCGCGATCCGCCCGCGGATCCGCTCAAACTCGTCCGCCGGCCACTCGCCAAACGGCGGCG
This sequence comes from Akkermansiaceae bacterium, assembly GCA_044373465.1. Classification (GTDB taxonomy): domain Bacteria; phylum Verrucomicrobiota; class Verrucomicrobiia; order Verrucomicrobiales; family Akkermansiaceae; genus JBILQA01. The sequence continues at coordinate 15,671 of JBILQE010000049.1, read as the reverse complement.
AATACCCGTCAACCACCACCGACTCCGGAAACATCCCGCCTAACACGTCCCGCAGTTTCGCCAGCGTCCCCGGCGCCCCGCCTAACAGAAAATGCCGCCCGCCGCGGGCCGCGCTGGCCGCCTCGATGACCCGCAGCATCAGCGTCGGCCCGTAGACCCGGTCGCTGAGCCGGCGCGCGGCCGGGAGCGCCGCATTCACCGCCCAGACGAGCGGCATTCCGTCCGGGCAGACGAGGTCGAACTTCGCCATGCTCGCGCCAAACTCCGGATCGCTGCGTGCCAGGGCCGCCACATGGGTGTTGCCGGCCTCCACCGCATACGCCCGGTCGCCGGCCGCCGCCATCGCCAGGCACCACGCCACCGCCCCGGCATAGTCGATCACCGCCACTGGCAAGCCAATGACCGGGATGCTTTCCACGTCGGCGGCTGCCACGGCTACTCCTTGGCTACCGAAATGTGGTGCCCGTGCGCCTTGAGCAACGCGTGCCGCTGCGCGCTGTCCAGGTCGTGCGCCACCATCTCCGCGCACATCTCCTCGACGCTGATCTCCGGCACCCACCCGAGCTTCTCCTTCGCCTTGGTCGGGTCACCTAACAAGGTCTCCACCTCCGCCGGGCGGAAATACCGCGGGTCGACCCGAACGATGACATCCCCAACAGCCACCCCGGGAGCCAGCGGCCCGGTCACCGCGGCCACCCGCCCGACCTCGTCAACCCCGCTGCCGGAAAACTCCAACTCAATGCCCAAACAATCCGCAGCCATCCGCACAAACTCGCGCACCGAGATCTGTTTGCCGGTGGCGATAACAAAGTCGTCCGGCTCGTCCTGTTGGAGCATCATCCACTGCATCCGCACGTAATCCTTCGCGTGGCCCCAGTCGCGCAGCGCGTCCATGTTGCCGAGGAACAAACAATTCTCGAGCCCCTGGGCAATGTTGGCCAACCCGCGGGTGATCTTGCGCGTCACAAACGTCTCACCCCGCCGCGGCGACTCGTGGTTGAACAATATCCCGTTGCACGCGTACATCCCGTACGCCTCGCGGTAGTTCACCGTGATCCAGTAAGCATACATCTTGGCCACCGCATACGGCGAGCGCGGGTGGAACGGCGTCGTCTCACGCTGCGGAATCTCCTGGACCAACCCGTACAGCTCCGACGTCGACGCCTGATAGAACCGCGTCTTCTTCTCCATCCCGAGGAACCGGATCGCCTCCAACAACCGCAGCGCCCCCATCCCGTCGACATCCGCGGTGTACTCCGGGGCCTCGAACGAGACCGCGACGTGCGACTGCGCGCCAAGGTTGTAGACCTCGTCGGGCTGCGTCTCGGCGATGATCCGCGTCAGGTTCGACGTGTCTGATAGATCCCCGTAGTGGAGCCGGAACCGGGCATGCTCGACATGCGGGTCCTCGTAGATGTGGTCGATCCGGTGGGTGTTGAACAACGAGGCACGGCGTTTGATGCCGTGAACCTCGTAGCCTTTCTCAAGGAGAAGCTCAGCAAGGTAGGATCCGTCTTGGCCGGTAATGCCGGTGATCAGGGCGCGTTTCATGATGGTGCTTGGTCGGATGTTTCGGTGGCGGACGGCGGACCCGCCTGGCGCTGCGCCTCCAACAGCAGCGCAAGCGTCTCCGCCTGCTCAAGCCAGTCGAGTTTTTCCGCAAGGCTCATCTGCCGGTCGGCGTGCCGGTCAAACTCGCGGCTGCCCTCGGGCGTCCCCCAGTTCCAGTCCGGCGAAAAATTCGGGAAAGGCTTCATCGGATGCGGGTGAGTTCTTGGATATCAACGAGATCCTGCGGGCGCGCGGCCTCCTGTTTCATCGCCACCAAGGTCGCCAGCGAGACAATCGGCGCCTCGATCCCAGGCGCCAAGTCGACCCGCAGGCTCCGCGTCAGCTCCGCGGAAAAATCAAACGGTTCGTAAATGAAGATGTCGATCGGCGTCCGCGCATGCGCGTCGCTCCACAACTTCAATACCAACATCCCCTTCTCCTCGCGCCACCGCGCCCGCATCCCGGGGTCGGCGAATTCCTCCACGCTCACCGGCACCGCCAGCTGATAGCCCTCAGCTAACAACGTCGCCAGGCATCGCCGGATGTTCCCGGGGTCGAGCGCCACCACCAGGTCAAGGTCGCGCGTCATCCGCACGTACCCGTGGACGTTCACCGCCAACCCGCCCACGATCAGATACCTCACCCCGGCGTCGTTGAGCGCCTTGGTGATCGATCTAACGCTGCGGGCCTCCATGGCGAGCTTCTGGTGTTAGAGCCGCGCGGTCGCGCTCTCCAGGGTGGCGAGGAAGTCGCGGTAGGCGCCGCCGAGGCCGGCTTCGAGGGGGACCTGCGGGGCCCAGCCGGTGGCGCGGATCTTGCTGATGTCGAGGAGCTTTCGTGGTGTCCCGTCGGGCTTTGACGGGTCGGTGGTGATGGTTCCAGAGAACCCGACAGTGGCGGCGACGAGGTCGGCGAGCTCGCGGATCGCGAGGTCCTCGCCGGTGCCGACGTTGACCCAGTCGGGCGGATCCTCCAGGGCTAACAAGTGGAGGCAGGCCGCGGCGAGGTCGTCGACGTGGAGGAACTCGCGGCGCGGGGTGCCGGTCCCCCAGATTTCGACGCTCGAGTCGCCGCGCTGTTGGGCCTCGTGGAAGCGCCGGATCATGGCCGGGATGACGTGGGAGTTTTCCGCGTGGTAGTTGTCGCCCGGGCCGTAGAGGTTGGTCGGCATGGCCGAGTGATAGACGACGCCGAACTGCTTCCGGTAATACTGGCAGAGCTTCAGGCCGGCGATCTTGGCCACCGCGTACGCCTCGTTGGTCGGCTCCAGCTCGCTGGTCAGCAGGCAGCTTTCCGGCATCGGCTGGGGCGCGAACTTCGGATAGATGCACGAGCTGCCGAGGAACAACACCCGCTTGATCCCGGCGCGGAACGCGCCGTGGACGAGGTTGGCGGCGATCATCAGGTTCTCGTAGATGAACTCCGCGGGGAACGTGTTGTTCGCATGGATCCCGCCGACCTTCGCCGCAGCGATGACTACCGCGTCCGGCTTCTCCCGCTCGAGGTAGCCAAACACCGCCGCCTGGTCGAGCAGGTCGAGTGCGTCGCGCCCCGGCGTCAGCAACGAGTAGCCGCCGCGCGCCTCGGCCGCGCGGATCAGCGCGGAGCCGACCATTCCGCGCGGTCCGGTGATGAGAAGCTTTTGGGCCATGGTCTGGGTTATTCTTGGTTGTTGGCGGCGGCCTCCACGGCCGCGCCGAGGACCGCCTTCATGTTAGCCACGTGGGTCGCGACACTGAAGTTGCTCTGATAGGTCTGGCGCGCGCGCGCGCCCAACCGCGCCCGCAGCGAAGCATCCCGCGCGACGCTGCGCAATCCCGCAACCAGCGAGCCGCTGTCGCGCGCTTCAACCAGAATCCCGGTGACCCCGTCGGCGACCAGCTCCGGAATCCCGCGCCAGCGCGTCGCCACCACCGGCAACCCGCACGCCAGCGCCTCGATAACCACCAGCGGCTGGTTCTCCGCAGGGTAGTAGCTCGGAAAAACAAACACGTCAGCCTCCGCATACGCCTGCCATTTCGCCTCCCCGGTGAGCGTTCCGGGCAGCTCGATGGTTAGGTTGGCCGGCGCCCGCCGCTGCCAGTCTGCCAGCGCCTGCTGGGTTTGCGGCTCGGCGGCGGCGCCGACAAGCGTGAGCCGGATCGCCGCGCCGGTCTCCGCGGCGAGCGCGCAGGCGGCCTCGGCGAGGACCAGCACGCCCTTGGATTCAAACAGGTTGCCGACAAACAGAAGGCGCAGCTCCAAGTCCCCAGGCGCCCGCCCACCGCTCACCGCCGGAACGTCGAGCCCGTTGGCGACGACAAACTCGCGCGCCGCGCCGAACGCCAGACCGGGGACCGGAACCTGCTTGCTCAACCCAACCGCCCACGCGCCGCGCCCGTAAATCCAACAAGCCACCCGGTGGCGCCATCCGCGGGCGAGGAACTCGGGCAGCCCGCCGGCATGGTAGTGGAGCACCGTGATCCGGAACAACGGCCGGCAGAAAACCAAAAACACCACGTCCCGCAGAAACGGCACCAGGTTCGCACTCGCCGGCGTGTAATATAACACCCGCGGCCGCTCGACTAACCACAGCTTCCAACAGCGGAGCACCAGCCCGGCAAGGTGCCACAACTTCCCGAGCGACGGCCGGCCGACATCGCCAACCTCGCGGCTGAATCGGATCGGCAAAATCACCGGCACCAACGGCGCAAGGTCCGCCGCAAACAACCCGGCCGTCGCAATCGACTGGCCGTGCAGCGGCGGCGGCAGCAACCCCGCCAGCAATACTTTCCCCTCGCTCATGCCAGCACGCGGGTCTCCCGCCAGTTCTCCTCCCACCGCCGCCGCCGCTGCGGGCGGTTACCCCACCGCTGCTAGACCGCCGCCACCTCGCCGTGGACCACCGCGGAGAAGTAGTCGATCGACTTGCTGATCCCGGCGTCAAAGCTAACAACCGGCTCCCACCCCAGCAGCTCGCGGGCGCGGGTGATGTCCGGCTTGCGGACCTTCGGGTCGTCCTCGGGCAGCGGCAGCTCGGTGAAGCGCGGCTCGACCCCGAGCTTCGCGGCGATCGCCACCCCGAACTCGCGGATCGTCATCTCGTGCGGGTTGCCGAGGTTGACCGGCTCATGGAACCCGCTGCGCGCCAACCGCCAGATCCCTTCCACCAGGTCCGAGACATAACAAAAACTCCGCGTCTGCGACCCGTCACCGAAAATCGTCATCGGCTCGCCGCGCAGCACCTGGCTGATGAATGCCGGCACCACCCGCCCGTCGTCCAACCGCATCCGCGGACCGTACGTGTTGAAGATCCTAACAATCCGGGTGTCCACCTGCTTCGCCCGCAGGTAGGCCATCGTCACCGCCTCGGCGTAGCGCTTCGCCTCGTCGTAACAACTCCGCGGCCCGATCGAGTTGACATTCCCCCAGTAGCTCTCCTTCTGCGGGTGGACCTCGGGGTCGCCGTAGACCTCGGAGGTCGAGGCTAACAGGAATGTCGCCCCCTTCGCCTCCGCCAGCTCAAGGCAGTGGTGGCTCGCGTACGACCCCGCGGTGAGCGTCTCGAGCGGAATCTGGAGGTAGTCGATCGGGCTCGCCGGCGAGGCAAGGTGAAACACGTAGTCAACCGGACCGCTGACCGTGAATGGCTTGGAGACATCCTGCAAAATGAATGAAAACCCCGGATCCGCCTCCAGGTGGGCGATGTTGCGCGCGTTGCCGGTCACAAAATTGTCCAGCGCGATCACCCGCAACCCGTCGCCACGCAGCCGGTCGGCGAGGTGCGACGCGACAAATCCTGCTCCTCCTGTGATGACCGCGGTTTTCGGTTGGCTCATATCAGCTCGTGTTAGACTAGTGGAACGACACGCTGCCGCCTCTGGTAGATTGCGCAAACGCAAAACCAATCAATTGGATTCTGGTCACCATGGCGCCTGCGGATCGTTCCGGATTCCGGCGCGCAACCATCCAGCGCCTAACAGCAAGGAAGTTCAATCCAAAATGAACAATTCTCGGAGGCATCGGGAGGCGGCTCATGGGACTGGACGGCGGGGCATGAGCAGCGAGAACAAGTCGACCTCGACCGGCTGGAGCTGGCCGAGGAACTCGAGCAGGACGCGGACGCGCTCGCGGCCCGGGAGGACCTCGCAGACCAGTCCACGCATCCCTTGGAGCGGGCCGTGGGCGACCTCGACCTCCTCGCCGGGGTCGATCCTGGGGGTCAGTTGGAGGGTCGGCTCCTTGACGGCGCCATCGCCGGGGGTGAGTTCCTTGCCGAGGCGCTCGACAAACCCGTTGGGGACCGGCGGGACGTGGGTGCCGAACCGGACGAGGCCGCGGACGCCCTGGGCGTAGGTGACCGCGCGCTCATGGCTGGCGAGGTCGAAGCGCGCAAGGATGTAGCCGGGGAACATCGCCTCGCGCCACCAGATCTTGCCGCGCCGGGTCGCCTTGCGGTAGCGCAGCATCGGGCACAGCACCGCCACCTCTTCTAGCAGGCGCAGGTTTTTTGCGGCGATGTGCTCGCGTTTCGTCTGGGTGCGCACGCAATACCAGCGCAGGCCCGAATTTTCCGCAGATTCATCACTCATTCGCCTAAAATCTTCTGCACTACCGGTAGCATGATCCGGGCTTTGCGCAGCCAATTTTCCAAACGCTCGATCCGGTCCTGATAGAATTCGCGCCCCTCGCTGTCGGCCACCGCGCCGCTCGCCGCCTGCAGCGCGCCAAGCTTCGCGCGCCCGCTGTCGAGGTGCGGGCGAACCTGCTCGCGGATGAACCCGCCAACTAACCGTTTGAGCGCCAGGTCCGGCTCGAAGTACGTCCGCCGCGCACCGGCCTCGGCGGCCGCCTCGCGCACCGCGCCAAGCGCCTTGAGCGCCCGCAATCCCTGGCTCGCCGACCCCTTGCTGATCCCCAAGCGCACCACCAGGTCATCGAGCGCCAGCGGTTGCTGCGAGATAAACAACAACCCGTAAATCTCCCCCATCGACTTCGGCAGGCCTAACAGCCGGACCCCGTCGGTGAAGAAGTCCACCACCTGGCGCTCAAGCGCGTTGAGCGCGGCCGGGCTCTCGTCGGTGGCATCGAGGGCGCGTGGTTCCATGCCGTGTTAGTATGGCGGCCGCGCGGATTGTTCAATAAAATCTGAACCTGCTAGGCCCACCTTCGATCCGGGCGAGTCGATGGCAGCGGGGGTTTCGTCAGCGATGCGGATCGGGATGGGATTCCTTGGCTGGAGCGGCGGCGAAATTTGGATGGCGTGGATTGACCGCGACTCGCCGCGCGATGGGGATGACGACCAGATCCATGTCTTCCATCGGCACCGCGCCGAGCAATACCTCGTCACCGAGAACGATTGCTCCCGCGTAACACTCGCGGTTCTCAAATTGGATCCGGACCGGTCCGACATACGGGCACAGTTGGCGCTTGCCATCCGCGGTGGTGACTTCCTTTTGCGAGGTCGCCTCCAGCTGCAGTTGCACGCGCACCTCCTCCGGGATGCACAGGAACAAGGCTCCGGTGTCCGCCAAGGCCCGCAGCTCGATCGGCAGCAAGTCCGGGCGCTTCGGGTTTTCGAGGAGGATCGTGGCGTAGGCGATGCCCATCCTGCCACTCTCACCGGCCACGCGCGGATTGCAAGACTGCACCCAGAACCTCAAAGTGGGCGGAGGATGCGCAAGCCCGCCAGCAAGCTGGACTGGTTACAGCGGCAGCGAGCTGCAGCAGCCCACGGACGCGGCCAGCGGCCAGGTCGTTCGATGCGGCGGCGGCGACCGGCTCCAGTGACCTCCTTCCGCGGTTGTATTCCTGGCGATTTTTCATCCCGTCGCTTGGTCGCTTTTAGAGATCGATCCAGCGGCCGAGTGCCTGGTCGAGGGTGGGGCTGCGCTTGACCTTGAAGTCGGGGCCGGCGGTGACGGTGGCGCGGCGGCCGGCGCTGTTTTGGAAGTGGAGGAGGACGTCGGAGTCGCCGGGGTGGGCGCGCAGCGCGGAGCGGATCGCCTCGAGGTCGGCGGGGCTGGTGCGGGCGACGAACAGGGTGAGTTCGAGCGGACCGCTGGCGTTGGCCGCGGCGCGGGCGGGCTTGAGCTCTTTGACGTCCGAGCCGGTGAGCTTGCGCGCGCCGGTCCGGTCGTCGGCCTGGACGCCGGCCTTGAGGCGGATGACCCGGCCGGGGGCGAGCAGCCCGGCGTCGCGGGCCGGCAGGTAGCTCTCGCTCCACAACAGGACTTCGCCGCTCCCGGTGAAGTCCTCGAGGACCAGCACCCCGAAGGCCTTGCCGGACTTCGTCATCTTGTGTTCGACGCTGCGGATCATCCCGGCAAAGGCGAAGCGGTCGCGCGGGTTCTTCACCTCGAGGTCGTCAAGCGCGCCCAACTGGCAGTAGCGGTCCGAGTCGATCAGGTTGCGGAACCGGTCCAACGGATGGCCGGTGACGTAGAACCCCAACAATTCCTTCTCATGCTCGAGGCGTTCCTCCTTGGACCATTCCTCGACGGGTGCGTGGTCGACCTGGGTATCGCCGCTGCCGCCGCCGATGAAGTCCATCGTGTCAAACAACGCGCCCTGGCCGGTCGCCCGGTCGCGCTGGGCGGAGCTGGCGGAGGCGGTCACCTGCTCGAGGCGGGCGACCATGCTGGCGCGCGCCTCGCCGGTCCAGTCCATGGCGCCGGCCTTGGCGAGGTTTTCGAGGATCCGCTTGTTGACGACCTTCGAGTCGAGCCGGTTGGAAAAATCGTCGAGCGAGCTGAACTTCCCGGCGCGCTCGCGCTCGGCGATCGCCTGGTCCATCGCGCCGACGCCGACGTTCTTGATCGCCGCAAGCCCGTAGCGGATCGCGAGGGCGCCGGACGGCGTCGGCTCCGGGGCGAAGCGCAGCCATGCGGCGTTGACGTCGGGCGGGAGGATCTCGATGCCCATCCGGTGGCACTCGGCGACAAACACCCCGATCTTGTCGGTGTTGTGGATTTCGTTAGAGAGGAGCGCGGCCATGAACTCGACCGGGTGGTTAGCCTTCAGATAGGCGGTCCAGTAGGAAATGTGGCCGTAGCACGCGGAGTGGGACTTGTTGAACCCGTAGCCGGCGAAGGTGGCGATCTTGTCGAAGATCTTGTTAGCCAGGGGTGCGGGGATGTTGTTGGTCTCGGCGCATCCCTTGACGAAGATGTCGCGTTGTTGGGCCATCTCCTCGGGCTTTTTCTTGCCCATGATCCGGCGCAGGATGTCGGCGCCGCCGAGGGTGTAGCCGGCTAGCAGCTTGGCGGCGTTCTGGACCTGCTCCTGATAGATCATGACCCCGAAGGTGTCGCCGCAAACAGTTTCCAACAACGGGTGCTCGAAGTCGGCCTTCTTGATGCCCTTTTTGACCTCGATCATCTGGTCGATGAACTGCATGGCGCCGGGGCGATAGAGGGCGATGAGGTCGATGATGTCGTCGATGCTGCGGATATCGTATTTCCGGCAGGTTTCGACCATGCCGCCGCTTTCCAGCTGGAAGACGCCCATGGTTTCCCCGCGGTTGAGGAGGTCGAAGGTTTTCTGGTCGTCGAGCGGGATGTGGTGGATGTCGAACTCCGGGGTGTGCTTGCGGATGTGGTCCTCGGCCTCCTGGATGACGGTGAGGTTTTTCAACCCGAGGAAGTCCATCTTGAGCAGGCCGATCTCGGTGATGGCGTTCATGTCCGCCTGGGTGACGACTTCGCCCTCGTTGCCGCGGGTCAGCGGGACGTGTTCGTCGAGCGGCCGGTCGCCGATGACGATGCCGGCGGCGTGGACGCCGACGTTGCGGGTCAGCCCCTCGAGTTTGAGCGCGTAGTCCCAGAGCTCGCGGTAGCTGGTGGACGACTCGATGAGTTCGCGCAGCTCCGCCTTGCTGTCGAATTCCTCCTTGAGCTTCACGCCGGGGACCGCCTCGATCATCTTGGCGATCCGGTCGGCCTCGCCGTACGGGATGCCCATGACGCGGGCGACATCGCGGATGACGCTCTTGGCGCCGAGGGTCCCGTAGGTGATGATGTGGCTGACGCAGCGCTCGCCGTATTTTTGCCGGACGTAGTCGATGACCTCGACGCGGCGGCTTTGGCAGAAGTCGATGTCGACGTCCGGCGGGCTGACGCGCTCCGGGTTGAGGAAGCGCTCGAACAGCAGGCCAAAGCGGATCGGGCAAATGTCGGTGATCCCCATCGTGTAGGCAACCAGCGAGCCGGCCGCCGAGCCGCGCCCCGGGCCGACCGGGATCCGGTTGTCCTTGGCCCAGTTGATGAAGTCCGCGGTGATCAGGAAGTAGCTGGAGAACCCGAGGTCGTTGATGACCTTGATCTCGTAGTCGAGCCGGTCGCGCAGCCCTTGGTCGGATTCGGCTTTCTCCTTGCCGTAGCGTTTTTCCAGGCCGGCGAAGCAGAGCTTGCGGAAGTAGCTCTCGCGCGGGCTGCCGTCCGGGGTCCCGAACTGCGGGTACTTTTCCGACGACGTCGGGTCGAGCTTCAGTTCGACGTTGCAGCGCTCGGCGATCTCCAGGGTGGCGTCGCAGGCGCCCGGGACGTCGCGGAAAAGGTAGCGCATCTCCTCGGCGGACTTGAAATAAACCTCCGGCGAGTAGCGCATCCGGTTTTCATCGAGCACCAGCCGCCCGGTGCCGATGCAGATCATCACGTCGTGGGCCTCGTGGTCGGACCGGTCGAGGAAATGGACGTCGTTGGCCGCCACTGGCTTGAGCGAAAACTCGCGGGCCAGCTCAAGCAGCCCGGCGGTGCACTTCTGCTGCGCCTCAAGCCCGTGGTCGTGGATCTCCAAAAACAAATTCTCCGCCCCGTAAATGTCCCGCAGCGTCGCGACCTCCTCGCGCGCCTTGTCGACCTGGTCGGCCAGGATCCACTCGTTGACCGGCCCGCTGAGGCACCCGCTGAGGCAGATGAGGCCCTCGGAGAACTCCGCAAGCGCCTCACGGTCAACCCGCGGCTTGCCGTAATACATCCCGTCAAGGTGCCCCACGGTCACCAGCTTGGTCAGGTTTTTCCACCCGGTCGCGTTGCTGGCGAGCAGGGTCATGTGGGTTGCGCGCTTGCGCCCGACGACGTCCTTGCGCTCGTGGAGCGACCCGGGCGCCAAATAGATCTCGCACCCGAGGATCGGCTTCACCGCCGCCTTCCGGCACGCCTGGTAGAACTCGATGGCGCCGTAGAGGTTGCCGTGGTCGGTGATCGCCACCGCCGGCATCCCGAACTTCGCCGCCCGCGCCGCCACCGCACCCGTCCGCGTCGCCCCGTCCAAAGTCGAATACTCGGTGTGCAGGTGCAGGTGGACAAAGGAGGCGGACATCGGGGCGCGCGAAAGTTAACCCTCACCCGCTAACCCGGCAAGCACGCGCGCCCACACGCCGGCCGATTTCCCCCCGTCTAACCGCCGGGAATTTTCCCGCGCCTGAGGTATTCCCTTGATCCGCCACGACCAAGAACCCATCGTCAACTCGGCCACGGAACCGGTATCGCAGACTTTCTCAAGTTGGCACGCCGGCTGCTTAGCCAGCATCTACAATCTGCCGGACCCATGAAAAAAATCGAAGCGATCATCAAACCGTTCAAGTTGGAGGAAGTAAAAGAGGCCCTGGCTGAAGTCGGCGTCCAAGGGATGACCGTCACCGAGGTCAAGGGCTTCGGGCGGCAAAAGGGCCACACGGAAATCTACCGCGGAAGCGAGTACACCGTCGACTTCCTCCCGAAAGTGAAGATCGAGATCGTCGTCGCCGAGTCGCAAGCCGCGGTGGTTGCCGAGGCGATCGTCAAGAGCGCCAACACCGGCAAGATTGGTGACGGCAAGGTGTTCATCTCCAACGTCGAAGAGGCCATCCGCATCCGCACCGGCGAGACCGGCTCGGAAGCCGTCGCGGTCAACTAAGGCGTTCCGAAAATTTCCCACCGCGGCCGGACCCACGTCCAGCCGCGGTATTTTTTTGGCCATGCGGCGGCAAGCGCTCGAGCTTCAGCAGGTCTCAAGCATCAGTTGGATGTGCTCGGCGGTGAGCTGGCCCATGTTTTGGCAGGCGTCGAAGCGCTCAGTCCGGTGGGCGTGGCGGAGGTCCTGCTTGAGGGTGGCGACGTGGGCGGCGGGGGCGATTTCGTCGCGCTTCATGACGCTGAAGAGCGCGCGGAGCCGTTGTTGTTCGACGCGGGCGCGGCGGGCCATCTGGCTGCGCTCTTCCTCGATGTACTGGGCGATGACCCGGCGGTGGAGGACGTCAAACGCGAGCCGGGTGACCGGATGGTTGTCGCGAAACCGGAACGCGTGGTAAATCGACGACCGCCCTTGGTAGGACTGCTGGTCAAAGTCGATCGGCCGGACCCGGTACTGGATTTCCTCGAAGTCCGGGGTGATGTCGACGACGTAGTTCGCCGAGCGCATGTCGCCAAGCAGCCGGATGAAGCAGCGCTCGTTGAACTTGACGAACTCCTTGGCCACGCGGACCGGGTTGAAATCGTTCCTGGTCAGGTAGTCGCGGTTAAACACGCTGCCCGGCAGGCCGGCGATGTGCTCCTCGATGAGGGTGTTGCCGTTGACCAGGTAGTTGATCCGGTTGGGCGAGAGGATGTGCTCGATCTCGAGCCCGTAGATGCGCGACGAGTCGGCGGTTTTGACGTAGTAGTAGTCCGAGTTGTCGTTGAACAGGTTCGTCACCCGGATCCGGAACGGGCGCGAGTTGCCGAACTCGCCAAAGTCGATCCGGTCGACGGTGAGGTGCTTGTGGAGGTCGCTCTCGCCGCCGATCTTCAGGTTGGCGTAGATCCGGGTCAGCTGCGGGCCGAGCTCGGCCATCACCTCGGGCGGGTACATCACCGTCTGCCACAAGGTTTCCCGGCCGCTCGGGTCCTCGTACGGGACAGACCCGGAAAACCGGCACAGGTCGTTGTAGACTAGCGGGATGTCCGACTGGCGGTCAAACCGGCAGAGGTACTGGCGCAGCGGCGCGGTGACCGGATAGAACTGCTTGCGGCGCGAGATGATCGGCATGGGGAAGAATAGGGAGTCGAAGGTCTGAAAGTCGAAGGTCGAAAGTCAATCCATCCCTCGCGGCCCCAGCCGCGCAATTTCCCGACTTTCAGACCTTCGACGTTTGACTCCCCGATAACAAGCTTGTCCGGGTAAACAGGGTGACGACCGGAATGCCGCGGGCCTCGATCGCCGCGCGCCCGCCTTCCTCGCGGTCGACCAGGACCAGCGCGAAGGCGACCGTTCCGCCCTCGCGTTCAATCGCATCGATGGCCTTCAAGGTCGACCCGCCGGTGGTGATGACGTCATCGACGACGATGACCTGGTTGCCGGCGGCGAAGTTCCCCTCGATCTGCTTCCCGCGGCCGTGCCCCTTGGGCTCCTTGCGGACTGTGAAAACCTGCATTGGTGACTCAGGGTCAACCCGCGCCGAGGTCATCCCGACGGCCAGCGAGATCGGGTCCGCGCCCAGGGTCATCCCGCCGATGGCATCCGGGCGGACTCCCATGGCGGCCATCTGCTCCTTCACCGCGGCCCAGCCAAGCTCGCCGATCAAGGTCGCGCCCACCGGGTCGAGCGCCGTCGTCCGGCAGTCGATGTACAGATCGGAGGTTTTCCCCGACGCGAGGGTGAACTCGCCGGTGCGGACCGATTTTTCCAACAACAATGACTTCAGCGCGGCGCGGGACGTGGCGGACATGGCCGGAGTGGAGCACAGCGGGCGGCGGCGCGCCAGCGCGGATGGATCTCTTGCATAGCGAAGCTCATGAGAGCTTCGGCTAGGGGCGGTGTGAGTCCATTGAGCATCCTGGCATTTTGGCGGCAGACAGTTCTCTCCGCCGAAGTTCGCTACGAAACCTGCAGGTTTTCCCCTTTGATCCGCGGCGTTCTTCGCCTTGGATGGCGCCGCTCCATGTCCGACTCGCCACACGCCAAGGAAATCTCCCGCCGTCGCACGTTTGCGATCATCTCCCACCCGGACGCCGGCAAGACGACCCTGACGGAAAAACTCCTCCTCTACGGCGGCGCGCTCCACCTGGCCGGCAGCGTCACCGCGCGCAAGTCACAGCGGTCGACCGCCTCGGACTGGATGGAACTGGAGAAACAACGCGGGATCTCGGTGTCCTCGACGGTCCTCCAGTTCGACTACAACGGCCTCTGCGTGAACCTGCTCGACACCCCCGGCCACAAGGATTTCTCGGAGGACACCTACCGGGTGCTCACCGCGGTCGACTCCGCGGTCATGGTCGTCGACGCCGCCAAGGGGATCGAGGCGCAAACACTCAAGCTTTTCGAAGTCTGCCGCCGCCGCGGCGTGCCGATCTTCGTGTTCATCAACAAACTCGACCGGCCGGCGCGCCCGGCCCTCGAGCTCATCGACGAGCTTGAGCGGGTCCTCGGGTTGCCGCCGGTGCCGGTGAACTGGCCGCTGGGCGACGGCCCGCGGTTCCGCGGCGTCTATGACCGCGAGAACAATCAAGTCCATCTGTTTGAACGAACGCCGCACGGGTCATTCCGCGCGCCGGTCCAGACCCGCGGGATCGACGACCCGGACCTCGACGCCACCGTCGACGCGGATGTCCTCGCCGAGGCCCGCCAGGAGATCGACCTGCTAGAGGCGGTGACCCAACCGCTAGACCCGCAACGGGTCCGCGCCGGCGAGCAGATGCCGATCTTCTTTGGCAGCGCGATGAACAACTTCGGCGTCCAGCTGATGCTCGACCGCTTCCTCGAGCTCGCCCCCGAGCCGACCTCGCGCATGGCCGGCACCCGCGAGGTGCTGCCCTCCGCGCCCGACTTCTCCGGGTTCATCTTCAAGATCCAGGCCAACATGAACCCGAAGCACCGCGACCGCGCCGCCTTTGTGCGGATCGTCTCCGGCGCGTTCGAGCGCGACATGAACGTCACCCACACCCGCAGCGGGAAAAAAATCCGCCTGTCAAACTCGCAGCGCTTGTTTGCCCAGGAGCGCGAGACGTTAGACTCCGCCTATCCGGGCGATGTCGTCGCCCTTGTTGGAAACTACGATTTCCACGTCGGCGACACCCTGGCGAGCGACAACGAAACCTCGTTCAGCGAGATCCCGCGCTTCGCCCCGGAGTGCTTCTGCTACGTCCAGTGCGACGGGACCGCCAACTACAAGCGCTTCCGCGAGGGCCTCGACCAGCTCCTCAAGGAGGGCGTCGCCCAGATGTTTGAGATCGACGGGTCGCTGATACGCGTCCCGTTGTTAGGAGCTGTTGGCCCGCTCCAGTTTGAGGTCCTCAAATACCGCCTCGAAGGTGAATACGGCGCGCCGTGCCGGATCGAGAGCTCGCCGTGGAACGTCATCCGCTGGGTCCGGCGCAAGGCCGCCCCCGCCGACCCCCTCGCCGAGCGCCCGACCCTCCAGCTCCCGTCCGGCTGCGCTCTGGCCAAAGACGTTGATGACCAGTTCGTCGTCTTCCTCCCCGACCAGTGGCTCATCAACCTCCTCCAGGAGCGCAACCCGGACTTCGTGTTCCTCGACAAGCCCGATTAGGCAAAGTTACCGTAGCGAACTTTGTGAAAAGTTCGGCGGGGTGAACCGCCTCCCGCCAGAACGCCCGGCCCCGTAAAGAGCTTCCCGCCTCCTCAGGGTTAGGGCGCAGAGCCTGACAGAGCCTCGCGCGTTCTGGAGGCGGGGTGGTCCGGGGGCTGCGCGCAAGAGCTCGCTTGCCCCGGCTAAGTTCTCTTGCCCGAGTCACCGGAAAGGTCCGAGTCACCGAGCGGGCGCTCAAGATCGCCACCAGTCCAGGCGCCGGCTTGGCCACCAAGAATCCTGTCAAAAGTTGGTGCCGCGAGCAGGCTGACCCACACCTCACTTTCAGTCTCCTCAACACCCGCGGCGGCTTCTTCCCACTCGGCGTTTCGTTGCACGCTCAAAGCCGCAAGAAAGGCAGCTAGCTCCTTCTGCTCCTCGGGCGGCAAGGCGGCACTCTCCTGTTTGAGGTCAGCCAATGACATGCGGAAACTTGCCATACTGACCAAACTTTGGCAACCCGGGAAGCCGCCTAGAGCGACTTCAGACCTTCAGACCTTCAGACCTTCAGACCTTCAGACCTTCAGACCTTCAGACCTTCAGACCTTCAGACCTTCAGACCTTCAGACCTTCAGACCTTCAGACCTTCAGACCT
>JBILQE010000048.1:0-26283 GCA_044373465.1 Akkermansiaceae bacterium | reverse complement strand
AGGAAGACCATGCGTGACTCGGCCAGCCCGCGCGCGGCGATTGCTTGGCGCACGCGCTTGTCCATGCTGGCGCGCACGGTTTCGTACAGGTCCTTCTGCGCGGTGGTGAGCTCAACGGCGTGGACAAGAATGGTTTTCGGCGGCAGCTCGGTGGCCACCTGGTCCTTGGTGCGGCGCAGGATCACCGGGGCGACGCGCGCCTTGAGGGCCGCCTGGCGTTCCGCGTCGCCATCCTTTTCAATCGGCGTGCGGAAGCGTTTGCCGAAGTCCTCCGCGCTGCCAAGGAAGCCGGGCATCAAAAACCGCATCAGGCTCCACAGCTCGCCAAGGTGGTTCTCGATCGGGGTGCCCGACAAGCACAGCCGCTGGCGGCACTGGAGCCGGCACGCCGCCTGGGCGACCTTGGCGGCCGGGTTCTTGATGAACTGCGCCTCATCCAACACCACCGCATGGAACTCGACCTCGCGGAGCTTGGCGCTATCGCGCTGGAGGAGCGCGTAGGAGGTGAGCACGACGTCGGCGTGCGGGATCGAGCGGAAGTAGCTGGCGCGGCGCGCGCCCTCGAGGACGAGCACCTTGAGCGCCGGGGCGAAGCGGCGGATCTCGGCGGCCCAGTTGGGCACCACGCTCGTCGGCGCGACCACCAGCGACGGGCGCGCTCCGGAGCGGGCGCTGTGCTTCTCGTCCAACAACCAGGCGATGGTCTGCAGGGTTTTTCCCAAGCCCATGTCGTCGGCCAGGATCCCGTGCAACCCGTGGTCGGAGAGAAACCGCATCCAACGGAACCCATCTAACTGGTAGCTGCGCAGCTCGGCGCGGAGGCCATCCGGGGCCGGGAGTGGGGCGACGGCGGCCCCGGCGTGGAGCTTTTGTGTTAGCTCCTGGAGTGCCGGCGGAGCGGCGACGCCGAGTTCGGCGAGTGAGGTGAGTGCGGCGGCATCGAGCGGATGGATGGGCATCCGCCCGCCGTGGAAGCGGCGCGGGTCGATGAAGGCGGCAAGCGTCTGGAGGATTTTGCGGACCCGGTCGACCGGGAGGCGCAGCGCGGCGCCGTCGGGCAGGTGATAGAGCAACTGGCCGCCGGGCGGGTATTCCAGGGAAACCTCGAGAACCCCCTTGGCCAGCAGGTCGGCGAGGATCGGCAGCAGGTCGAGCTTCTTGCCGCCCACCTCGAAGCCAACCGAGAGGTGGAACCAACTGCCGCCGGTCTCGTCGGTGAGCGAGACATTCCAGTCGGCCGGGTCAACGTCGACAACCTCGTGGCCAACATCGTCGCCGAACTCGAGCTCCCAGCCGGCCGCCTCCAACAACTCGCGCCCGCGGGTGCGCAGCCACGCCCAATACTCGTTGACCGGCCCGTGGCCCGGGTTGGGGAACCACAGCGCGCCGTCGGCGGGAGACCCACCGCGCTTGGCCCCCGCGGCCAACAGAAACCGGAACTGCGCGTGGGACGCCACGCTTGTTAGACCAACCTGTTGGAGCGCGCTGACCCGCTCCATCTCGCGGGCGGCGTCGCGGTTGACGAGCACCGGCGGGCCCGGGGTCCGCTCGATAAGGACCTGGGCGCTCCCCGGGCGGCCGTCGATGGCGAGCCGCTCGCCCTCGTAGATCGCCGATGGGCGCAGGGCGATCCAGTCGCCCGAGTCGGGGAGCTTGAGTGCCTGGAGCAGCAGCCGGACGATCTTCGAGTCGGTCGGCTCGCGCCGGACCTCCAATAGGAACCGCGGGACTCCGCCGACGACCCGCGCCGGCGGCGGCTCGGCGGCAGTCCTAACCACCGCGGGGAGCGGCCGCGGGCCGAGCGCGCCGCCATCCATCAGGCGCGCGAGCCGCCCCGGCTTGGACACCTCCAGCAACAACGCCGCGGCATGGGCGCATTGCGGGCCGTAGCCGCAGCGGCAGGAGGTTTCCAGCTCCCAGCCGCCGTCCTCGGGCCAGACGGTGACCGCGAGCGGGCCGCCGTCGGCGGTCTGCGCCATGAGTGTTAGGCTCTGCGGGTCCTCGGAGAGCGCGCGGACGCCACTGAGCGGCTGCTTGCGCAGGAGCTGGCGGGCATGCCCGAGGACGTCCTCGTCAAAGCGGACCGCCCAGCCGCCCACCGCCAAGAATCCCGCAATGTCCGATGGTCCACTCACACCCGGGCCCACCAAACGCCATGCAAGCCACCCCGGCAAGCGCGCCGAGAGTCGAACGTCGAACGTCGAAGGGATGCTCCCGCCAAACCGCCGCGGCGCAGCCGCTTTGGAGTGCGGTGGCAAGCGGAGCGCGACACCGCTTTAGCTCAATCCCGCGCGCACGCAGGCCAATCACCGCCTTGCCGGGGAACCCGCCCGCCGGCCATTCAACCGCAACTCCGGCAACCCGCGTGGTGACTTCCGGCGTTTCTGGTTGAGCCAAAGCGGTGTGGCGGGGAGTACCCCTTCCCACCGCACTCCAAAGCCAGCGCCGCCGCGGGCGCGGCTAACACTCAAGCGGTGTTTGGTTTCCCGCGGCCGGGTTGCGGTGAGCAAATTGGGTGGGAGAGCGGGGGAAATTTTGCGTAACCAAGTGGATGTTGGAGAGACTCAAGGGCTGTTGGGGCGATCGGAGGGTCGTTGGGATGCTGTTGGGGATTGTTGGGTTGGGCGGGTTGGTGGTGCTGGGCGGGTGCGGGAAGCGCGGGGATGATGGCGGGCGGGCGGGCGGCGGGGAGCGGCGGGTGGCGGGGGAAGTTGATTTCAACCGTGACGTGCGGCCGATTCTCGCGGACCGGTGTTTTTCCTGCCACGGACCGGACAGCGCCAATGGCCGGGAGGGCGGGCTGCGGCTCGATACCTTCGAGGGGGCGGCGGCTGTGCTCGAAAGCGGGAAGCGGGCGATTGTTCCCGGGAATCCTGAGGCGAGCGAGTTGGTTGCGCGCCTCGAGCATGCCGACCCGGACGAGCGGATGCCGCCAAAGAAGCTCAACCGGCCACTCGCCGAGGAGGAAATTGCGACGCTCGTCGAGTGGGTTGGCCAAGGAGCGAAGTACCAGCCGCACTGGGGATTTTCCGCGCCGCAACGGCACCCGGCGCCGGCGGTGAGCGACCCGGGCTGGTGCCGCGACCCGCTTGACCGGTTCGTGCTCGCGAAGCTGGAGGCCAATGGCATGGCACCCAACCCGGCGGCCGACCGGGCGACCTTGCTGCGGCGGGTGTCGTTCACCCTCACCGGGTTGCCACCAACGCCGGAACAAACCGCGGCGTTCGAGGCCGACCAATCGCCGGACGCCTACGAAAAGCAGGTCGACGCGTTGCTTGCCTCGCCGCGCTTCGGCGAGCGGCTTGCCCAGGACTGGCTCGATGTCGCGCGGTATGCCGACACGTATGGCTACCAGAGCGACAACGAGTGCTTTGTCTGGCCGTGGCGCGACTGGGTGATCCGCGCGTTCAACACCAATCTCCCCTACGATCAGTTCGCCAGCTGGCAGCTGGCCGGCGACCTGCTTCCAGAACCGACGGTCGACCAACGGCTTGCGACCGCCTTCAACCGCCTCCACCGGCAGACCCAGGAAGGCGGGTCGATCGCCGAGGAGTTTCGCCACGAGTATGTTGCCGACCGGGTCCACACGTTTGGGACGGCCTTTCTCGGGCTCACGCTTGAGTGCGCGCGCTGCCATGACCACAAGTACGATCCGATCCCGCAGCGCGACTATTACCGGATGGCGGCGATGTTTGGCCAGGTCGACGAGTCGGGGTTGTTCCCTTACTCGTTGACTACCAGCGCGCCGCCGCCGTCGATGCGGCTCATGGAGCCGGCCCAGGAGAAGGAGGCGGCGGCCCGCCGGGGAGCCATGGACGCGGCCGGACGGGCGCACCGGGAGCTCATCGCCACCCGCACGCCCGCGTTTAAGGAATGGCTGAAATCCGCAGGATCCGTGGTGGTCCCGGCGCCGGCGGCCCGCTACCCGCTGGATTCCGCCGCCGGACAAAAGTCCGCCAACCTCGTCGCCGACGGCAGCCCGGCATCCATCACCGGCGGCCAGCTCAAGGCGGTTCCGGGCGCGGCGGGCGAAGCGCTCGAATTCGATGGCGACACGGTGCTCCAGCTCGACGGCGTCCCGGGCACCACCCGCCATGAACCGCTGAGCATCGTCCTGGGCATTTTCTCGCCCGAGCCGAAGGAGCGCGCGGTGATCCTCCACAGCGGCCCGGCGCTCTTCTCGCAAGCCGCGGATGCCTCTGGATTCGAACTGCTTCTGGAAAACGGCAAACTCCGCTGGAGCTGCATCCACCTTTGGCCCGGGTGCGCCGCCTCGATCGAAACCACCGACCCGTTCCCGGTCGGCCAATGGGTCCAGGTCGCCGTCACCTACGACGGGTCATCGCGGGCCGACGGCCTGAAAATCTTCCTCAACGGCGCGCCGGCCACCACCACCGTGGTCCGCGATCACCTCGACAAACAAATCTCCACCGACCTCATCCGCGTCGGCGCACGCCCGCGCGACGACCGTGGATTCGCCGGCGGACGCCTCGATGAACTCGCGGTTTTCCGCACCCAGCTCAGCGCCGCCGAGGTCGCCGCCAGCGCCGGAATCCCAACCGATTCCACGCTCGCCGCCGCCAGGTCCGGTGACCCGGCCGCCAGCGACCAGCTCCGCGACCACTTCCTAACCCGCGTCGACCCCGCGGTGGCCGCCTCGCGCGCCGCCCTCACCGCTGCGCGCAAACACCTCGAGGACGATTTCCTCGCCCGCCTCCCGCTCATCATGTGCATGGAGGAGTCAAAATACCCGCGCACGTTCCACGTCCTCACCCGCGGCGACTACTCCGCCCCGGACCTCAGCCAACCGGTCACCCCGGCTCCGCCCACTGCGATTATGCCCTTCTCCCCACAGGCGCCGCGCAACCGCCTCGGCCTCGCCCAGTGGCTCACCGATCCGCAAAACCCGCTCACCGCCAGAGTCGCCGTCAACCGCTTCTGGATGCTCTGCTTCGCCAACGGCATCGTCCCCACCCAGGAAAACTTCGGCCTCCAGGGTGACTCGCCAACCCACCAGGAATTGTTGGACACCCTCGCCCGCGACTTCGTCGACTCTCACTGGAACGTCAAACAGCTCCTCAAGCGCATCGTCATGAGCGCCACCTATCAACAGGCATCGGCCAGCACCCCGGCCAAGCGCGAGCGCGACCCTAACAACGCGCTGCTCTCCCGCGGCCCGGCGTCGCGGCTTTCGGCCGAGGCAATCCGCGACCAAGCATTGTTAGCCGCGGGCTTGCTGGTGGAGAAAGTTGGCGGTCCGAGCGTCAAGCCGTGGCAGCCGCCGGGGATCTGGTCGGAGGCCGGGGCGGCGGGCGGCGACTACCAGCCTGACCAGGGCGATGGCCGCTACCGGCGCAGCCTGTACACGTACCGGAAGCGGACCGCGCCGCCGCCGAACATGCTCACCCTGGACGCCGGGAGCCGGGAGATTTGCCAGGCGCGCCGGCTCACCACCAACACTCCGCTCCAACCGCTGGTGTTCCTCAACGACGCGAGCTTTTTCGAGTGCGCCCAGCGCTTGGCGAAGCGCGCCACCGCCGCCCATCCGGGCGAGCCGTCCGCCCGGCTAACATTCGCATTCCAGCAGCTCGCCAGCCGCCGCCCGCGCGCCGCCGAAGCCGCCGCCATCGACGAGCTCTACGCCGCCCAACAACGCAACTTCGCCAACGACCCGGCAGCCGCCACCGCGGTCTGCGGCGAGAACAACCCAGAGCTCGCAGCCCTGACAATCGTCTGCTCGACGCTGCTAACCGCCGACGCCACCCTCACCAGCCGCTAACCGATGAAGCCCACCGCACCGACCTATGACGAGCTGATGCGCTGCACCCGGCGTCACTTCCTTAGCCGCGCCGGCCTCGGGCTCGGCGCGCTGGCGATGGCCAACGGCTTGGCGAGCACCCGCACGCCGGCACTCGCCGGCGGCGCCCCGCACTTCCTCCCGAAGGTCAAGCGGGTCATCTATCTGTTCCAGGCCGGCGGGCCGTCACACCTCGAAACCTTCGACTTCAAACCGCTCCTGCGCACCGGCCACGGCAAGCCGCTGCCGAAGGAAATCATCGGCAACCAGCGCCTCTCGACGATGAGCGGCAACCAGAGCCTCCTGCCGATGGCTGGCTCGTTCACCGACTTCTCCAAACACGGCGCCGCCGGCGTCGAAATCTCCAACATCCTC
This sequence comes from Akkermansiaceae bacterium, assembly GCA_044373465.1. Lineage (GTDB taxonomy): Bacteria > Verrucomicrobiota > Verrucomicrobiia > Verrucomicrobiales > Akkermansiaceae > JBILQA01. The sequence goes on along the minus strand of JBILQE010000048.1, from coordinate 20,111 downwards.
CCGTTCACCCAGAAAATCGCCGACGACATCTGCGTCATCCGCTCGATGCATACCGAGGCAATCAACCACGATCCGGCGATCACCTTCTTCTGCACCGGCAGCCAGATCCCCGGACGCCCGGCCATGGGCGCATGGGCGTCCTACGGCCTCGGCAACCTCAACGACAACCTCCCGGGGTTCATTGTCCTGGTCTCTAACAACGCTTCGCGCGACCAGCCGCTCTATTCGCGCCTGTGGGGTTCGGGGTTTCTTCCAAGCGAGCACCAGGGGGTCCAGTTCCGCGCGGGCAAGGAGCCGGTGCTCTTCCTAACCAACCCGGAGGGCGTCTCCCCCCACGTCCGGCGCGGGATGTTGGACGCCCTGGGCAAACTCAACGCCGACCAGGCCGCCGCGGAGCTCGACCCGGAAATCGACGCACGCATGGCCCAGGCCGAGATGGCCTTCCGGATGCAGACGAGCGTCCCGGAGGCCACCGACGTGTCCGGCGAATCCGCCGAGACGCTCGACCTGTACGGCCCGGATGTTAGGTCGCCGGGCAGTTATGCGTCCAACTGTTTGTTGGCGCGGCGGCTGGTCGAGCGCGGGGTGCGCTTTGTGCAACTCTTCCACCAGGGATGGGACCAGCACGGCGACGTCGTCGGCGGGATCTCGCGCCAGTGCCGGCAAACCGACCAGGCGTCCGCCGCGCTGGTCATCGACCTGAAGCGCCGCGGACTGCTCGAAGACACGCTCGTCGTCTGGGGTGGCGAGTTCGGCCGCACCGCCTACTCGCAGGGGAAAATCACCGCCAACAACTACGGCCGCGACCACCACCCGCGCTGCTTCAGCATCTGGCTCGCCGGCGGCGGCATCAAGGGCGGCACCACCCACGGGCTCACCGATGACTTCGGCTACAACATCCTCGACGGCGGCGTCCACGTCCACGACCTCCACGCCACCATGCTCCACCTCATGGGCGTCGACCACCAACAGCTCACCTACAAGTTCCAGGGCCGCCACTTCCGCCTCACCGACATCGCCGGCACCCTCGTCACCCCGATCCTCGCCTGATCCGCCGGCCCGCGGGTGTTAGCGGGGGCTAATAGGCGCTTCCCTGCGCTCCCCTCACCCGATGGTGGCGGCGAAATTTGCCGCAAGCCGGGGCTTCGATTCCACCGCGGTGTTCAGTGCGTCGATGCGCTCCCTAACTGTGCCAGCCGAGATTCTGCCCGATTCATATAGCACTCGCACCAGGGCGAGATCCTTCGGCCTTCCGACCGCGAGCTTCACCGCTGCCAAATCATTTGCTTCCAGCGCATGCGCACCGGGGCATCCGGGGATGGCAACCAGCCGCCCCCGCCATCCGCCCGGCAACGTTCCAAGAACAGTGTCCTTCAGAATGTCAGCATGATACCCGTGTCTGCGGAAATATGCCCGGTTCTCTCCCAAGGCCTCATCCAACATCACCGCTGTTAGCTCGTCGAAGGGTTCCGGGCATAGATCCGCATCATAGGTGGCGGCAAGCAGCGAGTCGGCATCTCCAAGTTCAGGAAACGAGGCAAGCAGCGAGGCCGAACCTAGAACCAAAAAATGCCGGTCGTCGGCCAGGGCCCTGGCTGAGCGCAGAAGGTGCTGGAGGGCAGCGAGCGTCATAATCCAAGCTCCATCGGCAGCCCGGCAAACGGCGAGCAGGACTTGATCGGCTCCGAGTCGTGGTTCGGCTCGATCATGAATTCCAACAGGTCGCGCATCCCCTCGGGGGAGGTTTGCGCGGCAAGGATGCGTTGGCGCCACTCGCGGATTGGCCCGGGGTGCACCCGCCCCAGCGCTTGCCAGCGGTCGAGGTTTTCCAGTGCCATCGCGAGATCATGCGGGTGCGCCTCGAGGTGCCCGGCGATCCGTCGCCAATGGGCGCCCCGGTCCTCGCGCCGGAAATGGTGGTCCACCTCGCTCATCGGAGTCGACCATGGAGGTTCCCGCGATGGCTCGCAAGCGAGGAAACCTCTTCGGGCTCGGGTCGCGTGCAACCCGCAACCGACCTCCACGCCACCATGCTCCACCTCATGGGCGTCGACCACCAACAGCTCACCTACAAGTTCCAGGGCCGCCACTTCCGCCTCACCGATATCGCCGGCACCCTCGTCACCCCGATCCTCGCCTGACCACCACCGGCGCATACATCAACATCCCGCCCGCCGCGGCCGCCACCACCCGCGCCTCAGGGTTGGCCATCCCTTCCAACATCTCGAACTCCACCCGCTTGCCGACCCCCTCGCGCGCCCGCAGCAACAGCGCGTAGCCGATATCAAACAGGTTGTGGCTGGCCACGCCGATCCTAACAGCCGCGGCGTTCCGCGGCCGGCAGCCCTCGTGGAGCATCCGCTTGAAGTTCGCGTCGACCTCCAGCTTTGTTAGATAGGGCGCCTGCGGCCAGCCATGGATCTCGGCGTCGACGCGCTCCATGGCGAGGTTGGCCCCCTTGACGATGCGGATCTTGATGCCGGCGCCACCGCGGGCGACCCGGCGGCGCGCCCAGCCGCTGAGGTGGCGCTGGATCGGCCAGGCGTCGGGCAGGTACGCCTGGAGGACGATGCCGGCCTCGAGGTCGAGGAATTCGTCCTCGGCCAACACCCGGGTGAACGCCTCTGTTGTTAGGGCAAGGTCGCGGTATTCCTCCATGTCGAGGTTGACGAACTTCGGCCGGCCAGCGACCCGGTGGTGGATGGCGGCGCGGAAGATGGTGCGCAGCCGCCGGGTGATTTCGGCGAGCGTCTCCTCGGCGCCGACGAGGTGGATCTGGCTGACAATCGCGGAAATTTTCACTGATAGGTAGTCGCAGTCCTGGCTGGCAAGCCGCGCGAGGATCGCCTGGAGGCGCCGCTGGGCCTCGCCCTCGCCCAGGACCGCCTCGCCAAGCTGGTTGAGGTTCATCCGCATGCCCGCCGCGCGCCGGACCGCCAACAGGCGCGCGAGCCGCTCCGGCTCCGCCGGCAGGATCACCGCCGCACTCTGCGCCCGCAACTGCCCAAACAGCGCAGGCATCACCACCCCGGGGAGCCCCAGCGAGGCAAGCGCCCCGGCGCGCAGCGCGAGCCGCTCCCCGGCAGTTAGATAGGCCGGCACCCCGCGCTTCTCTAGCAGATAACGGAACTGCTCCGCGGCGCGGGCCGGCGTCTGCGGGCGCAGCACCCGGTCGGCGAGCTCGACGGTGAACGCCTTGCCGGGCGGGTCGGCGAGCATCCGGGACAGCCGCGCGGCCTGGCGGCGCTCGCCGGGCAGCTCGGCGCGCTGGCCCGCGGCTAACAACTCGGCGGCCACCGCGACGGCCTCGCGGGCGAGCAGGGCGTCGTCCTCCGGGGCGGCGCGGACCCGTGCGATTGCCTGCTCAAGCCAGCCGGTCATCATCCGCCACCATCGCCGGGGGATGGGCCGACGGCAAATCCAGAGCGCGGAGGCAAACGCATCCTCGTCCGGTGCCGTCTGATATCCATCTTGGATCCGTTACACGTGCCGCCGGAGCTTCACCGGTCATTGAAGGAGAGGGCAAAGTGCAAGCGCTCGCTCAATCAGGAAGCGCTTGACCTGTTGGAGGCGAGCATGGTTCGCGGCGGGTGCGGAAGTTGGGCACGCGGTGGAAGGTCAGATGGTTCGCGTCATGCGCATCGCGGGCGCCGCCCGTGGCGTCGGCGAAGGCGGTGCGGCTGACGAAGACGATGTCGTCGCCCTCGATTTCCCAGTCGATGTATTGCCAGGCGTGGGCCTTGGCGTCCGGGTGGAAGAGGAGGGAAGTTTCCACCTGCCAATGGCGCAGGTCGGCCGAGCTGGTCAGCACCAGGTGGTTGCGGAATGCCTTCGGGTTGGCCTGCTGGTTGGCGATGGCCCAATAGCGGGCGGTTTGCGGGTCGTAGCGGACGGTGAACTTGGAACCACCGCCGGGCATGTCGATGAAGTCACGGGCGGGATCATAGGAGAGCTCCTTGCCGTCGGCGCGGACGCGCACGATGGCGGCCTTGTCGCTGCCGCCCTTGCCGGTGCGCATCAGGTTGACGATGTTCTGGGCGGGATCGAGAATCAGATTCCCTTCCGACCAGTGGTATGCCTGTTCGAGTGCGAGCGGCTGGCTGAATGTCCAATTTTTCGCATCGAGCAGGTCGGCCTCCACCGGGGCACTCATGACCAGGGCGGCCATGCCATGTTTTTTGTCACCCTTTTCCTCGATCGAGCGCCAGATGCGGCCGCCATGGACAAGGATCCTGCACGGCGCGCAGTGGTACAAGCCGCGCAACAACACGCCGGTCTGCGCGGTGGCCGGCTCGCTCCAGGTGCGCCCGCCGTCGTCCGAGCGCCGGATGAGCACGTCCCCAAACCGCCTGCGGGTGCCGAGAAAATAAAGCCGCCCGTGGTGGACGAAAAGCTTTCCCCAGAACATTGGCGCGACGTCGGCCAGCTTGGTCCAGGTTTTTCCCTTGTCGCTGGACGAGAACACCACCGATGAACCCTGCGATCCCTCGCCCGAGGCGGGACCAAAAAAATCGTGGGCCGCCACGTAGTCGCCGTTGGGAAGGATCGCGAGGCTAGGCGAGCCGATAAACCGCCCCGAACTCGCCGGACTGTGGGCGATCACGATCCCCGGGGCCTGCGGCGCGGCCTCCTCGGCCATGCCGTGCATGCCAGCCAGGAACCATACCCATAGGATTACAACATACCGTCCCATCTTCGCTAACATGCTTGGCGCCCTCACTGCGTCTGTCCAGCATCCATCATGCTGCGCGCAGGACTGCTTCATGGTGAGGCGGTGAATTCCTTGAATGCCGCCGCGGGGTCGTAGCCGGGGCCGCTGTGGATGGCGGCGCCGAAGCGCAGGTGGAGCGCCCCGCCGGGTTTCACCGTGACGGCGCTCTTCTCGCCCTGGCGCATGGCCGCGCGACCGAAGGGGTTGGCCACGATGAGCCCGTAGTCGCGGGTGTGCCACCAGCTTGGGCGGAAGTTGGTGGGTGAGGCCATGAGGGTGATCCCGCAGGGCTGGCCGACGTGGGTGCCCGAGAAGTCGCACCATTCGGCGGGCTGGCCCCAGGTGTTGGCGGCGGTGGTGCGGCCGGTGCTGGTGGTGATGAGGCCGCCGTTTTTTTCCGTCAGAGGGGTGGCGACGCGCGCGCCGAATCCCATTTCCTCCTGATCGCCAAAGGTCAGCTCGCGCTGGCCGGCGCGGATGAGGGCGTCCCAGCTGATCGTCCACGTGTTGGCCGTCTCGCTGAGCGCAATCCGGCTCACCAGGGTGCCGAGCACCTGTTGGTCGCGGCCAAGCAGGCGCGACTCGGTGGCGAAGACCAGCCGGCCGTCCTTGATGGCGGGTGGCTCGAGGAATTTGAGGTGCTCGATGCGCCCCTTGTTGCGCCAGAAGTCATGGCCGCCGAGGGCGCCGAAGCCGAGCCAGAGTCCCGGATGCATGTCCGCGTGATCGGTGGCGTCTCCTTTGGCGGGCGGAAAGGTGCGCGTGGCATTCATCCCGCCGGGGGCATGCAGGTTGGCGAAAAATGGCCGCAGGATGGTCGCGTCGTTGAAAACATAGTCGGCCACCGGCCGGCCGGAGTGGGCGATCACCAGCCGGTCGGCGCGCAGGTCGAATCGAAAACCATCGCCGGCCGGAAGCCCGGCAGCCGGCGCGCGGGCGCTGGAGGTCCGGGCTGGCGCGGCTGGTTGCGCGGCTGGTGTGCGGGCCTCCGCCGGGTTTGCCTTCCGGGTCAGCAGCCATGCGGTGAGGTCGGCGACGTCCTGCGGGCCGAGCAGGGCGCCCTGCGGGGGCATCGCTGAGACCGCCAGGGTTTCGTGCCGGGTGATGGTGTCGGCGGCCAGCTCGACGGTCGTCCCGTCGCCAAGGCCGAGGGTGAGCGTCCGGCCGGTCGACAAGAGCATGCCGAAATAGCTTTTGCCGCCGGCCTCGACCGAATGGGCGGAGTACCCCTCGGTGATGACCGCGCTCGGGTCGAGCAGGCTTTGCACGATGAATTTCGCGTCCATCCGCTCGCCCAGGTTGCCGAGTTCCGGGCCGAAGTTGCTACCGCGATCGCCGACGCGATGGCAGGCCGCGCAGTTGGCCGTCAGGAAAAACAGCGCCTCGCCGCGGCGCGGATCGGCCGTCGGCATAAGCGCCAGCGATGCCTCCGCGGTGGTCGGCGCGGGCCGTGGCGCGAGCGGCTTCGGCTGGATGACCACGAAGTAGTGCGACTTCGCCCCGCGCGGCAGCTCGCCGCAATTCCCGCCGAGGGTGACTTTTCCGGCCGGGAAGTCCTTTGACCAGAGCCGGAAGGTGGTGTCGTCGGTGCTCACAGTGAGGTCGGTGTCGGCAAACGCCAGCAGCCACGCCGGGCGCTCCTTCAAGCGCACGTCGTGGGCCACCATCACCGTCGCATCAAGCGCGAGGTCAAACGCCAGCAAGCGGTCTCCGCGCGAGCCGTCATCGTTGTTGGCGGTGCGGATCGTGAAGGCGCCCTTGAGCAGGTCGGGCACATCCTTGAACACGAACGCACGATCGGTGTAGCTCCGCTCGCCGGCCAACAACCGGCCGCCGGCATACTCGCGCTTGCTGGCCGCGCTGAGGTTCGCCGCCAGCGAGAAGCCCTCCGCGGGCGCTGCCGGCGCCGCAGGTCTGCGAACCCCGGCGGGCTTGCCCATGCCGAGCATGGCGACGTTGCGCACCGATTCATCCGGATCGTTGGTGAAAACCTCGAGCTCGGCTTGCGGGATGGCCTGGAGATCCAACAGGGCAAGCAGGGCCGCGCCGCGCACCCCGGTACGATCATCCTTGAGCAATGACTTCAATTTCTCCGCGCCGGCGAGGTCGCGCAGCGCCTGCCAGGTGGCATACCAGGTGACCCGGTCTTTTTCGGATGCGGCATGGGTGATGAGCCTCTCGGTCAGCGGGGCGATCTTTCCCTGGTGCACGGCTTGGATGGCGGCGAAGCGCACCCGGGGTTCCGGCGAGGCCAAGGCGGGCTCGATCACGCTGGCGAGCGCCGCGGACTTCCGAAACCCGAGAATCCGCAGCGCCTGGAGCCGCAGGTTGAGTGGGGTTTCCGGCTTCCCGGCGATGCTGGTGAATACTTCGTCGGCGGCTGGCGAGCGGGCCAGCGTCCAGACCGTCCAAGTTTCCGCCGCCGTGCTCAGGCCGCCGGCATACAGGGCAGCGGTGAGCGGCGCCACCGCGCTTTGGCCGCGCCGGACGAGTTCGTCTTGCGCATCGATGCGCCTGACCGGCAGGAGGTGGTCGAACTCGGCGACCAGTGCGGGGACGGTCATTTCCGGCAACGGCGCTGGCGAAACCAGTGGCAAGGGCACCGCGCCCTTGGGCATGATGCGGAAAATCCGCCCCTCGTTGGTCATCTTGCCGTCCTTGTCGGTCTCCACGCCGTAGGAACTTCCCCATCCGAGAATGTAGAGCGCGCCGTCGGCGCCAAACTCCATGTCCACCGGCCGAAACAGCGCTTTCTTGCCAGTCGCAAACTCCTCCCACTTGCCGCCCGCCGGCTGCAGCAACGCGCCATCCCAACCGGGCCGGTAGACGAATGTCGTCTTGCGCAGCCAGTCGTTGATGATCCACACCTTGCGGAACCGCTCGGGCCACGCGGGCGAGTCGGCGAAGACGATCCCGGTGCCGCTCCCGGCGAACACCGGGCCGCTGATCGGCACGGTCGGCAGGTGGTCTTCGCCCGTCCAGTGGGTGCTCCACGCGTGCGCCCAGCCGAAGTTCGCCCCGAAGAATGGCATGATAATCCGGTCACCCTCGTTCTGGTCCTGGTCGGTGCCCAGCCAGTCGAAGCCGTGGTCGAAGGCGATGTCGTACGGGTTGCGGAATCCCCGCGCGACGATCTCAAGATTCGCCCCCATGTCCTCGCAGCGCAACACCCCGCCCATCCGGCCCCAGTCGTCGCGCGAATCCTGATACGTCTTCCGGTAGCTCTCGCGCGTGAACGATTCTGGCGGCGGGAAATCCGGCGCGCCATCCGGCCCGGGCACCCCCCACAAGTCGCGGAACGCCCGGGGCGCCACCCGGTCCGGTTCTCCGGGCACGGGAGCTTTGATCGCCAACCCCTTGCTGTTGCCCTTGCTCATGTAGAGGCGGCCATCGGGCGCCCAGTTCAGGCCGTGGATCCCGTGCTCGATGTTCCCGAGGTCGGTGAAGACCCGCACATACTCGTCGGCCACGTCATCACCATCGACGTCGCGGACCACCGTGAGGTCCGGCGCGTTGGCCACCCACAGGTCGCGCCCGTGCCACGCCAGCCCTTGGATGTTGTTGAAGCCCGTGGCAAACGTGCGCACCCTGTCCGCCGTCCCGTCGCCATCGCTGTCCTCCACGATGACCACGCTGTCCGGGGGCGTTTCCGGGGTCGGCTTCCGATACTGCGGCCCCATGCCGACAAACATCCGCCCCCGGGCGTCAAACGCCAGCGAGCACGGGTTGCGCACCAGCGGCTCACGGGCAAAGAGCCGGACTTCAAACCCCTCAGGCACCACCGGCAGGTCGTCGCCAGATGCCGATCCCTCCATGACCTGCGCCGCAAGACGCCCCGCCAGACTCACGAACATGATCCAAATAAGGCAGGTGGTGCGGGTCATCGCTTCGGGAATTTTGTCATCCGGGCTAGCAACGTACGACTCCCGCAACGGTGCTGGTCGTTCTCGTGTCTATGGCCTCGCGCCGATCCATCAAGGAAATCCGCCAACCCCGGCAACCTTGGCGCAACCGCCGGAGCGTCGTCTAGGTTTGTCCCGCGCAGGTTGACATCCATTTCGGATCCATTACGGTTTCAGCATGGCTGGGGTGACGATAACGCTGAAGAACGTGCCGCCGGAGCTGCACCGGTCATTGAAGGAGAGGGCAAAGTGCCACAAGCGCTCGCTCAACCAAGAAGCGCTTCACCTGTTGGAGGCGTCGCTGGCGACGGATCTGAGCGGGCGCACGAGTCTGCGCCAGCCACCCGCGTTGCGGAGCGTTGGCAGAATCCTTGTGGCGCCCGAGACGCTGGATTCGCGCGCCGCTGAACTGTTGGAGCCGAGCGAATGATCGGGCTGGATACCAACATCCTCGTGGCCCACGCGATTCCGGATCATCCGGCGCATCGCCAGGTTCACGAGCAGCTTGGCCGGTTTCTAAGCGCGGGGCGGCTACTGGCGCTGACATCGGGGGTTGTTGCAGAGTTCCTCCACATCGTCACCGATCCGAAGCGCTTTGAGACCCCGCTGACGATGCCGGAAGCCCTGCAATGGGCGACCTTCTGGAGCCAGGCGGAAGAAGTCGCCGTGCTTGCCACCGACATGACCGCTCACTGGCAGTGGCTCGATTGGATCGGGCACCATCAGCTCGGGCGCAAACGCCTGCTCGACACCATCCTCGCCGCGACCTGGCATGCCGCTGGAGTGCGCGAGATCTTCACCCTCAATCCACAGGACTTCACGATCTTCCAGGCGTTCACGATCCACTCGTTGCGTTGATCGCTGGGACGAACGGTGCGGGTCGCGCGCTTGATGACTAGGAAATCACCCCGCGCACCAGCTGCCCGTGGACGTCGGTGAGGCGGAAGTTGCGCCCCTGGTGGCGGAAGGTGAGTTTCTCGTGGTCGAGCCCGAGCTGGTGGAGCAGGGTGGCTTGGAAGTCGTGGACGTGGACCGGGTCGCGGGCGACGCCGTAGGAGAAGTCATCGGTTTCGCCGTGGACGTGGCCGGGCTTGAAGCCACCGCCGGCGGCCCACATTGAGAAACATGGGCCGAAGTGGTCGCGCCCGTAGGATTTCCCGTTGATGTCGCCCTGGACAAAGACGGTGCGGCCAAACTCGCTGGCCCAGATGACGATGGTGTCCTCGAGAAGACCGCGTTGTTTCAAGTCGCGGACGAGCGCGGCGGACGGCTGGTCGGTATCCCGGCACTGGACTTCGAGGTGGGTCGCGAGGTTCTGGTGTTGGTCCCACCCGGCGTGCATGAGCTGGACAAAGCGGGTGCCGCGCTCGACGAGCCGGCGCGCGAGCAGGCAGTTGCGGGCATACGACCCGCTCCGGTGGACGTCCGGCCCATACATGGCGAGGACCGATTCGGGCTCCTTGGAGATGTCGGTTAGCTCCGGCACGCTCGCCTGCATCCGGTAGGCCATCTCGTACTGGGTGATCCGGGTGGCGATTTCCGGGTCGCCGAACTCATCTAGCTGTTGGGAATTGAGCGCGGCGAGGTCATCCAACAACTTGCGCCGCAGCGGGCGTGACATTCCGGCGGGGTTGCCCAGGTAGAGGACCGGGTCGCCCTCGCCGCGGAAGCGGACGCCCTGGTGCTGGGACGGGATGAACCCGCTGCCCCAGTAGTGGTCGAAGAACAACTGGCCGCAGGTTTTCTCGCGGTCCGAGGAGGTCATCACCACGAAGGTCGGCAGCTCGTTGGTCATGCTGCCCAGCCCGTAGCTCGCCCAGGCGCCGAGGCTCGGGCGCCCGGGGACCTGGCTGCCAGTTAGGAAGAACGTCACCCCGGGGGCGTGGTTGACCGCCTCGGTGTGCATCGAGCGGATCAGGCAGATGTCGTCGGCGATCGAGCCGGTGTGCGGGAGGAGCTCGGAGAGCCAGCGGCCGGACTGACCGTATTGGCGGAACGGCTTGAGGGCCGGGAGGATCGGGAATTTCTTCTGGCCCGAGGTCATCGTCGAGAGGCGGATCGAGCCGCGCACCGAGGCGGGGAGTTCCTCAAGCCGGAGTTTTTCCAGGCCCGGCTTGTAATCAAACAAGTCGACCTGCGACGGCCCGCCGCCCTGCCACAGCAGGATCACCCGCTTGGCCTTCGGCGCAAAGTCCAACACCGGCGCGGCGCCCGCCAGCTCGCCGGCCAGCCCGTCCTCGCCGAACAGGCTGGCGAGCACCGCCGCGCCAACGCCCGCCGCGCCGCGGCCAAAAAATTGGCGGCGGGTCAGGTGGCGCTGGTGGGCGTGGAGTTCGTTCATGGGTTAGATAGCGGTGTTAGCCTCCGCCTATCATCCGCGGGTGAGTGCGGCGTCGAGGTTGAGGATCGAGAGACAGACGGCGGCAAGGGCGGCGAAGTGGGCGGGAGCGGCGGGGGCGGTGCGGGCGGCGGCGCCGTGGCCGAGGAACGCGGTGGCGGCGGCCGGATCGGCGGCGAACTCGGCGTGGGCGGTGGCGAAGCTGCGCAGCAGGATCTCGAGTTCGGGGTCGCTCGGCGGGCGCGAGCAGGCGCGCAGAAACGCGCGGGACAGCTGGGCGCGCAGATCCCCGGCGCCGGCCTCGGCGATGGCGGTGGCGGCCAGCGCCCGGGCCGCCTCGACCCAGGTGATGTCGTTGAGGGTGGTTAGCGCGTGGATCGGCGTGTTGGTTAGAGACGGCTTCACCGAACAGATCGTCCGCGACGAGGTGTCGAACATGTTCCCCGGCGCCACGGTGCGCCGCCAGAAGGTATACAGGCTGCGGCGGTGCAGGTCCGCGCCGGTGGACTGCGGATAGGTGAAGTCGCGCTCCTTGGTGATCGCCAGCCCGTCCCAGATCCCCGCCGGCTGATACGGATAGACCGGCTTGCCGCCGATCCGCGTGTCTAACAACCCGGCGCTGGCCAAGGCCAGATCGCGCAACACCGGCGCGGCGAGCCGGTCCCTTGGGGCGCGGGCGAGCAGCTTGTTCTGCGGATCCACCTCGAGCAGGCGGGGGGTCGCGACGGCGGCCTGCTGATAGGTCGCGCTGGTGACGATGAGGCGGTGGAGGTGTTTGACATTCCAGCCGCTGTCGCGGAACTCGGCGGCCAGCCAGTCGAGCAGCGCCGGGTGGGTCGGCGGGTCGGCCTGGACGCCGAGGTTCTCGGTGCTGGCGACCAACCCGCGGCCAAAGAATGTTTGCCAGTAACGGTTGGCCTGGACCCGCGCGGTGAGCGGGTTGCTTGGACTAACAAGCCAGCGGGCGAGGCCGAGCCGGTTGTTAGGCTCACCGCCGACCGGTGGCGGGAGGCATTCCGGGGTCCCCGGAGTGACCTCGACGAGCGGGGCGAGGTAGTCGCCGCGGTCAAGGATATGGGTTTTGCGCGGCTGGGTGTCGGCCATGACCATGACGCGCGGGAGCGAGTCGCGGAATGAATTGCGCGCCGCTTCGGCGGCCTTGTGCGCCCCCCGCGCGGCGACGACCGCCGGGTCGGCTGAGGTTTTCAAGAACTGGTCGCGGAGCGCATTCTTTTCCTCCGCGGTCCGCTCGGGCGCCGGCTTGGCCAGCATGGCGGCGAGGCGAGCGGGAAGTTGCTGGCGGCTGGCCGGCTGGGCGGCGATGGTGGTGCTGAGGCGGAAGTGGCCGAGCTGGTGGTGGACGTTGGGAGACTGGAACTCGATGGTCAGCGTGAGCGGCACCCCGGGTGGGAATCCCCCGGAGGATTCGACCAGCAGGAAATGCGGCGTCGCCACATCCGGGTGAAATGCCCAGCCGGTGGCCGGATCCTCATCAAGCACGCCCGCCGGAGCGAAGCCGTTTTGGGAAAAATCCGCGGTGGCCGCGCCGAGCGGAAGGTCGCGCCCCGCCGCGCTCACCCGCACCCGGGTGATGACCGCATTGCCGCTTGCCGCCCGCCCGGCGCCGTTCGCGGGCAAGCGCTCATCCGGCAGGGTGTCGATCCGCAAGCCACTCAGCGGCGTGGGCGAGGCGGGAAGTTCAATGGCGTAGGTCGCCTTGTCGGGCAGCGCGCCGGCCGCAAAAATGGCTCCAGCCGCATCAACGGCCAAGGTAACCCCGTTGTCGGCGACCGCCTTGTCCGGACGCACCGCGAGCCACTCGGGTTGCGCCGTGGCCAGCGCCCGCTCCCACGCGACCTGCGCCGCGGCCACTTCCGGAGGAGTTTCCGCCGCCACCCGCAGCGCCTCCTCGAGCTTGGCGAGCTGGCCCATTTCCTCCGGAGATCCCGCGTAGATCCATGGATCGGCGATCCGGTATTGGCCACCGCCGGACGGCACCCCGGTCTCGGGGACTTGATTGAAAAATGCCAGCATCCGGTAGTAGTCGCGCTGCGGCACCGGATCGTACTTGTGGTCATGGCACTGGGCGCACGCCATTGTTAGTCCGAGGAACGCCGTCGCGGTCACATCCACCCGGTCAAACAGGATCACATTGCGCTGCTCCTCGGCGATCGCGCCGCCCTCGCCGTTGAGCATGTGGTTGCGGTTGAATCCGGTCGCCACCAGCTGGTCGGTCGTCGGCGCGTCCAACAAGTCGCCGGCCAATTGTTCGATGGTGAACTGGTCAAACGGCATGTTGGAGTTGAGCGCGCGGACGACCCAGTCGCGCCAGACATACTGATAGGTATCGCCATCCTGTTGGAACCCGTTGCTGTCGGCGTAGCGGGCGGCGTCGAGCCAGCGCATCGCCATGTGCTCGCCGTAGTGCGGGCTGGCGAGCAGCCGGTCGACCACCCGCGGGTAGGCGGCCGGGTCCGGGTCGGCGAGGAACGCGGCAATTTCCTCCGGGGTTGGCGGCAAGCCGGTGAGGTCGAGGGTGACGCGGCGCAGCAAGGTGGTTTTGGCAGCCTGCGGGGACGGTTGGAGGTTTTCCTGCTCGAGGCGCGCGAGGATGAACCGGTCGATCGGGTTGCGCGGCCAGCCGGTGGCGGCCACCGGCGGGACCTGCGGCCGGATCAGCGGGTCAAACGCCCAGTGGTTCTGATACTTGGCGCCCTCTTCAATCCACTTCCGCAAGGTCGCCAGCGCACCGGGTGGTAGAACCTTTTTTGCCTCCGCCGGGGGCATCGCAATTTCCGGATCCGTGCTGGCGATCCGTGTCAGCAGGCCGCTTGCCTCCGGCTTGCCGGGCACGATCGCGGGCTTCCCGGATTCGCCGGGGCGGAGCGCATCGTCGCGCCGGTCAAGCCGCAGCCCGCCCTTGCGCGCGGCGGCGTCCGGCCCGTGGCACGCAAAACAATTCTCCGCCAGCAGCGGCAGGACCTCGTCGCGGAAATCCACCTCCCCCGCCCCGGCGACCCGCGCAACCGCGATGCTTGCCAATCCAATGGCTGCTGGAATCCACCGATTCATAGAACGTCCGGCCGCCAAGCAGTTGGCCAGCCCCATCCTACTGGCTGCTAGCCCGGCGTTTTTCAAGCTCCGCCTTGTTTAACAGCCTTAGAGATCAGCGTCGTTCACATCCTCGAAGGCGATGCGGATCTGGGGCGCTCTACCTTCTCGAAGGTCTCTGGCGTCCTGAACGGCATCTCGAACCCATCCTCCTCAAGCCCGAGCTTGGCTAGGGAGATCAGCGGAACGTCCCATTCCCGGGTTCTGCGGGAAAAAGCGGCTGCCCAAACATCAGGCGGAAGCGATTCACGGGAGAGAGAGACTTGAGATATCTGGAGGATGCCAAGCGCTCGTTGGGCGTCAAGGGCAGTGCAAGCTGCTCGCTCGCTACTTGAGGTGCCGGCCCCGCTGATGGCGGTGGGCCGACCGGTTCGGAAGTCGAGTTGGAGCTGTGCTGGAAGTCGTCCATCCAATGGAATCTTGATCAGGATTGGCAGTTGTCGAGAAATGGTTGGAACGCGCGCGGCGGGCCAAGCGGCTCAGGCTTGGTCTAAATTCATGCCCGCCCGCTCGCAAGCTCGTGTTGCCTTGCGGGACCGGAATAGTCGCCCGGTGGCGGCCGATCGCTGGCGGCGACGGGGATCAGAGCCCCCCCTTGCTCCCCAATGCTCGACAGATGTGGCCGGGGCGGCGATGGTCTGTTAGGCGGAGCCCGCCGCCCAGGAACCCGTTAGGATTTTCATGAAAGCCATCATCTTGATTGTTTGCCTGCTTGGATCGGCGGCGTTTGGCAGGGATGCCGAGCAGGGGGATCAACCGGTGGAAAAGCTGCCAGCGAGGATTGCGGCGCCGGCGGGGGTGTTGTCGCTGGCGGCAGACTTCGCCACGAGCAAACCCGGAGAGGCGATCGAAGTGTTTCTGGTGAACAACACTGATAAAGACGTCGTGCTTACCCATCAGGACGGCAATCTCTACCTGAAGCTCGAGACCATGACCGAGGGTGGTGAGTGGGTCCGCGCGCAAAGCCACGCCTATAGCTGGTGCGGGAATAGCTATGGGATGGTCACGGTTCGCAAGGGCCACAGGAAGGGTTTAGGCCCTCCGCTGTATGCCCTGACAGATGAGGCGGGTAGTACTCTTTCGGCTTCCGAGGTTGCGAAGTTCTTTCTTGAGGATATTGTACCTTGGCCGCCTTCCGGTCGGAGAGAAACTACAGTGCTATATGTTTAATTTTCTTTCGGATGTATTCTTCTGCCAAAAGTTGTTGTCGGAAGAGCAATTCTTGAATATATGCTCCCAGACGCGTTTGCTTGAGGGCTTTAGGCCTATTTCGAGGTCGCCCATTGGTGTTTTTAACCGGTTTGTAGTATCGGAAAAGATGCGAGCTGATTATCCGGAGTTCTCCAAGTATGCCAAGACCACGATATCAAGCCGAATCCTTTGCCCATTTGGCGGGGAAGTCCAACCAGGAGATTCGTTGCGCCTGATTGAGTGGTTGCAACCTAAAGTGGCAGCCGGTGAAATAGATCAGGTTTGGATAAGTGTGAGGGTTCGAGTTGACGGAGTCGATGCCGAGGTGACGGTGATTCTGTATGGCGGGATAGATGTAGTGATCAAGAGTTGCGCTGATAGCGTCCATCCTCTAGCGGAAAATAGCATTAAGGACGAGGTGGAGCGTTTGATTAATCGGCTGCCAGGAGGTTTTGAGGCTAGGAATGCACGAGTATTGCAAGAACTCGACTTTGTGCCCGGATCAGGCAGCGTCTTATGGCGTGGAGACACAGCGTCGATCCGCGGTGACGGGGTGCTTGATGCGTTCCTGAAGTGGTGGTGTGCAAGGGTGCAAGCGGACGGCGTGACTAGCTTTGTATTTCTAAAAGGGTTTGAAGAAAGTATTTATAAGGAATTCCCACGGCGTCTCTCGGAGTGGGGGTTTGTGAATGCAGATCTGCTTTACCTCTATGTGCGGGTACACTTCTATTATGCTGAGTCTGTAATCGACGAGGCTAGGTTCTATGACTGTTATACTCAGTGGATATCTAGGCGGATCGGCGATAGAACCATGAGCGGTCTTGCCCCCATGTTTAAGCTCGTGGGGGCTCCTGGAATAGGTGACCTACTCTGCTGGGTGCTGGATCGGGGGTTTTTGGTCGGATTTCATCCGGATGTGCCATCGAAGAAGGCCCCAAGCTTTTTGGAAGGGGTGAGCGACGCAGGTTGGCTGCGCGGACGGATACCTGTTGAGGACTCTAATTTGGCAGACGGTTTTGTCGAGTTTGCGGAGCCGATCCTTGGACTGCGCGATGAGGACAATCCGGTAGTGCAACTCAAGGCCCTGCTTGCGGACACGAAGGCAAAGAAGCCGATGGGTAAGAAGAAGCCTGCGGCGAAGCCCGGTTCGGTGGAGCACCAGTTGGAGGTGCTTGCGCAGGCGGGGATCAGGCTGCGACCGGGGGTGGATGCGGAGGATGTGGTGGGTGATTCGTCGCGCGAGGTGTTTGAGAAGCGGCCGTTCGGAGAGATCTTCTACGGGCTTGGGCGCACCCCTGAGGGAGGCGAGCCGTTTGCGGACAACTTGTTCTGGGTCGACATGGGGGATGCTGAGTATGCGGAGCTGCTTGCGGGCCTGCAGAGGATCACGGGAGGGGTATTGCCGATTGAGAACTTCCGTGCCGAGTTCGACCCCGAGGAAAATGGCGACGAGGACTGGCGGATCGAGTTTGCTCTGGCCGGCGAGCCGATCCGCTGGGACTTGGAGGACTACGGTACCGGTGTTGACCCGCAATTTCTGGGGAAGTTCAACGAGCTTCTGGGGAGCTGCGGGGCGGGCGTCCGGATCTATGAGGTGGGCGATGCGCTGGCCAGCCTAAGTGAGGCTGAGGCGGGGAAGCTCAGGGAGATTTGCTCGGTCAGGCTACAAGCTTGAAGGGATGAAGGCCCCGGGGAATGGTGGAGTGAGTCGGTGGCGGCGGGAGAACGGGGTCTCCGGTTGACCCGGGATGCCGCGGCAAGTATCGAGCGTAATGCCCAAGAAACGCCCCACGAAACGAGCAAGCGCGCCGGGTCTGGTGATCACGGAGTCCGGCGGAGGGGTGCTGAGCGACGCCCAGGGGAAGTTCAACCGGGCGATGAAGCGGCTTGAGAGCGAGCGCGGGAAACTCCAGCGCAAGCAGGCGCAGCTCGATGACCTGCTGGTGGTTGCCACCAGGGAGCTGGTCCCGCTCGTCGAGCAAATCAAGCGCACCGACCGGGATCTGGTGTTTCTGGTCGCGGCGGCCCTCGGGGAGGTCAAGCTGAGCAAGAAGCGCAACCGCTGGCTCAAGGACCTGGTATGCCGGCAAGCAGCTGAGCTTTTGGATGATCCATGCGGGCTTAGCGATGAGGACCTCGCAAAGCTCGAGGCGACGATCACGGAAATCCAGCCGAAGGAGGCGAGAGAACGCGAGGCCGCGGAAGCCGCAGAGGAGTTCGAGTATTTGCGCGGGATGATGGAGGATGTCGCCCGCGGAGCCGGGGTGGACTTGGATTTTTCGAATTTGGATCCGACGATGGACTTCGACGAGCTCGAGCGCGAGATGACCGAGCGGCTCCGCGCGGCGTGCGAGGCGGCCGACCAGGCGGCGAGCACCCACAGCCGCCGGCCGGCACGCAAGCCAACCAAGGCGCAGGCGGAAAAGGCCCGCAAGCTCGCCGAGCAGGAGGAGGCGCGGAAGCGCGACCTGAAGTCGCTCTACAAGCAGCTCGCCAAGGTGCTCCATCCGGACCTCGAAACGGATCCGCAGCTCAAGGAGCACAAGGAGATCTGGATGAAGCGCCTGACCGGGGCATACTCCGGCGGCGACCTTCGCGAGTTGTTGCAGATCGAGATGGAATGGCTCGGCGAGGAGGCAAGCAATCTCGCCACTGCGGGTGACGCAAAACTCCGCGTTTATTGCGCGGTCCTCAAGGAGCAGATCGCCGACATCCAGCAGCAAGCCCTGTGGCTCGCAGACCAACCGAAATACAGCCCGCTGCGGCGATTTTCTGACCCGTATTTCGGCAGCATGCCGGTCCCCGCGAAAATCAAGGCCAACCTCAACAAGGAGCTCAAGGGCTATCGCGAGATGCTCAAGGGCCTCGAAGCCGGCGACCCGCAACGCCGCCAACTCCTCGAACAATGGGCGGACCACCACGAGCGGATCATGCGCTCGTCAGACATCCCGTTCTGAACCCCAAGGAGCAGCGACTTCAGGCGCTTTTCCCCCGCCCTGCGGCGCGATTAATTCGCGGCTCCTTGGCCGCGGCCGCACCCTCACCACGAAGGGCTTTAGGCGAACGGGTTGCACACCTGGACGGCACCAAAGTGCTGGCCAGGGTTGAGATCCTCGGAGAGCAGTTCGCTGCATCCAGCGTTGTTGGCTGCGGCGAGGATGGCCGCATCCCAGTAGGATGTTTGGTAACGCTCGCGGATGTGCAGCGCGGCACACATGAGCGGGACGTCGACCGCGACGACCCGGAAGCGTAGCCAAAGGTCGACAAGCGCGGCAGCCTCGCGGTGGGATAGCGGGTCGGAGCGGGTGGCGCGGGTGGCTTGGACGTAGAATTCCTGGAGCACTTGCACGGAAACAACCAGATCGTCGCGCCGGAGGATGGCGCGGGCAACTTCCGCTTTTTTCCGCTCCACGGGACTTGGCGAGATGGCGTAGAGCAGGACGTTGGTATCGACGAACGTCATGATTCCGGGCGCACATGAACAGCATCGCGGGAGAGGTTGTCCGCCGCGGTGAAGGAGGGATGGCGCTGCCAGATCGCGTCCAAGAGCGCCTCCTGTTGCTGCCTGAGATCGCGAACGGCCTCTTCCTCCGCGCAGAGATCCTGCAGGTAGCGTTTGACCAGCGCCGACACCGACGAGTCCTGGCGGGCTGCCGCAATCCGGGCCTTGCGGTAGGTATCATCGTCCACAGCAACGGTGATGTTCTTCATGGATACAGCCCACATTCTCACATATCCACATTTTCACAAGGTGATAATCGGCCCGGGTGGCAGAGTGTGGTGGCGGCATGGAGTCTGGATTCGAACGGAGCGCCAGCCGTTCACCCAGCCCGTCGCCGAGCTCAACCACCTCCGCCCGAAGGTTGCAACCGTTCCGATGCGCGAACGTCGCGGCAGCCGCGGTCGGCCCGTGGTCGCGACTCCTTCGCGACGAGGTCTGGGGCGAAACTAGCCGCGGCGGCGGAGCGCGGCGATGACCAGAGCGAGGGCGTCGACCACGCGGGCGGTCGCCAGGTCGGCGGCGAGCGGGAGGTGGATGAACCCCGCGGCGGTTCCTGGCGAGTGCTTTGCGAGGAAGTGCAGGGTGTGAAACAGCAGATGGTTGCAGAGGTAGCGGCCGGCGTCGCTGGAGATCACCAGCGGATGCCCGGCGGCACCGAGCGCCGCCTCGAGCGCTTCCCGCGGCAAGGTCGCCGGCAATGCGGCCGGCGCCCCGCGAACAATTTCCACCCCGCGCGGTTGCCAGCCGCCGTTGTCGGGAATCGGAAAATCCAGCTCGTTGTGCGCCGTCTGCTCAAACCGCAAGCTCGTCGCCCCGCGCGCCTCGCCAAGCATGATCACCGCATCGGGCCGCAACTCGCGCAGCGCCTGACTCATCCGCCGCGGCGCGCGGACTCCGTCGACCGGCAGCACCCGCGTGTTGAGCGACCCGAATTTTCTCTTCAACCCGCACAGCGCGAGCGCCGAGGCGTTTTGCGCGCGGCCGTCGAACGGGCCAAATCCAGTGACTAGAAGTTTCATCCGCTCAGCTGGAAGCCAGACCACCAACCATCTCCGCTTGAATGGCAAATGGTACACGAGGAGGGGATCGAACCCCCGACCCGCTGAATGTAAATCAGCCGCTCTACCGCTGAGCTACTCGTGCGTCTTTCCCTCCCGGGTTGATACGGCGCGCCGCGCCAATGGCAAGGCGAAACCCCGCAAACCCCACATCGTGCGCAGTGCGTTCTGGCGTAGTGACGGCATGAAGTCATTCAGCAACCGGCGCTGGGCAGACCGTAATGTTTGGTTCAACGTCCCTAGCGGACCCCGTGAGTGCTGCAACATGCACGGGTGGCCGAAGGTCCAAATGGTTCGA
>JBILQE010000047.1:0-26423 GCA_044373465.1 Akkermansiaceae bacterium | reverse complement strand
CCAGCCTTGGGCAGTCCTCGTAGCGCGACAACCCGTAGCCGGGCCCGCGCCGGTCCGGATAGATCATCCCCGCCACCTCAAGCCCCTCGGCCCGGATGAAGCGCTCCATCCCCGCCGACGGCTCGTCCGGCAATGGCTCGCTGCGCGGCAGATAGAGAACCTTGAACTCCCCAAGGTCCCATACCTCGCTGTGCGCGGCAATGAAGTCGAGCCGCTCTCTAAGGCTGCGCAAATAGCCTATCAGGTCCTCGCCGATCATCCGCATCATCTCCCAGACCACATCCCCCGGCTCCCAGCGGTTAGCCCCGGCGAAGCGCCGCAGCAGCGTCGTGTCGATCGGCGAGTTGAGCTTCGCCAGCGTCTTGCGCTCCACCCCGAGCCAGCGCGCCGTCTCGTTGGGCCCGCGCGTGTCAAACCACTCCGCCGGCTCAAGCCAGTCACAGAAGTTGCGCGCGTCCTGATAGACGCCAAGGTGCTCGAGCACCAGGCTTAGCGCGCAGCACGGCGGATGGTCGGCGGGAAACTGATGGTGGTCAAAGTTGCCCATCACCGGGTCATGCCGGTGGCCCACATCCACCACCGCAATGAGCGGATTGTCTAGGTCCGCCGCCACCGGCTCGCGCCTAACAACCGGGGCGCCGCACTCCGCGATCAGCAAGCAACAGGCAAGAAACTCATCCTTATGGGCGCCGCCGGGGTGGGTTAGAATTGTCTCAAACTTCATCTTAGATCGCCCGGACGTCCGCCGGAGCCCCATTCAACGCCACCCTCAGCCAGCCGGCAAGAACCGTGTCCGCCTCCGCGGGCTAGTCACGGGCGCCGCCATCAAGCGCGATGCTCCCACGGGTTGACGAGTCGGATGCCGATGGCTTGGAAGTCGCCGGTGTTGCGGGTCGCAAGGGTGAGACCGTGAACCTTGGCGGTGGCGGCGAGGAGGGAGTCCTCGAATGGGGTGTCGTGCTCGGCGCGAAAGTCGGCGGCGAGTTCGGCAATGGCGCGGTCCACGGGCAGGATGCGGAAGCGTTGCGGCTGCGTGATGATTTGGGAATACCATGCGGCGAGGCGGGAGGCAAAAACCGGATCACGGGACTCCACTTTTCTCATGCCGTAGCGGAGCTCATTGAGGGTGATGACGCTGAGCCACACGTCTCCGATCGACTCCTGCCATTTTCGCACCCGAGGATGCACCCTGTCCTTTTGACGGAATTCCGAGATCGTCACGGTATCCAGCAGGAAACGCATTAATCTTCGTCAGGTTCGAAGGAGAATTCCCGGTGTTTTGTCTCGCTGCGATCTGGCAGCAAAAACTCTTTTTCGTAGAATGAGTCGGGCATGCCGGGCACCGTCAGGGCTTCGATCAGGGTCTTTGGCTTCCGCTCGGGTGAGTCGGGGGCGGCCAGCTCGCGGCGCACCAGATCGGCCATCCAGGCCGAGAGTGACTGGGATTGGTTCACTGCTCGGTGGCGCGCTTCGCGAACCAGTTCATCAGGGAGCTTCAATGTGACATTCATGGCGGAAGCAGGGTGGCCGGCCTTTTTCGTGCAGCACGGTTGCACGAAAGCACGACAACGTCAAGCAGCCACCTCCGCTGCCCGGAGATTTGCAACCTCCCACCGCAAAGGATTTGCCTGCGCCCGCGGGTACCGCCACTCTCAGAGCATGAGGGAACCCGCCTACCTGCTTGGCATCGCCTGCGCCGCCCTGCTCACCAGCGTGCGCGCCGAACCCGCCGGCACGACCGCCGCCGCCGAACCCGCCAAGCAGCCCGGCTACACCACCGCGCCCGCCTCGCCCGACGGCATCGGCAAGTTTTTCCACGGCCGCGAGATTTCCCAGGTCATGGGCCATCCGGGGATTGGCTGGCTTGAACGCGACGAGCGCGAAAAGGAGGAGGCCCCCACCAAGGCGATCGCCGCTCTGGAACTGAAGAAAAACGAAGTCATCGCCGACATCGGCGCCGGCTCGGGATATTATTCGTTCCGCATCGCCCCGCTCGTCCCCCAAGGCAAGGTGGTCGCCATCGATATCCAGCAGGAGATGTTGGATTTTCTAACCAAGCGCTCGAAGGAGCTCAACATCGCCAACGTCGAGCCGCACCTCGGCGCCGTCGACGACCTCAAGCTGCCTGCCGGCTCGCTTGACTCGGCGCTGCTAGTTGACGCCTACCACGAGTTCGACCACCCGAAGGAAATGCTCGAGTCGCTCCACAAGGCGCTCAAGCCGGGTGGGCGGATTTTCCTGTTGGAGTTTCGCGCCGAGGACCCGAAGGTGCCCATCAAGGCGCTCCACAAGATGAGCGAAGCCCAGGCGCGGCTGGAATTCGAAGCCGCCGGCTTCCGCTTTCTCTCCAACAAGCGCCACCTCCCGTGGCAGCACTTCATGGTCTTCGCGCGGCCCTGACCTTCTAACGCCGCAGCACCACCGCGCTGGCCGCGGCGTAGTCGCGCGCATGGGTCAGGCTGATTTTGATCTCGGCGATGTTCTCGCGCTGGATGAACTCCTGGCCGGCCCCGGTCACCCGCACCTCGGGCTCGCCGCTGGGCTTGCGTACGATCTCCATGTCCAACCAACCCAGATCCTTGCCGATCCCGGTGCCGAGCGCCTTGGCGACCGCCTCCTTGGCCGCAAACCGCGCCGCGTAGTGGAGCTCCGGGCGCCGCTGGGCGTCGCAGTACGCCCGCTCGTCGGCGGTGAACACCCGCGCGCCAAAGCGGTCGCTGAACTCAGCCATCGACGAGGCGATCCGCTCCACCTCGACCACGTCGATGCCGATGCCGAAAATCTCCATAGCTAACCGGGGTAGCGGTCCATGAGCGCGCGCATCTCGCCCACTGCGTCGCGCAATCCCACCCGCATCGCCCGCGCCACGAGCGTGTGGCCAATGTTGAATTCCGCCAGGTGGGGCACCGCAAACAAATCCGCCACGTTTCCCGGGTTGATCCCATGGCCCGCGTTGACCTGCAGCCCGAGCGCGTGGCCGCGCTCGGCGGCCGCCAGCAGCCGCGCGACCTCGACGCCGCGCTCGCCACCAAACGCATTGGCAAAGCACCCGGTGTGCAACTCGACCATCTCCGCGCCAATCCGCGCCGAGGCCTCGACCTGCGCAACCTCCGGGTCGATGAACATGCTCACCTGGATCCCCGCCTGCTGGAGACGGCTAACCGTCGGTTGGAGCGCGTCAAACAACCCAACCACGTCCAGCCCACCCTCGGTGGTCACCTCCTCGCGCGTCTCAGGGACCAGGCAAACGAAGTCCGGCTCCAGCCGCAGCGCCATGTCCAACATCTCCGCGGTGTTTCCCATCTCGAGGTTCAGCGGCAGGGCAATCTGCGCGCGGATCGCAAACGCATCCCGCTCCTGCATGTGCCGCCGGTCACCGCGCACGTGGATCGTGATGCTGTCCGCCCCTCCCGCCAGCGCGTCCTCCGCGGCAGCTATCACAGATGGCTCGGCGTTCGGCGAATCCGCCAACAACGCGTAGCGCGCCTGCCGCAGCGTCGCCACGTGGTCGATGTTGACGCCCAGCTTCAGCATTGCCGCTAGAAAATGTTAGTGCCGGAAATGGCGGTGCCCGGTGAAGATCATCGCCATTCCCGCGGCGTCCGCCGCGGCGATCACCTCCTCGTCGCGCACCGAGCCACCCGGCTGGATGCACGCCGTCGCCCCGGCGTCGATCGCCGCGGCCAACCCGTCGGCGAACGGGAACAACCCGTCGCTGGCAATCACCGAGCCGGTCAGGTCGAGCCCCGCCTCCTTGGCCTTCCACACCGCGATGCGCGACGAGTCGACCCGGCTCATCTGCCCGGCGCCGATCCCCAGCGTCCGGTCCGAGCGTGCGTAGACAATCGCATTGGACTTCACGTGCTTGACCACCCGCCACGCAAACCGCATCGCAACCATCTCCTCGGTCGTCGGCGGCCGCTTGGTCACCACCTTCTCCTCAAGGTTGTCGAGCCCCAACGCCGTGTGGTCGCGCTCCATCACCATCAGCCCGCCCGGCGCCGAGCGCAGCAGCGGCGCCTTCTTCTCTGTTAGGTAAGCCTCGTTCATCCGCATCAAACGCAGGTTCTTCTTCTTCTGCAGCAGCGCGCGCGCCTCCGGCTCGAAGTCCGGGGCAATGATTACGTCGGTGAAGATCTCGCTGATGACCCGCGCCAGGCTCTCGGTGATCGGCCGGTTGCACACGATCACCCCGCCAAACGGCGCCTGCCTGTCGGTTTCAAACGCCTTCTGCCACGCCACCCGCAGGTCCTCGTCATCCTGCCCAACACCGCACGGGTTGGTGTGCTTGAGAATCCCAACTGTTGGACGGCGGAAGTCGAGGATCAGGTCGGCGGCCGCCTCGATGTCGAGAATGTTAGTGTAGCTGAGCTCCTTGCCCTGGAGCTGGGTGAAGAAGTTGCTGAAGTTTCCGTAGAGCAGCGCCGCCTGGTGCGGGTTGTCGCCGTAGCGCAGTTCGCGGTCGAGCGGCAGGCTCACGGTGAACGACGACTTGGTCCCGCCGCCGCACGACCCGAGGAAGTTGGAGATCGCCCCGTCGTACTGCGAGGTGCGCAAGAACACCTTCACCGCAAGCTGCTCGCGGAAGCCGAGCGTCGTGTCCCCCGAGTGCTCCTGCATCTCCTCCAACACCCGCGCGTAGTCGGCGGTGTCGGTGACGACCGTCACGCTCTGATAGTTCTTCGACGCGCTGCGCAGCATCGACGGGCCGCCGATGTCGATGTTCTCGATGGCCTCCCCGAGGCTCACCCCCTGCCGCGCCACGGTCTCCTCAAACGGATAGAGGTTGACCACCACCAGGTCGATCGGCGGGATGTCATGCTGTTCGGCCTGCTTGACGTGCTCGGCACTGTCGCGGCGGTGCAGCAAGCCGCCGTGCACCTTCGGGTGGAGTGTCTTGACCCGCCCCTCGAACAATTCCGGAAATCCCGTGTAGTCGGATAGATCCGTCACCGGCAGACCCTGCTCGCGCAGGTACTTCGCCGTCCCGCCAGTCGAGAGCAACTCGACGCCAAACGTCGCGTGCAGCCCGCGGGCGAAGTCGGCCAGGCCGGTTTTGTCAGATACCGAGAGGAGCGCGCGTGCTATTGCCATGGAACAAATCTTTGGGTTGTGGCCGTGCCTGCTGGCGCGGCCGCAGATCCCCTAACCAAGCTGCCCGCCTCCCGCAAGCGGGGATTCGCTTTTCCCTGCCGCCACCACCATCCCACTACGCCATCCATGCCATCATCATATCCTGATATGAAGATTTGTCCTTGCCCCAGCCTCCCGCGCCGCTAGGATCCCGCGCATGCCCCGACCCGACGCGACCCCCGCCCTGACCCGCGCGCTGCGCGAGCGCATCCTCGTCCTCGACGGCGCCATGGGCACCACCATCCGCACCTATGGGCTCGCCGAGCAGGATGCCCGCGGCGCGCGCTTCTCCAACAACAAGAAGGACCTCCTAAACAACGGCGACATCCTCTCCCTAACAAACCCGGGGGTCATCGGCGACATCCACCGGCGGTTCTACGAGGCGGGATCGGACATCTGCGAGACGAACACGTTTTCGGCGACGACGATCGCGCAGAGCGAGTTTTTCGTCGACGACCCGCGCGAGCACGGTGGGCGCAAGGACCCGGAATTTTTCCAGAAGATCATCGAGGACGCGGGCCTGCGCGAGCTCGCCTGGGAGCTCAACGTCGAGTCGGCCAAGCTCTGCCGCAAGTGGGCCGACCGCGTCGCCGACCAGACCGGGGTGGCGCGCTACGTCGCCGGGGCGATTGGCCCGCTGACGGTGTCGCTGAGCAACTCGCCGGATGCCAACGACTCCGGCTTCCGGGTGGTGACCTTCGACCAGGTCAAGGCCGACTACGCGCTGCAGGTGCGCGCGCTCATCGAGGGCGGCTGCGACATCCTGATGGTTGAGACGATTTTCGACTCGCTCAACGCCAAGGCCGCCGTGGTGGCCATCGAGGAGGTCTTCGCCGCCGACGCGCTGCGCCTGCCGGTCATCATCTCCGCGGCGGTCGGCCGCGGCGGCGAGACGATGATCTCAGCCCAGAAAGTCGAGGCGCTCTGGAACGCCTTCGCCCACGTCAATCCGTTAGCCATCGGCCTGAACTGCTCGCTCGGCCCCGACCTGATGGAGCCCCACCTCGAGGAGCTCTCCAAGGTCGCCGCCACCCACGTCTCGTGCTATCCCAACGCCGGGCTGCCCAACCCGCTCGCCCCAACAGGGTTCGACCTCGAACCCCAACATATGTTTGATTACATGCGCGGCTTCGCCCAGGCCGGCCTGCTCAACCTGGCCGGCGGCTGCTGCGGCAACACCCCGGAGCACATCGCCGCGATCGCCCGCGCCGTCGCCGGCCTCGCTCCGCGCGAGGTGCCGGTCCTTGAAGGCGCGCGGTGAATCTCCATCCCTAGCGGCCTTCCCAGCTCAGCGGTTCACTTCACCTCACCCATGTCCACCCTTCCCCGCATTCTCAGGCTGTCCGGCTCGGAGCCGTACAACCACACGCCGGACAAGAACTTCCTCATGATCGGGGAGCGCACCAACGTGGCCGGCTCACCGCAGTTCGCCAAGCTCGTGCGCGCCGGCAACCTTGAGGAGGCCGTCGAGGTCGCCCGCCAACAGGTGGAAAACGGCGCCAACGTCATCGACATTTGCTTCGACGACGGGCTCATCGACGGCAAGGCGATGATGAGCCGCTTCCTCCACCTCGTCCAGAGCGAGCCGGAGATCGCCAAGGTGCCGATCATGGTCGACTCGTCGAAGTGGGAGATCATCGAGGCCGGGCTCAAGTGCCTGCAGGGGAAGGGAATCGTCAACTCGATCTCGCTCAAGGAGGGCGAGGAGAACTTCCGCGCCCAGGCGCGCCACATCCGCCGCTACGGCGCGGCCACCGTGGTGATGGCCTTCGACGAGAACGGCCAGGCCGCCAGCTATGCCGAGAAAATCCGCATCTGCGAGAGGGCCTACCGGATCCTCGTCGACCAGGTCGGATTCCCGCCCGAGGACATCATCTTCGACCCCAACATCCTAACTGTCGCCACCGGCATCGAGGAGCATAACAACTACGCGGTGGACTTCATCGAAGCGACCCGCTGGATCAAACAAAACCTCCCGTTCGCCAAGGTCTCCGGCGGCGTCTCCAACATTTCCTTCTCGTTCCGCGGCAACAACGTGGTGCGCGAGGCGATGCACTCGGCCTTCCTCTATCATGCCAGCCGCGCCGGCATGGACATGGGGATCGTCAACGCCGGGATGCTCGAGGTCTACGACGAGATCCCCAAGGACCTGCTGGAACGGGTCGAGGACGTCCTGCTCAACCGCCGCGACGACGCCACCGAGCGTCTGCTGGAACTTGCCGAGAGCTTCAAGGGCCAGGGCGGCAAGAAGCTCGAGGAGGACCTCGGCTGGCGTGACGCGCCAGTCCAAAAGCGCCTCGAGCACTCGCTGCTGCGCGGCATTGACCGCTTCATCGACGAGGACACCGAGGAGGCGCGCCTCCAGTACGACCGACCGCTGCAGGTCATCGAGGGCCCGCTGATGGACGGCATGGGGATTGTTGGAGACCTGTTTGGCGCGGGCAAGATGTTCCTCCCCCAGGTCGTCAAGTCCGCCAGGGTGATGAAGAAGGCCGTCGCCTGGCTCTTCCCGTTCATGGAGGAGGAAAAACGCCGCAACCTTGCGGGCGACATCGCCAAGCTGCGCGCCGAGGACCCGGGCCTAACAGAAGAGGACGCCCTGCGGGTCGCCGACCGGCGCAACTCCGCGGGCCGCTTCCTCATTGCCACCGTCAAGGGCGACGTCCACGACATCGGCAAAAACATCGTGGGCGTGGTCCTCGCCTGCAACGGCTTTGAAGTCACCGACATGGGCGTGATGGTCAGCTGCGACAAGATCCTCGCCAAGGCCCGCGAGATCGGCGCCGACGTCATCGGCCTGTCGGGCCTCATCACCCCGTCGCTCGACGAGATGATCCACGTCGCCAAGGAGATGGAGCGGCAAGGATTCAGCGTGCCGCTGCTCATCGGCGGCGCCACCACCTCGCCGGCCCACACCGCCATCAAGATCGCCCAACATTACTCCGGCCCGGTCGTCCATGTGCTCGACGCGTCCCGCTCGGTCCCGGTGACCACCGCCCTGCTCTCGCGCCAGCAGCGCGACGGGTTTGTCGCCGAAACCCGCGACAAACAGGAGAAAATCCGCGAGAGCTACAGCGGCGGTCCGAAAAAGGAGACGCTAACACTAGCAGAGGCGCGCGCCGCCGGCCCCAACATCGCCTGGGACAGCTACGCGCCGCCGGTCCCCTCGTTCACCGGCACCCGGGTGATGGAGAACCAGAGCCTGCGCGAGCTGGTTGACTACATCGACTGGACGCCGTTTTTCCACGCCTGGGAGTTGCGCGGCGTCTGGGACCGCGAGACGAAATCCCTCAAGACCAAAAACGCCGAGGGCGCCGCCGAGGCCGCCAAGCTTTATGAGGAAGCCCTCGAGTGGGTCGAGCGCATCATTGCCGAGAAGCGCTTCACCGCGCGCGGCGTCTACGGGTTTTTCCCGGCCAACGCGGCGGGCGACGACATCATCGTCTGGAGCGATCCGGCGCGCCAGTCAGAGCGGCTGCGCTTCCACTCGCTGCGTCAGCAACTCAAGAAAACCTCCGGCAAACCCAACGTCGCCCTGGCCGACTGGGTCGCCCCGCAGGGCAACGACTTCATCGGCGGCTTTGTCGTCGGCATCCACGGCGCCCACGAGTTCGCCGAGGAACTCGACGCCGCCCACGATCCGTTTGGATCCATCATGGTCAAGGCGATCGCCGACCGCTTCGCCGAGGCATTCGCCGAACTCCTCCACCACCGCGCCCGCGTCGACTGGGGGTATGAACGGCCTAACGAATTTGGACCTAACGAGCTCATCAAGGAGCTCTATCAGGGGATCCGCCCCGCGCCCGGCTACCCCGCCCAGCCGGACCACACCGAGAAGCCGCCGTTGTTTGAGCTGCTAGACGCATCCCGGGCGACCGCGGTGACGCTCACCGAGAGCAACGCGATGCACCCGGGCGCCGCCGTCTGCGGACTCTACTTCTCCCACCCGGAGAGCCACTACTTCGCCCTCTCCGAGTTGCAGCGCGACCAGGTCGATGACTACGCCCGGCGCAAGGGGATGACCCTCGCCGAGTGCGAGCGCTGGCTCGGCCCGTGGCTCGGCTACGATCCGGTCCTCCCCTGAGAACCAACTCGCCGCGCTTGCGCGGGCTGCCCGGCTCGCCGATGGTTGCCTCAGCATGCCCGGCACCCTCGTCCTGCTCAACCGCCGTTCCGGCACGCTCAGCGACCGCTGGCACCCGGACCTGCCTGCGGAAATCCACGGGTGGTTTGCCGCCGCCGGCATGCCCGTCGAGGTCGAGGCCGTCGAGCCCGCCCAGCTTCAGCACCGCCTCGCCCGGCTCGCCCGCGAGAACTGGGACAAGGTGATCGTCGGCGGCGGCGACGGGACCGTCGCCAGCGCCGCCCAACATCTCCAACACTCCAACACCGCCCTCGGGATCCTCCCGTTTGGCACCCTCAACCTCGCCGCACGCGACGTCGGCATGCCGCTCGACCCACAGCTGGCTGCCACCGCGCTGGCCACCGCCGTCCCCACCCTAACCGACCTGCTTGAGGTCAACGGCCGCCCGTGCCTGTGCGTGACCATCCTCGGATTCTATCCGGCCATGCAGATGCGCCGCGAATCCTACCACGGCCAGCGCTGGTGGGTCAAAGCCATCCAAACCATCGTCGGCACCCTGCGCTCGTTCACCAAGTATCCCGCGGTCCACTTCGAGATGCGCGACGGCAACCGCCGCTGGACTGTTAGCACCCGCTTCGCGGTCTTTGCCAACAACAGCTACGATGACGTCCTCGGCATTCTCCCGCGCAAAACCTCGCTGAACCAGGGGTTCCTAACCGCCTACATCTCCGCCCACCACACCCGCCTCGGCGTCGCCCGCGCGTGCCTCGCCTATTTGTTTGGCCGGGCGCGCAACGACCCGGGGCTGCTAGCCTTCCAGGCGCGCGATCTCATCGTCACCGCGCGGCGCCGAAAATCATTGCCGATCATGATCGACGGGGAGATTTTGCGCGAAAACCTGCCGCTGGTGCTCCACATGCGCCCGGAGGCACTGCGCCTGCTCATCCCGACCGCCCCGGCTTCCTGACCCATGCCCTTCCGCATCCTCCACCTCTCCGACGTCCACTTCGGCTCCGAAGAGCCCGCGCTGGTCGCTGCTGTGTTAGACGGGATCGCGCCACTCGCCCCGGACCTGATTGTTGTTAGCGGCGATTTGACCCAGCGCGGCCGGCTGCGTGAGTTTGCCCGCGCGCGGGAGTTCCTCGACGCGCTGCGCTTTCCGTTCCTGGTCATCCCGGGCAACCATGACATTCCGGCATTCAACCACTTCGGCTTGCGCTTGTTCAGCCCGTTTCGCCGCTATCGCCAGTGGATCCGCCCCTCGCTCGAGGACCAATTTCATGCCAAAGGGGTGGCGGTCCTCGGGTTGAACTCGGCCATGTCCTTCGGCCCGTGGCTCGACTGGTCGCGCGGCGGGCTCACGCGCCGCTCGCTCCAACTCGCGCGCGACTTCTTCAACGCCGCCCCCGCAACCGACCTGCGCATCCTCGCGGTCCACCACCCGGTCATCGGCCGCCCCAACGGGCCCGAGAACCGCCACCTCATCGAGTGGCGCGCCGAATTGTTGGATGTGCTCCACCAGCTGCGCGTCGACCTGGTTCTCGGCGGCCACTACCACCTCGCCTACCACGGAATGGTCAAGCGCGACGAACCCGGCGCCCACCACTTCGTCGTCGCCCAGGCCTCGACGGCCTGCTCGCACCGGCGCCGCGGCGAGGCCAACGGGTTCAACGTCGTGGACGTCAGCCAGGACGAGCTAACAATCGGCTTCCATCAGTGGGACGGGGTGCGCTTTCCCCGCTGGCAGGAGGCCGGTTACCAGCGCGTCGCCGGGTTGTGGCACCTGCTGCACGGTTAGAACGGCGTGCGGGGCATCTCCAGAAACCGTCCACCGCGGCAGGCAACTTTCCTGGCTTTCACCCGCGCTAGCGCCGCTGGCGCAGAAACGGCGGAATGTCCAGATCCTCACCCTCGAACACGTTCGGCGACTCGCCTTCAAATTTCCCTTTCGGACCACCGTCGAGCGCCAACTCGCCCTGCGGGTTGCCACGCAGCTTGCGCTTGAGCGATGGCAACTCGCTCAATGCCTCCGGCAGCGGCTCCCCGGCAGCCGCGGCGTCGATCTCTGGCTCTCCAACAGCCGCGTCGCCCACACCCGCCACCGGCAGCTTCACGACCTCCTCACGCTCCTCCGCCACCCGCTCGTCCCCGGCCGGCGGCGCAACCGCCGCCTCGCCCAGGGCCGCGGGCACTTCCATCGGGTCGGCCACCGGGTCGGCCGGCGCCTCAGCCGGCGCCTCGGCGACCGGGACCTCGACAAGCTCCAAGTCCACCGTTCCCGGATCCACGCCACCCGCTGAGGGCTCGTCCGGCCCGAAACCCTCGCTCGGCTCCATGATCTCCGTCACGCTCCCGTCCTTCTCCTTGACAACCGGCACTGCAACGATCCCCTCGACCCGCTCGCGCTTCTCGACAACCACCTCCCGCTCCCCCAGCCCGCCACCCGCCGTCGCGTGCAGCTTGTCCTCCGGCAGCGAGCTGATCAACGTCACCGTCAAACCGTCGCCCAGCGCCGGATCCACCGCCGCACCAAACAAGATGTGCGCCTTCCCGGCCACATGCTTGCCGAGCTTCTCCATCAGCAACTCTACCTCATAAAGTGTTAAGTCCTCGCCGCCGCAGATGTGGACAAGCACCGTCTCGGCGTCGCGCAGCAGCGACCCCTGGTCTAGCAGCGGGCTGTTGAGCGCGTTTTTCAACGCCTGGTGTGACCGGTCCTTGCCGCGGGCGAGGCCCGAGCCGAACAGGCAGCGCGAGCGGGTGGTGCGCAGGGCGCTCATCAGATCGTCGAGCCCCACATTGATCAGGCCCGGGCGCACGACCAGCCGGGTCACCGCCTTGATGCTCTCAGAGATCATCCGGTCGCCGGCCGCGAACGCCTCGTGGATCCCCTGCTTGGCCAGCACCAGCTCACCCATCCGGCCGTTGTCAAACGTGACCAGCGCATTGGCCAGCACCGCAAGCTGGTTGAGCGCCTCCTCAGCCTGCTCGCGGCGGCGCTCACCTTCAAACCCAAACGGCATCGTCGCAAACACCACCACGAAGGCCCCCTGCTCGCGCGCGATCCGCGTCACCAATGGCGCCGCCCCCGAACCCGTCCCGCCGCCAAGCCCCACGCACACAAACACGATCCGGTGGTCGCGCAGCGCGTCACGCACCTCGTTCTCACCCTCCTGCATCGCGCGCAGCCCGAGCGCCGGGTCGCCGCCGGTGCCCAGCCCTTTTGTCAGGTTGCGCCCCAGTTGGACTTTCTCGCCCGCCACCGAGCTTGAGAGGGTGCGCACATCGGTGTTGACCGCCAGCAACTCGGCACCCTCCATCCCGTCCAGGGCAATCCGGTCAAGCATGTTGGCCCCGGCCCCGCCGAGTCCAACAATCTTCACCAGGGACGAGGGAATGGTCTGCTGCGCGGCACGGGAGAACTCAATCATGCAAAAATTTGGTTAGCGGAAATGACTAGCGGACTAGCGGCCGAATGGCCAGATCGATCGCAGCAATCCGCCGCCGCGACGCCGGCCGCGCCCACTCTCGGGGCGCTCCTCGGCGAGGATCTGCGCGTAGCGGATCAGCCCGACGGCCGTCGAGTACTGCGGGTCTTTGAAATACGCATGCACCCCGCTGACCTCGGGACGCTCCGGACGATAGACCGGCCGTTGGAAAACTTCCTGCGCTAGCTCGCCAAACCCGCGCATCATGCTCGTCCCGCCTGTTAGGAAGACCCCCGCGCCGATCTTCTCCAGTGCGCCTTCCGGGAGCCGCCGCTTGACCAGTTCAAGGGTTTCCTTGAGGCGCCCGCGGATGATGTCGTTGAGCAATTGGCGGCGGATCTCGACCTCCGGAAACCCCTTCTCGTCGGCGATCTTGACCATCCCAATCGAGCGCGCCGCATCCCCGGAGGCATCCCCCTCCTCGATCTTGACCCGCTCAGCCTTGGAGAACGGCACGTGGGTCACCAGGTGAATGTCGTTGGTCACGTGGTCGCCGCCTACCGGAATGCATCCCGAGGCAGCCACCGACCCGTCAAGGTAGAGCACGTAGTCGGTCGTTCCCCCGCCGATGTCCACCACCAGCGCCCCGGCGTCCTTGCGCTCGCGCGTCAGCGCCACCTGCGCCGAGGCCAGCGGCGCGAACACCACGTCGTCAACATCCAGCGGAATCTCCCGCACGCACTTGATGCTGTTCTGAATCCGCGTCCGGATCCCGTGGATGATGTGAAAGTCGGCCTCCACCGTCCGGCCTAACAGCCCAAGCGGGTTGCTCGAGTGCTCCTGGCCGTCGACCCAGTATTGTTGGACGACGTGGTGGAGATAGACATGGTCGCCGGGGATGGCGATGTCGCGGGCGATCTCCTTGGCTTCCTCGACGTGCTCGGAGCCGATCTCGTTCTCGTCGTCGGGGAGCCGATAGGTTCCGCGGTTGTTGACCCCGAGGATATGGGCGCCGGTGACGGAAAGAAACACGCTCTTGATGTCGACGTCACTGACATCCTCGGCCTCCACCAGCGCAGCTTTCACGCAGGCGCGCGCCTGCGGGTAGTCGCAGATCTCCCCCTTGCGCACGCCGGCGGACTTTGTCTCACCGACCCCCAGGATCTTCACCGAGCCGTCGTTCTTCACCTCACCGACAACCATGCAGATCTTGCTGGTTCCGATTTCAAGGCCGACGTAAATCTTGGAGCGAGACATGGAGGAGCTGCCGCAGCGGCTGGGGTTAGTTGCGATTCAGGATCGCGCGCACGTCACGATCAAGCCTGTTGGACGGCGCAGCGGAATTTTCATCCGTCTCGGCGGCCGGCGGTACCGGGTTCGCCTCAGGTTGCCCGGCGGGCTCCTCGATGATGATTGCGCGCCGCGGCGGCGCATCCCCACCTAACACCACCGGGATGTTGCGCTGCGGAATCAGGTTCACCGAGGCGATCCGTCCACCCTGGGCGGCAATGTGGCGCTTGAGGGTGACCAAGTCGGCCATCTGCCGCGCTTGCTCGGTAAGCCCGAAGGTCGCGCACTCGCCGTCGCTCGTCGTGAGTTCCAGCGACCAACCATTGACCACCCGGACCCGCTCGACCGCCCACCCGGCATCCGCCGGAATCGCCGCCTCTGCGGCCAACACCAGCCGCAATCCCCGCCGCAACCCAGGATCCAACACCTCCGCGCCAGGCGTCAGCGGATCGTCGCCGGCCGCCGCCAGCTCTAACACCGGCAGCGCCTCCGCATGCGGCCAGAGGGTCGCCGAGCAGGGGAACAGCACTCCGTCCGCGTCCAACAGCACCCCGGAGCCCTGGTCGCGCCCGCTGAATCCGCGCGCCGGACACTCCAACCAAGCAACCGGCTTGCGCTCCTTGACGCTGACCATGAGGGTCCCGGGCAGCTGGCGCTCGACCGTGGCGGAAATGATGTCGGCACGCGCCTCAAGGCGCCGCTCGAGTTCCGCGGTGCCCACCTCGAACACGCTCGCGCGCAGGTCGATCCCCCCCAGCTCGACAATCCCAACGACGTCGATGACGTTGTTAGGGGTGAGCTCGATTGCCTGAAGCCGGAAGTCGTCGTTGTCGAGGAACAGCCGCTTGAGCCCAAGCCAGCCGCCCCACGCGGCCACTCCCGCGACGATGAGCAGCACCACCACCCGCGCCACCCGCCCAAGCCCCTTGAGCACCCCGAGCCACATGATCCGCGGCGAACGCACCCGCAGCTCCAAGGCATGCTGCTTGGGCCGGTGGCGCGCGCGGGTCTGGAATGGCTTGTTGGACATTGGGTTTTCAGCGGGCTTGCAGGGAAAGCTCGACGATGCGCAGGCACAGTTGGGTGAAGTCGTAGCCAGCAGCCGCCGCCGCCTTGGGCAGCAGGCTGCTCTCGGTCATACCCGGAATCGTGTTCACCTCCAACACGTAAGGTTCGCCATCCTGGTCCAGAAGCACATCCACCCGCGAGTAAACCTCCACTCCGAGCGCACGGTGGGCGCCCAGCGCCGCCTCCTGGACCCGCCGGGTCGTTGCCTCGTCAAGCTCCGCCGGGCAGTGGTAGTCGGTCCCGCCGCCCCCGCCCATCCACGGATACTTGTTGTTCATGTCGTAAAACCCTCCCCGCGGCGCAATCTGAATCACCGGCAGCGCCGCATCCGCTAGAATCCCCACCGTCAGCTCCTTGCCGGCGATGAACTGTTCCACGAGCACCTGCTTGCCGTAGCGCGCCGCGTCTAACATCGCCGCGGCGATCCCGGTCTGGTCCATGACGATGTGGACGCCGACGCTTGACCCCTCGCAGGGCGGCTTGACGACGAGCGGAGCGCGCATTTTCGGCAAGACCAGGCCGGCGGCGACGTCGACGGTCTCAGACGCGGGAGTCGGAACCCCGGCGGCCAGAAAGCGCTCCTTGCTGGCGCACTTGTCGAACGCCAACCGGCTGCTGGCAACCCCCGCGCCGGTGTAGGCCACCCCGAGCGCTTCGAGTTGCGCCTGGAGCTCGCCATCCTCGCCGAAGGTCCCGTGAATGACGTTGAAGGCTAACACCGTTGCCGCCGGCAGGCTAACCTCCCGGCTGGTGACGTCCACCCCGACCGCGTTCTTGCCCGCCGCCAGCAGCGCCTTGAGCACTGCCCGCCCCGAGGCCAGCGAAACCTCGCGCTCGCTTCCCGGACCGCCCATCAGGACGGCGATGACTGGATCTTCTGCCATGATGTTAGAACGTGTGCTCCTCCTCGCCGATGATCTTGACCTCCTGTTCGAGCTCGATGCCGCGCTCGGCGAGCGCGCGGGCGCGGATCTCGTCGATCAGGGTGAGGACTTCGGTGGCGCTCGCGCTCCCTTCATTAACGATGAAATTCCCGTGGGCAAGCGAGACCCGCGCCTTGCCGTGGGAAGTTCCCTTCAGGCCGAGTTCGTCGACGAGCTTGCCGGCGGGAACCGTCTGCGGGTTGCGGAAGATGCAGCCGGCGCTGGCCGCCACCGGCTGGCTGGTCCGGCGCTTGGCCATCGACTCCAACATCCGCGCGCGGATCGCCGCGGGTTCGTCCGGATGCCCGGAAAACACCGCGCTGAGCGCAAAATTTCGCCGCAGGAACACAACATTCCGATAGGCGGCGACGATCTCCTCGCGGCCGCGCTCACGGATCTCACCGTCCTCGTCAAGAAAGGTGACACTCACCACCTGGTCGAAGGTCTCGGTGCCCATGGCCCCGGCATTCATTCGCAGCCCGCCGCCAACATTCCCGGGAATTCCCTCCATCCACTCAAACCCCCCCAGTCCGGCCTCCTCGGCCACCGCCGCGACCTTCTTGAAACGCACTCCCGCGCCGGCGATCACCCGGTTGCCCTCGACCCGGATGGCGGCAAACTCGCCGCCGTTAGGATGAATCACCGCGCCGGCGATCCCGCCGTCCTTCACTAACAAGTTAGACCCGCGCCCGACAACCCGCACCGGTATCCCGCGCTCGCGGCAATAGGCGACGACCCGCGCGAACGCGCCGAAGGTGTGCGGTTCGAGCCAATACTGGGCCGGCCCGCCAACCCGCATGGTGGTGTGGCGCAGCATCGGCTCATAAAGCTTGGCGTCGAGTTCCGCCTCGCCGCCGATCCGGCGGAGTTCCTCGATGACGGCAAGGTCGCGGGCAAGGCGGGTGCCTGCCTCGTGGACATTGCCCGCGCCCAGGGTGATGACCAGGTCCCCCGGTTGGAGCGCCGCGCCGAGCGCGTGGTGGGCAGTCCGCAGGTCGGGCACCGAGACGCCGCGGGTGTCGCCATGGTTGGCCATCGCCGCGACGATCGTCTCCCCGCTGACTCCGGGGATCGGCACCTCGCCGGCTGGATAGATATCCGTCACAAAAACCAGGTCCGCCGCCTGGAGCGCCTCGCCAAACTCCGCCGCCAGCGCCTGGGTGCGGGTGAACCGGTGCGGTTGGAACAACACCACCACCCGCCCGGGCTTGAGTGAGCGCGCTGTCTGCAGCGTCGCCGAGATCTCCGTCGGGTGGTGGCCGTAGTCGTCGACGATCCGCACCTGGCTTGATAGATACTTCGTCTCAAACCGCCGCTTGGCTCCCGCAAAGGTCCCCAACGCCCGTGAGGCAAGCAGCATCGCAACCCCGAGCGTGTCGGCCAAGGCAATCGCCGCCAAGGAGTTAAGCACGTTGTGCCGACCCGGAATCCCAAGCTCAACCGAGGTCAGCAACTCCCCGTGGCGGGTCACATCATAGGCAACCACCCCGCGCAACTCGCGGACATTCTCCGCCACATAGTCGGCGTTGCTCCACCCGTAGGACACCGCGTTGGGCCGCGCCGCGCACATCTCCCGTGCCACCGGGTCTTCGCCGCAGTAAAAAATTTTCCCAACTGTTTGATCAAGGAACACCCCGAAGACCTCGCGGATGTGCTCAAGGTCGCGGTAGTAGTCGAGGTGGTCCGCCTCGACATTGAGCAAGATCGCGTGCTCCGGGTGGAACAGCGCGATGGTCCCGTCGCTCTCGTCTCCCTCCGCCACCATGTGCTCGCCCTCCGGCGACCAGTTCGCGTTGGCTCCCAACACCGGAATCTCCGCCCCAACATAATGGCTCGGGTTGATCCCCCCGGCACGCAGAATGTGCGCCGCCATCGACGAGGTCGTCGTCTTCCCATGAGTGCCGGCCACCACGATCCCCTTGCGGGTGTGGAGAATCGCCGCAAGGCACTCGGCCCGCCGAATCTCAGGGATCCCCAACGCTACCGCCGCCTGGCGCTCCGGATTGTCCGCCCGCACCGCCGAGGAATAGACGAGCACGTCGGCGTCCTTCACCGCCTCCGCCGAGTGCGGCGAATAAAAATCCAGCCCCAGCCCCTGCATCCGCTCGGTCTCACGCGTCGTCACCCGGTCGGAACCACTCACCCGGTGGCCCATCCCTAACAACAACAGCGCCAGCCCGCTCATCCCGGACCCGGCCACACCAACGAGGTGCAGCCGCAGCGGCCGCTCAGAATGGGTCAGAAGCTCGCTAAGGTTATCCATCAGTTAGCTGCGCAGGTTGTTTCTATCACCCCGCAGACCCGCTCGGCGGAGTCGTCGACGGCCAGCGCGCGGGCGGCGTGGCGCATTGCCTCGAGCCGTTGCGGGTTGCCAAGGATGGCGCCGAGCTCGGCGGCCAGCGCCGCGGCACTCAGGTCGCGCTCCTGCCAGACGCGCGCGGCCCCGGCCTCGGCAAACACCTCGGCGTTCTTCGTCTGGTGGTCGTCGGCGGCATACGGATACGGCACCAACAGCGAGGCCATCCCGGAGCGCGCCATCTCGGTTAGGCTCGACGCTCCCGCGCGGCACACCATCAAGTCGGCCACCGCGTAGACCTCGGCCATCCGGTCGCAGAACGGGACGACCCGGTAGCCGGCCCGCCCGCCCGCCAGCGCCGCTACCCGCTCGTAATCCGCCGGCCCCGCCGCATGGAAAAACTGAACCTCCGGCGCCACCGCCGCAGCTGCCTCCACCATCAGGGTGTTGAGATGCTGCGCCCCCTGGCTGCCGCCAATGACCGCCACCACCGGCCGCCCGGGGTCAAGCCCCAGCGCCGCCGCCGCGCTCGCCCGCTCCGGCAGGGTTGTTAGCTCGCGGCGCACCGGCGTGCCCACCGTCACCGTCTCCTTGTTGGGAAAATATTTCGCCGCCGCGCCCATGCCCAACAACACGCGGGTGCAGAACCGGCTCGTCAGGACGTTCGAACGCCCCGGCCGGGCGTTGGAGTCGTGGACGAAGGTCTTCAGCCCGAGGCGGTGGCCGGCAAGCACCGGCGGCAGCGAGGTGAACCCGCCCATCCCGAGCACCGCGTCGGCCCGCGAGTCCAACAACAACCGCCGACAGCGGCGCGTCGTCGTCCAGATCTTCAACAGGAACGGAATCATCTTCGGCGACAGACTCGCGGGTTTGGCAACCGCCGGAACAGTCTCAAAGCGCAGGTGCGCGTATTTTTTCGACGCCTCGCGGTCGATCGCCTTCTCGGAAATCAACAACAGCGTCCGGTGCCCGCGCGCCTCGAGCGCCTCGGCCACCGCAATCCCGGGAAACAAGTGCCCGCCAGTCCCACCGCAGGCAATCACCACGTTCAGCGAGGAAGATCCGATTTCCAAATGACCAACAAGTTTAGGGGTTCCGCCGGGTTCCTGCCGGACCCGTCGCGGGCATCCCCGCACGGCCCCGCGCAATCCCGGAAATTATGCAGGAAATCCTGAATATCAACAATCCCTAATTTTATCTAACTTTCGCCGCAGCCATCCCTAACCGCCTTGCGGAGGAACGCTTGCGCTCGGCGGCACCATCCCCTAACTCGGTGCATGCGGATCCTGCTTGTGGCTGCCCTCCTGACGTTGCCGTGGTTCGCCACGAGCTGTTCATCGACGAGCTCCTTCGGGGCTGCGAACATGGGCGGGCCGAGCGCCGAGGAGCGCGCCGCCCAGATTGCCAACGAGCCGACCGGCGCGTTCTTCTACGGCCGGCGCTACTTCGTCCAGAAGACCCGCTTCTGGGGCTACCTCCGCGCCCCGCGGCAGCCGTGGAGCAGCGCCAAGCTGGTCATCTTCCGCGAGAACCGGATGCGCAACCCCGACCGACTCCCCGAGGGCGCCCCTCCCGGCCAGGGCTATGGGTTTGACCAAAACTTCGAATACCGGATCCGCGGCTTCTACTCGGGGGAGACTTTCTACGAGCCCAACAGCAACCAGTTCCTCCCGGTGTTCACCCTCACCGGCTACGAGGTTCTCAACCGCAACC
Organism: Akkermansiaceae bacterium; assembly: GCA_044373465.1. Taxonomy (GTDB): domain Bacteria; phylum Verrucomicrobiota; class Verrucomicrobiia; order Verrucomicrobiales; family Akkermansiaceae; genus JBILQA01. Next base: position 6,488 of record JBILQE010000047.1, on the reverse strand, counting down.
CCGGATGGCTGTTCCGCCCGGACGACCATTACGACCCGACGCGGGTCACCTTGGTCCCCCGCTGAGCCGGCAGGGCGAAGCTAACGGCTAGTGTCTAACGCGAGGCGAAGTGCTTGCGCACCGCGGCGACGAGTCCGGGGATGTCGTGGCTCTTGGCCTCGATTCCGGGGACCACGCCGTGCTTGCGCAGCGCCTCGCTGGTGACCGGCCCGATGCTTGCGGCGGTCCACTTCCCCGGGATGGTTAGCCCCATGGCGAAGAAATGCTCGACCGTCGAGGCGCTGGTGAAGGTGATGACCTCGGCGCCCTCCTCGGCAAGCCTGGCGGCGGCCCCGTTAGGGTCGGCGGTTTCCGCGACGGTCTTGTAGGCAAGGCACTCGTCGACGATCGCGCCGAGGGCCATGAGTCCGTCATAGACGATGTCGCGGCTTTCCTGGGCGCGAACCCACAGGATCGTCTGGTGTTCGATTGATTCCTTGGCGAAGGCCGCGACGAGCCCCTCGGCGACGTGCTTCTCCGGCATGAGGTCGACGCCGATCCGGTACTCCTTGATCTTCGTGGCGGTCCCCGGGCCGATGGCGGCAATCCGCGCGCCGCCGAGACTGCGGGCATCCTCGTAGATCGAATAGAATCCATCAAAGAAGCGCTCAACCCCGTTGGGACTGGTGAACACCAGCCAGTCGTAGGTGTGCGCCGCGGCCACCGACTCGGCAAAGCTCAGCCGGTCGTCGGGGTGCTCGATCCGGATGGTTGGCAGCTCGATGACGTCCGCGCCGAGTTCGCCCAACTGCGCGCTGAGCTCGCCGGCCTGCTCGCGGGTGCGGGTGACGACGATCCGCCTGCCAAACAGCGGACGGGTTTCAAACCAGTTGATCTTCGCCCGCTCGCCAACCACCGTGCCGATCACCGCGACGGCCGGCGAGCCGAAGTTCGCGGCCTCGGCGAGTCCGGCAATGGTTGCCAGCGTGCCTGTTAGCGTCTGCTGGCGCGGCGTCGTCGCCCAGCGGGTCAGCGCCACCGGGGTGGCAGGGTCCATCCCGTGGCTCACCAGTGCGGCGCAGATCTCGCCCAAGCGCGCCATCCCCATCAGAAACACCTTGGTCCCCGGGGCCGCGGCGATCCGCGCATAATCAATGCTGCTCTCCGCCTTGGTCGGGTCCTCGTGCCCGGTGAAAATTGTTAGCTGCGAGCAGTGGTCGCGGTGGGTCACCGGAATCCCCGCATAGGCAGGCCCGCCAATCGCCGAACTGATCCCCGGGACGATCTCGAAGGCCACGCCCGCTGCCGCTAGTTCCGCGGCCTCCTCGCCGCCCCGCCCGAAGATCATCGGATCCCCGCCCTTGAGACGCACCACCGCCAGCCCCTGACGGGTCTTCTCCACGATCAGCGCGTTGATCCCCTCCTGGGTCAGCGCGTGGTCCTTCGCCCGCTTGCCGACGTAGACTTTCTCGCAGTCGCGCCGGGTCCACCCTAACAGCACCGGGCTGCTCAGCGCATCATAGACGACCACGTCGGCCTTCTCGAGGCACTCCTTGGCCTTGACGGTTGCCAGACCGGGGTCCCCGGGACCCGCCCCTACCAGATAACAGATCCCTTTTTTCATGCCAGTGCCTCAAAGAGTTTTCTCCCAACAGCCAGGGGGTCGGACAAGCGCCCCTCGGCGCTGGCCTGGACTGGCTCGCGGGCCAAGTCGACCTCGTCAAACACCCGCGCGCACAGCCGCAACTGGCCGCCGGAAACCTCCGAGAACACCCCGACGGGTGTGTGGCATCCGCCATCCATGAGCCGCAGGAACTCGCGCTCCGCAGTGATCCGCTGCATCGTTTCAAGATGGTTCAACTGCCCGACGAGCGCCGCGGTCTGCTCGTCCCCGGCGCGCACCTCGATGGCCACCGCCCCCTGGCCCGCCGCCGGATAGAACGCCGACTCGTCGAGCACCTCGACGTGCAACCACTCGCCGTCAATCTCGATCCCGCGCGCCAGGTTGTGGCCCAGCCTAACAAGCCCGGCCTCGGCGAGCATGATCGCGTCGGGCCCGCCGGGCTCCAACAGCCGGCGCAGCCGGGTCGGGACATTGCCGCGGATGTCGCCCACCTCGAGGTCGGGGCGCAGGAAGCGCAGCTGCCGCTGGCGGCGGACGCTGCCGGTGGCCACCCGCGCGTCATTCGGCAGGCCGTTCAAGCCACCGGGTCCGCGCGAGATGATCACGTCGCGGATCGGCGCCCGCTCGAGAACCGCCCCGAGCGCGAAGCGGGCCTCCAGCGTGCTTGGCATGTCCTTGAGACTGTGGACCGCCAGATCAATCTCGCCGCTCTCGAGGGCGCTCTCCAACTCCTTGATGAAAACCCCCTTGTCAAAAACCCCCTCGGCCTTGGCCACCTCGCTGAGCGGCACGTCGGTGCGCCGGTCGCCGGTCGTGCGGATCACCTGCCGAACAATCTCAAGATCGGGGAAATGCGCCCGCAACTGGCCCTCGACCATCTCCGCCTGCACCAGCGCCAGTTCGCTGCCGCGGGTGCCCACCACCAGTCGTTGTTTGCTGTTTGTCATGCTTGTCGCTTGATGATGCCCGGCAATCCCGCCTTGCCGAGCTCCTCTTGAATGATCTCCTCGCAAATCTCTATCTGCTTCTGGCGCCGCTTGCGCGCCTCACCGGCGAGCTGCTCGAGCGTGTCGATGTCGTACAGATAGACCTCCTCAATCTCACCAACCGCCGGATCAATGTCACGCGGCACCGCAATATCAATGAAGAACAATGGCCGGTACTTCCGCTTGCGCCTCACCGCCTCAACATGCGCCCGGTCGACGATCGCATGCGGCGCCCCGGTCGAGGAGATCACCACGTCCACCGTCTCCAACACCTTCTGCCACTCGTCGAAGCGCACCGCCTGGCCTTGCATCTCCTCGGCGAGCTCGACGGCGCGGTCGTAGGACCTGTTGGTAACAAAAATACTGTGAGCCCCGCGCGACAGCAGGCTTTGGGCAGTGATGCGGCTCATCTCGCCGGCGCCCATGACCATGACCTGGCTGTCCTTGAGGTGGCCGAAGATTTTCTCGGCGAGGTCGACGGCGACGCTGCCCACCGAGGTTGCGCCCTCCTGGATGCTCGTCTGGGTGCGGACCCGCTTGCCGATGGCAAACGCCCGCTGGAACACCTTGTTGAGCGTCCCGCCGGTCAGCCCGCCCTCGAGGGCAATCCGGTAGGCCTGCTTGACCTGGCCGAAAATCTCGGTCTCGCCGAGAATCATCGAGTCCAACCCGCTGGCCACCCGGCAGAGGTGGAGCGCGGCGTCGCGCCGGTGCATTTCGTAGAAGTGGCCGTCGTCGCCGAGGCGCAACTCGAAGTTCTCGCGCAGGTAGTTGCGCGCCGCGACCATCCCCGCCTCGCCATCCCGCGCGGCAAAATAGAACTCGGTCCGGTTGCAGGTCGACAACACCACCCCCTCGCCCACCGCTCCGGAGGCGATCAGCGCCCGCCCAGCTGCGTCAAGCTTCCCGGTCCCGACCGCAAACCGCTCGCGCACCTCGACGGGCGCCGTGCGGTAGTTCAGTCCCAGACAGATGAGCTCCATTTAAAGAAACGCGAAAACCATCAACGACATGCCAAAGAGCATGATCGCCACCTCCGAAAGCCGCCGCGGCGTCAGCCCCCGCAACCACTGCACCACCAACAACACCGCGTAGGCCGCCCAGGTCCCCACCGCCGCCAACAGGTGCGCGCCGCCGCCGAGCTCGTGCATCATCAGCGCGCTCAAAATCCCGCCGCTCAACAGCACAAACCCGACCACCATCAGCCGCAACTCCAACCGGACGAGCTCGCGCACCGGCGGAAGATTCTTGAACAATCCTCCCGCAAGGTGGTGGTCCTTCAACAACCGGTTGAGCATCAAAAACATCACCCCCGCCACCGCAGCCAGCGCCAGCGCCCCGTACGACAGCACCGAGAGCGCCCCATGGGCCTCGCGCCACGGGTCGACCTGCTGGGCATGCCGCGGCACCGCGTCCAACATCCCCGGCAGCAGCGCCGCGAGCTGGAAGAGCACCACCGCGGGGGCGGTGAACACCCCCAACAGCGAGACCCGGTACAGCGGACCGACGCAGAGGTAAAACAAGGTCAGCGACCAAGCAAGGAAGGCGAGGACCTCGCCGATATCGCGCAACGGGCAGGCGCCGCGCTGTTCGCCGCGCACGCCGAGGAAGGCAAGCTGGGCGAGAAAGGCCCCCACCATCCAGAAAACCGTCCAGCGGCTGCGCGAGCCGTGGCGGACCGAGCGGATCCCCAGCGCCCCGCCGACGGTCGCCAGCGCTGTTGCGAGAATAAGATACGCGTGGTCCATCCGCCCCTCCCATCGCCCCGACCCGCGCCCCATGCAAGGCTAATTGCCCGCCGGGCGACCATCAGGAACCCCGGAAAAAACGCCCACCCCTGATCATCAAGGCTTTTTAGCCACCATGGCACGCAGGGCGGCAACCGGGACGCAGTTTTTGACAACCATCTGGAGCGGCCCCTTCTCGGGCTTGCCGGCCTCGGCATTGTAATAAATCGATTGGGTCGAGGAGGCGATACCGACAACCGCGCCGCTTGAGTCGAGCGCCGGGCCGCCGGAGGACCCCTTGGCATAGTCGGCGGTGATCGACATGGCGGTCTTCTGGCTTTTCCCGTCAGGCGTCGGGGCCATCAGGTAGCGGGCGACTTCGCCGGAGGTCTGGAAAAAATACCGGCCGTCCGGGTGGCTGATCATCGTCACCCGGGCGCCAACCGGCGCGTCATCCGCCAGCGGCAGCGGCCGCAGCGTCGCCCCGGCGGTGTCGACCTTGAACACCGCAAGGTCAGCGTCGACATCCATGGCCAACACGTCGGTGATCCGGAACACCTTGCCATCCACCGAGCAGACTCCCCAGGACTCGCCCGTCGCACCGGTGAACACGTGCGCGTTGGTCACCATCACCCCGTCACTCGTCAGCGCCCAACCGGTGGCCATCCCGCCCATGTGCCAGTGGCTGCACTTCCCGCACTTGTACACCGAGCCAATGATAAACACGCTGCGGCTCAACGCCTCATAGCCAGGGCTCGGGCTCCCCCGCTTGCCCTTGGTGACATTCACCTTCACCTCCTGCGGCGCCGCCGCCGCCGCCTTGGCCAGCACCTCGCCGGACACCGCGGTGCCCTCGTCGGCCGCCTTGCCCAACCCTTCGGTCAACGCCTTGGTCAGCGCCCCGTCATCGACCACAGGCAGCGCCACCGCGTCGAGCACCGGCAAACTCAAAACTAACAACAACGGAGCTAACAGTCTAGGCATGCCCCAACAGCGCCGGCGCAGCCCGCAATTGTCTCCCGACCCGCCGGATTGTCCGTTGGCCACCGCGGCTTGCCCGGAATGCTTGGAATTCTTCATGGCGAAATTCTCTGGAGTGCTCTGGCTGGAGCGCCGGTTCCCCAGCGCGAACGGGCACAACCTGCTAACAGTTGCGTCTGCTAGGCAACGCCAGAGTTGCCCCGGGTGGGGAAAAATCCACGCCGGACGGGATGTTGGGGGTGGCGGGCGGTTTCCGGCTTTACCGCGGGGAGATTTTCCGCAAAACCTCACCCCCCACCGCTAGACACCAGTTCTCTCCAACCGCTTCATGAAACTTTTCGGCACCGACGGCATCCGCGGCAGGGCTAACGAGTATCCGATCACCGCGGAGATCGCCCTGCGGGTGGGGCGCGGAGTGGCGCGACTGCTGGCTCCCGCCGGCGGCACAGTCGTCATCGGCCGGGACCCGCGCAGTTCAGGGCCGATGTTGGAAGCTGCCGTTAGCTCGGGACTGCTCGCCGAGGGCGCCAACGTGGTGCTCGCCGGAGTGCTGCCGACCCCGGCCGTCGCGCAGCTGACCCGGAGCACCGGTGCGGCCGCCGGCATCGTCCTGACCGCCTCCCACAACCCCCATGAGGACAATGGGTTGAAGATCTTCGGCGGGGACGGCTACAAGCTTGGCGACGCCCTCGAGGCGGCCCTCGAGGACTTCATTCTCGGCGCCGCCGCGAGCCCGCCCGGCGGCCAGCCCGGCACCCTAACCACCGCGGCTAACGCCCAGGATGCCTATCTGGATGGCCTGCGCGCGGCGGCCGGAAACTTGTCGCTGGATGGGATGACCATCGTGGTGGACGCGGCCAACGGGGCGGCCCACACGCTTGCTCCGCGGATCTTCCGGGACCTCGGAGCGCGGGTCATCACCACCGCCACCACCCCTGACGGGCGCAACATCAACGCCGGCTGCGGCGCCCTCCATCCCGAAGTCGCCGCCGCCATGGTCCGCGAGCACCACGCCGACCTTGGCATCTCGCTCGACGGCGACGCCGACCGGGTGATCTTCAGCGACGCGACCGGCACGGTCGTTTCCGGGGACCGGGTCATGGCGATTGCCGCATTGGCACTCAAGGAGCGCGGCGAACTTCCCGGAGCCGCGATGGTGTGCACCATCATGAGCAACCTCGGCCTCCACGA
>JBILQE010000087.1:0-7268 GCA_044373465.1 Akkermansiaceae bacterium | reverse complement strand
CACTGCTCACTGCTCACTGCTCACTGCTCACTGCTCACTGCTCACTGCTCACTGCTCACTGCTCACTGCTCACTGCTCACTGCTCACTGCTCACTGCTCACTGATCACTGATCACTGATCACTTCCCCAATGCACCTCGTCTTCCTCAACCAATACTACCCGCCGGACGCGGCGCCGACCGGGGTGATGTTGGAGGCGGTGGTGGAGCGGCTGGTGGCGGATGGCCACGAGGTGACGGTGATCTGCGCGGCGGGGGGGTATGCGGGTGAGGTTGACCAGACTGACGAGGTTGACCGTGTTGACGGTCCTTTACGGGTGGTGCGCTTGCGGGCGACGCGGTTCGGGCGCGGGACGTTTGTCGGGAAGCTGGTCGACTACGCGTCGTTTTACGCGCAGGTGAAGTGGCGGCTGCTGCGGATCGCGAAACCTGACCGGGTGGTCGCGTTGACGACGCCGCCGTATTTGTCGTTGCTGGCGCGGGTGTTTTCGTGGATCCGGGGTGCCGACCATGGCCACTGGGTGATGGACCTGTATCCGGACGTGATGGTCGCCCACGGGATGCTGCGCGAGCGCGGGTTACTCCACCGGGCGCTCGGATGGCTGACCCGGCTTGGGTTCGGCGGCCACCGCTGCGCGGCGATTGTCACGCTCGGGCCGGACATGGCGGCGCGGGTCGGGCGCTATGCTCCCGCGCAAGCCGTGTCGTGGGTGCCGCTGTGGGCGACCGGGGAAGTTGAATGTGAGAAGTGCGAAGTGAGAAGTGCCGAGGAAGAAGCGGCTTCTCCTCCGCAAAGTCCCGTTTCATCGGACAGGTCCCCACTTGTCACTTCGCACTTGCCACTTTGCACTTCTTCCTCGGCACTTCTCACTTCGCACTTGTCACTTTCCACTTCACTGCGCCAGTCGCGCGGCTGGGGAGAGGATGAGCTGGTGGTCATGTATTCCGGCAACATGGGGCTTGGTCACCGGTTTGGCGAGGTGCTGGCCGCCGCGGTGGCGCTTGCGGGCGAGCCGGTCCGTTTCGAGTTCTTTGGTGGTGGCAAGCGCCGGGGCGAGATTGCGGCGTTTGCTGCGGCCCATCCGGACTGCCGGATCGGGCTCCACGATTACGCCCCGGCCGGCGAGCTCGGCGCCCACCTCCAGTGCGCCGACGTCCATCTCGCGTCGCTCGACCCCGGGTGGACCGGGACGATGGTCCCGAGCAAGCTCCAGGGGATCTTCGCCGCCGGGCGCCCGGTGATCTTCATCGGCGACGCACGCTCAAGCATCGGCCAGTGGATCACCGCGAGCGGTGGCGGGTGGACGGTCGACGCCGACGACCAGCCGGCGCTCATCGCCGCCATCCACGCCGCCCGCGACCCCGCCGAGCGCCAGCGCCGCGGCCAGGCCGCCGCCGCGTTCGCCGCAACCCATTTCGACCGCGCGACCAACGTCGCAGCGGTGGCCGCCCGGCTGGAGGGGCAGTCGAAGGTCTGAAAGTCGAAGGTCGAAGGTCGCCAAAGGCCCCGTTGCCGCTCGGTAGGGCCGGGCCTCCCGATCCCCGACCCCCAGACCGGCGGTAGGGCGATGCGTCTCCGCAGCGTCCAGCGCGGGTTGTGCCATTGGCTAACGGCGCAGCACCCACCAACGGCCACCCCGCCCCGTCAGAACGCCGGGGAGTCGCTGCTCCGTGGTGGAGATGCCGCTTGGCCGTTGCTCCGGCAACGCGATAGCCAATGTCTCGACATTCTGCCCGAACGTGGCATCGTCAGCCATGAAAGTGACGCTGGATCTGCCGGATTGCGGCCTGGCAAACCTGTGCGCTAGCCCGGCGGAGTTTGCCACCGAATTGACCCTGGCAGCGTGCGTCAAATGGTATGAGGTCGGGCGGATTTCCCAAGCCAAAGCTGCCGAGATCGCCGGAATTTCTCGTGCCGCATTTATTGATGCCCTGCACGCCTACCGCGTGGCCGCGATTCAGCTCAACCCAGCGGACCTGGCTAAGGAGCTCGCACCGTGACGACCTGGATCCTCAATGCCTCGCCATTGATTCTGCTAGGGAAGATCAGTCGCCTTGGAGTGCTGGAAAGTCTTTGCCCAGGGTTTATCATTCCCGCTGCGGTCTACGCGGAAATCCTAGCAGGCCCCGCGCATGATCCGGCGAGACAGTGGATCGAGACGCCGAGCACTTCTGCGCGAGTGGTCGCCAATGTTCCGACATCCCAGCAGGTCATTGCGTGCGACCTTGGTGCAGGCGAATCGGCCGTGATTGCCCTTGCCTCTTCGATTCGCTCAGCCGTCTGCGTCCTCGATGACCTCGCCGCGCGCAATTGCGCGCAGCAACTCCATCTTCCAGTCATCGGCACCTTGGGCGTTCTCCTGGATGCCAAAAGATCCGGCATCATCCCATCCCTCGCACCCGAAATCGAGCTGCTCGTTTCCGTAGGCTCGATTCTCTCACCTGCCATTATTCAAGAAGCAATCCGCCTTGCTGGCGAGTAGACCATGGTGATGGGGCATTGGGAGGAGCTTCGTGGGCAAAAACGACTCAAGACGTGCCGCAACGCAACAATTGCCCTGCAATAGGGTTTCCCGCCCGCGTATAAGGAAGCGCTTTGGTGAATGCAGATGATACTCACTGGCCTCGTAGCGCCGCTTGCCCAAGCTTCCCGGAGGTTGAGAGCAACTGAGCGCGAACTCCTGCGGATCTGAGACGTCAAGCTATAGCGCTTCTCGAGAGGGAACCGAGCCGAGACAGCAAACACGTCCATCGCGAGCGAGTAGGCCCACTGGTAGACTTCAAGATCCTTTGCACTTCGAGCGGCCATTTGCTGGAAGATACACCAAGGGTCGGGAGTCGGGAGTCGGGAGGGGGCGGGGAGTCGGGAGTCGTCAGAGAGCTTGCGCGCAGCTCGTATGCGTCCCCGACCCCCGACCCCCGTCTCCCGACCCCCGCAAAGTAGTCGACAATTGCCGCATCGGGATTACTTTAAGCCATGCGAGAAACGCTCTCCATCAAGGTATCCGCCGCTGAGAAGGCGCTCCTGAAAGCGGAGGCCGCACGCCGCGGGGTCAAGCTTTCCACCCTCCTGCGAATGGGCTTGGAAGCCGTCACCAGCACCGGCGCATCCGCCAGCCCTAGCTGCTATGCTCTTACCGCGAGGTATTTCGAGGAGCCAGGGCATATCGGATCAAGTGGCCTGACTGATTTATCCACCAACAAGGATCACCTGAGTGGCTTTGGCGCCAAGGCATCGGGGGTCCGGAGTCCAGAGTCGGGGGGCGGAAAGAGAGCTTCCTGATGAATAGCTCTCTACTCCCAAGCGCGATCGCGCAATGATTCCGTCATTGCTCATGGATACCGGCTCGCTGGTCGCCTTGCTGGACCGGTCGGACCACCATCACCCGTGGGCGGTGCTATGCTTCAAACGGATGAGCCCGCCGTTGCTCACCTGCGAGGCCGTGCTGGCTGAAGCTCTCTACCTGCTCAGAAACCTCCCAGCGTCACGCAAAACCCTCGCCCAGTGGCACCGCGACGGCTTGCTCCGCTGCGCGTTCGACTTCCAGCAGCAAGCGCCTGCCGTTTGGAAACTCATGGCTAAATACGCCGATACCCCGATGGATTTCGCCGACGCCTGCTTGGTGCGCATGACCGAGATTGTGCCTGAGCCTCGGGTCTGGACCACCGACCGGGATTTCCTGATTTATCGCCGCCACGGGCGTACTTCCATCCCGCTGGTCGCACCATGGGAGAGTGACTGACGGGGAGCGGGGATCGCATACGAGCTGCGCGCAAGCTCTCTCGCCGACTCCCGACTCCCGACCCCCGACCCCCGACCCCCGACCCCCGACCCCCGACCCCCGGGTCAAAAAAATGCCCGGCTGGTCTCGCGACCGGCCGGGCATTTTTGTTGAAGCGTTCCTACCGCCGGCGGCGGGCGAAGAGCAGGAGGCCGCCGAGCATGCTCAGCGCGATCGCGCCCGGCTCGGGGATCCCGAGGACCGTGAGCGTGCCCAGATGGGTGCCCGTCACCGCATTGATCGCTGGGGTGAACCAGTCGTCGAGAATGAACGTAGCACCGCTGCCGGTCGCACCGTAGGTCCCTGCGGCCTGGGCGACACCATCAAGGAAGAGTCTCGCAACCGTTTCGTTGTGACCGGTGGCGATCGCCATCTGGCCGCGGCGGACACCGTCAAAGAGCAAGTTCAAGTCGGTCGTGTCGTTGATCGCGCCGCCGGTGGCTGCCAGACTGGTGACCATGACGATGGCACCCGCGCCGACGGTCGTGGCGCCATCGCCGGTCGCGTGCTGCTTGTTGAGCCGGTAGACCGACTGGACATCGGTGGTCACGGTGCTGCTGTTTCCGAGGACCGGATTGAGTTTCTGGAAGATCGTTCCGCCAGCGTGGGTGTTGGCACCGCTGCCACCTTCGATCGAATAGAACGCGTTGGTCGTCGCGTTGCCGGTGGTGGTCAGCAGCGCCGCGCGCACGGTCAGCGACCCGTTGCCGCTGATGTTGCTGTTGATGAAGTTGCTCATCGTCGATCCAGCTGTCGGGGTCGACGTGCCATACCCGCGCTTGACGAAGACGTCGAAGACCAGGTTCGAGTTGAGCACCATGTTCACGTCAATCCCGGCGCGCAGCTGCGCAAGATCGACTGCGGCGTTGGAGCTCGCGTCCCGGCGGACGATGTAGTTCGAGGTGCCCAGGCCGTTGTCAAAAGTCAGCGACCCGCCGGTCCCTGGGTGGATGCTGAAGTTCCGGTCGTTCGCCTGGGCGGCATAGATGCTCCCCACCGTCCGCGAGGCATTCATCCGGATCACGCTCACCGAGCCGGCCGAGGCATTGGCGATCCCCGAAACATTGGCGTTCCCGCTCCGGTTGCCCACCAGCAAAATGTCGGCCACCCCGCCTGGCACGCCCGCTGGATTCCAGTTGGTCGTCGTCTCCCATTCCGCCGCGGAGTTGGAATTCGCTCCCGCCCAATACCACGTCGCACCCTGACTGCTCGCCATCCCCAGCGCGGCCACCCCGAGAGCTGCACACAGCCCGCGCACTTTCTTTTGCTTACGAATCGTCCGCATGCCGCTGTTTAGTGTGATTTCTAAAATGTTTTCCCAATCACCGGTTTCGGGTCAAGCGCATTTCCGCCCGGCCCGCAACGCCCAGGGTTGGACGTTGGACGTTGGTTCGAGCCCTCCCCGCGCCAACAAAAAAGGGCCGGTCAGCACTGCTGACCGGCCCATCTGGTTGATTGGTTCCTACCGGCGACGGCGGGCGAAGAGCAGCAGCCCGCCAACCAGGCTCAGCGCGATCGCGCCCGGCTCAGGCACCGCGATGAGCGCCAGGTTGTTCGTCGAAATCCCGTTGTCGTAGGCGTAGTCGACTGCCCAGCCGCTGCTCACCGTGGCGAACGTGCCGACCAACAGCCCGTAGTTGCCGAAGACGTAGGTCGTTCCGGTGATCGCGTTGAGGACGCTCACGTTGAGGGCCGAGTTGGCACCGAGGTTGAGGGTTCCGGCAACGCTGTAGAGGTCGGCAAGAGCCACATCATCGACTTCAACGTTCATCGCACCCTGGACGTCAAGTCCGCCGCTGAGGGTCATGCTGCCGATCGAGTTGCCCGCGGAGATGGTCCCGCCGGTGTTGACCAAGACGTCACTGCCAAAGGTTGCATTGCCTCCGAGAATCCCGCCGTTCACCGTGACTGCCGAGGCCGTCAGCGAACCGTTCACCAGCAGCGTGCCGCCACTGATGGTCGTCGCTCCGCTGTAGCTGTTGGTGCTGGTGAGCTCCTGGGTCCCGGACCCGTCGATGTTCACCGTGGTTCCACCAACAATCCGGCCGCCGTAGGAGTTTGATGCCGCGAGCGCGGTAGTGATGTTGAGGGTACCCGCAACCGAGGTCACCCGCTTGCGGTCCTGTTCGGTAGCGGTTCCGGTTGACACAAGCCCGCCGATCGTTTGGGAAGTCGACTGCAAAAACACCGTGCCGGCTCCGTTGCCTGTCTGCGACAGCACCGCGGTTGACCCCATCACATCGTTTTGCGAGAACTGGACCTGCAAGCCGCCGGTTGCGGCAGTCAACGCGGTCACTGCGGTAGCGTTCAAGCCGGCCGAGTTGAGGTTCACATCACCGGTACCGAAGGCACCCGTGCTAACCGCATTGACCAGCAAGGTCGCCGCGCCGACCCCGTGACCCGTTCCGTAGGCGGTGTTGACCACGTGGCGGATTTCGGTCCCGCCTGAATAAGTGTTGGCGGTGGCGCCATTGCCGATTTTGTGGAACCGCGTGACGTCGGCATCATTCTGGGCCAGCGACAGGGTAAGCTTGCCGACCCCGGAAATCACTCCGCCGATCCGCCCGACTCCCGTTTCGTTAGAGCGGGCCGTGCCGAAACGGATGTCCAACGCGTTGTTCAACTGGAAGTCGACAAATAGATCGGTCCGCAAGTTGGTAAAGCGGGTGACTCGGCTGTGGGCGTTCCAAACTGACGCGCTACCGTTGTTGTCAAAGATCAACTTGCCGGCTCCGGTAAATAGCAAGTTGTTGTTGGAGGTCCGGGATGTGAGGTTCCCAACAGTGTAGGTCCCGTCGACCGTCACCGTCATTACCCCGGTCAGGTGTCTCGGTTCGAGGGTCACCGACAATCCGGCACCATCTGCAACCGTGCCACTATCCCATGCGGCGGTATCGCTCCATGTCGTGGCCGTCGCAGTTCCCGTGGTGAACCGGTCTGCCGTCGTGACGGCGGCCGAGTTCCATGCCGTTTGCGCGTGCAGGCTTCCAACTGTCGCGGCCGAGGCAACCATGAGCACCGAGAGCCCAAGGGCGTTCTGCGCACGGAACATTTTGCGATTCTTGATGCGGTGAATTGCAGGATTCATAGATTGTTCAGTTGGAGAGAATTTGCTGACAGAATGGGTCCGAAGGCCCGGAATCGTGGCCAGCTATGGATTAGTCTGTAAAATTGTCAGTGCCCGCGCAAGTTCGATTTATAAATAAAATGCGAAGCGGATTTAGGGGCTTTTTGGATCGCCGGACCGGCCCGCTTTGGCGGCCCGGCGACGGAGGAGACCGCCACCAATGAGCAGGTCGCCCGGGTTCCGCTGGATGAATGAGTGACTTACCACGGAGAAACGGAGAAGCGGAGAAGCATCTCGTAGTGACGGCATGAAGTCATTCAGCAACCGGCGCTGGGCAGACCGTAATGTTTGGTTCAACGTCCCTAGCGGACCCCGTGAGTGCTGCAACATGCACGGGTGGCCGAAGGTCCAAATGGTTCGA
>JBILQE010000046.1:0-27078 GCA_044373465.1 Akkermansiaceae bacterium | reverse complement strand
GTGTAGCGGAGTGCCACGAGTTTTTCGCGCAGTCCGTTGGCCTTCTGCTCGAGCAACGCGGTCCGGCCGATGAACGCCGGCTTGTCCCAGCCGACGAAAAACCCGAGGCCCGCCTCAAGGGGCGTGCGCTGCGGACTCAGGTCGTTGCCATTGAGCGGATAGCCCATCTCCAACCGGAGGCTGTCGCGCGCCCCGAGGCCGCACGGCTGGGCACCGGCGGCGACCCAGCGGCGAAACCACGCCTGTCCGGCCCCCGCCTCGCAGAAAAACTCGAACCCGTCCTCACCGGTGTAGCCGGTCCGGCAAATGACCACCTCGCTGCCGTCGACGAGCGCCCTCACGATCCCGTTGCGCTCCGGCACGCGCACCCCTGGGAGCACCGTGGCGGCCACGCTCAGCGCCAGCGGCCCTTGGACGGCCATCCCGGCCCACCGGAGGCTCTGGTCGTCGAGCACCGCCGCGGCACCCGGGTGGGCGCGCAGCCAGGCGACGTCGGCGTCGATCATCGAGGCGTTGACCACCAGGAAGAACGCCTCGGGGCCTTCACGGCAGACAATGAGGTCGTCGATGACCCCGCCGGCATCGTTGAGAAGAAATGAATATTGACCGGCGCCCACGTCCAGCGCGGCAACCGGGCTGGCCAGCACCGTGTCGAGCCAGGCGGCGGCGCCCGCGCCGGTGACGACCAATTGCCCCATGTGGGAAATGTCGAAGACTCCGGCGGCCCGGCGCACCGCTTCGTGCTCGTCGATGATCGAGGTGTACTGGACCGGCATGAACCAGCCGGCGAAGGCGACGAGCTTGCCGCCGAGTTCTGCATGCAGCGATTCGAGCGGGCTGTGCTTCAGGGTGAGGTCGTCCACGCCGGGATGCTCCGCGGCATCCGCTAAGCTGTCAAGGGATCCGGATCATTCCGCGGCTCGGATTCGCAGCTGCGTGCTTCCCCACACGGATCCACTTGGCCGCTGTTTTCTCCGGGTTTTTCAGTTGCGCATCGCGGCGCGGCTCCTATGTTCCCCCCACTGCTGTGTGCGTCATTGAATGGCAGCGTGCCCGAACCGATAATACGAATTCTGGGGGCGACCACCCCGGGGCCATGTCACGCCTTCACAGGAAGACAGAAAGCCCGGGGATGCCCCCAACCTATTGGGCTATGGGAACGTGGCTCACAGCTCCATCGACGGCACAGCGGTACTCTTTCCTTTAAAACCAAAACCCCAAGAACCCCGCAGCCGCTCCGGCGCTGCGGGGTTTTTGCTTCCCAACCCAGCCGCCGCCACCGCGCCCGTCAACCGCCCGCCACCCCGACCTGCTCGAAGACCCCGCCGCCCAGCAGCCGCCCGGCATCGTAGAACGCGCAGATCTGCCCCGGAGTCAGCGCCCGCTGCGGGCGCGCAAACGTCACCAACAACTTCCCCGGCGCCCATCCCTCGATCCGCGCCGCCTCACCACCCGCCCGGTAGCGCGCTTGGGCTAACAGGTCACGCGGCTCCCCGAGCCCCGCGCCGATGGCCGAGACCGACCCGACAATCGCCCGGGTGGCATACAGCCCGGGCGTCTCGCCAAGGTCGTAGCCGACCACCAGCCGGTTGCTTGCCGGCTCCTTGCCGACCACCACGTAGGCGACCCCCTCGCGCGGCGAGGCAATCCCGTGGCCCTTGCGCTGCCCGAGCGTGTAAAGGTGCAACCCGCGGTGCTCGCCTAACACCCGGCCCGCCGGGTCGACGATCTCGCCCGGCCGGTCCTCGACGTAGTGGCTCAGAAAGTCGCTCATCTTGATGTTGCCGATGAAACAAATCCCCTGGCTGTCCTTCTTCCCCGCGGTGGGCAGGCCGAACCTAACAGCCGCGGCGCGCACCTCCGGCTTGAGCATCTCGCCAACCGGAAAGCGCCCGCGGCTGACTTGCTCCTGGCTGAGCATCGCCAGGAAATAACTCTGGTCCTTGTTGGGGTCGGCGCCGCGCCAAAGTTCCGCGCTGCCATCGGGCCGCTCGCGCCTTCGGACGTAGTGGCCGGTGCCGACCGCCTCGAATCCTTGCTCTAACGCATAGTCGAGAAACACCCCGAACTTCATCTCGCGGTTGCACATGACGTCCGGGTTCGGGGTGATCCCGGCACGGTAGCCATCCAACAGATAGGTGACGATCCGGGTGCGGTAGGCCTCGATGAGGTCGACGACGCGGAACTCGATCCCGAGCGAGCGGGCGACGGCGTGGGCATCATCGATGTCCTGCTCCCACGGGCAATCGCCGGGAAGGTTGTCGGCGTTGATCCAATTTTTCATGTAGGCGCCGGTGACCTCGTGGCCCTGCTCAATGAGGAGGGCAGCAGCCACGCTGCTGTCGACGCCACCGGAGAGGCCAACGAGGATCTTCGCCATGCCGGTGTGTTAACCGCGGGAGGCACGGAAGCAAACCCCGGAAATGCCCACCCGGCTGAAATCCCCGCAGCCGGCCGATTTGCCCGATTTCGCGTGGAAGTTTCCGCGCCAGCCGCTAAGTCGTGGCCATGTCCGCAGCGCCCAGCGAGTCGAACGAGCCGAAGAAAGTCACCGGCAGCACCCCGTTTGCCGGTTGCCTGATCATGGTCCTGGCCATGCTGGTGTTGATGTTTCTCGTCGGCTTTGCCATCTGGTCGGTCTTCCGGCTCGATGCGGAGATTGGCAAATTCACCCAGCCGGACGCCAAGCCAGTCGCCCTGGCAACCACCGAGGGCGCCGAGGCCGACCTCAACGCGCTCAAGGCCCGCCTCGACGCCTTCGGCCACCAGCTCAGCACCAAGGACGGCGGCGATGCGCGGCTGGCCTTGAGCGCCGCGGATATCAACCTGGCCATCGCCGCCTTCGAGCCGCTCAAGGAGTTGCGCGGAACCTTCCACGTCGAGTCCATCGGCGCCGACTCGCTGCGCGTCGCCATCTGCTTCAAGATGCACGCCAAACCACTGGACAACTCGTTCCGCTATCTGAACGGGACGATGGTCGTGCGCCCCGAACTTGTCGAAGGCGAAATCCTCCTCAGGGTCGACTCGGTCGATGCCGGCCCGCAGCCGGTCCCCGCCGAGTTCCTCGAACACCTCTCGCCTTACCGGATCAGCCAACGCTACGTCACCGATCCGACCCTCGGACCGGCGCTCAAATCGCTAACAGGAGTGGCGCTGCGCCCCGGCGAGATCGAGCTGCGCCGCCTAACGAGCGAAAACCCGCCGGCGCCAGTCACTGAGGCACAGGCACAACGCGGGAAAATGCGATTTTTGAAGCTGTTCGGTTTCATTGCTGCGACGTTTCTAGTAGGTGTGGCAGCGGTCCTCTTAGTCGGACTGCGGAGCAGCAGACGCAAAGCTCGGCAGGACGAGTCGCAGGGCCACGAGTAATGGCCCGGTCGAGTTGTCGGCCGGGCACCCAGCCGGCCCGCCCGCCGGGATTGCCACTGCCCACCCACACCACTCCATGCCGAAACACCATTTCGTGGCGCTAGCCGCCGCGCTCTGCCTGCCCGCGTACGCCCAGGAAAACCCGCTGCCCGCCACCGAGGGGATCTCGAACCCGCCAACCGAGGTTGCCATGGCGCCACCGTCAGGCGAGCCACCGCAGGAGACCATCCAGTTGGCCGATATCCGCAACCTTCCCGCGCCATCGTTCGCCGGGCAGGCCAACAACGACGAGGCGGATGCCGACACCAACGCGATGCGCGCCGAGCAAGAGCGCCTGACCTTGGAGAACAGCCTCGCCAACGACCGGATCAACCGCGAACTCGCCGAGTTCCGCGCCGAAGTCCAGCGGATGCGCATGGAGCGCGAGGCGATCAACGAACGCATCGCCCTCGATGACGCACGCCGCCGCGCCGAGACGTATGCCGAACTGACTGACTCGCGCAAGCTCACCAGCGACCTGATGCGCGACGCCGAGCTCGCCAAGGTCCGCGCCGAAAAGCTCAGCAGCGAACTGAAGTCGATCGAGGCCAGCTCGGGGATCGAGATCTCCAAGCTGCACACCGAGATCGCCAAGCTCGAGGCCCACGCGAAGCGGTCCCAATACGCTGACAGCCAACCGGTCTACCTCGACAACCCGCTCCGCCCCGACGGCACCCTGGTCATCTCCGACCGGCGCATCCCGCTCAACGGCCCGATCACCCCGGCCACCGCGGACTTCGTCACCGACCGGATCTCGTACTTCAACAACAAGGACGCCGGCAAACCGATCTTCATCGTCATCGACGACTCGCCCGGTGGCTCGGTGATGGCCGGCTACCGGATCCTCAAAAGCATGCAGGGGTCCCGCGCGCCGGTCCATGTCGTCGTCAAGTCGTTCGCCGCCTCGATGGCCGCCACCCTGGCGACCCTCGCGGAAACCTCCTACGCCTACCCGAACGCCGTCATCCTCCACCACCAGATCAGCTCAACGGTCGTCATGGCACGCCTCAACCTGACCCAGCAGAAAGAGTTCTACGAGGAGTCGACCCGCTGGTGGACACGCCTCGCCGAGCCGCTCGCCGCCAAGATGGGCATCACCACCGAGGAACTCATCAAGCGCATGTATTCACGCTCGACGAGCGGCGACTGGTCGGAGTTCGCCGACGAGGCGGTCAAACTCAAGTGGATCGACCACCTCGTCACCGCCATCGAAGAGACCTCGATGGTCAGGAGCCCGGACCTCAACCCGCCCGCCGCCCAGGAGAAACCCGCCACCGCCAGCGGCGGCACCGAGGCACTCGCCGAGGACGGCAGTCCCGCGATGTTCCTCCCGCGCCTCAACCCGAAGGACGTCTATTTCCTCTACAACCCGGACCAATACTACCGCGTCCGCTAACTGACCCGCATCCTGATTGCCTCCCCCCGCCGCCCGGGGGGAGGCATTTTTTTTGCGCTCGCCAGCAGCCGCCGTCGGCCACGTTTCATTTTTCACGGATCCGCCGGAATCCGGGTGGAAAAATGCACGCCGACGCACCCCGCCGCACCCCCGCCGCACGCCCGGCAGCCGCCGCGGGCCGCTTGCCGGCAATGGCTAACACCCGGCGCCGCGGCTGGCACCGCGCCTGCTGATCCTCCAGCCGCACTCACCCCCTAACACTTCCAATGAACCTGATTCCAACCAGCCGCATCACCCCCGTATTGTTTGACGAGCTTGACCGCATCCTGAGCCGGAGTGTTCCGCCGATGGACATCATGAACACGCGGGCCAAGGAGATGGAAAACGAATGGCAGCTAGAGATCGACCTCCCGGGCTTCAAGCGCGAGGAGATCAACATCGACATGGCCGAGGACTATCTCAACGTCCAAGCCAAGACCGAAGACGAGCAGCGCTCGTTTCGCGGGAGCGTCGAGCACCGGTTCCGCCTGCCAAGCGACGTTGACGCCAACGCCATCAACGCCCGCTATGAAAATGGCGTCCTCTGCCTGACGGTCCCCAAGCGGCCGCAGCAGGAAGCTGAAAAGCGCCGCATCGAGATCCAGTAATTCCACCCGCGCCTCATTAGCGCGCCAGCCACAGGTCGCCGCCGGTTTCCGGTTGGCGGCCTTATTTTTTGGCCCTCGGGCCCTTGGACTGCTGCAGCCGGGCCCTGTCCCCCACACCAAAAATCAACAAGCGGAACTCAACAATCGTCAATCCAACCCGCTGCCAACAGCCAACCCAACACCCGCCCGACCCGCTTCTGCGCTTGCCCCGGGCGCTTGCCATCGCCAGCCTCCGCGGTGATGAGCGAGGTGACCCAGCGCTTACGCAACTTTCTCCAATACATCGCCATCCAGCTGATCAGCCAGCCGGACCGGGCGGAATTGCGCGTCGCCGAAGTCGGCCCGGCCAGATTGCGTTTCCGGTTGATCCTGAGCCAGCCGGACGTGGCCTTGCTCATCGGGCGAAATGGCTTCACCGCCAGTGCCATCCGCTCGGTCATGAAGGCCGCCGCCGAGCGCGCCGGGGTCGAGTTCACCCTCCAGATCCACTCCCACGAGGAGGAGGCGACCCGCGCCATGCGCGCCGAGGAGCTGGACTAACAACCCCACCTAGCGGCTTCCCGGAAATGGGTCGGCCGACCAACGCAGCTGGCTTTCCATGTCGAGGTCGCCTGGCCGGGTCGGCTCGCCACAGAGCGCGAGACCGACGGCCACCGCGACGAAGCCGATCGCGCCGAGTGCCACGGTGGCGCGGCGCCGCTGCGGCGGCGTCCCCATCAGCCGGCGCACCCGCGCCTCGAGTCCCTCGGGCGCGGCCATCGCCAGCGCCGGCTGGCGGCCGCCCCCGGCAGCCAGATCGCAGAGCAGCCCGGCATAGCGTGCCGGGGCGACGCCGTTGGAAAGCACCCGCGCATCGCAGGCATACTCGCACTGGGCGATCCAGCGGTTGCGCATCCAACGGACCAGCGGGTGGTACCAGTGGAGGGCAACGACAAGCTCGCCGACAAGCCGCCACAGCGGGTCGCGCCGCTGGTGGTGGGCATGCTCATGGAGCAGGACGATACGCCGGACTTCCGCGCTCCATTCACTCCATGCGCTCGGGACCAGGATCATCGGCCGCAGCACCCCGGCAGCCACCGGTCCTTTCAGGCTGGCAAGCACCCGGACCTCCACCCCGGCATGCCGCCCGACCACCGTCGATGCCCGCCGCCAGCGCGCCACTCCCCACGCCGCCAACAAAATTTTCGCCACCCCCCAACTCGCCCCGGCGAGCCACACAAACACCAGCACCCGGCTCAGCCCGCCTGCCGCTCCGGCCGCCTCCGCCGCCCCGGCAGGCAGCACCCACACCTTTGGCGCCCACTGCGCGGCCCACGGGAAAACCAACACCGCACTCAGCGCCAACGCCGTCAGCCGCGGGTCGCAGGCCGCATCCCGCCGCCCCGCCAGCCACACCCACCCGGCCGCCAACACCGGAAAGCCGATCCAGAAAATCAACGCACTCACTTCTCCGCCCTCCCTTCGATGAGTTTGCGAATCTCCTCAATCTGCTCCGCACTCAACTGCTGGTCCTGCGGGTCTAACAACGACGCCACCAGCTTCTCCGGCCGCCCGTCGAAAAACGTCGTCATCAACTGCTTCAACGCACTCCGCTTCGCCCGCTGCTCAGGCACCGCTGGCTCATACACATACCGCCGCGATTCCTTCCGGTGCTTCACCAAGCCCTTCTCCTCCAAGGTCGCCAACAACGCCCGCACCGCCGAATACCCGGGCGGGTCCGGCAGCTCACCCATCACCTCCTCCGCACTCGCACTCCCACATCGAAACAGGATCTCCATCACCTGCCTCTCTCGCCTCGATACCTGCCCGTCTTCAAATCGCTTCACTCACTCCTCCTCTCACATCCCAATCCCCTACGCAAATCCCAAATGCTAAAAAAATAGCATTTGGCCCTTGACCAGCCGCCGTGCAACTGCTGTTTTTCCAGCACTATGAAACCACTGATGTGCATGTGTCTGATTGTGATGGGCCTTGGAGCGATGTTGCTGTCCTCTTGCGGGCAAGTGAAACCGGATGCGGGTCGGATCGACAGCGCGAAGGAATCGTCGAAATAGCCGCAGGGGAAAAACCAACCAAAGAAAACCGAGAACCGATGAAACTACGCATCCTGATAGCCGCCGTGGCACTGCTGGCAGTGGCGAGCCTGACGCCGAGCTGCTGCACGAACAGCAAAACTCCGCCGTCCGTCACTATCTGCAAATAGAACCCGGAGAACGATGAAACCACTCCAGATGACCAGGTTGGGTGCGCTGCTGGCAAGCGGCTTGCTGATTGCCTCATGCGGGATGCCGGGCTCCCAGACGGCGGCACCGACGGCGGAGTACTCCGCGCCCTCGGGCGGATCATCGTCGCGCAGCGACGGGGCGATGTCGCCGGCGCAACGGTCCGGCTTGGCGACCGGCTGGGGCACCGAGCGCCAGTCGACGATCTACGAGTGGGACTTCACCCGGTCATCGAACCAGCCGGTCGGCACCGATGCGATCTACTACAACGACCCGGAGGGCATCCGTGCGATGACCCGCCGGGTTGACCGGGTAGGAGCGCTGCAGGAAGCCGCCGGCGGGCTCGTCGAGTGGGGCGTCAAGGGCAAGGTGATGTTCCTGCCGACCTTCATGGAGGGCGCCACCGGCCGGCGCCTCGTCCAGGGAGAAAAGGGATCCGCCTACGCCTTGGTGGTGCGCAACAAATCGTTCCGCACCCTCGAGGTGGTCCTCAGCGTCGACGGACTCGACGTGATGGACGGGGCGACGGCCACCTTCAGCAAGCGCGGCTACCTGGTTTCCCCAGGCAAGACGTTGGTTGTTGAAGGGTTCCGGACCAGCAACCAGTCGGTCGCGGAGTTCCGCTTCTCGACTGTCGCCGGCTCCTACGCCAACCAGAAGCATGGCGACACGCGCAATGTCGGGGTCATCGGCCTGGCGGTCTTCACCCCCAAGAGTGACCGCGCCTACGCCACCCCTCCAGGCAATCGCGGCAATGCCCGGCCGTTTGCCGAGAGCCGCTAACGCCTCCCGCCACCCCTCAGGCCCGCCCTTCCTCCAGGGGCGGGCCTTTTTCTTTGCCCGTGACTGACTCACCCTGAAGCTTGATCTCCGCTGGCGCCGGCCCTAGGCTGCGCCACCAATCCCTGAGCTTCCCCATGAAAAAATCGACCATCCTCACCGCGCTGCTGGCATTCGCCTGCGTCCTTCCATGCTCCGCCGCCGAGCCGCTCCGCGTCTTCATCCGCGCTGGCGTCAAGACCCACGGGCCCGGCGCCCACGACCACCCGCGCTTCCTCAAGGAGTGGACCGCCCTGCTCAACGAGCGCGGCGCCAAGGCCGACGGCGGGATGGACTTCCCGACCGCCGCACAGATCGAGAACTCCGACGTCATCGTCTTCTACGCCGCCAACGCCGGCAGCATGAATCCCGAGCAACGCGCCCTCATGGATGCCTTCCGCGCCCGCGGCGGCGGCATGGTCGTCATCCACGATGCCGTCTGCGGCGATGACGCCCAGTGGTTCAAGACCCTCACCGGCGGCGCATGGCAGCACGGCCACTCGAAGTGGTTCGAAGGCCACGTCAACCTCAACTACGTCGCCGCAAGCGCCGAACACCCGGTCACCAAGGGCGCCGTGAGCTTCTCGATGGATGACGAAATCTACTGGGACCTGCATATCCATTCCGATTCGAAGATCCTCGCCACCAGCGATCATCCAAAGTGCCCGGATTCCCCGCAAATCTGGTCGCTCGAAGTCGGCAAGGCCCGCTCATTCACCTCCATCCCCGGCCACCTCTACACCACCTTCGACCTCCCACAATACAAGGCCATCCTCCTCCGCGGCATCGCCTGGGCTGGCCACCGCGACGTCGACTCACTCACCAAGCCCGAGGAGGTCGCCGCACTCGCCAAGCCCGTGACCCTCGAAAAGGCAGAAAAGAAATAATCCCACCGCCCCCACCTCACCACGCCTGGCCGCTCCCCGCGCCCAGGCGTTTTTTTGCTCACCACCCGCACCCGGGACCACGGCATCGCACCGGACGCAACCGCGTTGCGGTTGAATAATCTTCTGGGCCCGGTTCCCGGGGTAGCGCGGGTAGCGCAACCCCGGGCTGGAGGGCGCAACGCCGCCGGCGTTGGGAGGGACCCTACCCCGCACCATTGCCACGGCGGGCGAGGAGCCGGTCGAGCGCGGTGAGGGTCACGCCGAGGACCACAAACCCGAACGTCAACCCGCCAAAGATGATCACCAGCGCGGCGCCGGGCCCGATCCCGAACTGCTTGGCCGTCCCGGGGTCGAGGAACCAATACGGGTAGAACCCGACAAAGTGCCCGCGGATGAGCGTGAAGGTCAGGTAGAGAACCGGATAGGACGCCCAGATCCCGATCTCGCGCATCCGGTACCGCCCCTTCTGGTGGCAGACAAGCCAGGCGAGAAACGCGCCGATTGGCACCACATAGTGGAGCAGCACGTTGCCCACCCCGCGCAACCCATCCGGGTTCCAATATCTTGAAAGCAACAGGTGGAACACGATCCCGGTGACGTAAACCCACAGGTGGGCGCTGCGTTCCACCACCGCAAGCCATTTCCACCCGTCGCTCCCGCGCCACAGTTGGACCGCCGAGCAGAGGAAAACCACCGTGATGATGAGGTTGCTCTGGGTCGTGTAGTAATAGAACAACTGGCCGTTTTCGAGCTTCGCGTGGGCGATCTGGATCCCGAGCCCGACGATCCCGGCAAGCGCAACGACCAGCCGCATCCCGACCCCGAGCCGCACCCGCCCGTCTCGCATCCTTTGGTTCCGGTGCTCCATCGCCGGCCCCACCTAGCCGCCCCGCGCCCCGATTGCAACCCCGGCGGACGTTGCGCTCCTCAGGCGGCGCAAATGCTTCGCCGCAACGCCTGGATGTTGCGTGGCGGGAAATGGACCCCACCGGCCGATGATGGAACCATCGTTCGAAAAGTTGTTGGCGGGACTCGTGCCTGAGACCCCACCACCTCAGTCAGTCGCGACCTTGGCGCCATCGCTGAGCGAGTCCGGCGGGTAGAGGATGACCGGATCGTCTGCCTTGAGGCCTGCGGTGACCTCGGCGGCGGCCGGGCTCTGGTGGCCGAGCGTGACGGCCTGGGCATGGGCGCGGCCATCCTTGAGGGCGAAGACCATCCACTGGTTGCCGCGGCGGAACAGGGCGCCGGTGGGAACCTGCAAAACATCGTCGTTCTGCCAGGTGACGATCCGCGCCTCGACCCGGTAGCGGTCGCCAAGGTGGGCGTCGGCGGGGAGGTCGAGAAATTCGACGCGCACCCGGACCCGTTGCTCCTCAACCCCGAGCGCGGACACCTTGGTGAACCCGCCGCGCTCGACGACGGTGACGCGGCCGCGCAGTGCTTGCTCGCCGCCCCAGCCTTCGATGCTCACCGGGTCGCCCGGCTTGACCGCCACCGCGTCGCTGGAAAGCAGCTCGATTTCCGCCTCGAGGTCGCGCGGGTCGCCGACTTCCATGACCGGCATCCCCGGCGTGACCGGCCGCGCGCTTTCCTCAAACACCTGCAGGACATAACCGTCGATCGGCGCGACGATCGGCACCGGCGCGCCCGCCTGCTCGCCGGGGGTCATCCCGGTTTGCAGCATCGCCGCCTGCGCCTGGGCGACCTGGAACTCCGCGACCTGGAGCGCAAATTCGGCGGCCGTCACGTCGCGGGTGCGCACCTCGACCTGGCTGGTGGCCGTCTCCCACTCGCTCCTTGCGATCGCATTGGCCTGCAACAGCGCCTCCGCGCGGGCCGCCTCCTTTTGCGCCAGCTCGAGAAGCGCCCGGGCACGTTCCACCTCCGCCTTGCGCAGCTCGGTGGTTGCCTTCGCAGCCTGCAGCCGCGCCTCCGCCTCGGCCGTCGCCCGCGGGTCGAGGAATCCCGGCACCGACGCCTGGATTGTCGCCAGAACTGTCTGACCGGCAATGATCGGCTCGCCCGCGCGCAGCTCCACCCGGTTGAGGAAGCCGGCGACCGGCGAGGAAATCGTGAACCGGTGGCGGATCCGCGTCTCGCCTTCCTCGAACACCGCCACCGCCAGCGGCCCGCGCGCCACCCGCGCCACCTCGACAACCACCGGCTTCGGCAGCAGGTTGATGACAATCAACCCGGTGCCGATGGCCAGGAGCAGCCACAGCAGCACCTTGCGCACTGGGCGGGAGCGGTTTTTCCGGGGGCTTTTCATCAATCGCGGGCGTTGAGGACGCTCAGAAGATCTAGCTGACGAATCCGCCGGCTGACCACGGCAAACGATAGGCTGGAGGAAACCACGATGACGAGCACCGCGGTGGCATACGATCGCGCACTGAGGATCAACGGCAAGCGCACGGTTTCAGTACTTGCCAGCTCAGTCAGCAGGCCGGCCAGGATCCCGCCGAGGTACAGCCCGAGCGGAATCGCGAGGATCGTCAGGATCAACAGCTCGCCGACCAGCACCCCGGCGACCTCCCGCGGTTGGAACCCGATGACCCGCAACGTCGCCAAGTCCCGCCGGCGCTCCGACAGGGCGATCCGCGCGCCATTGTAAACCACCCCGAACGCGACGATCACCGCGAAGCTCAGGTAAATCGTCTGGACAAACCCCATCATCTCGCCAGTCGTCGAATTGAAACTCTGGCGCGCGCTGGCTGTCAGCGAGAGCGTCCCGATCCGCGGCGACTCCTTGACCTTCTGCAGGAACTCCGGCCAGCGCGCCGGGTCGACCGCCACGTGGGTCCCGCTCACCGTCGCCCCCTCGCGCATCAACCGGCGCAGCGCGACGATGTCCATGTACGCCCCGACCCCGGAAAAGTCGGTGATCGTCCCGGCCACCAGCGTCTCGAGCACCGGCCGCCGGCCTTCCTGGACCTCGATGCGCACCGTGTCACCCGGCTTGAGCTCAAGGACTTCCGCCAGCTTGTCGGAAATCAGCAAGCCGCTGGCGGGAAGTTCCACCGGGTTCCCGTTGCCATCGAGGAGCTGGTTGAGCGTCGCGCCGCGCGGCAACCCGGTGACCGCGACCCGCCGGTCGAGGTGCCCGTGGCGCAACCGCGTCGAAACGCTGCGAAATTCCTCCGCCGCGATCACCCCCGGCAGGTGGTCCATCGCACTCAACGCCGTCGCCGACCCCGGTTCGATCAACGTCAGCGTCGCATCCTGCCGCTGCGCCTGGGTCCACTGGAAATCCATGATGTAGGCAATCCCGTCGCGCATCGACCCGGGGACGATCGGAATCGCCGTCGCCAACGCCAGCCCGAGCAAGGTGAAGATCGACTGCCACGGCTTGCGCTCGATGTTGCGCAGCGACATCCGCAGCGTCGGCGAGGCAAACCGGTGCAACCCAAGCCGTTCGAGAATCGACGCGCGGAATGCCGCCGGCGGTTCCGGGCGCATCGCCTCGGCCGGCGGCAGCTGGATCGCCTGCCAGACCGCGCCGGAGACGCCAAGCCCGCAGACCGCCGCCGCCGCCAGACAGCCAACCAGCAACGCTGTCCAGTCAGGGTGGAATGCCAGCTCCGGGAAAAAGAAGAACCGCCGGTAGACGATCGTCACCACCCGCCCGAGCCACAGCCCGGCGCCCGATCCGACCAGCGACCCGAGCACCACGATCGCCAGCGCAAACTTCAAATAATGGACCCCGATCGCCGCCGACGAATACCCGAACGCCTTGAGCTGGGCGATCTGCTCGCGTTGCAGGCGGATCAGCCGGGTCAGCGCCGCGCTCGTCATGAACGCCGCCACGCTCAGGAACAACACCGGAAACGCGATCGCAAACCCGCGCAAAATCGTGATCCGGTCGCTCACTTGGCGCGCCGACGGGTGCTCGCTGCGGTCAAATGCGATCTGCCCGCCATACGGAGCCAACTCCGCGTCAAGCCGGGCCATGACGTCGGCGGAACTCGCTCCGGGCGCAACATCGACGCTCACGCTGTTGAACGCGCCATCGAGGTCGAGCGCGCTGGCCAGCGGCCGCTCGTTCATCCAGAACACCCCGAAGCGCAACGCGTCGGGCAGCGGGTTGCCCGGCCGCGATTCAAACACAAACTCCGGCGACAGCCCGACGCCGACAATCTCGAGCCGCTCGCGCGCCCCGTAGATCGTCGCCTCCACCGTATCGCCCGGCATGAACCCGTGCGCCTTAGCAAACGCCTCGCTGACCACCACCTCGTTGCGCGCCCCCACCTTTGGCAGCCGGCCCATCCGCAGGTAGAGCAAGTGGAGCGCCTGCGGCCGGTCCTCGGGGATCGACAAGATTGTCCCGTCCGCCGGTTCGCTCATCCCCGGAAGATCGAGCGTCAACGCCCCGCGGACCCGCGTCTCGATCGCCGCCACCCCGGGGATCCGCGCCAGCCGCGCACCCACCGAGGTCGGCGCACGCTTCAGGTCGACAAACACATCCGCCAGCCGGTGGCTCCGGTAGTAGCTGTCCTGGGTCACCTGCAGCGAGAGCACCAAGCTGCGCGCCATGATCATCATCGTCAGCCCGCAGGCCATCACCAACGCCACCGCAATGATCTGCCCCTTGATCGTCCCAAGGTCGCGGAGCAACTTTAAGTCCAACGGGTGCATCAGCTTACCAGGCAAGCGTCGCCACCGGCTTGCGCTCCGGGTTGACGTGGATCGAGGTGATCTTCCCGTCGGACAAATGGATCACCCGGTCAGCCATCTCCGCGATCACCGCATTGTGGGTGATGATGATCACCAACGTCCCTAGGTCACGGTTCACCTGGGCGATCGCATCCAGCACGTTGATCCCGGTCTTGACGTCCAGCGCCCCGGTCGGCTCGTCGCACAACAACACCTCAGGCCGCTTCGCGATCGCCCGCGCGATCGCCACCCGCTGCTGCTCACCACCCGACATCTGCGCCGGAAAGTGGTCCAACCGGTGCTCCAGACCAACAAGCTTCAGCGCGTCCTCCGGCTTCATCGGATCATTCGCCAACTCGGTGATCAACGCCACGTTCTCCCGCGCCGTCAGGCTCGGGATCAAATTGTAAAATTGAAAAATAAACCCGACCACGTCCCGCCGAAACTCCGTCAGCTCAACACTATCCGCCGCCGTCAAATCCTCCCCGCGATAGCTCAACGTCCCGCTCGTCGGCACATCCAGCCCACCGAAAATGTTCAACAACGTCGACTTCCCACTCCCAGACGCACCCAGCAACACCACCAACTCGCCCGCAAACAACTTCAAGTCCACCCCGTCAAGCGCACGCACCTCCACCTCCCCACCCGAATAAATCTTCCTCAGCCCCCGCGCTTCAAACAACACCTCCGAACGATCAATTCCCGCCTCGTTCATGATGCGGTGATTGTCCTGCTCCGGTGCATTTTCATTTATCGGCCAATCGATGAGGGCGCCACTACCACTGGGCGGGGATCAACTTTCCCCAATCGTCAGAATGAAAGGTCGATCCCAATCGCATTCAAAACCGCAAAAACAATCACGATGACCAGGATCGCGCCGAGGCTGATCATCATCGCCTGCCACGCCAGGGCGACGACCCCGATGCCCGCCGCGGAAACCGCGAACGCCCGCGGCTCGCCCCGCGTGTAGGATACAGCCGCGCCGATGAGCCCAAGCATCCCGAGGCCCATCGCCAACTTTGGGATCGTGGTGTGCAAGTCACGCTCGCGGGTTGGTGCGGCAATCACCGCATCCCGGTCCTTCAGCTTGGCAACCACCGCGTCCTTCACTCTCACCGTGAGTTCCGCTACCCGCTCCTCAATCGGCGGCGTCGGCTGGATCGCCTCGGCGATATCAGATCCAAATAGCGACGCCGCCATCCCAATGATGGCCAGCGCCATCGCGGCGACTCCGATGATCGGCTTGATTGGCTTCTTCATTCCTTGAACGTGCGGGCGTGATTCTTGGGCTCTGGATATTCCAGCCCATGAGGTCCAACACTTGCCGCGGAACTGCTGGTTGCCAAGGATTTGTTTGGCTGGATCAACCAGCTCAGCGGGCCATTCCCCTTTCGGAACGCATGGCCAAACGGGCATGCGCTCTCCCCCAAGCCCAGCGGGCTTGCGCCCTCCAGCCCAGGGTTGGCCGAATGAGGCCTACCCTGGGAACCCGCCGCCGTCGCATCGCACGGGCGCAACCGCGTTGCGGTTGTATCGATTCTGGCCCCCTTCCCCGGGGTAGCGCGTGGCGCGCAACCCCGGGCTGAAGGGCGCAACGCCGCCGGCGTTGAATCCCCCAAAATTGCGCCCTCCCCCATGCCTCCTCCCCCAAGCCCAGCGGGCTTGCGCCCTCCAGCCCAGGGTTGGCCGAAATGCAATGAGGCCTACCCTGGGAACCCGCCGCCACACCCATCGAACCGCAACGCGGTTCCGCCCGGTCGTGGTCCGAGAGCATCATCGACCTGCGATCTGTGGCGACTCGTTTGGCTCCGCTTTTTGCGCGAAGGCGGTCGTGATGGCAAACGTCATTGTGATCAGGACTGCTCCAAACTCCAGCGCGAGCGCAAGCGCGAGCAATTTGCCGGCCCGGGAGGGTGTCAGGTCCTTTCGGAAGAATAGCCTCCGTGCGAGCACAAACACCACGATCCCTCCGACCAGGGAACCCAGCATGCTGAGGATCGGTATCGAATCACCCGCGTTCTCATTGCCAATCGCACATCCTGGAATCGCGAGGAATACCGGAAGCAACAGCAGAACCGGAATGCTGATGATCCGAATCAGCGATAGCTTCGATTGATCCTCCATAACCTCAGGATGGATTACGCTGACCCGCCCTCCGGCTCACGCTTGAGCGCCCTGTAATGACTGATGATCTCCATAGCCGGGACAAACTCCCAATAGCTCCGATCTCGTTCAAGTTCCTGCCATCTCTTCGCAAAGACCACCTCATCCTCGGGCCTGACGGCTTCCGACTCGTGAAGCATGCACTTGATCACCGCCTGTTGCGCGATTCTCACCTTCTCGGCGGCCTTGGCCAGCTTCCCGTCCGGCGCCCGCTGGTTGAGCTGATGAACCAGCTCCGCCTCGCGCTTCTCGAGGATCTCCCGCTTCTTCCGGGCACCCTCTCTGACAATGTAGGCGGTCATCTCCTGGCTAGTTCCACATCGATGCTTCGCACGCCGTCAGCTCCCGCCATTCTTGAATTGGCATGAGGACTCTTCGATCCCGGCAAGCCGAGCATCGGTCGCTAGGCCTGACCTGTCCAGCATCCGTCCGGCGTCGCTCATCATCGCTCCGCATTCTCCCGGCCGGACGCGTCTTCCTTGGCTTTTCTCCGGCCTCCCTTGCCGCTGGTGATCATGCCGACCAGATCCGAGTAATAGATGATCCTATTGACGGCCGCATAAGCAATCACCCCGGAGACGATCCCGTTGGTCCAGTTGCTGGACAGTCCAACGACGATTCCGACGACCACGCCGATCGCCGCCGCGGCGATCTGACAGGCGACCACCACGAGAATCACCATCCCGCCAATCGCGGCGATCGCGCCCAAGGTTTCCAGGAGGCCTTTGGTTCTGTTCTTACCGTGATGGCTGCGAGGCACGGGATAGTTATTCTGAGGCTACTTCCAATTTCAAGAAGGAGATCTTGAATCCAGATGAGCGCGAGCGGCGTTCCGGGGAGCGGGAGCGGCGCTCCGGAGCGGCGTTCGAGCTTGGTGCCCAAGCCCAGCGGGCTTGCGCCCTTCAGCCCAGGGTTGGCCGCAATGCAATGAGGCCTACCCTGGGAACCCGCCGCCACACCCATCGAACCGCAACGCGGTTCCGCCCGCGCTGATACTGCGGCATCCCGCAGGCAACAGGCTCCGCTTCCCCATGGCCGTCGCATCGCACGGGCGCAACCGCGTTGCGGTTGTATCGATTCTGGGCCCCTTCCCCGGGGTAGCGCGTGGCGCGCAACCCCGGGCTGAAGGGCGCAACGCCGCCGGCGTTGAATTTCCCCGCAATAGGTTGGCCGACCCGACTACCCCCGGGGAATCCCACCAGGGCGGCGTTCCGGAGAGCGCGAGCGGCATTCCGGAGAGCGTGAGATGCGTTCCGGAGAGCGCGAGCAGCGTTCCGGAGAGCGCGAGCAGCGTTCCGGAGAGCGCGAGCGGCGTTCCGGAGAGCGCGAGCAGCGTTCCGGAGAGCGCGAGCGGCGTTCCAGAGAGCTCGAGCAGCGTTTGGCAAAGCGCGAGCGGCGTTCCGGAGAGCGAGAGCAGCGTTTCGAAGAGCGAGAGCAGCGTTTCGAAGAGCGCGAGCAACGTTCCGGAGAGCGCGAGCGGCCTTCCGGAGAGCGCGAGCAGCGTTCCGGAGAGCGTGAGATGCGTTCCGGAGAGCGCGAGATGCGTTCCGGAGAGCGTGAGAGGCGTTCCGGAGAGCGCGAGATGCGTTCCGGAGAGCGTGAGATACGTTCCGGAGAGCGTGAGATGCGTTTCCGGAGAGCGTGAGATGCGTTCCGGAGAGCGTGAGGGGCTTCCGGAGGCTTGTGCGCCAGGGATGCTTGTGAGCGCGTGGCGCGCAACCCCCGGGCTGAAGGGCGCAACGCCTCTGGCGTTAGATCCCCGAAGATAGCGCGCTCGCCCATGGTGGAAAATCGGGGTGGGATTCCATGAGGCAGGAGGCGGGGAAGTGGCGTAGTTGAGCAACGATGACTTCCAACCAGACACCGAAGATTTCGGAAACGACGATGTTGAACCTGCGGCGTGAGATCGCGGCATTGGCGAGCCTGGACGAAACCGCGGCACCGGTGGTGAGCGGGTATTTCGACCTGCGCGAACCGCTTGAGAAGCAGCGAGCTGCTTTCATCGGCTGGGCGGTGGCGGCGTATCACACGCTGGCCAAGCCGGCGCGGGCGGACTTCGAGGAGGCGCGGCGGGCAATCGAGCAGCAACTCCGCGAGCCATGGCCGGAGGATGTCCGCGGGGTGGCGATGTTTTCCCGCGGGGGCGCGCACCGGTTTCTCCGGGTGTTGCCGTTCAATGCGTTCCTTGAGACGCACTTCGAATCCGCGCCACGGCCGGCGATCTTCCCGCTGGTTCAGTTGAAAGACCGGTTCCACCGGTTCGTGCTGGCGATCTGCACCGAGGAGACCGGGCGGATCGTCGAGATGACCCTCGGGGCGGTCAGCGCCGAGATCCTCGCAACCCGCCCGGAGACCGGCGGGCGCGACGGCCGGCAGTGGAGCCGCGAGCACTTCCACCAGCGCCGCCAAGAGGATACCCGCCGGTTTGTCCGCGAGCAGGTCGAGATCATCACCAACCTGATGGCCCGCAGCGGCGTCAACCACCTCGTCCTCGCCGGCCACCCGCGCCACGTCGCAGCGCTGCGCGACGCGCTGCCAAAGCACATCCAAGGGCGGGTCGTCGGCGCGGTCTACCACGCGCCGAATGGCCACGACTACTCGCCGTTGCTCGATGAGGCGATCGACACCTTCGTGCGCGCCGAGCAGGCGGAGAGCAAGACCACCGTCGAACGGCTTCACGAGCAGGTCCGTCGCAAGGGGCTTGGCGTCGTCGGCATCCACCCGTGCCTCGACGCCCTGCAGCAAGGGGCCGCCGCCGAGTTGATCATCTCCGAGGAGCTCCCCCACGCCGACCGCGAGGAGCTCGTCCGGGTGGCTACCTCGCTGGATGTCCCGATCGAAGTCTGCGAGGGCGATGAATTGCTCCAAAGCCACGGCGGCGTCGGCTGCCTGCTGCGCTACCGGCTCGAGTATGCCAGCCAGGCGGAATTCTAACCATAGAGACCCAGGGCGCCTCCGCGGCCTCTGGGTCTCTGCGGTTAAGAATCCCCACTCTTTACACTGCCAGCCGCACGCCCTACTTCGAGCCCATGCCACCCGCCTATCGTCGCAGTTTCCTGATCTCCATCATCGTCCAGGTGGTCCTGCTGGTGGTCGGAAAGACCAACGACGATGGCGGCCTGCTCCTCCACCAGGCGATCTACGCGGTGCTCCTCTACTGGATCATGGCCGCCTTGATCCTCAGGAAACAGGGGCCGAAGCCAAGCAAGCTGGCGCTCTTCGGGATCCGCAACGGGGTGCTTGGGATGTTCCTGCTGGTCAACGGGATCATGGCGCTGCGCAGCTACCTCGCAGGCTGATTCCCCGACCCCCGGAGAATCGTTCGCTTCGCTGTAGCAATTCCGCTGCGCGCGCCGTAAACCGAAGCGCATGCATATCCGACTTTCCGCAGCCGTCATGGGGCTGACCGCAGTGGCTGCGGTGGCCGCCGCCGAGCCAGTCACCTACGAAGCCGAGAAGGCGGTCATGACCGACCTTGCGGTGGACACCACCGTCAAGGGATTCTCCGGCGAGAGCTACGTGATGGCCTTCACCAACGAGGCCGGCTCGCTGACGTTCAATGTCGATGCCCCGGCTGCCGGGCTTTACGAGATGGTCCTCGGGTATGCCACGCCCAGCGGCGGGAAGTGGTGCAACCTGATCGTCAACGAGCTGCCGGAGGGCGAGATCGAGCTTCCGGGGGTTGAAGGGTTCGCCGAGACCAAGCCAACCTTGGTGCTCCTGCAACAAGGGGCCAACAAACTCACCATCGAGAAGGGCTGGGGGTTCTATGCGATTGATTTCCTGAAGCTATCCCCGGCCGCGGAACTCCCGCCCCACCAGGTGACCGCGGAGCTCATCAACCCGTCCGCCAGTGCCCCGGCGAAGGCACTCATGGCCTTCCTGGTGAGCAACTTCGGGAAAAACATCATCGCCGGCCAGCAGGAGTACCCGCAGAACCCGGGGCGCGAGGTCAAACAACTCCGCGAGCTCACCGGCAAGGAGCCGGCGCTTGTCGGCCAAGACTTTATGGACCTTACCCCGTCCCGAGTCAAAAAGGGGACCTCGTCAAAAGTCGTCGACGAAGCGATCGCCTGGCACGAACGCGGCGGGATCGTCGCGTTCTCGTGGCACTGGGACTCGCCGCTTGGCCAACTCCCCGGACCCGAGCACGAGTGGAAGGCATTCAACACCAACGCCACCAGCTTCGACCTCGCAGCCGCCATGGCCGACCCGGAATCCGAGGCCTACAAGCTGCTCGTCAGCGACATCGACGCGATTGCCGGCCACCTGAAGCAACTCCGCGACCGCAACATCCCGGTCCTCTGGCGGCCGCTCCACGAGGCTGAGGGTGGCTGGTTCTGGTGGGGCGCCAAAGGCCCCGAGGCGTGCAAAAAACTCTGGGCGCTGATGGTCGACCGGATGACCAACCACCACCAACTCAACAACCTCATCTGGGTCTGGAACTCGACCGCCCCGGAATGGTACCCGGGCAACCACCTCGTCGACATCGCCTCCTACGATTCCTTCCCCGCCCCGCACAACCACAACCCGGCCAGCGCGTTCTTCCGCCAACTCGTCGCCGTGACCGATAACCGCAAGCTCATCGCCATGGCCGAGGCCGGCTCGATCCCCGACCCCGACCTCATCGCCCTGACAAAGTCCCACTGGGCGTGGTTCAACTCGTGGAACTCGAACGTCCGCGACCAAAACTCCGACGACCACCTCCGGAAACTCTACTCCCACCCGAACGTCATCACCCTCGACGAGCTCCCGAAGTTCTAGGACCCGCGCGGGGGTTTCCAACCAAGCACCGAGCCCCAAGCCCACGTCGTGCGGGACGCAACCGCGTTGCGGTTGGATTGTTTTTTCGGGTTCCATTTCCCGGGGTAGCGCGTGTCGCGCAACCCCGGGCTGGAGGGCGCAGCGCCGCTGGCGTTGGGCGCACGCCGCTGGTGTTGGCGTTTCCAACCAAGCACCGAGCCCCAAGCCCAGCGGGCTTGCGCCCTCCAGCCCAGGGTTGGCCGATGAGGCCTACCCTGGGACAGCCCGCCGCAACATCATCGAACCGCATCGCGGTTCCGCCCGCGCGACCCACCCGTCAGCGATCTCCCTCGATGCTGGAATTTCTGGATGCGAGCAACTTATCCACCCGGGTCCGGTCCATGTCGATGACCTCGAAGGTCCATTCGTTGGCGGTGATTTTATCCTGCTCGGTCGGCAGCCGGCCAAGCTCCTTGACGAGCCATCCGGAGACCGTCTGATATTCATCGCCGCCGCCTTCGGGGACCTCGAAGCCATCGAGGAACTCGGGGAGCTTTTCGATCTCGAAGAGCCCGTCGATGAGCCAAGACCCATCGCTGCGCTGCTGGATGGGCATGACCGCCTGTTCTTCCTTGGACGGGACATCGCCGACAATCGTCTCCATCAGATCAATGAGGGTGACCATCCCCATGGCGCTGCCGAACTCGTCGATCACGAAGGCCGCCCGTTGCCCGGTTTTGCGGAACGATTCCAACAACACGCTGGCCTTCTGGGTCTCCGGAACCATCAGCGGTGCTTGCATGATATCCCCAAAGGAAACCTGCTCACCAGCTGCCAGCTTCTGGTAGATATCCTTGATCGCCACCACCCCGACGAGGCGGTCACGCTGGTCGTCATAAATAGGAAAGACCTCCTGGGTGCTGCCAATGATCGATGGCCAAACGTCCGCGTGACTCGCTTGGCGTTCGATCCAGACGATCTTCCCGCGGGGAATCATGATGTCGTAGGTGACGAGCTTATCAAACCCGATGACGCCCTGCATCATCCTCGACTCAGCCCGATTAATCGATCCGGTCACCACCCCTTCCCGCACCAGCACGGTGAGTTCCTCGCGCGACATCGAACTATCCTCCGAATCGCGGATTCCAAAGAGCCTAAGCAAGCTGCCAGTCGACCAGGAAAGCAGCGAGACAACCGGCGAGGCGATCGTCGAGATCCCGGCCATGAGCCCGGCCATGCGGCTGGCGATCGGTTCGGGGAACTTCATCGCCAGCCGCTTGGGAACAAGTTCCCCGATCACGAGCGAGAGGTAGGTGATGATGCTGATGACGATGGCGAGCGCGACGGTTCCCGAATATTCACCGATATACGGCACAGGGGCGATGACCTCCGCAAGCCGCCCCGCCACCCTGCCACTGCCCAGCGCCCCGGCGATGATCCCCACCAGGGTGATGCCGATCTGCACCGTGGAAAGAAACCGGTTGGGATTCTCCGAGAGGTTCAACGCCCTCGCCGCACCCGAGCTGCCTTTCTGGGCCAGCGCCTGCAAGCGCCCGCGCCGCGAGGAAACAATCGCAATCTCGGTCATCGCAAACACCCCGTTGGCCAGCAAAAGCACCAGAATCAACGAGACCTCCAAAATGATCGAATTCATGCGCCAGCAATGCGTGAGGAAGCCGACGAGCGTGTCAATTCCTATCCGGTCCGCGCCGCTCCGCGGGCAACCCGCTGGCGGTGGAATAGCGTAACGCGCTGGCGGCGCGGCCGCGTAATCCCCCCCCAAGCCCCGCGGGCTTGCGCCCTCCAGCCCAGGGTTGGCCGAGAGGCCTACCCTGGGACAACCAAGCCGCATGATAGAACCGCAACGCGGTTCCGCCCCGCGCTCGGGGGCCGCGAGTCGTGCGGGCGCACCCCCCCGGGCTGGAGGGCGCAACGCCGCTGGCGTTGGATGACCGCGGCCCCCGCCACACCGCCCGAAACCCAAGCCAGACCGCGGAAATCCCCTCTCAAGCCCAGCGGGCTTGCGCCCTCCAGCCCAGGGTTGGCCGATGAGGCCTACCCTGGGACAACCCGCCGCAAGATATCGAACCGCAACGCGGTTCCGCCTGCGCGACGCACGCAACGCCGCCTTACCGTGGCTGCGCGCGGTTCTTGCGCGGTTCATTCGCGGGCGCTGCGGGGACGCATCGCCCTACCGGGCTTTTCCCCGCCTCCCGGTCCCCCACTGATCGGCCGCATGCGCCCTACCCTGAGCGGTTAGCGATCAATCTCACCAGGAGACGCGCACGCCGAGGATCCCGTTGAGGCCGGGTTCGTTCTGGCCGGACCCGTGGTTGCGGTAGTCAGCGTCGGTGAGGTTCTCGACGCCGCAGGTCAGGCCGAGGTGGTCGTTGACCTTCCAGCCGGCACGCAGCGAGGCGACCAGGTAGCCGGGCGTCCCGCCGGTCGGGACCCGTTGGTTGTCGGCAGCCTGGTCGGCGGCGGTGATCCGGTCCTCGGTGTCCGCGGCGAGCACGCGCCCCTCGACCCAATATTTTTCCGACGCGGACGTCCAGCGCAGCGCCAGCGAGCCGGTCAACGGGAGCTGGCGCGGCATCGGCTTGTCGGTCACCGGGCCGCCGAGATACTTCGCGCTCTGGATCCGGCCGTCCTGCCAAGCGACAAACCCGCTGAGCGTCCACTCCGGGTGGAACCGCCACGCCCCTTCCACCTCAACCCCGTAGATGTAGGCATCGGAGGCGTTGGTGGTCACCGTGGCCGTGTCCACCGCGCTGCGCTGAACCGCGGTGATCAAGTCGCTCCCGTCGGTGTAGAACACCGAGGCCTGCAGCGCGGTCGCCTCCCCGGTGTGCCGGGCGCCGATCTCGTAGGTGATAAACTCCTCAGGCTCAACGTCGGTCGCGCCGAGCAACTCCGCCCCGGATTTCGAGGTCATGTTGCCGGAAAGGTCGTCGAGGTTCGGGGCGCGAAACGCCTCGGAGATCCCGCCAAAAACACTCCAGCGCTCGTTGAGCTGGTAGAGCCCGCGCAGCGATCCGACGACCGAGTCCCAGTTCTTCGACTCGCCGAACTGGTCGACTCCATCCGCATCCTTGAAGCGCCCCAGCGACGCCTCCGCATACGTGTAGCGCACCCCGGTGGTGACCTCCAATTGCTCGACCGGCTTCCAGACATACTGGCCGAAGATCCCGAGCAGATCATACTCCGAGTCATCCGCCACCGGCAGCAACTCGCTGAACACGCTGCGCGCCGCATTGGTTTTCACCCCGGTCGAGTCAACCTCGTCGTGATAAAAATCAAACCCGTAGACAAGCGACCCCGGCCCGAGCGGCGACTCGAGCGTGAGCTCAAACCCGAGCGTGTTCACATCGATGTCGGCAAAGCGCACGTCGTTTTTCCCGGGATTCCGGTCCTGGAACTCCGAGTCGTTCACCGTCTGGTAGGAAAGCGTGGCACTCCAGCGCGAGATCGCCGCGTCCGCGCGCGGGTTCTCCCCGGCGTAGCGCAAGAACGTCAGTGAGCGCTCCTGGTCGTAGGTGTTGGCGGTGAAGGTCCCCGGCGCGGCGACATGCCCGCCGTGGACCCAGCCGGGGTTGTTGAGCGTCCGGTGCCAGCGGGACACCTCATCCTGGTTCACATAATAATGCGCCAGCGTCAGCGTCGAATCCTTGCTCACCGCCCAGTCGAGGCGCAGGTCAAGGTCCTCCTCCGGATAGCCAGTTCCCGCCATGCGCCCGACCGCGGAGTCCTTGATGTCCCCGAACTCCTTGGCCGTCAAACCGAGCAGCACGCCAAACTGGCCGCCGACCCCGGTCTGCGCCTCGAGCCGCCCGACGTGGCTCCCCTGCCCGTTGCTGCGGAACTCGTAATACGTCTCGCCGCCGAAAAATCCCTGCCCAGCCGGCTGGTCGCGGAAGTTGGCCGCCTTGGTGAACGTCTGGAGCGTTCCACCGACCGCGTCGGACCCGTAGATGACCGACCCCTGGCTCTTGATCAGCTCAAGACGGTCCACCGCGTAGGAATCCACCGTGTTCCAATACTGCACCGGGCCGCCCCGGAAGGTCGAGTTGTTCATCCGCACCCCCTCGACGAGCAACAAGTTCTGCCGCCCGGTGAACCCCCGGATCACCGGCGACCCGTGGCCGTGCGCGGTCTTCTGCACCAGCACCCCGGGCGTGTATTGGAGCGCCTCGGGCAAGGTCCGCCGGGTGTTCTCGCGCAGAAAGTCCGCCCCAAGGATCGCCGTCGAATACGCCACCTCGCTGGCACTCTGCGTGGATCGCGCCGCCGTCACCACCAACGGGTCAAGGAAGTCCTGGGCAAGCACCGGAGTCGTCGACAGGCACACCAGCAGCGGAAGGATCGGGGTTTTCGTCATTGGCAGAATCCATCAGTTAGCTCGCGCCGGCGCGGGCGGCAAGAAGCCCGGTGGAACAAAAATTGTCCACCCTGGCAATCCACGGTCATCCGGCGCCCTCGCGGGCCATTGACATCTGGAACTTTCAGGGATTTCATGGTGTGACCCGCCGCCCTGGGCATGAGCAAAATCCGATCATCGCCATTGAAGTCGCGCTCGCTGGCCGCCTGGCTGGCGACCGGGATTGGGATCTTCGTGTTGGCGGGATCCTTGGCGGTGCTGGCGTTTTTCCAGCATTTGGCGCGGGTCGAGGAGGCGGTGGCGCTCGAATCGCTGGGGCGGACCAACGCGCTGTTCCTTGACCAAAGCCGCTTGCCGCAGAGCGAGCGGATGGCCGAGCAGCTCGGCCGCGTCATGGGCGCGAGCGTGACGTTCCGCACGGCCGACGCGGGCCAGCAAAAACCCGCCGACGGCAAGGCGCGGCGGACCGACCACCTGATTCACGTCGGGTTCCCGCTGGAGAACGGCCGGGAGGTCTGGTTCACCCGCGACAGCCGCCAGGCCGGCGCGATGCCGGTTTGGAAGCGGCTCGACACGTTGCTGGCGCTCGGCAGCTTCTGGGTGCTGGCGCTCATTCTCGCGCTGTGGCTTGGGCGGCGGGTTTCGCGGCCACTCGCACGGCTGGCCGCGGCGCTCCCGGGGATCGGCGCCGACCAGCCGCTGACTGGCCTTCCGACGACCGGACCGCTTGAAATCCTGCAACTTGCCAGCGCGCTCCAGGAAACCCACGGGTCGCTCGTCGAGGAACGCGAAAAACGCCGCCACGCCGAACGCCTCGCCTTGCTTGGCAAAATGGCTACCAGCCTCGCCCACGAGGTCCGCAACCCGATCGCCGCCATCCGCTTGCATGCCCAGCTGCTGGAGCGCTCCGGCTCCCCCGACGACCAACAGTCGGCCGGCTTGATCGTCGCCGAGGCTGGCCGGATCGAGTCGCTCGTCTCCCAGTGGCTGTTCTACGCCAAGCCCGCCCCGGTCGCCCGCGTCCCGGTGGCCATCGATGCCCTCGCCGCCGAGGCGTGCCGGATCCTCCAGCCGCAGGCCGACCACGCACGCGTCACCATCGAACAAATCGTCGCTCCCGACTCCGCGGCCCACCCGGTCAGCGGCGACCGGACGCGCCTCCAGCAGGTCCTCTACAACCTCCTGCTCAACGCCATCCAAAGCATGCCCAGCGGCGGCACGGTCGTCGTCCGGGTCCTCCCCGGAATCCTCGAAATCGACGACCAGGGCGGCGGTTTCCGCGACCTCGCCCTCGCCCATTTCGGCGAGCCATTCTTCTCCGAACGCGAGGGCGGCATGGGCCTTGGCCTCGCCGTCTCGAAGGAAATCATCGAGTCCCACGGCGCCACCCTGACCGCCGAAAACCTCCCAGGCCGCGGCGCCCGCCTGCGGATCCTCTGGCCGCCCACCCACGCCCCGTCCCCATGTCCAACATCCTGATCGTCGAAGACGAACACGCGCTCGGAGCCGCCCTGGCACTCGCCGTGCGCCGCCTCGGACACCTCCCGGTGCTTGCCGCCAGCGGGACTGCGGCGCTCGCGGAGTTGTCCAAACACCCGTTTGAAGCAGTTGTCCTCGACATTGGCCTGCCGGACATGAGTGGGGTGGAAGTGCTTGAGCGGCTGAGGGCGAGCGGCTCGAAAGTGCCGGTGGTGATGATCACGGCGCACGCCCAGCTGGAGCAGGCGATCAGCGCGCAGAAGCTGGGGATTGCCGACTACCT
>JBILQE010000086.1:0-7389 GCA_044373465.1 Akkermansiaceae bacterium | reverse complement strand
CTGTCGAGACCTCCTTGTCGCGCTCGACGCTCTGGTAGGCAAACGTCCCGTCATCGCGCTCGGTGAGCACCGAGATCTCCCGGCGTTCCATCAGGCGCAGCTGGAGGTTTCCCAACGCGGTTGGCGCTGCGCTCAAGTTCAAGGCAATCAGCTCAACGTTGCGCGCGCTGTCCTTGCCGATGTATTCCAGGTCGCCGTCGGTCTTGTAGCCGACGATCTCGTCCCATGGCGAGACGAGCAGCGAGGCAAGCTCACGGACGCTGCGGCCACCATCGCTCTCAAACGCCTCGCCCAACACGCTGAGCCGGTACGACGCGTTCGCATACTTCCCGAGGTTGAGCGGCACCGTCACCTTCCCGTCCGCCCCGGTGGTCACCTCGCCGAGATCCTCGGCCCGCCCGGCGGTCGATTCCGACGCCTGCGCGCTCCGGTCATAAAAGTAATAATCCGGCCACCCGGAGAACTCGAAGCTGCCAGGCAGCAGCCGGAGCGTGGTCTTCACCCGGTTGCCGGCCTCCGCGGTGCCGAACAACGAGCGCAACTCGTAGTTGATCTTGAGTTCCTCAGGCTTGAGCCAGCCGCCGGTCGGCGCCGGGTCGAGCGTCAGCGCAAGCTTCATCCGGTCCGGGAGGAACTCCTCGACGCGCACACGGTGCTCGCCGAGCGTATAGAGGACATTCGGCTGGGCATCCGCGGAGAGGACCGCCAGCTCGATCTGAAACACTCCGGTCTTCCATGCCTCCTCGGTTTGAAAGTCGCCCGTCCAGAGGCCATCGGCCGCCAACCGGAAATCCTGGCTGGCAACCACTTTCCACTCCGTGTCCCGCAGGGTCATCCGCAGTGGCAGCCCCTCGAGCACCGGCGCCCAGTCGCGCCGCCGGACGATGCTCCCGACGTGGATCGTGTCACCCGGCCGGTAAATCCCGCGCTCGCTGAAGATGAACGCCTCGACCGCCTTGATCCGCGACGCGAACAACCCCGCCGTGTCAAACCGCGAGTAGTCAACCGGCGCCAACTGGCGGCTCCGCAACGGCAGGTAGGAAAAATCATTGCCCTCCCGCGCCGTCAGCGCCACCGGGGTGCGCTCCCGCTTGGCTTCCGAGAACGCCGGCAGGCTCGCGTGCCCTTGCGCGTCGGTGACCGCGCTGGCCAGCACCTCGCCGTTGCGCGCCAGCAGCTCCACGGTCACTCCGGCGCGCGGCCCGCCCGCCTGCAGCGATTGGACGAACACCTCGCGCGACTTGTCGGCGTTGCGCTTCTCCAGCAGCCCGAGGTCAGTCAACAACACAAACCGCCGCTCCGAGAGCTCGCCCTCGCCCTCACCGCCATCGTCGTCGTCACCCACGTAGCGGTCGTCGTCTGGCGTCTCCACCCGGGTTTGCACGCTTGTGTCGGCCACCTCGGGAACCGGCGGATCATAATCGACAAGATCCACGAAAAACAACCCGCGCGACGGGTCCGGGTCGCTCGGGTCAAGCTCCTTGAGCGCCTCGCTGAAGTCAAACGAGGTGTAGAACGCCTGGTAGTCGTTCTTCCTGTCGATGGTCAGGATGAACTCCTTGCGCCGCACCAGGCTGTCCTCCGGGAAGTTGCCGTTGAAGTCGGGCAGCGCGAAATCGCCCGAGTCGTTCTGGGTCACCAGGTGCTGGATTTCCCCGGCGCGCACCCGCCCGAGCGTCAGCTTCACCTGGTTGACCCCGCGGGTCTTGATTTGGAGTTTCCGCTCGCCTTGGAGGGCCAGCACGCTCCCCTTGCCGGTCACCTCGAGCAACCGCGGGAAATCCGGAATGCTGACAAAATCCCGCCGCCCAAGCGGGTCCTCGAACCCCGCCGGGCAGGTGACTCCCTTGTCGAGCTGCACGACCATCCGTCCCTTCCCCTCCTGGAGAAACCGGAACCCATAGACCCGCGATACCGGCGCCTCGTTCTCCTCCTGGGTGAGCACCACCCGCTCCGCCCGGCTCAACATCCCGTCGTCCACCTGCACGTTGGAATCCAGCTTGTTCCAGTCGGCCTCGGTCAGCTGGTAGGCCTTCACCTTGCCGGCCAGATCCTCCGGACGCAGCGCCTGGTTGGCTTGGATGAACAAGACCTGGCGCGGCTCGCCTTCGTCGTCCTCGATGATCGACGCCCGCGGCGGCTCCAGCTTCAATCCACTGAACTTGTCCGGAATCAACACCTGCGGCGCCGCGGTGTCGACCGCCGGCACCCCGCCGCTGGTCGTCCCGATCCCGGCACTCAATGCCAGTTTCGCATACGTCGCCTTCTCCGGGATGATCACCGGCTGGGTGCGCACATACCACCGCAGCAACGACTTCTCCGCACGCGCCAGCTTCAGCAACGGCTCGCTCCCCGCCGCCTTGAACACCCGCGCCCCGTCAACCACCGTGACTTCCAGATGGCTGCGCAAGTCATCCTCGCTCACCGGATACACCGTCGCAATTTCCCCGACGAGCTCGTGGAGCGTCGGGTCCTTCTCGCTGGTCACAAAATCCCACCGCGCCACCGTCACCTTCTGGACCGGCGTCTCGATCTCAAACGTCTCCTTGGCCAGCTTCGCCGCGGTCACCAGCACGCTCGCCGCCAGCTTCAGCTGGAATTTCTCGCCCGCCGGCCAGTCGACCTCCGGGATAAACGTCAATTCCGATTCGCTCGTCCACGTCCAGCTCCCGGCCACCGCCGGCTCAAACACCAATCCAGCGCTCACCACCTGCCCGACCCGCTCCAGCGGCGCCGCCGACTCCGAAAACCTCACCAACAACGGCCGCGGGACCAACTTCCCATCCTTCTCCACCGGCAACCCCAACTCCCCCGGCTTCGCCTCCAACGTCCGCTCAACCACCAGCGGCCGCTCCACCGGACGGTGCCCCTCCCACCAAACCCACCCTTGCCAACCACCCACCGCCAATAACCCCAACACCACCACCCCCAACCCAACCCCGCGCCGATGCCTACCCACAAATCCTCCCACTCCCAAACCCAAGCCCCGCAACCACCGCGGCGGCGTCCATCTCCCTAACAACCCGCCGAGCACCCACCCGACCCCTCCCGCCAACACCCTAACAATCCGCCAGATCCATCCACACGCCGCTGCCAGTTTTTGTTTCATCCGATTTAGACCAAAGGTCTCGCTGAATGCTTCCTTCAACCCCATTCCCCCACCAATGTCCACTGATGCTTCTGCGGTTTACACAACATTTACGATCTGGCTGTTAGATAGGCCGCGCGCGCCCAACGAGCCGCGACTTCGGTCGCGTCCCAGAACGTGGAACGGATGCGACCAGCAAGCACCGGGGCTTGCGACCTAAGGCGCGGGTTGGCGAGGCGGGGAGCACGCTGCGGCGGAAGGCCAAATCGTCCGTCACCATCTCCATTCCCACCATCTCCCACCGTGCGCCCGCGCCTGAACAATCGGAGATCAACAATCGGCAGGCTTGGGGGAAGCTTCGCGCGGAGAATGACGGTCCATTCGCGGGCGCTGCGGGGACGCATCGCCCTACCGGAGGCATCGTCCTTATCCGGGGAATGGATGGGCCGGGAGGCCGTGGACGCCGAGGCCGCGGATGACGAGGAGGCGTCCGGCGAGGTCTTCGACGACGGACTTGTGGATGCCGGTGGTGACGTAGAGGTCGGCGAGGTCCGGGCCGCCGAAGGCGCAGGCGGTGGTTTCGAGGCACGGGAGGTCGACGCGGCGGAGTTCGCGGCCGGTGCGCGGGTCGAAGCAGGCGACGCAGGCGCCGTGGCAGAAGGCGATCCAGAGGTTGCCGTGCGCGTCAATGGTCATCCCGTCGGGCGATGAGTCGAGGTGCTTGGTGTCGATGACGACCCGCGGGTCGCTGAGCTCGCCGTTGGCGTAGGCGAAGGCGATGACCTCGCGCCGCGGGGTGTCGATGTAGAACATCGTCAGGCCGTCGGCCGACCAGGCGAGGCC
Source organism: Akkermansiaceae bacterium (assembly GCA_044373465.1). Taxonomy (GTDB): domain Bacteria; phylum Verrucomicrobiota; class Verrucomicrobiia; order Verrucomicrobiales; family Akkermansiaceae; genus JBILQA01. The sequence goes on along the minus strand of JBILQE010000086.1, from coordinate 3,458 downwards.
GTTGGAGTTGGTGACCGGGCCGAAGGCCTCGGTGCAGCCGAGGTCGGGGGCTAACCGGTAGAGGCGGGCGTCGCCGGTCTGTTTGGTCAGGCTGATAGAGCCGGCGAAGAAATAGCCGTCCGGCGAGCATTTGCCGTCGTTGAACCGGTTGTTGGGCTTGTCCGGTTCCGGGTCGCAGATGGCGGCGAGCGCGCCGGTGGCGGGGTCGAGGAAGGAAAACCCGCGGTCACCGGCGATGACCAGCCCGCCGGACGCGCGCGGGACGACCGTGCCGACCCGCTCGCCGACCGGCCAGACGGTTTCGGAGTTGCTGGCCGGGTCGAAGCTGACGACCGCGTGGCCCTCGATGTCGACGTAGACGAGCTGGTTGTTCCACCAGATTGGGCCCTCGCCCCAGGTTGAGACGCGGGTGCCGGCGGTGATGATCTCGATCATGCGCGCGAGGCTGCTAGGCCGGCGGGCGGCTGTCGAGTCCGGGGAAAAGGTGTTAGCCGGGATGACCGATCCTCGACAAGCCGGAACCCATGTGCAGCAATCCCGGGCAATGATGGCCGAACAGAAGCATACTAACAGCGAGAGTGGCTGGTGGTCACAGCTCGCGCCCTATCAGCGTTTGGTTTTTGTGGTGGCGACGCTGGCGTGGTTGTTTGACTGCCTTGACCAGCAGCTTTTCAACCTGGCGCGGAATCCGGCGATGGCGGCGCTGTTGGCGCCCGGGCAGGATGCGAAGTTTTTTGGCGGGATTGCCACGGCGATCTTTGTCCTTGGATGGGCGACGGGCGGGATGATTTTTGGCTCGCTGGGGGACCGTTATGGGCGGGCGAAGATGCTGGCCGTCACGGTGTTGCTTTACTCGCTGGCAACCGGTCTGTCGGCGCTGGCCGGGTTTCCGAACCTGCCGACGATCGCCGAGACTGTGCGGCTCACCTCGCTGCCGTGGTTCAAGGAGCTCTCGCCGCACTACCTGGATTTCACGATTTTCCGGTTCATCACCGGGCTTGGAGTCGGCGGGGTGTTTGGTCTGGCGGTGGCGCTGGTGGCCGACACGGTGCCGAGTGGCGTCAGGCCGCGGGCGCTCGGGGTGCTGCAATCGTTCTCGGCGGTCGGCAACGTGGCGGCCGGGTTCATCGGCCTGGGGATCGCGCTCACAGCGATCGGGGCGAATCCCAACTATTGGATGTGGTTGTTTGTCATTGGTGCGCTGCCGGCCTTCATGGTGGCGACCATCCAACTGCGGGTGAAGGAGCCGGAAGCATGGATCGTTGCCCGGGATCGGGCGACGGCGCAGGGGAAGAAATCCGGATCCTACCGGGATTTGTTCAGTCATCCGACGTGGCGGCGGCATGCGCTTTTCGGGATGGTGTTGTCCTGCGCGGGAGTCATCGGCCTGTGGGGGATCGGGGTGTTTTCAACCGACCTGGTCGGTGACATCATCAGCAACCACCTCAAGGCAACCGGTGCCTCGGTGGAGGCGATCAACAAGGGGAAGCAGATCTGGGGATCGCTCAACCTCCTGTGCTTCAACGTCGGAGCGTTTCTCGGGATGATGGCCTTCACCCGGGTGACCGAGCGGGTCGGGCGGCGCAAGGCGTTTGCCTGCTTTTTTATTGGGGCGCTCGTCGTCACGGTTTTCGTCTTCCAGATGCTTGGGAAGATCAATGGCCGCTGGGACATTCTGTGGATGGCCCCGCTGATGGGCTTCTTCCAGCTGGCGGTGTTTGCCGGCTTCTCGATCTACCTGCCCGAGCTGTTCCCGACGCGCCTGCGGGCGACGGGTGTGTCGTTCTGTTATAACGTCGGCCGTTATCTAGCAGCCACCGGGCCGCTGACCCTGGCGTTGCTGGCGAAGAACCTTGCCGACAAGGCCGCGCTCAAAGCGGGAGCGGTCGGCGGAGATGTGGCGCTGGCCAAGATCGATGCGTTCCGCGATGCGGCATCGTGGATGTGCCTGATCTTCCTGCTCGGGTTGCTGGTCTTGCCGTTCCTTCCAGAAACCAAGGGGCAAGCGCTGCCCGAGGAGTAAGCTGCCGAGCCTCCATTCAGCTTGGCCTTTTGACCTTCGACCTTCCGCCCTACGACTCTCCCAATTCGACATCAATTTGATGGCGCGTAGGCTTGGTGGATGAACAAGACGCAGATTCAAGTTCCGGAGGAATTGTTTGAGGAACTGCGGGCGTTTGCCGGGAAGCGCGAGTGGTCGCTGGCGGAGACGTTCCGGCGCGGGGCCGAGCTGCTCTTACAAGTCTATGCGGATGAATCCGCCGCACCCGGGGCAGGTCGGCTGGAAGGGGCTCACCCCGGCGCAACTCCGTGAGGCCGCATTCTCCGACAGCGACCCGCAGCGGCCTTGAGCCACCCCCCACGCGGCCCGCTGATGCTTTCGGTAGACGCCAATCTCCTGCTTTACAGCTTCACCGCGGTTGCCCCCGAGCACCAAGCTGCCCGGCAGTTCATCGAATCACTCAGCACGCGGCGCAGCCGCTTTTGGAGTGCGGTGACAAGCGAAGCGCGGCACCGCTTTGGCTTAATCACGCGCGCTCGCAGGCCTTTCACCGCCTTGCCGGGGAAACCGTCCACCGGCCATCCGACTTCAACGCAACCCCGGCAACCCGCATGGTGACTTCCGCAGTTAAGGATTGAGCCAAAGCGGTGTGGCGGGGGAGTACCCCTTCCCACCGCACTCCAAACTGGCGCGGCGCCAGCGTACAAGGAGCAGCGACTTCAGTCGCGTCTACCACCCGCGCCGCTCACTTCGCCACCGGGCCGGCGCGCAGGCGGTTTGACGGCGCAGCCGTGGAATCCGCTCGATGAAAGTTAGGGCTAGAGAATTGGGCGCAGTTCGTATGCAATTCCGCCTCCCGATCCCCGATCCCGCTAGATGACCGACACGCCACTCACCGCCGCCCTCCTCGCCAGTCTGCAATCGACGCCGATTGTCTGGGCGTGGTTGATCTTCCTTGGGTTCGTGTTCCTGATGCTTGCCCTCGACCTCGGGGTGTTCCACCGGAAGTCGCACGTTATCAAGATCAAGGAGGCGCTCGGCTGGTCCGCGGTGTGGATCACCCTGGGGGTATCGTTCGCGTTTGTCGTCTATCACGGTTACCAGGGCCACTGGTTCGGGCTTGGGCTGGCGATCGATCCGGTCGACGGGGTGGCCAACACCGGAAAGCTCGCGGCGACGAAGTACCTAACAGCCTACGTGGTCGAGAAATCGCTCAGCGTGGACAACATCTTCGTCATGGCGATGGTGTTCAGCTCGCTGGCGGTGCCGGCGCGCTACCAGCACCGGGTGTTGTTCTGGGGGATTCTCGGGGCGCTGGTGATGCGCGGGACGCTCATCGGCGCGGGCGCCGCGCTGGTCCACCGGTTTGACTGGATCCTCTATCTGTTCGGGGCGTTCCTGGCGTTCACCGGGATCAAGATGCTCGTCGTCAAGGAGAAGGAGGAACATCCGGAGA
>JBILQE010000045.1:0-27617 GCA_044373465.1 Akkermansiaceae bacterium | reverse complement strand
GACGGCTTCACCACCGAGTCCTTCCACGGACATAAAAAGCGCGCCTTTCTCATCGGGCCTCCTTTGCTGTTCGCTCAACCCTTCATCCTACCCCACCCGAGGATCCTCCGCAACGATGGCTTCCGACTATTCGTCTGTCACCATCTGCATCTCTCCCCACCCGAGGATCCTCCGCAACGATGGCTTCCGACTATTCGTCTGTCACCATCTGCATCTCTCACCTCACCATCTGCAACGGACATGGTAACGGACGGACATGGTGACGGACGATTAGTGCCGGACGCCTTCGGACATGGTAACGGACATGGTGACGGACGATTAGCGGACATGGTGACGGACGATTAGTGCCGGACGTAATCGTCCGTCACCATGTCCGTCCTCACCATGTCCGTCCCATCACCATGTCCGTCCCACCTGTCCGTCTGTCTCCACCTGTCCGTCTGTCCCCACCTGTCCGTCTGTCCCCACCACCTGTCTGTCCCCACCACCTGCCACGTCGTTCTGTCCCCGCCACCTGCCCCCACCACCTGCCCTTTGCTCGATAACGTCGTTCTGAGGATCATGGAGAATCCCATAAGCCGGCCGGCGCCCGTCAAGTAAGTCGGGCTAACCCCGCGGCTAGCGCCCCCAGGTCAGCCCGTTTTCTTGGCGCCACTGGCGGAAGGCGGCAAACTGCTCGCGCTTCGGGAGTATTGCGCGCTCCGGGGCCTCGGCGAGGAACGCGTCGAATTGCCGCTGCCGGGATCCATTGGACTCACTCGCGGCGGGTGCCGGCGGCTCCGCGGCGGCCCGACCGGCGAGGACAGCATCGACGCTCTCGGCCAAGCGCTTGATTTGCGCCAGCGCCGAGCACAACAAGACGACGACCACCAGCAGCAGGACACCGACGACGCCCAACATCCCCAAAATCCCTGTTACCCAACCATTCATGGCCGGCACCCATCCCCCATCCGCTGGCGCTTGTCGAAAAAAAACCCCCAAAAAAAGCGCGGGCTGCCCCGCGCTTCTAGGTGGAAATCCTCCGGCAGGCCCTGCCTTAGCCGCCGATCTCGGTGCGCCCGGTCAGGTGCGCGCCTTCTTCCATGCTCAGCATCTTCGTCTTGATGTCGCCATTGAGTCGCGACTTGCCCTTCAGCTCGCAGCGCTCCGACTCGATGGTCCCCTCGACCTCGCCGTAGAGTTTCACTTCGCCGGCCTTGATGTCGCCCTTGATTTTTGCGTTTTCACCGATGGTAACGCGGCCCTTTTCGGAGGTGATTTGCCCCTCGATCCGGCCGTCGATGATCATGTCATTGGAAAATTTGATCGAGCCGACGATCTCAATCCCGCTCGCCAGCACATTGGTTGCATTTGCCATAGGCCCGCAGAAAAGCACGCCGCCCACCCCCCCGCAAGTTCCAAGTGCTCGCCCGGGCCTAACTCTCTAGCCGGTTGCCCGTCGCCCCCGGGGCGCGCCCGCAAGGGTTTTAGGTTGCCGGATCGGGAGGATCCTCGTTTGCTCGCAGGATATGAGATTCCCATGGATTTTCGGGTTCCTGTGGCTGTTGGCTCCGGTGGTTTCAGCGCAAGTCGTTTACCCGGGAGGCAAGGGTCCCGGCGAGGGGAAGCACATCGTGTTCATCGCCTCGGACCACGAATATCGGAGCGAAGAGACCTGCCCGGCGCTCGCGCGGATCTTGTCGAAGTCGCACGGGTTCAAGTGCACGGTGATTTTCGGGGTCGACCCGGACGGCAATATCGAGGCCGGTTCGTCGCGGCTGCCAGGGATGGAGGCGCTCAAGGACGCCGACCTGCTGGTGATTTTCGCCCGCTTCCTCGACCCGTCCGCCGAGGACATGGCGGTGCTCGCCGGCTACCTTGAGCGCGGCGGCCCGGTCGTCGGGATGCGGACCTCGTCGCACGCGTTCAAGATCCGCAAGGGCTCGCCGAACTTCCGCTACTCGTTTGATTCCACCGATCCGGCCTACGAAAAAGGCTTCGGCCACCAGATCCTCGGCAACACCTGGGTCGGCCACTACGGCGCCAACCACAAACAAGGGACGCGCGTCGAACTCGTCGCCACCCAGAAATCCCACCCGATCCTCGCCGGCGTCCCGGACATCTCGTTCTGCCACGCCGGCGCCTACGTCGGCAAGGCGGCCGCCGACTTCACCGTGCTGGCAACCAGCCAGCCGCTGACGACCATGGACCCGGCCTCGCCACCCGCCCCCGGCAAGGACCCGCAACCCTGCGTCTGGACCCGCTCCTACACCACCGCGGCGGGCAAGTCCGCCCGGGTCTTCCACACCACCCAGGGGGCGTCCGAGGACATCCTCGACCCCGGGTTCCGCCGCCTCCTGGTCAACGGAATCTTCTGGGCCGCCGGACTCGAGGCGAAAATCACCCCGACCATGGCAGTCGATTTTGTCGGCCCGTACCAGCCAAGCACCTTCAAGTTCGACGGCCACGTCCGCAACGTCAAACCCGCCGACCTCGCCGGCTTCGACTCGCCGATCATGCCCGCGCCGGGAAAATAGCCCGATGCTGCCGGACCACGATCCCCTCGTCCGCGCCGCCCGCACAGTCCTCGCGGTCGCCTCCGCCACCCCGGCAGCCGGCCCGCTCGGCCCGGATTGGGAGTTTCTAGCAGAGGCTAACACCCGCGGCTACCTCACCCCACCCGAGGACACCACCGTGCGCACCCGCTATGCGGGCTACCTCGCATCCCGCGAGGCGCTCGCCAGGGTTATAACCTCGCTCGAACCGATCTGCGGATCCAACCCGGCGCGCTGGCAGGAGCAACTCCCGGCCGTCGCCATCACCCTGGCCGCCGCCGCCACCCTGGCCGCCGGCTCGCGCGCCACCATCGCCCTGGCACAAACATCCCGGCTGCTGCGCAAAAAACTCGACGAGCCCGACTCCGCATTCGGCATCCCGCCGAAAACCTTCGCCCGCCTCTATCGCGCCTCCACCTCGCCGCGCCGTCTCGCACTCCTCTTCGAGGCACTCACCTGGTTTGCCGCCCACCGCCCGGCATTCGATCACGTCGCCGACCAGGCCCCGGACTTCGCCGCGATCCTACAACTGTTGGATGGGTCCGCGCTGCGCGCCACACTAACACCCGAGCTGTTGCTCCGCGACCGGCTCCGCTACCGGTGGTTTTCGCTGCGCCGGCGCCACCACTCGGCGTGGAAGAAGAGCGTGTTCGAACTCTTCAAGCTGTCGGGCAGGATCATCGCCGACCTCCACCAGCCAGGGGTCAAGGCCCACGGCGAGCCGAAGCGGGTCACCGCGGAGCTGCGCCAGCAGGCGCTTGCCCACGCCCGCCCCGGGGATGTGTTCATCACCCGCCACGACGACGCGCTGAGCAACCTGTTCCTCCCGGGGTTCTGGCCGCACGCGGCGTTGTTCCTCGGCGCCGGCGAGTTCCTCGAGGCGAAAAAAGACGGCGTCCGCCGCCGCTTCCCCGACGAAACCCTCGCCGTCGACGCATTCGTCATCCTCCGCCCGCCGCTCGACCACGACCTCATCCAACAGGCACTCACCCGCGCCCTCACCCACGACGGCAAACTCTACGACTTCACCTTCGACTTCCGCACCAGCAACCGTCTCGCCTGCACCGAGGTCGTCTACCGCGCCTTCCACCACTGCGGCCCGCTCGCCTTCGAGCTGCGCGATGTCGGCGCCCGCCTTTGCCTCCCCGCCGAGGAACTCATCACCCAGGCACTCGCCCAACGATTCAGCGTCGTCCTCGCCTGCGGCATCGGTTCTAACCAACTGTTGTTCGGCCAGCGCGCCGAGCTCGCGTTGCTCTCGAGCCGCGCCGGGATCTAACAGCCAGGTAGAACCCCGCGCTTGATCCGGCCGGTGCCAGCCACTAGTTTCCCGCGCATGCTCGCCACCCGCTGCCTTGCCCTGGCCGTCGCCTGCGCGGCGGCCGGCGCCGCCAGCGCCTGCCGCCGCCAGACCACCGCCAGCCCGCCGCCGCCCGCGGCCGTCGACTCAGGCCCCGCGGCGGCGGCCGCTGCCACCCTCACTGAGGCACAGTGGCGCGCGCGCCTCACCCCGGAGCAATTCCAGATCCTGCGCGACGGCGGGACCGAGCCGTCGTTCGGCGCGGCCTATGCCGGGTTCCGCACCCACGGCGCCGGCGTCTATCACTGCGCCGGCTGCGACGCCCCGCAGTTCACCTCCAACGAGCGCTTCGACTCCGAGTCCGGCTGGCCGGCGTTCTTCGACCTCTTCCCGGGCTCCGCCGCACAATTGCGCGCCTCGCCCGGCTACATGATGCCCCAGGAGGTCGTCTGCGGCACCTGCTCAGGCCACCTCGGCCACCTGTTCCTCGCCGAGGGCTACCCCACCCCGACCGATAAAAGGTTCTGCATCAACGCCGCCGCCCTGCGCTTCAGTCCCGCCGCACGCTGATCACCATCGCCCGGCCGCGCCCCGCAGCCGCGCCAGAACCCGCGCCTCGCCCGCCGCGCCGATCTGCTCGAGGGCCGCCAGCGTTTCCTCCCACGCCGGAATCACCAGCTTCTCGGATGCGATCTGCTCGCGGTCGCGCGGAAACCCCGCCGGGTCCAACAATTCCGACGCCAGCTCAAAGCACGCCCACGCACGCCAGCTGCGCAGCTCCCGGGCCGGCTGGTTGACCCGGCTGGCGAGGTGCTGGTAGTGGCGGACCGGGTTGCCGAGGAACCCGCCACCGGGATGTTGGAGAATCCAAACAATCGCCGGATACGGCAGGTCGGCGGCGTTCGGGACAAAGCATGGTTCCACGGCAAGCGCCCGGTTGAGCTGGAGCAGCGCCTGGGCCGGCTTCCCGGCCATCCACAGCCACTGGCCGTAGCGGCACACCGCCGCGAAAAATTCCCGGTCGCGCCGCCCGCTGAGCCCGCGCATCCGCTCGGCCGACCACGCGCCATCCGCCTCGGGCAACATCGGGCACGCATCCATCACTCAGCGTCCCATCATCCACCAGCTCCAACAAACAAATACCACCGGCCCGACAATCCCCAACAACAACCCGATCCCCAGAAAATCCCGGCTCGCCAGCCGCCCGCTCGCATACGCCAGCGCGTTGGGCGGCGTCGATATCGGCAACGCCATCGCCGCCGAACACGCCAACGCGATCGGAATGACCACCAGCCCGGCCGGGTGGCTCCCCGCCAGCCCCGCCCCGAGCGGCACCAGCAGGCTCGCCGCCGCCGTGTTGCTCATCAAGTTCGACAGCGTCACCGCGATGCCCACCATTACTAACAGCAGCGCGATGATCCCCATCCCCGCCGGCACCTGCCCGACGACCCAGCCCGCCAGCCCGCTGGCCTCCACCCCGACGCCCAGCGACAACCCGCCGGCCAACAACAACAACACGTCCCATGGCAGCTCGCGCACATCCGCTGAGCCCACCACCCCGGTGACCGCCAAGGCCACGATCGGCAGAAACGAGACGACCGGCGTCGGGATCCCGTGCAGCGCCTCGGTCATCCACAGCACCACCGTGACGCTGAACACCCCCATCACCAAAAACCGCTGCCAACCCGACGCCACCACTCCAACACCACCTTCCAACACCACCCGCCCGCCACCGCGCCCGCGCAAAAATCGCCACCACAGGAACAAGAACGCCACCCCCAACAGAAACAGCGCCGGCGGCAGCCCTAACAACATCCACCCGAAGAACCCCACCTCCGAGTCCCCGGCGAGCACCCCGGCGGCGATCGCGTTGGGCGGCGTGCCGATCAACGTCCCCATCCCGCCGAGGTTGGCGGCTACCGGCACGCCAATATACAACGCCTTGGCGCGCATGTCGCCGGCCGGCCATCCGCGGGTCACCCCGGCGACCACCGCGAGCATCATCGCCGCGGTGGCGGTGTTGCTCATGAACATGCTCAGCAAAAACGTCAGCCCCAGCACTCCACCAAGCACCCCGCCGATCCCGCCGCTCAGTCGACCTAACAACAGCGCCGCCATCCAGCGGTCCAGCCCGGTCTTCATGCACCCGTGGGCCATGACGAATCCGGCGAGAAACAGCCACATCATCGGCGACGCCCACGGAGCGACAAACATCCGCCAGCCATCGACATCGGCCGCTCCCAACAGCGGGCCGCCCGGCCGGCCCAACAGCGCGATCTGCAGCCCGATGACCAACAAGGCCACCGCGAAGGCAGGCATCGCCTCGCTCATCCACAACAGTGCTGCGAAGACCAGGATCCCGAGCTGGATGCGCCCGGCACCGCCAAGCCCGGCGTACCCGTCATGTCCCCCAAGCTGCGGGACGATCACCACCGCCAGCGCCGCCGCCGCGCACGCCAGCGTCCGCCATAGCGCGCCGGGCACCGAGCGCTGCACCGCCCCGAGTATCCGCCGTGCCTGCCTCCGCGTGTCCGAATCCATCAGCAGATCCTAACAAGACGGCCGCCGCCAACCGAGGCCAAAGATCAACCACCTAGTTCCCGCCGGTGCGCGACAGCTCGGCAAGCCCGCGCTGGCGCAGCTGGGCGTCGACCGCATCGGCCGCGGCACCATCGAGGAAGATCTGATAGGGCGCCTCGTCAAACTTGATCTGGTGCGGCCGGCCCGGAGCCACCGCGCCGAACGCGGTCACCAGCGAGGCGACATCCTCGACCTTGCGCCCGTTGACCTCGGTCACGATCAGGTTGCGCACCTCCTCGTAGCCCACCGTCGCGGGGGTTGGAATGATCCCGGTGAGAACCACCAGCCGGCGCCTTCCTTCCTCATACTCCTCGGGGTTCTCCAGGGCGTTGAGCAGGTTCATCGGCGCGCGCAGCTCCCATTCCTTGCCATAGGCTTCTAACAAACTGCGGGTGAGCTCCTGGAACACCATGCCGCCCTTGACCAGGTAGTTGGGTGGCCGGTCGTAGCTGTGCTTCGGGATGAGCCCGGCGCCCTCCTCGTCCCTAACCAGGGTGGCGTTCACCTCAAGCGGGGCGCCATCGCGCAGGAGCGAGAGTTTCACGCTGTCGCCGACCGAGCGCAGCCCGCGGACCAGGTGGCTCCAGAAGATCCGGCCATAGCGGGAGTCCTCGTAATAGCCGCGGCGGTCGAGCGCGTGCTCGTCGATGGCCAGCAGGACGTCGCCCTCGCGGACCCCGGCAAGCATGGCGGCCGACTCGGGGCGGACCTTGGCGACGAACAGGCCGCCTTGCCCGGCGGGAATCTTCAACCAGCTCCGGAAATGGTTGTCGTCGGTGCGCACCGCGCTGAGCCCCAGCGAGGGAAACCCGGTGTACTGGCCGTCGGAGGCCTCCTTGACAAAGTGGCTCAGGACGTCCGTCGAGGTCACATCGCTGATCTGCTCACCGCTGTCGTAGCTCGTCAGCACCCCGACGAGCTTCCCGTCGCGGACTACCGGCAGCGTGTAGCTGCTCGCCACGCTCTGCATCGAGGCCTTCACCCGGAAGGTCAGGAAAAAGTTGTCCGGCAGGAAGCTCGAGACGATGTCGACGCTCTGGAGTTGGCCGCGGGTGACCAGCGGCACCCCGTTCTCCTCGATCTGGAGAATCTCCAACGTGTCGCCGAGCGCCGGCGCGGTGCCGATCGCCAGCGGCGTCATCCCGGCAAACACCGGGTGCGGATCACCCACCACCGGCGCTTGCGCCACTTCGGCGGCCTCCCCGGCCACTCCGGCCGCCTTGGCTGCTGGCGAGTTGAGCGACTCCGGCGCGACCAGCGCAAGGTTCGCCTCGTAGTCAACCGCCACCACCCGCGCCGGCGCCGTGCGCGTCCCGTCGGGCGACTCAAGCTCAAGAAAGGTCGTGTCCGCCACCATGTCCGCGGTGGTCACCACCAGCCCGCCGGCAAGGTAGGCACCCAACCCGCGCCGGCTAACCGATGGATTCTTCTCCCATGGCTGGCCCGGGTTGTAGTTCTGCATCGTCGTGCGCAACCGCAGCACCGATTTCATCGGGTCGGTCGTCGGCTCCCCTGCCACCGCGGCCACCGCGGGCGCGGCCGGCACCGCGCCGGCTGGCAAGTTCGCCGCCGACGGTTGGTCGCAGGAAGGCAGCAGCAGGCTGGCTGCCACAAGACATAGATTGACGGAAACTTTCATGCGGGGCGTTAGACTAATCCTCAAGGTTAGAAAGGCTGGGAATGGCATACTGGCGCTTCACCCGCTCGTTGGCCGCAGCCACCTCGGCGCTCGGCAAGATCAACGGCCGCGGCGCGCCAAACAGCTCGATGACAAAATACTCCGGCGGCTTCTCGGCATTCAAAATCTCGTGCAGCTCCTTGAGGCTGCTCACCTCGACCCCGTTGATCTTGTCCACCACCAGCCCCGCAAATCCATCCAACTGGCTCGTCAGCGGGTCGCTCTCGACCCGCGTCAATACCACGATGTCCTTGCGCTCGCGGAAAATCCCTTTCCTAACATAGTCGCCGAACAGCCGCCGGACGTGGATGTTCTCCAGCTTGATCGAACCATACAAGTTAGTGTCCAACGGTTGGAAGACCAGCCCGCCTACGACCACGTAGCGCGGCTTCTTCTCGTACTGGATCGCGTAGAGCCGTGAGGCGGGCACCGCGGCGAGGACCACATCCTTGTCGCTGGTCGCACCGCCGCGCAGGATGCGCAGCTTGACGACATCGCCGGCGAACTTCCGTTCGATGATCTCGTGCATGTTGACGCTCTCGCCCTCGAGGGTCACCTGGCCGGCGCTGTCGACGACGTTCCCGTCGACGGCCAGCAGAATGTCGCCCGGCAGGATGATCCCGTCGGCCGGGCTGGTCGGCAGCACGTCGGTGACGAGCACCCCGAGGCCGTTGTCAGGCAGCGCAAGGGCCTCCCGCATGGCCGGGTTGAACAATGGAAAGTCGCTGATCCCAAGGTCGGTATAGTGGTCGTACTGGCCGTCCTCGATGTCCTTGAGGAAGCGCCGGACCACCGGCGAGGGGATCATGTAGCCAGTGTTGTCCGCGCTGCGCAGCCCCTGAAAGGCCACCCCGACGACGTTGTCTCCCTGCACCACCGGCCCGCCCGAGTTCCCCGGGTTGATCGCCGCGTCGATCTGCACCACCAGGTGCGAGTCGGCCCGCGAGTGCGAGTACGGTTGGAACTCGATCCGCGACACCACCCCGCGGGTCACCGACAGCCGCTCGCCACCCACCGGATAGCCAATCACCCGCACCTGCGACTCAAGCTGCGGCACCCCGGGGCTGATCTCCAACAGCGGAAACTTCGCAAAGTCGCTGAAGTCCTCAACCTCCAACAACGCAAGGTCGCTGTCGTGGGCGATGTGGACGACCCGCGCCGGGTATTTCTTCGGCGAGCCATAGACGGTGATGAGAATCCGCCGGCCGTTGCTGACGACGTGCGCGTTTGTTAGGAAGCGGTTTTTCCCGATGAGGAAGCCGGTGCCGATGCCGCCGCTGAAGCGCCCGGAGTTCCATGGGGTGGCGTAGTCGGGGACCTGGGTGGCCACTTCGATGCGCACCACCGAGCGGTAGATGTCCGACGGGGCAACCGCGGAGGCGGCCGGGGCTGGCGGCGCGGCGGGAACCAGCAACGAGGTCTGGGCGGAAAGGGTGGCGGTGCCGAGCAGGGCACCCAGGAGAAGCAATCTCATGGCGGCGAAGGTAGGGGCGGGGAGGCGCAGGTAAAGCGCTTTCCTCGCTGGCGCTTGTCTAGCAAGTTGGCCGGCCGGCGGGGGCCTGGCTAACAGCAGCGCCCAACAACCCGCGGTCTAACACCCAGCGGAGAACGCTGGACTCCGGGCGCGTGCCAGCCATTCTCGCGCGGTGAACGCGCAACCACTCGGCATCTTTGACTCGGGCGTGGGCGGCCTGACGGTGGTCCGGGCGGTGCAGGATCTGCTGCCGGCGGAGTCGATCATCTATCTGGGGGACACCGCGCGGGTTCCATACGGGTCGAAGAGTCCGGAGACGATCCGGCGGTTTGCCGACGAGGACGTGGCGTTTCTGGTTTCCCAGGGGGTCAAGGCGGTGGTGGTGGCGTGCAACACGGCCACGGCCCACGCGCTTGGGTCGCTGCAGGCGAAATACCGGGTGCCGGTCATCGGCGTCATTGAGCCCGGCGTGCAGGCGGCGCTGGCGGATCCTGGCTGCCAGCGGGTCGGGATCATCGCGACGCGCGGGACGATCCGGTCGCACGCGTACCAGCACGCGTTGGCGCTGCAGCGGCCGGACCTGTTGATTTTCGAGCAACCGACGCCGCTGCTGGTGCCGCTCATCGAGGAAGACTGGCTCGACCACCCGGCGACCGGGACGGTGCTGGACAGCTACCTCGATCCGCTCCTTGAGCGCGGGATGGACACGCTGCTGCTCGCCTGCACCCACTATCCGCTGCTCATTCCGCGGTTGCGCCAGAAGCTCGGCCCGCGGGTCCGCTTGGTCGACTCGGCAACGACCTGCGCCGAGCACGTCCAGGCCCACCTGCGCGAGGCCAACCTGCTCGCGCCGCCGGACCATGACGCGACGCTGGAGATTTTCCTCTCCGACCTGAGCGAGCAGTTCGAGGACCTTGCGCGGCGGTTCCTGAAGAAATGCCCCGGGCGGGTCCAGCGGGTGACGCTGTAGCGCTAGGCTGAAGCGCGGCTAGTCTGTGGAGTCGGCCGGCTGGCTCAGGGCGGCCATGTTTTTCATCAGGCTGACCTCGCGGCGGGTAATCGGGTAGGGGCCAGCAAAGGTGATCCCGCGCGGCGTCTCGCGCAGGGTCCGGCTGGCAAAGGCCTGGGAGGTCTTCAGGTAATAGAGGATCATGTAGTGGCGGCCGTCGTTGTTGGCCTCGGCGAGGAAATCCGGATGGCCGCGGAAGCGCAGGAAGCTGCCGAGCTCGGGGTAGACGACTGCTTGATAGTTCAAGCGCCGGTATCCGAGCGTTTGCGGATCGGCACGGACAAGCATCAGGTGGTCGGCGGCTTGGTACTCGGTGGCGGTGACCATGAACGTCTCCGGGATGGTCCCGCAGCCGGTCAGCCCGCCGGTCAGCCCGCCGGCCAGCGCCAATGCCAGGACAAGGCCGGCAAGTGCGCGCCGGCCGCCACCATTACGAAGGAACCAAGCCATCAATAGAGATTCCCTCCGTGTTGGCGCCGGTCGCGCTCGACGAGCCCGCGCAGGAAGGCGAGCGACGGGCGGGTCCCCTCCGATTCGATAAAGAACGCGGTCTCGAGCGGCACGAGAAACTCCACCGCCGAGTTCACCCCGACGAGGCGGTTGCGCGCATCAATGACCGGGCCGCCGCTGTCACCCGGCTGGAGCGGGACGTCATGCTTGAATGTCTGGTAGTTGCGCCCCGGCATGTCGGGCCGCACCTCGCTGGCGAGGCGGCCGGGTTTGCTGCGTGAGCCGGTGGCGATCCCCGCGTGCATGATCGGCGTGCCGACCGGGATTTCACCGGCAGCCCACTGGTAATACCGGGGCGTGGCGATGTCCGCCTTGAGAACAGCGATGTCGCTGGACTTCGAGCGCCAGACGACCCGCGCGCGGGCCCACATCGGGCGCCCGGCGTTGCCGTAGATGACCCAGACCTTGCGGCCCGGCAGCGACTCGAGGACATGGTCGGCGGTGATAAAATAGCCGTCCGCGGAAATCGGCGTCGCCGAACCGCCCTCGGCGTCCTCCGGCGCCATCTCAAGCGAGAACCGACTCCCGACCCACGCGCGGATGCTCGCGTCCTCGCTGACCACCACCGCGGTGAGCCGCTCGGACGCATACCGGTAGTTCGCCGCGGTGACCGGGGTCGCGTCGACCTGCCGCGGCAGCGCGCAGCTGCCAGCAAGGGAAAAAACCAAAGCAATTGTGGCGATCCGGGCAGAAACCATGGGGGAAATACACATAGGCGACCGGGGGGCTACGCGGAAACTTCCGTCATATTCACCAATTTGCCAGCCTGCATCTACGCCACCATGCTGGAAAGTTTTCACCGGCGCCGCGCCGCCCGCCCGCCCGGCGCCCGATCATCGCCGGCAAGCAGCTCGTCAAGTGCCCGCCGGAATGGCGCTGGCATCGCCAGGCGGGCGAGTTCGGCATGCCGCTGCCACGCCTCGCCGGCCCCGGGCGGGTGGGACGCGGGCGCTTCATGAATGTGCAAGGTCACCTTGTGGTGGGTGATGACATACGGGCGGGTGAGGACCCGCGGGAAGTCGGCGACCTCCTCGGCGGTGCGCTCCGGCAGCCGCCACAACCCGTGCCGGCGCGACCCGGTTTCCTGCTTGAGCAGCACCCCGCGGACCGGATCGGCTTGCCAGACGACATGCTCGGTGACCTCGACGATCCGCCGCGCCGGCTTCTTGCGCGGCAGCTCGCCGGGCGTGCGCGTCAGGCAGTAGCCGGCGACCGGGCACTCGTGGCACGCCGGCCGGTCCGGTCGGCAGATCCGCTGGCCGAGCTCCATGAGCGCCGAGTTGAACACCCGCGGGTGCTCGGGGTCGACCAACTCACCGGCCCACACCCACAACTGGCGCGCACCTGCGGTCGTGTCGACTTCCACCGGGAAATCCAGCATCCGCGCCAGCACCCGGGCGACGTTGCCATCGACAATCGGCGCGGCGACATCAAACGCGAAGGACGCCACCGCCCCGGCGGTATACCGGCCGACCCCTGGGAGCCGCCCAAGCTCGCCCGGCGTGCGCGGAAACTCCCCGCCGTAAACCGTGACCAGCTCCCGCGCCGCGGCCTGCAACATCCGCGCCCGCCGGTAATAGCCAAGCCCTTCCCAAACCCTGAGGAGATCCTGCTCGGACGCCGCCGCCAGCGCCACGGGATCCGGAAACCGCTCAAGAAACCGGCTGAAATACCCGCGCCCGAGGACCGTCGCGATCTGCGTCTGCTGCAGCATGATCTCCGCCACCAAAATCGCCCACGGGTCGCGCGTCCGCCGCCACGGGTAGTCGCGCCCGGTCGCCACGAACCAATCCCGCAGCGCCTCCCGGAATCCCGCCGGACAATCCAGCGGGCCAATCGTCGCGAGCGGCTTGAGCACCCACCCACCAACCACATCCGCCAGCCCTCACCCAAGCGGAAAAATCCCCCCCGCCGATCGCCGGCAAAATCCGCCGGCCGCAAATTCGCCTTTGGCGATCCCCGAATCCGGGCGTAAGAGTGACTTAATGAGCATCACCAGCCACACCGCGCCGATTGCCACCGAGGCGGTTGCACGCCTCCGGGCAATCCTCGTGCGGGATGGCTTCGAGCTCCTCAGCAAGCCGTACGCCCACTTCGCGGCCAAGAAGGGCAAGCTCAGCGTCACCGTCTACGAGAAAGGCCCCAAGGTGCTCGTCCAGGGGAAGGGCACCGAAGATTTCATCCGCTTCACCCTGGAGCCGGAAATCCTCGGCGAGGCACGCCTCGGCTACGAGGAAGTCGTTGACCCGGAGATGTTCTCACCCCACTTCGGAATCGACGAAAGCGGCAAGGGCGACTTCTTCGGACCGCTGGTCATCTCCGGCGTCTTCGTCGACCAGACCAGCACGCGCATCCTCCTGGACGCCGGCATCACTGACAGCAAACGCGTCGGCAGCGATGCCAAGGTCCGCCGCCTCGCCGAGACGATCCGCTCCACCCGCGGCGTTGTCCATGAAACCATCGCCATCAGCCCCGCCCGGTACAACGAAATGTACCCGTCGTTCCGCAACCTCAACGAGATGCTCGCATGGGGGCACGCCCGGGTCATCTCCCGCCTCGCCGAACTCAGGCCCGATTGCCCGCGCGCACTCAGCGACCAGTTTGCCCGCAAGGAGATCCTCGAGCGCGCCCTCAAGGCACGCGGTGTCGCGTTGATCCTCGAGCAAAAGGTCCGCGGCGAGGCCGACATCGCCGTCGCCGCCGCCTCGCTCCTCGCCCGCGAGCGCTTCATCGACTGGCTCCGCGACACCTCCGCGGGCGCCGGCGTGCCGTTGCCGCCTGGCGCCTCCGCGCTGGTCAAGGACGCCGCCCGCTCATTCATCGCCACCCATGGCAAGGAGAGTCTCGCCAAGGTCGCCAAACTCCATTTCAAAACCGCCGCGGAAATCCTTAACAACCCATAGCCGAAACAAGTTGAGCAACATCTGAAGGAAAAAATTGTTTGCCCTAGATCTTTTCCTGTGTTGTCCCTTCCGCCTCCGATTGAGCGCACTCCCACTTCGCTTCACCCCCTCTCCCCCGTAAAAAACCCAACCTCAACGCACCTTCTGCACTACCATCATGGCGACCATTACCAAGCGCGACCTTGTTATCAAAGTCAGCAACGAAACCGGCCTGACTCAGCAACAAGTCTTTGACGTTCTGCAACGCACGCTCGATTCCATCACCTCCTCGCTGGCCACTGGAGACACCGTGGTCATGCGCAATTTCGGCGCCTTCCAAGTCCGCGAAATGAAGGCCAAAGTTGGCCGCAATCCGAAGGATCCAGGCAAGGATGTGCCGATCCCTCCGCGCGCGGTCGTCAAGTTCAAGCCCGGCAAGGAAATGAAGGAGCAGGTCTCCCAGATCCTCCCGAGCCTGCGCGAAAAACGCTGAGCTCATCCAGCGCTTTCCGAGCGGCGCGGCGGGACTTCCCGCCGCGCCTTTTTGTTTACGCCCCATGCGCTTGCAGCTTAGCATCGAGGCGTGAAACCTCGCCCCGTCCTCGCCCTGCTGATCCTCGGAATCACCGCGTCGTCAATCGTATCTTGCTCAAGACCAAGCGGTTACAACGGCTACCAAACCCGCTCCTACACCATCCGCGGGCAGACCTACCAGCCGATGAGCGTCTCCGAGGCGCTCACCTACGAGGAGATCGGCGTCGCCTCGTGGTATGACGAGAGCCGCTTCCTCGGGCTCAAGCGCGGGACCACCTCGCTTGGCGAGAAGGTCATGCCCTGGCACCTGATCGGCGCCCACAAGACCCTCCCGCTCCCGTGTCTCGTGCGCGTCACCAACCTCGAGAACGGCAACGACGTCAAACTCCGCATCAACGACCGCGGACCCTTCATCCCCGGTCGCCTCATCGATGTCTCATCCCGCGCCGCCAACAAACTCGGCTTCCGCGACGACGGCCTCGCACGCGTCCGCGTCGAGGTCCTCTCCGTCGGCGATGGCTCATACCAACGGAAAAAACCCAAAAGGTTCATCTTCTTCTAAAGCATCATCATCTTCTTCTCCTCCTGTCTTCATCATCTTCATCTTTATCATCTTTTTCTTCTCCTTCATCTCCTTCATCTTCCTTATCTTCTTGTTCGTGCGGATGCTTCGCGGGATGGTCATTGGTTTCGCGGGATGGCCAACAACGTGCCCGGAGTTGATGGCCTAACAAAAAGCGGGCGGATAATTTCGGATGGCACCCAAGGAGCAGCGACTTCGGTCGCCTGCTCACCGCCCGGGGACGCGGTCGCGGCTCCTTGAACGCGGTCCCGTCCTTTCCCCCCGTGACCAAGGAGCAGCGACTTCAGGCGGGTGTCCGCTGCCCCGGGACGCGCCCGAAGTCGCGACTCCTTACCCGGCCCCCTGATCATTCGGCTGGTCGCGGGGCGGGTGGCATGGTAACAGGCGCGCCCCATGGCCAAAGATGCACCCCAGGAAATTCGCGTGTTCGCCCCGGCAACGGTGGCCAACGTCGCGTGCGGATACGACGTGCTCGGCTTCGCGATTGACGCGCCCGGCGATGAAATCCTCGTCCGCCACTCGGACAAACCGGGGCTGCGGATCACCACCATTACCGGCGACGACGGGAAGCTCCCGCTCGAGGTGATGAAGAACACCGCCGGGGTCTCGGCGATGGACCTGCTCAAGCACCTCGGGATGACCGACCGCGGGATCGAGATGGAGATCCACAAGAAAATGCCCTTCGGCAGCGGCCTCGGGTCGTCGGCCGCCTCGGCGGTTGCGGGCGCCTACGCGGTCAACAAGCTCATCGGCGAGCCGTTGAGCAAAAAGCAATTGCTTCCATTCGCCATGACCGGCGAGGCGAGTGCCGACGGTGCCTGGCACGCCGACAACGTCGCCCCCTGCCTGTTGGGCGGGATTGTCTTCATCCGCTCGAACCAGGAGCTCGACATCGCCCAGCTGCCGGTCCCGAAGGACTTGTGGGCGGCGGTCGTCCACCCGGACATCGAGATTCTCACCAAGGTGGCGCGCGAGATCCTCCCGAAGGAAATCCCGCTCGAGAATGCGACCCAGCAGATCGGCAACCTCGGCGGCCTGATCTGCGGACTCATCCAGGAAGACTACGGACTCATCAGCCGGTCGATCCACGACGTCATCGCCGAGCCGCGCCGCCAGAAGCTCATCCCGGATTTTTACAAGGCAAAGCGCGCCGCAATGGGCGCTGGTGCCTTGGGGTTCTCAATCTCGGGCGCCGGCCCGAGCGTGTTTGCGCTCTGCGAGGGCGAGGAGATCGCCACCAAGGTGGCCGCCGCGGTTGCCAAGGTGTTCCTTGCCCTGCCGCTGGAATGCCAGGCGTATGTCTCGAAGATCAACCCGCATGGCGTCCACGTCATCGGCGCGTAACCCAATGAAATTCTACAGCACCAGCTCGCCGGACCACTTCGTCGACCTGCACGAGGCGGTCCTCCGCTCGCTCCCGGCCGACAACGGCCTCTACATGCCAGAGCGGATCCCCGCACTCGGCGCCGACTTCTGGGACACCTGGCGCGACCTCACCTTCGCCGAGCTTGGCTTCCAGATCGCCCGCGGGATCTTCGACGATGTCCCGGAGGCCACCCTGCGCGAGCTCATCGCCGCCGCCATCGATTTTGACGCCCCGCTCGTCACCCTTGCGCCGCACTCCCATGTGCTTGAGCTTTTCCACGGACCGACGCTCGCATTCAAAGACTTCGGCGCGCGCTTCATGGCCCGCCTGATGAGCTGGCTGACCCGCGACGACCCACGCGAGCTCACCGTGCTGGTTGCCACCTCGGGCGACACCGGCGGCGCGGTCGCCAGCGCGTTCCACCGCGTTCCCGGGACCCGCGTCGTCATCCTCTACCCGAAGGGGAAAGTCAGCGGCCTCCAGGAGAAACAACTCACCACCTTGGGCGACAACATCACCGCCCTGGAAATCGACGGGACCTTCGACGATTGCCAGCGGATGGTCAAAACCGCCTTCCTCGACCGCGACCTCGCCGAGCGCCACAACCTGACGTCGGCCAACTCGATCAACATCGCCCGCCTTGTCCCCCAAGCGTTCTATTACTTCCACGCCGCCCGCCAGCTCCCGGCCGGCACCGCCCCGGTCTTCGTCGTCCCCAGCGGCAACTTCGGCAACCTCACCGCGGGCCTGCTCGCCCAGCGGATGGGCCTGCCAGTCAAGCACTTCGTCGCCGCCACCAACCGCAACGACGTCGTCCCGGCCTACCTCGAGAGCGGCACCTACCAACCGCGCCCAAGCGTCGCCACCCTCTCCAACGCCATGGACGTCGGCGCCCCGAGCAACTTCATCCGCATGCTTGAGCTTTGCGGCCGCGATTGGGGGCAAATGTGCTCCCACCTCAGCGGCTTCGCCTTCTCCGACGCCGAAACCCAGGACGCCATCCGCCACCTCCACGCCACCACCGGCTACGTCATCGACCCGCACGGCGCCGTCGGCTCGCTCGCCGCCGACGCCTGGCGGACCGCCCACCCGAACGACCACACCATCGTCCTGGAAACCGCCCACCCCGCGAAGTTCCTCGACGTCATGACCCCGCTCCTCGGCTCCATCCCGGTCCCCGAGCGCCTCGCCTGCCTCGAAAACCTCCCCAAGGTCGCCACCCCCATGCCCGCCGACCCCGCCGCACTCCTCGCCTGGCTCCAGCAACCCCCAACCCACAGCTCGGCAGCCTCCCAGATTGATTGACGATTGTTGAGCTCCGATTGTTGGTTGTTGAGGTGAAAGAAACAGCCGCGCGCCGCGCTCTCCTTCACTTCAACAATCAGCAATCATCAATCGATCCCCGGCAAGTTAACAACCGCGGGAGCTTAAGGCGTTAAGTCGTCAGGCGCCAGACTGTGCGTATCTTATCATTCTCTCGCCATAGGTTGCCGCGATGCAGGGAAGGTTGCGCGGAGGTGTGCGGCGGAAAGCAATATTCCACCGAAGTTCCTGGGTCTTTCATCGGAAAGATGCGCCGACTCAGATCCGCTGGTGCGAAGGCTCCGGGGATTTCGGAACCTTGCCAAGATGGGGTGAAACCCTACCATGCGTCGGTTGCCGATCCTTGTCATCAAGACTCTGGATCAACCAAACGAAACCATGGAAACGGAATCATATTCGGGTCCCCTCCGCCGTTCGTATCAACTCCCGGCCCTCGCCGCACTCTCCTGCGTGGCATTCGGAACCGGCTCGCTCCACGCCTCGTTCCTCCTTGTGGACTGGGGTGGCCAATATGTAGCCAATGACCAAGAATTCAATGGAAGCTACACCAACGTCGACAACATCGATTTGGACAACGACTCGGTTGCCGACGACTCCAAGTTCGGTTATGCCTACAATGCGTTGAGTCCGGCGCCGCTGAGCCCTTCCTCCGGTTATTCCGGCACCAGCGGAACCTTCTTCGGCGGCTTCGTGATCAACACCCTCAACAACCCATCATCCCTAGGTGAATCGCTCCAACCGAACGGCCAGGGAGTCCACCAGAACGGCCCGAACGACCACCTCAAGTTCCAGACCCAGCACTCGGAAAACCATCACCATACGTTCTCGCTGCTCACTTACTGGGACAAGGCCGATTTTCTCAACGGGGGCAGTGGCGCCTATATCTCCCTCGATACGCTCAGCAATTTCTCGCTGACCATCCGGAACTCCACAAACGTCCAGGACGACATCCACCTGCACTTCTTGATCCGTCAGGGCAACCAGTTCTACACCTCGGAAGCCTTCTTCGGCGGGACGGGCGCATCGCTGCTTGAACCGGGGCGGCTGGGGGACATTCCTGACGGCGGATCCGCGGTCTTCAATCCTCTCGCGAATCCCACCCTGGGCTGGAAGGCGTATGCTCCGGACGGCCTCAACCTCCAGTGGCAACACGGCGACTGGTCGCCCCAGAACTTCGATAATATCACCGCGGTCGGATACTACTTCGACACACTGAACTTCACCCAAAACAACAGCAACCTCGAGATCACCGGCTTCAGCTTTAGCGCCGTCCCTGAGCCTTCCTCCGCGCTAATCGCGCTGGGCGGTTTTGGAACGCTGCTGCTCCGCCGCCGCCGCCCATAAGCGCACCCGGGGCCCCGGGCCCCGGGGCGCAGTTCCGCGCAGTTCGTCTGTCACCATGTCCGAGCCGGTCACCATGTCCGAGCCGCCTCATTCAATGACGGGTAAGATCTTCGAATTCGGGCTTCCATCCCCGCCGTGGATGACCTTTACGTTCAACACAGAAATGGCGGCCCCACAGTTCGTCTGTCACCATGGGATCCCGCAAACGTTCTGAATAACATGAATTCAACTAGGAGCAGACTGAGCCAAGTGCGCAACCTCATTTCTGCCGTCGCGATTGCAGCAATCACCTCTTGCGATCAATCATCGGACCCGGCGAAATCTCCCGGCGGCGGGAGCGCACCCGAGAATCTTATTCTATCCCAGACACGCGAAGTTGCAGCTGGTGCGATATGGGATCGCGAATTCAACGGTTCACGCCCAGGAACACTAAAGATCACGGTAACCGGCGCTGCGCCTTTCACTGTGACTCTGGTCGATGATTCTGTTTATAAGTTGATGGTCAGAGAGAACATGAGTGCTAGAGATTTCGAGTCGGGGGTCTTCCTCAATTCCACCTCTGACGGAGAATCATTCCAAACGACGTGTAGACTCGATAAGGGGAAATACTGGATCTCGATTTCCAACAACACCGCAAACACCGCAACCTATAAAATCGAATGCCACTCATGGTGATAAGACGATCCGACCGTGGCGCAACAACCGGCCATAGGCGCTTCAGCCTCATTGCAACCTCTCTTCAACCGCGCAGGTGGGCGCATCTCTAAGATTCTGTTTAGAAGTATGGAGCTTCCTGATGTGACGCGGATGCTGCGGTGGTTCGAGAAAAATCGAGGCGATCGGGTTGTCGGCGAGACGCAGCTTTTGGGCCTTTCCCTGCCTGCCTTGCAAAGCGCCTTCGGAGTCGATTCCGAGGATTCGATGTTTGCTTGCTGGCCCGTAAAAGACGTCCACCTAGAATTTCTTACGAAACACACGGACGTCGAAATCGACCTCTCCACGTTCGACTATTTTGTCGAGACCGATGCGGCGCCCCTCTCTGGTTGAACCGGAGCTGGCCGAGCCCTAGACTCAACCTCTGATCTCAGCCCACGGGTGCTATGCCGCGGTTCTAATTTCCGGTGTGGCCCCACAGTTCGTCTGTCACCATGGGATCCCGCCGCCCATAAGCGCACCTGGGCCCCGGGGCGCAGTTCCGCGCAGTTCGTCTGTCGCGCAGTTCGTCTGTCACCATGTCCGACGGGGTGGTTCGGGCCGCGATCGTAGCGGTCGAGCAGGAGTGGCTCGCTGCCGATGCCTGGCGAGCGCACCGCCCACCCGGCCGACCCCACCAGTGGGTGCGCCATCACGTTTACGTTCGTCTGGAAAAAATGAGGATTGCGAGACGCCCTCCAGCCACTACTCTTCCAGCATGATTCTCAAGGCTATTGTCCACGAAGCCGAGGAGGGTGGATTCTGGGCTGAAGTCCCCTCGTTGCCTGGATGTTTCACCCAAGGCGAGACCCTTGAAGAACTCGAATCCAATGTCCATGAGGCAATCGAAGGCTGGCTTTTGGCTGGAGAGCCTGAACTTACCCCCATGTCTGAGGGTAAGATTCTAGAGGTGGCAGTATGAAGTCCGTTACGGGGAAGCACCTCGCAAAGATCGCCGAGGAAAAAGGCTGGGTTCTTGCTCGCGTAAACGGAAGTCACCACATTTACATCTTCGAAGGACGCCCCGAACGGCTGGTGATTCCCATTCACGGTAATCAGTCACTCAAGATCGGCCTGCAGAAGAGTCTGATGAAGATCATTCCGGTGACCACCGAGGAGGTCTGAAGCACGGAACTGGCCGCTCATCCGATTTGACGAAGTCCGCTTGAGAGCCCTAAATGAATGAGATCTTCGAAACTACAAGATGGGTCGCAGGCGGGGTGGCCCTTGGCCTTGGAGGTCTGACCTCCTTGGGCAACTGGATGACCTTGATCGGCCTCATTGTCACGAGGGGCAGGTCATCCTTCGTGCCATTCATTGGCGGGGTTCTAGCTGCGATCGGCCTGCTCATCCTTCCTGTCGCGGATCTCTGGAAGTGGGCGTGGATTCCGTTGTTCGCGGACTTTGGAACGCTGCCGCTGGTGAGCTGGACCCTCATCGCCAAGCGAACCGACAAACCGATGCCACCCAAGGCGACAACCACCGACCGAGCCGGCTCATCCAACGCCGGGTAATGCTGGTAGCATCCCGCAGGCGAAACGCCGGAGAACTCGAGCTTTCATAAAGATGAGAACCTTGAAGTGCAAATGGATCATTATTCTCTGCTTTCTGGTAGTCACTTCGGCATCAGTTTACCTCGGCGTGTTTCTCTATTCCGCGAGGATTCCCGATCATTGGCAGGAATTGAGCGCGGGGATGACGAGATTTGAAGTGGCGGAGTTTCTGGCAGACCGGTCGACGACTGTGACTCGCGATTCTGGCGGCTGCGATGAATTCCGGATCAAGCGGCCAATTGGAGATTGGCTCCTGCTCGTGCAATACAACGACGACGAAACATTTCATCTCGCCCATCTGCGCTTCTCCTCGCCAGTATTGGGCGAACACAGCAGGGAACGGAGGTACAACGAGAGGGACGCTCCATACCCTGTGCGGTCGCATAGATAGCCGAGATTCGGGCAAACCCAATGAACATCGAACTACCGCCAGTGATCGCTGGCTTCTTCAAGGCGACGAACAGCCGCGAGTTTGGCGATTTCCTTTCGCTATTCACGGCCGATGCCCACGTCAACGACGAGGCGAGCGACCACTACGGTGCCGAGATCGCCGGGTGGATCGACCGGGCGACGGCCGAGACGCAGCCAACGGTGGAGGTCACCGGGATCACCGGCGGCGGAGAGCAGTTTGTGGTCACCGCGGGAGTCAGCGGGAATTTTCCCGGGAGCCCGGTTGAGCTGCGCTACGACTTCACGCTCCGGGACGGGAAGATCACGGTGCTGCTGATCAAGGCATGAGGGGATCCGATTGATGGCGCATCGTGCTGGCGCTCCCGGTAGCGGGTGCCAGGCCTCATCATTGGGCGGCAAAGGCGCGAAGTCCGCATTCTTGACCCACCATGCTTCATGAGCGATGATCCAGCATGCCGACGACCATCGAGCAGATCACCAACGAAGCGCTCACCCTGCCCGTAAGCGAGCGTGCACATTTGGCGCAAACTCTTTTGCGCAGCTTGGAGCCAGCCGAAGAGAGTGCCGAGGAGGCTTGGTCTCATGAGGTGAGCCAGCGCTTGAAACGTGTCCATGACGGCACTGCCCAAGGTCGGCCAGCAGATGAGGTTTTTCGCGACATCGGTGCGCGCCTTCAAAAGTGAAGACGGTCATCATCGACTCTGAGGCCGAGAACGAACTCGCGGAATCAGTCCTCTTTTATGAGCGCAGACAGCCCGGTCTAGGATTAGACTTCGAGCACGCAATGCGGGATGCTGTTCGGAGCATTCAGGCGAATCCTGACCGCCACCCGATGCAGAGCAATGGCACACGACGATTCGTCATGGAGCGATTTCCTTTTGCCATTTATTACGCAGATCTGCCCCTTGCGATCTGGATCCTTGCGTTCGCACATACGAGCCGGAAGCCTGGCTATTGGCTCCGGCGTCTCTAAAGCCCATACTCAGCCAGTGAGCGATTTACCTTCGTTTCCAAGGCAGATTGCGGAAGCATTGGCACCGCGCCGCAGGTCCGGCGCCGGCAGCGTGAAGTTTGGGAAGCACCGGAAATTCCATGATTACCATCCTGTCGATCACCTACGAGATCCCGTGGTATCCGGATGGAGCGACCGCATGGTTATTTTGGATCGGGTTGGCGGTCGATCTTGGAGGATTGATCCGCGCCGAGCGCCGGAAGATCCTGGGAAGCGGTGTTCTATCCTACCGGCCGATCTGGGCGCTGCTGGGACTGGTTGTCCACAGCCTGCTTGAGCTGCGGGCCACGATTCTCGCGGAGATCCTCGACTATGATCAGTTCCTTCTCCACGTGGCGGTCGTCATCAACCAATCGCTTGCCGGATTGGCGGTCATCGTTCTGTCCGTGGTGGCAATCAAGTTGGCCGGTTGGCGAGTTCGCCAAGCGCGCCGGACACCCACAGCGCAGTAACGATGGCTAAGATGGAATTTTTTGAACGCCCATGGCCAGAAGACCTGCCGGGCGCTTGCCCGACCTGTGCAAAGGAGTTCCGGTCAGGCGCCAACCTTGTCGTGGGGCGGGGGAGAGGTGCGCGGCGCCTCATGACTATCGCCTATGCCATGGCCCTTCCATGGGCGATCATTGCCGTTGCTGGCTATGTATCGGCTGGAATGCCGAATGTTGCCCGCTCGGGCGGATTCGCGATCATTGGAATGATCCTCATGCCTCCCGTCATTGTTGCCGTCACAAGTATCTTGTTCCCGCTATCGCGCCGAGTGATCTGCACTTGCGGCTGGCGCGGGGAGTATCCGATCCATCCGCAACAAACAGACGGCCCGCAAGCCGCGCCGTGACGAGTTTTGAGTGATTGTTTGCGGTGCGGGTGGCGAACTCCAGGAGATACCTGACGCGACTTCGCGACCACCTGGGCACCCGCAGGCCCTTCAGCGCCCTGCCGGGGAAGCCGTCCACCGGTCATTCGATCCAACGCAACCCCGGCAAGCGGCGCGGCGACTTCCCCGGTGCAGGGTTAAGCCAAAGCGGTGTGGCGGGGAGTACCCCTTCCCACCGCACTCCAAACTGGCGCGGTTCAATCGCCTCTCCGCTTCATCCCAACCGTCACCCTCAACAACCTATGGGACCTATCAGCGGGCCTGGCCCTTGGCGCGGATGGTGGCGAGGAGGGCGGTTAGCTCCTTGACCTTGTCGGGGCGGTCGGCGAAGAGGTTGCGCTTTTGGGCCGGGTCGGCGGCGAGGTCGTAGAGTTCGCCGGGGAGGTCATCGTCGGCGTAGCCGTTGGCGGGGTTGAACCATTCCGGCACTTTCGATTGGGCGCCGGTCGCGGCGGCGATGAGGACCCAGTTCTCATGGCGGACGGCGTAGGCGTTCGGTTTGGTGTTATGGACGAGGCTTTGGCGTGGGCTCGGCGCATTGTCGCGTAAGACCGGAAGGAGGTTGTAGCTGTCCTCGGCGGCGTTCGGCGGGAGCTGCGCGCCGGCGATGGCGGCCAGGGTGGCCATCAGGTCGATCTGGCTGACGATCGCCGGGTTGACCGCGCCGGCGGGAACGACCCCGGGCCACCTGACGATGAACGGGACGCGGTGGCCGCCTTCGTAGATGTCGCGCTTGACGCCGCGGAATTGGCCGGAGCTGCGATGGCCGAACTTGCGGATCCGGTCGTAGGCGAAGTGTTCGGCACCGTTGTCGGCGCTGAAGACGACCACGGTGTTGTCAGCGAACCCGTTGTCGGCGAGCGCCTTGAGGATCCGGCCGACCGCCTCGTCGGTTTGTTCCATGAAATCGCCGAAGCCGCCGGCGCGCGACTTGCCGGCAAACTCCGCGGCTGGAACAATCGGCGTGTGCGGCGAGTTGAACGGGACATACAGGAAAAATGGCCCGTCCTTGCCGCGCTGGTCGCCAATCCACTTGACCGCCTGGTCCCTGAGCCGCGGGGCAACTGCGGAAAAATCCCACGCGGGGGTCATCGGCCCCGGCCGGGCCTCCCACCCGCCCTCCGCCGTCTTGACTGTCAGTGCCAGCGGCTCGCTCGGGACAGTCAGGAGCCGGTCGTTCTCGATCCACGCGAAGGGTGGGAAGTTCGCCACGTCGTCGCCGAAATAATAGTCGAACCCGTGGGAAAGCGGTCCGCCGGAGACCGGCTTTGACCAATCGAAGTCAGCGGGGGCGATGCTGTTATTCGGGGTGCCGGGCTTGCGCAGGTCGCCCCAGTTCCACCCGAGGTGCCACTTGCCGATGCAGCCGGTCCGGTAGCCGGTGGATTTAAGCACCTCGGGCAAGGTCACCTCGTCCGCGGCGATGACCGGCGGGCCGAATGTCCCGACGATGTCGTGGAGCTTCCGCCAGTGGAACCGGCCGGTGAGCAGCGCATAACGGCTTGGCGTGCAGATCCCAGAGGAGCTGTGAGCGTCGCTGAACCGGGTCCCCTCCGCGGCAAGCTGGTCGAGGTGCGGCGTGCGGATCTTCGACTCCGGGTTTTGCGCCGCCAGATCGCCAAAGCCCATGTCATCCGCATACAGGATGACGATGTTCGGAGCCGCCGCGGCCAGGCAAAACCCGCTGAGCAGCAATGAAATTCCCGCAATGACAGGCGCTCGCATAGGGGTTCCGGTGCGGGCTTAGAATTGCGGTGGAACGATCAACTGATCGCCTTTCCGGACCTCGACCGGGTCGCCGAAAAACGTTCCGACCACCGGCGTGGCGATCGCCCCCTCCGGGCTCGAGTCGGTGACCCGCAGCTGGCCGATGATCCCGTCGTTGCGCCGGATCCCGAGCACCGAGCCGATCCGCGCGTTCTCAGGCATCTTCACGTCCAGCACGATGAACTCGCCAAACTCGTCCTTGGCCGACTCGATGACCACCGCGGCGACCAGCGCCTCGCTGATCTGGCGGGCCCGCCGTTGCAGCCGGTCGCGCGATTCGATCGCCCGCTGGCCGATCTGGCCTGCCTCGTCGCGGGCGACTTGGGCGTCGCGCTCGGCTTTCTGCTTGTCGGTTTCGAGGGCCGCCTTTTCGGCCTCGGTCTTGCGCAGGAGATCTTCCATTTCAGCGATTCGCGCGGCTTCCTCGGTGGCTGTCGGGGCGCTTCCCTGGGTGCTGGTGGCCGCCTGTTGCTGGCGCGACTCGATGAGTTCGCGCTCGGCACGGAGCCGCTCGCGTTCGGCGCGGAGTTCCTCGACGATCAATTTGGTCGCGGCGAGCTGGTCGGGCGGAGCGTTTTCGCGTCCCTTGTCCTTGGCGTTCCAGGAAAAGACCAACCCAGCCACCAGCAGTGCGATGGTTGCCCCGAGGAGAATCTTCATCGTGTTCATGCCGCGCAGCGTGGTTAGCCGATCCCGGATTGTCAAAGCTATCAAACTTCCCCGGGGAAATGGGCGGTTGACCCGCTGGGGGGTGGTTGCTAGCGTCCGCGCCCCTGACCATGAGCTCCCAAGCCCCTAACTACAAGGAAACGCTCCGCCTTCCTGCGACGACTTTCCCGATGCGGGGCGACCTTGTCACCCACGAGCCGGCGCGGCTCGCCGCCTGGGAGCAATCCGGGCTGTATGCGCGGATCCTTGCGCGGCGCAAGGCCCAGGGTGCGCCGACGTTCATCCTCCACGACGGCCCGCCGTTCGCGAATGGCGACGTGCACATGGGAACGGCCCTCAACAAGGTGCTCAAGGACCTGGTGGTCAAGTCGAAGACCATGGCTGGCCACACCGTTCCGTTTGTCCCCGGGTGGGACTGCCACGGGCTGCCGATCGAGTTCAAAGTCGTCCAGCAAGCGCGCGACCTCGAGCCGGCCGAGATCCGCCGGCGCTGCGCCGAGTTTGCGACCAAGTTCATCGACATCCAGCGGGCATCGTTCCGGCGGCTCGGGGTGTTTGGCGATTGGGACCACCCGTATCTGACGATGGCCCCGGCGTATGAGGCCGACATTCTCCGCGGGTTCGCGAAACTCGTTGACCTCGGGGTCGTCTACCAGAGCAAGAAGCCGGTCCAGTGGTCGTATGGCGCGCACACCGCGCTGGCCGAGGCGGAAGTCGAGTACATGGACAAGGAAAGTCCGGCGATTTTTGTGAAATTCGAGCTCCCCGGCGGAGTGGCGGGAGCGGCTGACGCGGCGCTGGTGATCTGGACGACGACGCCATGGACGCTGCCGGCCAACCTCGGGATCGCGCTGCACGCGGATTTCAGCTACGTTGTTGGCCGGTTTGCCGGCGCCGATGGCCGCAGCGAAACGCTGGTCGTTGTCCGCGAGTTGGTTGAGGCGTTCACCGCCAAGACCGGCCTGGCCCTCGTCGAAACCCTCGCGGAGCTCAAAGGCCGCGAGTTGGAGGGCCGCGAGGCGCGCCACCCGTTCCTCGACCGCCCGTCCAAGGTGATCCTCGCCAACTTCGTCACCACCGAAACCGGCACCGGCGCAGTCCACATCGCCCCCGGCCACGGCGCCGACGACTACGTTGCCGGCATGCAGAACGGCCTCGGCGTCCTTTCCCCGGTCAACAACGACGGCGAGTTCACCGACGAGGTCGGCGTTCCCGCGCTGGTCGGGATGCACGTCTTCAAGGCCAACGGGCCGATCATCGAGATGCTCGCCGCCAGCGGCGCGCTCCTCGGCCGGGAAACCTACCGGCACTCGTATCCGCACTGCTGGCGGTCAAAGACCCCGATCATCTTCCGCGCCGTCGAGCAATTCTTCATCTCGATCGATGGCCTGCGTACCCAGGCGCTTGCGGAAATCGACAAGGTCCAGTGGCTCCCGGCGTGGGGCCGCAACCGGATCGCCGGCACCGTCGAGGCGCGCCCGGACTGGTGCATCTCGCGCCAGCGCACCTGGGGCGTCCCGC
>JBILQE010000044.1:0-27634 GCA_044373465.1 Akkermansiaceae bacterium | reverse complement strand
ACCCGCTGGGCCGCCGCGATTTCCGCCGCGCAATCCGCGGAAAAGACGAACCGCTCGGAGTGCATCGCGTGCTCGCTGACGACCTCCGCCTTGACCGGGCGGAATGTCCCGACGCCGACATGCAGTGTTAGAAAAGCATGTCTAACACGCTCCAACATCTCCGGGGTGAAATGGAGGCCAGCGGTGGGAGCGGCGATGGCGCCCTCCTCGCGGGCGTAGACTGTTTGGTAGCGTTCGCGGTCGGCGGGGTCGTCATCGCGGTTCATGTAGTGGGGGAGCGCGAGGTGGCCGTGGCGGTCCTCGTCGACCGGGGTGTCCCAGGCGATGATCCTGGTGCCGTCGGCGAGGACGTCGGTGACGGTGCCGGTGGCGTCGCCGACGCGGACCTGGCCGCCGGCGCGCATTTTCTTCCCCGGGCGGACGAGACACTGCCAGCGCAGGTCGCTGAGCTTGTCGACCCGGACGAGCTCGATGGCGCCATCGCTGCTGAAATAGCGGGCCGGGACGACGCGGGTGTCGTTGAGGACGACGAGGTCGCCGGGGGTGAGGAACTCCGGGAACTCGGCGAACTGGTGGTGGCGGATCGATCCGGCAGCGCGGTCGACGACGAGCATCCGCGAGGCCGCGCGCTCAGCCAGCGGCCGGTCGGCGATGAGCTCCGGCGGCAGATGGTAGTCGAAGTCGTCGGTGCGCAGCGGCATGCGTCGGTCTAGCGCTCACGGGGTCGCCGGGCAAGCGGTGAAGGCAGGGTTTGCACCCACCGTTGCCAGATGCTCAACTTGGGGATGCGCAAGGAACTGTTGGAGCACCCGGTGTTTGCGATGGCGGCGAGCCAGTTTGAGCGGACCGCCGACTTCCTCAGGCTGACCGAGCCGGTGCGCGAGCGCTGCAAGTGGCCGAAGCGGTTGATCACCGTGACGGTGCCGATCCAGCGCGACGACGGGCGCACCGAGGTGTTCTTCGGCTACCGGGTCCAGCACCACTTGTCGCGCGGACCGGTCAAGGGCGGACTGCGCTACCACCCGGACGTCGACCTCGGCGAGGTGGCCGCGCTGGCGATGTGGATGAACTGGAAATGCGCGCTGGCCAACCTCCCGTATGGCGGCGCGAAGGGCGGCATCGCCTGCGACCCGCACAGCATGAGCGCACGCGAGCTTGAGCGGCTGACCCGGCGGTTCACCATGGAGATCATGCCGTTCATCGGCGAGAACGTCGACGTCATGGCACCCGACATGGGGACCAACGAGCAGACGATGGCCTGGATCCTCGACACCTACTCGACCCACGCCGGCTACCTCGTGCCCGGGATTGTCACCGGCAAGCCGTTGAAACTGCAGGGGTCATACGGCCGCGTCCAAGCCACGGGGCACGGCGTCGCGTTCCTGATCTCGAGCGCGCTCCACAAGCTCGACGTCCGCACCGAGGGAGCGACCGCGATCATTCAAGGGTTTGGCAACGTCGGCTACCACACCGCCAAAACATTATATAACTATGGGATGCGCATCCTCGGGGTCTCCGACGTCAGCGGCGCGCTCTGGAACGACCACGGGCTGAACATCCCCGCGCTTGCCCAATACGCCGCCACCCACGGATCGATCGCCGGATTCCCGGAAGCGAGCCCGGTCGATCCGCAGGAAATGCTCACCCGCCAATGCGATATCCTGATCCCCGCAGCCCTTGGCGGGGTCATCACCGCGGCCAACGCCGGCGAGCTGAAGTGCCGGCTGCTCGCCGAGGCGGCCAACGGTCCGACGACCCCGGAGGCCGACGCGATCATCGAGGCCCGCGATGATATTTTTGTGATCCCCGATGTCCTGTGCAATAGCGGTGGCGTGGTGGTCTCGTATTTCGAATGGGTCCAGAACCTCCAGCGGTTCCAGTGGGCCGAACAGGAAGTTCTCGCCAAACTCGAAACCCTCCTGCAGCGGTCGTTCGAGGGAATGCTCGCGTTTGCCAAGGTCCACCAGATCCCGCACCGGCTTGCGGCACTCGCGCTCGGCATCAAGGAAGTCGCCGACGTCAAGGAGCAGCGCGGGCTATTTCCATAAAATTTCCATGCAGCGCGCGATCTTCGATGAATTTGGCCAACCCGCGGACGTCGTCCGGGTGGAAGAATGTCCGGCGGCAACACTGAATGCCGGCGACGTCCGGGTCCGGATGCTGGCCACCCCGGTCAACCCGGCGGACCTGAATTTCATCCAGGGAGTTTACGGGATCAAACCGGAGCTGCCGGCGATTCCAGGCGGCGAAGGGTGCGGCGAGGTCGTCGAGTCCGCGGCTCCGGGATTTTCCGCGGGCGACCGGGTGATCTTCCTTGGCCGCGGGCCATGCTGGCAATCCGAAGTCGTCGCCCCGGCCAAGGCGTTGTTCAAGCTGCCGGTCGCCCTCGACCCGCTCCAGGCCGCGATGCTCAAAGTCAACCCGCCGACCGCCTGGCGGCTGCTCACCGGCTTCGCCACCCTGCCGGCCGGCTCGTGGATCGTCCAGAACGCGGCCAACTCCGGCGTCGGCCGCTGCGTCATCCAGCTCGCCCGCGAGATGGGCGTCCGCACCATCAATCTCGTCCGCCGCCCGGAACTCGCCGCCGAACTCATCGCGCTCGGTGCCGATGTCGTCCTCGCCGACGCACCCGACATGCCCGACGCCGCCATGGAGGCCACCGGCGGCGTCCGCCCGGTCCTCGCGTTCAATGCCGTCGGCGGCGAGTCGGCCCTCCGCCAACTCAACCTGCTCGCCGACGCCGGCCAGCAGATCACCTATGGCGCCATGAGCCGCCGGCCAGTCACCGTGCCGAACTCGCTGATGATTTTCAAACAACTCAGCCTCCACGGGTTGTGGATCTCCCGCTGGCTCGAGACCGCCCCCCGCGACGAACTCGACGCCACCTTCTCCGACCTCGCCGGGCTGATCCACTCCGGCGCCCTCGTCCAAGCCGTCGACTCGACATTCCCGCTCGCCGACATCCGCGGCGCCTGCCTGCGGGCCCAGCAAGACTCCCGCAACGGCAAGGTGCTGATTGAGTCGAAAGTCTGAAGGTCGAAAGTCGAAGGTCGGACAACCAATCGCAACGCGGTTGCGTCCCGGGGCGGAACCGCGTTGCGGTTCAATGGGCGCTGTATCGGGTTTTCCCAGGGTAGGCCTCACCGGCCAACCCTGGGCTGGAGGGCGCAACGCCGCTGGCGTTAAAGAGCGGGCCCAGCAAGACTCCCGCAAGCTGATTGAGTCGAAAGTCTGAAAGTCGAAGGTCGGACAAGCTTCACGCCAGGAGTCCCCATGATGCTTGCCACGGATGCGCCGAAGACCACCCGCCAGTGGACTGGTTCCCCGACCTTCGACTTTCGACCTTCAGACTTTCGACTCCTCCACAAAAAAAACCGCCGCAACCCGGTGGGCTGCGGCGGTGGAAATGGGTCGAAGCCTTAGGCGATTGCCAGCGGGACGATGTTGATCCGGCGGCCGTTCTGGTCGAACTTGACGTTCCCGGCGGTCAGCGCAAACAGGGTGAAATCACGGCCGCAGCCGACATTCTTCCCCGGGCGCCACTTCGTCCCGCGCTGGCGGATCAGGATGTTCCCCGGAATGACGGCCTCGCCGCCAAACTTCTTCACGCCGAGCCGCTTGCTCTGCGAGTCACGTCCGTTCTTGACGGATCCTTGTCCTTTTTTATGGGCCATGTCGAAATGTTGATTGAGGTTCTAGGGCGGCGCTTAGCCGGCGATGCTGGTGATCTCCAGCTTGGTCAGGCTCCGGCGGAATCCCTTGGTCTTGTGGAACCCCTTGCGGCGCTTGAACTTGAATGCCACTCCCTTCTTCCCGCGGAACTGGTCAAGCACCGTGGCTTTCACCGAGGCGCCATCGACAAGCGGCGCGCCGATCTTCGTCGTGCTCCCGTCGTTGACGAGAAGCGCGTCAAAGCTCGCTTCCGAGCCGACTTCAAGGTCAAGGCGCTCGACATCGATCTTGTCGCCTTGTTGGACGCGGTACTGCTTGCCGCCGGTTTTGATCACTGCGTATGCCATGGTGGGAGCGGGAAAAGGGGTTGATCCATCCGCGCAAACTTGCGTTCGCGGACGGGGCGGGGAATTCAGCACGGAACCCCGCGGGCAACAAGGATTTTTTTTAGAATCGACGCCGCGATCCTTAACATTACCAAAGTCCTATGCTTCTGAGCCTGGAAAACCCCGCCGCCACCCATGAGGCCGGCCGCCAGCTCGCCGCCACCCTGGCCCCGGGCGCGGTCATCGCCCTGACCGGTCCGCTCGGCGCCGGCAAAACCCATTTCGCCGCCGGGATTGTCGCCGCCCTCGGATCGCCCGACCCGGTCACCAGCCCGACGTTCACCCTGGTCCACGAGTACCACGGCGGGCGCCTGCCAATCTTCCACTTCGACCTTTACCGGCTCACCTCGCCCGCCGCCCTGCTCGAAATCGGCTGGGACGACTACCTCGATGCCCGAGGCATCATGCTTGTCGAGTGGGCTGACCTGTTCCCCGAGCTCATGCCGCCGGCCACCCGCTGGGCACACCTCGCACTCGCCCCGCTCAACACCCGCACGCTGACCATCGCCAGCTGCCCGCCACCCTCCTAGCGCGACAACCCGCTGCTTGCACGCTGCAGCGTCCGCCCGAGCAACTCAGGCAACCCGCACCCGCTCAGCACCGGCACCAGCGCGACCACCAGGCACCACCGCGCAACCACCGGAATCAGCTTTTTCATGCCTAGCGGATAGATGGTCGCCGCACCCAAGTCAATCCGCGTGCCAAACCACTGCTAACAGTCAGGAAACCCGGCTGTCTAACGAGAACACCTGCCCCGAGGTCCCGCGCATCTCGAGGTGCAGGCAGCGGACAAACGCGGCGACCTCGGAAACCTGGTTGAAGCGCCCGAGGACATGCGCGGCGCGCACCGAATCAACGACTTCCGTCGCCAACCCGGCGGTCATCGGGGTTTCGAGGAAACCCGGAAGCAGCGCGTTGACCCGCACCCCGCGCGACCCGAACTCGCGCGCCAGCGAGCGGGTCAACCCTAACAACCCGGCCTTCGCCGCGGCATACGCCGCCTGGCCGGCACGCGGATGGAGCGCGGCATGGCTGGAGACAAACAGAATATGCCCGTCCCGGCGCTTGAGCATCCCCGGGGCAACCGCGCGCGCGCAACGGAACGCGGATGTTAGGTTTGCCGCGACCACCGCGTCCCAATTTTCCTCATCGATCCTGGCGAGCAAGCGATCGCGGGTGATGCCAGCGGCGCAGACGAGGAGTTCGGGAGTCTCGATGGCGGCAAAGCAGGCGGCGAGGGCAGCCGGATCGGTGAGGTCGGCATCCTTGCGGGTCAGGGCGCGGACGGCCATGCCGGCGCGGGCGAGCTCGGTGG
Source organism: Akkermansiaceae bacterium (assembly GCA_044373465.1). Lineage (GTDB taxonomy): Bacteria > Verrucomicrobiota > Verrucomicrobiia > Verrucomicrobiales > Akkermansiaceae > JBILQA01. The sequence goes on along the minus strand of JBILQE010000044.1, from coordinate 22,261 downwards.
CGATGGCCATTGCGAGTCCGCCGGCGCCTCCGGTGATCACCGCGGTTGCCATGCCGCAGGCTCACCCGGAGAAACCGCGGGAAGCAAGGAAATCACGGCTGCGGAGGAGTCGGCACCGCAGGAACCGCCGGCAGCACAGGAACCGCCGGGTCAACCGGGGCGGCCACCGGTCTGGCCGAGCCACTCGGCAATTGGACGACGATGACGTGCTCGTCGATCCGGGAAATCGCCCCGGCCTGCTCGCAAATGTATTTCAGCACCACGTTGGCCGGCACCCCGCGCAGCTTCAAGGTCACCTCCCGCTGCGCCAGACTCCCGGACGGATCGCGGACAACGAAATTCGCCGCGAATTTCTTCCCCGACTCGCGCTCGATGATGGCCGCCAGGGCGTCAAGCGCATCCTTAACCGTCGCCCCGTCGAAATCCACCTCCGGAACCATGATCTTGGAAAGCGCCAGCTCGCGCCTGCGGACGTTGAGCTGGTCACCTTTCTGCGCAAGCACGCCCAACTGGTAGCGCGCGTTCGCGTGGCGCGGGTCCATCTCGAGAACCGCCTGGAACGCGTTGCGGGCAATCTCGACCTCGCCGTCGCGCAGCGCCATCAAGCCTTGCTCGTAGGCCGCGCGGATCTGCTGGTCAGTCGCTTGGGCGAACAACGGAGTCGTCAGCAGCGCGCCCAGAAGTGCAATTCGGATGGTTTTCATGATGATGCTTTAGCTGGCCCTGGATATTCTCCAAACCGTCGCAGCGTAGGCAACTTTCCACCCCATGGCAATCGAAGAGAATCTTCCCCGCGGGGCGCCCGTTCCGGAAGTTGTTCGTGTGGGTGAAGAGGAAATCTTTTTTAAATCAAACTAACCTCTTCATCTTAGGGATGTGAACAACCTCCCGGTCCGGCTGTTCCCCATCCTCACCGCAACCGTTCCACGCCGCCAACAACCTGCGCACAGCCTGACCCGATCCCACCCAACACTCCAACCTCGCCCGAGCTCTTCTTCACAGTTCCTGACAATCCACAGGTTGTTCACAGGTTCTCCGCTGACGCCCCCACCCCGCTTTCCCGAGCGAAAACGGGTGTGGCTGGGAGGACCGGATTCCCACCGCTGCGTTCTGGACACCCCGAACGGCAGCGACGGTCGATTGCCGATTGTTGAGCTGCGACTTTTGCCTGTTACGCTAGCGACGAGCGCGCGAAGCGGGATTATTTCACCACGTCCTTAAGCGCTTCATAAACGCCGATGACGACTTTGCCCATGCGGTGGTAATCCAAGCGCTCGGGAGTGTCGTGCTCGGTGTGGTAGTTCTTGTTTCGGTAGAAGGCGGTGTTGGTGACCATGGCGGCGGGGATGTCATGGGGCCAGTAGTTGCGGTGGTCGGAAAAATCGACCCCGGAGATCGCGGCGGGGCCGCGGAAGGAATAGACCGGTAGGTCGGTGGCACCTTGCATGCCGGCTTTCAGGGCGCTGATCCAGTTCCCTTGATTCCAGCGGCTGACGACGGTGATGAAATTGCCCCGGGTCGGGTAGTAGCCCTTCATGACCGGCATTGGGTAACTCTGGGACCCGGGTTCATCGCTGAAGTAGCCGATCATCTCCAGGACAACCACCCCGATAATCCGGTCCTTTTCGGCGGCGACACTGGCGGCATGCACCGCGCTGCCCATCTCCTGGCCACCGAAAAATGGCGGCTCCTCAAGCGTGTAGGCGACCAGTTCGATCTCAACATCCGGCTGATCCTTCCCAATCAAGCGGGCCAGCTCCAACAACCCGGCCACCCCGCTGGCGTTGTCATCCGCGCCGGGGGTATCCCCGCAGGAATCGTAATGCGCGCCGACAATGATCTTCCTTTCCTTTCCGACACCGAAGCGCCCTATCACATTGCGATAGGTCGTCGCCCCCACGGTGAATTCCTGAATCGCAACCGTCGCACCCGCATCTTTGAGATGGGTCGAGATATACTCGGCGCAGCGGTCCAGGTTCTCGGGATTCTCCGAGTTTCTCGGATGGAACCTCCCGCAGAGCGCATCCACATGGTCCCGCAACCTCGCTTCGTCAGCATTCTTCGACGATGCCTCATTGGTTCGCGTGCTCGGCTGGGCGATCAATATGCAGCCGACAAACACGACGCATAATACCGTCGTGCAGATCCGCAGCGAGCTGCGCAGCAGCCGATAACTCAGCGAGCGCTTCGCTGCCAGCCCGCCGTCCGCGCCTTTCGAGTCACGGCGCTCCGGATTTTTCTCAACCATGCTCTAACGATATGGCAGTTCGCCCACTCGCTGTCGACGGGCAATTGGAACCACCCGCGTACCCCATCCCAGCTCTCGATAGGCATCTTAGCCCTTCAAGAGCAACAGGTCGAGATTGGGGAAGCGCTGGAAGTCCGCATCGAAGGAAACCAGCCGAATCCCGGTGGAAATGGCAAAGGCCGCGAGATAGGCATCGGTCCAGAGCCGGTGAGGAACGGCGGCATCGGAGGAAAGTGCCGCGAAGGTGGGTTCGAGTGTGTCCGGCTCGGGCAGGAAGCGGATGATCGGCAGGTTCCGGTAGGTCCGGTAGATGTTCCATGCCTCGGCATGGGTGAAGGGGAGGTCGGACATCACCTGAGGATTGGTGACCAAGCGCAGCAGGGCCAGCATGGTGACGCGGCAGAACCCGACTTTGGCGGCGCGGCGCTCATTCCAATAGAGTTGTGCGACAGGATGGTGAACGTGCCGGTCATCCGTGAGCGCCAGCCAGACGTTCACGTCGGGAAGGTCGACCGGTGCCTTCATGGACGGGTTGCGCTGGTTTCCTCCCGTTCGAGGATCTCGAAAAGCTCTGCGTTTGACCTCGGGGGAATTGCCGGACCGTTCGCCTTGCGAAACACCGGCAAGGGCACTTGCTCGCGACCTAGCGGATCGGCGGCGCCCTCGCGCAATCCCGCTTCAATGTATTGCGCCACGAGATCCTTGAACTTCACCCCGGTTTGGACCGCACGGGTCTTGGCTTCTCGAAACAGCGCGTCGGGAAGATCAATGGATGTTCTCATCGACCGAATTTTCGCATTTTCCTGCTTTCCTGTCAAAACGCTTCGTCGCCGGTCGCGCTAGGCAAGTGGGCTCTGTTGAGCGAGGAGGTTTTCGAGGACGTCGGGTTGGACTGGTTTGGTCAGGTGGGCATTGAAGCCAGCGGCGGCGGCTTGGCGTTGGTCTTTCCCTTGTCCCCAGCCGGTGATGGCGATGAGGGTGAGGTCACGCCCCCATGATTCACGGCGCAGCCGGCGGGCGACTTCGTAGCCGTCCATGCGAGGCATGCCGATATCCAGGAGGACGACCTCCGGGCGGTGTTGGTGGGCGAGTTCGATGGCCTCGGCGCCGTTTTCGGCGGTGATGACTTCGTGGCCATTGAAACGCAGCAGATGGGCGATGGTCATCAGGGCGTCGGCATTGTCGTCGACGGCAAGGATCCGCCGGCTCGGATTTCCCGCCGCCGACACCGGAACCTCAGCCGGCCCGGCAGCGGCTGGCTGGCCGCTGGCGACCGGCAGGCGGATCATGAACTCGCTGCCTTTCCCCTCGCCGTCGCTGTGGACATGCACGCTACCGCCATGCAGCTCGGTGATTCCCTTGACGAGGGCCAGGCCGATGCCGAGGCCGCCGGTCTTGCGGACCTCCGGGTTGACCTGGGCAAAGATCTCGAACACCCGCAGCAATTGGTCCGGAGCCAACCCGATGCCGGTGTCGCGAACCGCCACCTGGGCATGGCCGCCTTTAACCGCCAGCGAGATGCTGACGCTGCCGCTCTCCGCGGTGAACTTGCAGGCGTTGCTGAGCAGGTTGCCGACGACCTGCAAGATCCGCAGCGGATCGCCCAAAACAATAACCGGGCGCTTCGGGGTCGTCAGGGTGAGGTCGAGGTGGTTCGAGCAGGAATCCGGCAAGCTTCCAATCGCCTCGGCCAGAAGTGCGGCGAGGTCGATCGGCTCGCGGCGCAGGCTGATTTTCCCGCAGGTGATGCGGCTGATGTCGAGCAGGTCGTCGACGAGCCGGGTGAGTTGTTGCGCTTGGCGCTCGATGACCGAGACCATCTGGGTGTGGGCCGCCGGGCTCTCGTCGCGGCGCAGGACGCTTGCCGCGGTGCGGATGGCGGCCAGCGGGTTGCGCAGTTCATGGCTGAGGATGGCGAGGAACTCGTCCTTGCGCGCCTCCGACTGGCGCATCTGTTCTTCGATGTGCTTGCGCTCGGTGATGTCCGAGCGGATCGCGACGTAGCGTTCCGGCCTGCCCTGGGGATCGAGCGCCGGGACGATGGTGGTATCGACCCAGTAAAACGACCCGTCCTTGCGCCGGTTGCGGATTTCGCCGCGCCAGACGTTGCCGCCGGAGATCGCCAGGTACATCTCGCGGAAGAACTCCCTCGAGTGAAACCCGCTGTTGATGATCCGGTGGTTCTGGCCAACCAGCTCGTCGCGCGAGTAGCCGCTGATGGCGCAGAACTGGTCGTTGACGTAGGTGATCGCCCCACGAATGTCGGTGATCGCCACAATCGCGGATTGGTCGAGCGCGTACTTTTGGAACGCCAAGTCGGCCTCCGCGAGCTTGCGCTGGCTGATGTCGTCAATGATCGCGACGAGGTAGGTCGTAGCGCCGTCGCCAACCAGCGAGGTGCTTTTGCGCACCGGCATCACCGAGCCATCTTTGCGGATGTAGCGATTTTCCGTGGTGCACGATCGGTAGTCGCCGCGGATCAGCCCGTGGAAGTCCTCCCGCAGCCCATCGACATCCTCCGGGTGGGCGATGGCGCCCATGTCACGTTCAAGGAGTTCCGCTTCGCTGTAGCCGGTCATCTGGCACAGCTTCGCGTTGACCCGCAGCCACCTTCCATCTGGCGCAATCAGCGCCATGCCGACGGCCGCGTTCTCGAAGACCGCCATGCCTGGGCCATGCTCGCTAGCGAATTTCAAATCGTCGGGATTCATCCAGAGTGAACCCTAGCTTCGATTCTCCAAAATGTCAGAAGATCATTTTCCTCAACCAGAATTTCGAGCGGCGCGCAACAGTCCAGCGCCGCCAGCCATGGCGCCAACCCGTGATCCGCGTTTACCCAGCGAGCCTGGTTCTCAACCTGGCTGCTTTTCCACCTTGGTCGCCTTGAGGATGAGGGTCGGGCCGCGTTCGACGTAGTTTTTGGTCACCACCGTGCCGGTGACCCGCACGCGGCCATCCGGGACGCTGTCGGCGGGCAAGGCGGAGCAATCGACTTCGATGGATTGCTTGCCAGCCTTGGTGGCATACTTGAGGAGCCAGCCGGTGGTTTCGCCGCCGATGGCCATGATGCCGCCCTCGAGCTCGCCGGTGATGACCACCGCGGCGCCCTCCTTAATGACCGGATCATCGGCGGGAGCCGGCGCGGCGGGTTGCCCGGCCTCCTTGATGACGACCTTGAAGACCGCGGTTTTCACCGGCGGGGTGTCCTTCTCCCATGGGCGGACATATTTCATCTCGATGGATGTCTCGCCGGCCCGCAGGGCCTTGAACGTCCAGACTTCCTTGCCGCCGACTCCGACCATCGGCTCGCGCCCGGCTGGCTGCGCATTGGCTGCATACCGGTTGCCGGCGGCTTCCAGAAACTTGCCATCCAGCGGCTTGAGCAACTGCCACTGGTAGCCGGTGGTCGGGTTCGCCTCGAGCTCGATGGTGAATTCCGCGCCGACGCTCGTCGCAATGTCCATGGCTGCTTCCTCCGCGGCATGCGCGCAATGGAGTGCAACCAGCGCGGCAAGGGTGCCAGCAAGAAATGGGCGGCCGAGAAACCGGGGAAGGAGGAGGTGGAGGTTCATAGGTTGATGCTTACCATGGCATGACACCGGAGCCGGGGAAAAATTGGAAATTTTCGCGCAAAAACCGGCGTGGCGACTTCCCCGGTGAAGGGACCTCCAACGCCAGCGGCGTTGCGCCCTCCAGCCCGGGGTTGGCCGATGAGGCCTACCCTGGGAAAACCCGCCGCAGCGCCCATTGAACCGCAACGCGGTTCCGCCCACCCGGGACCGCAGGCCGGGACGGGACGCAACCGCGTTGCGGTTGGATGGATCTCCGGCCCGGTCCCCGGGGTAGCGCGGGAACCGCGCAACCCCGGGCTGGAGGGCGTAACGCCGCTGGCGTATAAGCCAAAGCGGTGTGGCGGTGCCTTCCCCGCGGCGCACTTGCGGCGGGTGTTGACTGTTCAAGGTGGCTCTGCGATGAGAGGATTAACTGCATGAATAAGATCCTCGGGCCAATTCTCCTCTCCGCGCTCGCCATTCTGGGGCTGGCGTCGTGTTCAAACCAGTCGCCCAACGCGGCGATGAAGCAATACGAGGCGTATGATCGTCCGGCGGTGTTGCCGAGCAATCCGGCGAGCGTGAGGGTGAAGGTATCGCTGTCGAACCAGATGGTGTACGTGATGGAGGGCAGCAAGCCGTTGTTGATCATGCCGGTGACGGTGGGCAAGGCAGGCACGCCGACGCCGAGCGGGGAGTTCCGGATTTCCGTCAAGACCCCGCGGTACCGGGCCAACACCCACGGGTACGCCTACCAGGGAGACAAGGTGCGGCCGTGCTATCTGCGCGACAAGCCGGCTGGCTGGTCGTTTGCGGGCACGCCGATGCCGTACTGGTGTGAGTTCAAGAGCGCCTACGGGTTCCATACCGGCTGGATGAAGCCCTACCCGTCGTCGAGCGGGTGCTTGCGGATGCACAAGAATGTGGCGCCGAAGTTCTTCAGGCTCGTGAACATCGGCACGCCGGTGAGCATCCGCGCAAGCCATCCGGAAGACGCCACCATTGGGCGCAACGTCCCGCGGCCGCCTGACTCCACCCCGTTTCCCGGCAATCCGGATGCGATGATGGCCAAGACCAACGACTTCTTCACCATGCATGCCCCGCCGACCTTCGTGGAAAGCGCGCACTGAGCATGATGCGCGCGTTGCCGCTCCGCCCCCTGCTGGTGACCTCGGTCTGCCTGCTGCTTGCGCAGTGCCAGCCGCCGGCGCCGGTGCCGGGGCCGGTATTTGCGCATAGCGCCCGGCTGCCGGTCTCGCGCCAGCCGGTATTGGCGGCGCAGGATTTGATCCACGTCCACCAGGTCGATCCGTCGTTCGTGGTCGATCTTCGCTACAAGTCGGGCGCGAACTTCACCGGCGCGCCGCTCTATCCGGAGAACTTTCCGGCGTTGCTGCGGCCAGGCACGGCGGTGCGCCTGGCGCATGCCAACCGGCTGGTGGCCAAAGACGGCTTCCGGATTGTCATCTGGGATGCGTTCCGTCCGCCGTGCGTGCAGATGAAGCTCTTTGAAGCCTCGCAGCACAACGATGCGTTTGTCGCCAACCCGCGCAACGCACCCTCGCAACACTCGTGCGGCACCGCCGTCGACGTGACCTTGGTGCATCTCGACGGCCGGCCGGCGAAAATGCCGACCGACTTCGACGCCTTCACCCCCGAGGCGGCGAGCAGCTACGTCCATCCTGACCGGGAAGTGCGCCACAACCTGCGAGTCTTGCAACAAGCGATGGCGGCGGCGGGATTTTGGCCGCTGCCGGCCGAGTGGTGGCATTACATCGATCGCGACTACAAACGCTACCCGGACACCATCGCCCTCGATGACATCCGCCAGGGCTTCTAACCCATCCCGCACCGTGAAAAACGCTCTCTATCTGCTGCTTTGGCTTGGCAGCGCGCTGGGCGCCGGCGCCGATCTCCAGCCGCTCATCAGCACCTACCTCGGCGACGGCCAGCGGAATTTCTACGGCAACCGCGCGCCCGACCGGCTGAAGATGAAATGGCGCACCTGGCTGGGCAGCGGTCAGACGCATATCGGCAAAACCACCAAGACGTGGCAAGGCGCAGGCTGGACCGGCCAGCCGCTGATCATCGCGGAAAACGGCGAGCTGTTCCTCATCCAGCCGTCGCTCGACCACCATTTGCGGAAAATCCGCGCCAGCGACGGCAAGGTGATCTGGAAGGTCAACCTAGGCGATTCAATCAAGGGCACGCCGACTTTCATGGACCTCGGCGCGGGCGATCCAAAATCGCGCTACCTGATCATGGCTGGCTGCCGGAATGGCTTCGCTCAGGATTTCGCCACCGGCACGGCCCATAGCCTGCGCGGCACCTCCTATCTCCAAGGGACCGAGCTTTGGCGCTTGCAGGTGGACCTGACCGACTCCAACAGCCGTGACGTCGATGGCTCCCCGCTGGTGATGGGCGAGCGGGTCGTCGCTCCGCTCGAGAACGGCTACTTGGCGATATTAGACCCGCGCACGCTTGTGCCCCGCGAGGATGGCAGCCTGCGGCCAAAAGTCCTCGTCGATTACCGCCTCTACAAGCCATCGGATCTGAAAATCTATCGCCACGAGCTGTCCAACGAAGCCTCCCCGACGCTGCGCAAGGGCATCGCCTATCTCCCCGCCGGCTGCGGACGGCTCTATTCCTACTCGTCCGCTGGGCTCGGCTGGGACTTCCGGATCGGCGGCGACTTGAACAGCACCATGCCGCTGACCTCAGACGACCGGTTCCTCGTCGGCATCGAAAAACAATTCATCCCAGGCCAGGGCGGCGTGATGAAAGTCATCCCCGGAAAATCCGGCGCCGGCGCCATCGAGTGGTTCTACCCGCTGCCAACCACCACGTTCTACGAGTGGCAGGGCGGCCTGGTCGGATCGGTGGCCATCAACGACCGCTACCAAAGCGATGTGCCCGCCCACTTCGCCTGCTTCATCGGCGTCGATGGCGTGCTCACCGTGGTTGACCATCAGCGCATCGACCCGGGCCGCCGGGTCAAGGACCCGCTGTGGCAATACGACGTGCCAACCCCGGTGGTCCTCGATCAGGCAAAGCTCCCGGCCGGCAGCATTTCCACCCCGCTGTTTCTGGGCAACCGGATCCTCGTCCCGCATGACAAGGGGCTGGATCTCTTCAGCGTCTCACCCGCAGGAAAACTCAAACACCTCGATTCCTTTCCCGGCCGGATGTTCGACGCCACCCCGGTCTGCTGGGACGGCCGCGTCTACGCCGCTTCCCGCGATGGCTACCTCTACTGCCTCGGCGAGTGACCCGCGGGCGACGAAGCAAGGTAGCGAACTTTGTGAAAAGTTCGGCTGGGTGAACGTCCTCCCGCCAGAGCGCCCGGACCCACCAGCGACTTCCCGCCTCCCCCGCCAGAGCTCTCACGAGCATCGCTCCCTTGGCTTGCGCATGCGGATGGCTGCGGGCAGGCTGTCGGGATGCTTGAGGCCGACGAGGAGTGGATGCGCGCGGCCTGCGCCGAGGCGGCGCTCGGGATCGGCCTGACCGCGCCAAATCCGCCGGTCGGCGCGGTCGTCGTGCGCGATGGCGAGTGCCTTGGCCGCGGGTGGCATCGCAAGGCCGGGGGGGCGCATGCCGAGCGCGCGGCGCTGGATGCCGCGGTGGCGGCCCACGGGCCCGAGCGGGTCCGCGGCGCGACCGTGTACATCACCCTTGAGCCGTGCAGCACCCACGGGCGGACGCCGCCGTGCACCGCCCGGTTGTTGGACGCGGGAGTTAGCCGGGTCGTCTATGGCGCGACCGACCCGAACCCTGCGCATGCCGGCCGGGCGCGGGAAATTCTCACGGCGGCGGGCATCGAGGTCTGCTCCGGGGTGCTCGCGGCCGAGTGCGAGGAATTGATCCGGCCGTTTGCCAAGGTCCAGCGGACCGGCCTCCCGTGGGTGATCGTCAAAACCGCGATGAGCCTCGACGGCCGGCTGACCCGCCCGCCCGGCGAAGGGCAATGGCTCAGCGGCAGCGCCGCGCTCGATGCCGTCCACCAACTGCGCCAGCGCGTCGAGGTGATCGTCACCAGCGGCGAAACGCTGCGCCGCGACAACCCGCGGTTGACCCTCCACCGCGGCCCCGCGCGGCCGGGGAAAATCCAACCGCTGCGCGCGGTCCTGACGATGGACGCCGCCTCGCTCCCCGCTGCGGCCAACGTTTTCACCGATGCCCACGCGGCGCGCACCAGGGTCTACCAGAACCCCGACCTCCGCGAGATGTTGGCCTCGTTTGTTAGCGAGCACCAGGCGCTCACCGTCCTGATCGAGGCCGGCGGCCGGCTTGCCGCGCGGTTTCTTGAGGCCGACTTGGTCGACGAATTCCACGCCTACCTAACACCATGGCTGACCGGCGGCGACGTCGCCGCGGTGGCCGGCACCGGCGCGGCCGGCTTGAGCGACGCGCTGCGCCTTGATGCTCCGGTCTTCGAGCGCCTCGGCGACGATGTCCTCCTCCGCGCACGCATCGCCGGCCGCGGTGTCCCGCCACGCCGCTAACTGAAAAAAAAATCGGGGCGGACCTCGCGGCCCGCCCCGGGGAACTCTCACCCATCCGCGCCTAGCGGCGGTAGCTCAGGTACCCGCCCGGGCCGCTGATGACCACCTCGGTGCGCGACCGCTCAGGGTAGTACGTCTGATAGCCACGGTCGTAGCGCGGGTCACGCCGCGGCGGCGTGTAGCGCGGCGGCTCGCACCGCGGATCGTAGCGCTCGCCTCGGTAGTCGCTCCGGACGTAGCCGCCATGGTAGACCGGCGCGGTCCGGTACTGGACCGTCCGGTATTGATAGACCGGGCGACGGTAATGATCGTAGCCGACGAGCACCCGCTCGGTGTAGATCGGCGTCCCGCACGATCGGTAGCCGCTGATGTAGACGTTGTTGGAATGACCTGCCTTGGCGGTGCCGGGAAGGACGCACAGGGAGGCGATGACGGCGAGGATTCCGAGGGTTCTTTTCATGATCTTTGCTCTCTTGGTTACATTGGCTACGACGCGCCCGCGCGCGCCCTCATTCAATCATTCCAAACAATTCTTCCGGACCGCGAAATCTATCCGTCGATGATGCCCGCCGCGCCCGCCTAACTTCCCACTGGATTTCCCAACATCCCGGTGTCTGCTCATCCATGCGCTGGTCCAGCAAACGAACCACCCAAGCGGGAGATTTTTTTCTAACAATTCCGGCGGTTCGCCCGTTGCGCAGCGAGCATGCGACCGGCCGGAGTAACCCAGAAAAGCGCATGCAACTCGAGTGAACTGACGGCACCCCCCCGCCCGATGGTTGACCCATTGTTAGTTGCAGTGAATGCCGGGTTTTGGCTCGGAGTGGTGGGAGTGCGGATGTTGTTGAGGCGGCTTGTGGTGGCGCCGGAGCGCGGGATGGAGAGCTGGTTTGGGTGGCTGGAGCGGAAGGTGTTGGCGCGGGGTGGCGGGCAGCCGGGGCGGGCGGTGGATGTTGGTCCGGGGGGGATTGTGATCAGCGCGGGCGATGGGCGGGCGGGGCGCCAAGCGATCGCATGGGACGAGGTCGTCAGGGTGACCGGCTACCGGCGGGTGCGGGTGATGGGCGCGCCGGTGTGCCTGCAGCTTGAGCTTGGCGCCGGCGGCGCAGTCGAGCTTGACGAGGAGATGGGTGGTTGGAGTGAGCTCTGCGACGAGCTCTCCGAGCAGCTTCCCGGCACGCCGCGCTGGGAGGATTGGTTCATCGACCTGGCGCGCGGGGCTGGAGCGTGTTCGCGGCTGCTCTTCGAGCGCCGGCCAATCCGCTGAGCCATCCGCCCGCCAGCGGCCAACTGCTGGTCCACAAGGGCAGGAATATTTCCGGTTGACTCCGGCCGGGGTTGCTGCCTATCGCTGTTGAGACTCATTCTCAAAACAAACCATGGCAACAATGATCAACGGGAAATCGGGCGTAGTGTTCGCGGCGGTGCTGGCGACGGCGGGATTGGCAACGGGGCAGGATGCGCTGACGACCTTGGAATCGCTGGTGGTGACGGCGGAATCGGAGGCGGACGGGACCAACCAGCAGGGGTGGTTGCCGGCGATCAGCGGGGCGTCGATATTTTCCGGGAAGAAGACGGCGGTGATTGATTTGGACGCGCAGCCGCAGAACGTGGGGAACAACTACCGGCAAGCGCTGGCGCAGACGCCGAGCTTGGTGCTGGTGGAGGAATCCTCGCCGCTGATCAGCATCGGCTACCGCGGACTCAACCCGCACCGGGCGCAGTTCACCCAGGTGCTGCGCGACGGGATTCCGATCCACGCGGACCAGTTTGGGTACCCGGAAGCGTATTACACGCCGCCGCTCGACACGGTCGACCGGATCGAGTTTTTGCATGGTGGTGCGGCGCTCCATTATGGCCCGCAGCCGGGGGGTGCGCTGAACTACATCACGCACCGGCCGCGGACCGACAAGGAGTTCTCGGTGCGCAGCGAGCACGTGGTCGGGAGTGACGACCTTTATTCGACCTTCACCTCAGTGGACGGGACGCTTGGGAAACTCGGGTATTACGGGTATTTCAACCACCGCGAGACCGATGGATTCCGCTCGGCCAACAGCGGCTACGATCTGGATACCGGGGCGATCAAGCTCCTCTACGCACTGGATAACGGCGGGAAAATCATCTTCAACGCCGGCACCTACACCGAGACCCATGGTGAGCCTGGGGGCTTGACCCGGGCGGCGTTCAACGCGGGCAGCCGGGCGGCGACGCGGCTGTTTGACGAGTTCCGGCTCGACCGCGACTCGGTATCGCTCACCTACGAGGTCGAGCCGACGGTCGACTCGTTCTTTACGACGACCGCGTGGTGGAGCGATTACACGCGCTTCAGCAAGCGCCAGCGGGGCGGCGGATTCGGCACGCTGCCGCCGGTTCCGGTCAATCCCGGGGATGCATCGGCGACGAATTCGATTGAGGACCAGCAGTTCGAGACGCTCGGGATCGATTCTCGCTACCGCGCCAACTGGGGTGCGGATCGCCAGCACACGTTTGCCGCCGGGGTCCAGCTCTATCATGTCGATTCGCCGCGGGTCGAATCGCGCGGTGCCACCCCGGACGCCTCATCCGGCACGGTGCGCAAGGCATCGGATCGCGAGCTCCTCTACGCCCCGGTATTCGTCGAGAACAAGTTCACCTTCGGGAAATTCTCAATCACGCCCGGACTGCGGCTGGAGAATTTCCGCCAGGAAGTCAATGAGCGGATCAATGTCGAGAAGCCCGGGCTGGCCAGCAAGAAGGTCTCGGACAACATCCTGCTTGGCGGCCTCGGCGCGGAATATGCGACCGACGAGCGCTCTGCGATCTATGGAAATATTTCCCAAGGTTACCGGCCGCAGATTTTCACCGAGGCGGTGCCCCTCAACAGCGGCCAGGTCATCAATGACGACCTTGCCGAAGGCAAGTCGCTTGAATATGAGATCGGCTACCGGACCCGCCCGCGGGATTGGCTGAGCATGGACGCGAGCGTGTTCCTGCTTTCCTTCGAGGACCAGATTGGCACCGTCGGCAACACCGTCGAGAATGTAGGCGACGCGGTCCACAAGGGGATCGACCTGTCGGTCAGCGCCGACCTCCTCGGCCTGGTCACCGACACCGACGTCCATGGCGCGCTCAATTGGTATGTTAACGCCACCCTGCTGGATGCCGAGTTCACCGATGGCCCCAACGACGGCTTCGAACCGCAATACGCGCCCGATTTCATCCTGCGGACCGGCTTCATCTACAGCTACAAGGACAAGACCAAGGTGAGCCTCGGTGGAACCTTCGTGGATGACCACTCCGCCGACAATGCCGCCAACCCGCTATACGACGTTCCAGCCTACATGGTTTGGGATCTCACCGCGGAATACCGGATCCACGAAAACCTCCGGCTCGTCGCCGGGATCAACAACCTCTTCGACGAAAGCTACTTCACCCGCGTGCGCAGCGACGGGATCGACCCGTCCAACGGCCGCAATTGCTACTTCGGCGCGTCGTTGGAATTCTAACGCCGCGGTTTGCCGCATCTCCGACTGGCCGGCACCGGAAGGTTCCGGCCAGTTTTTCTTGGCGCCAGTTTTTTTGGCCAGCGGCTGCGGCACCGGCCGAGCGGATCTTACTGGCTGATGTTGGCGTTGGGATTCGTCCCGATCGCCGCGGTGGTGACCACCGGCATGCCGGCCGGGATCGAGAAGTTCGTGGTGTTGCCAGCGGCGGTGTTGCGCACCACCACCGCGGTGGCCGAGCTGGCGTTGATCCCGGTGGCAAAGCCGGTCACGTGGTTGCTTTCGATGCGCCAGCTGGTGCTGGAGGTGATGCCGGTGCTGCCGCTGTTGCTGGTCGCCGAGACGTAGTTGTTGGCGGCCACGCCGTAGGTTCCGTTCGCTTGGATGCCACTGACCGTGGACGTGATGTTGTTGCCGGTGACGGTCGCGGACCCTTCCGAGTAAATCCCCCAGAGCGTGTTGCGGGTCGTGTTGCGCACCGCCAGCCCAGACGCAATCAAGTTGATCCCGCGCGAGTCGCCGGCCGCGGAGCCATCGATGCTACAGTCGATGACTTGCCGCGCCCAAATCCCATAATTGGATGCCGAGGAATCCCCGACATACTCGACCCGGGAGTTAGAGACGCATCCGGGCGAGATGATGCTGGCGGCGATGGCCTTGGCGCTAACGCCGCTTACCGAGCAGTCGCGGACGCTGGCGGTGGCCTCGATCCCGTAGCTATTGTTGCTCACCGTGGTGGTCGCGCCGACGACGGTCGAATCGGCCACATCCCGGCTTTTGATGCCGGCGACGTCGGATGAGGATGCGCTGATCTGGCGGACCAGACAGGAACTAACCGAGCCATTGGCTGCAAGGATGCCGGTGGCGGACCCCAAAGTGGCTGTCACGTTGGCCACACTGCAGCCCGATACCCGCCCGTTGGCCGCACTGATACCGGTTGCGCCGTAGGTCAGTTGGCCGATGTTTTCAACCCGGCAGTCGCGCACAATCGTCGCCTGCGCGCTGGTGCCGGCTACAAAAATTCCAAAATCCTTGGCGCCGACAACCGTCACCCGCTCGACTTGGCCGGCCCCGTTGGCCCAGATCCCCGACTTTTGCACCGAGCTGATGATCAAGTCTTTGAAAACATATTGCGAGGCGTTTGGGGCATAGATCCCGTGGTCTGGCCACGACCGCAGCTGGCCGTTGCTAACGACGATCGGTCCGCCCGCGGAGTTCACCTCAATGCCTTTCGTCGCGCCCGCCACCCCATCAAGCACAAACCCGTTAAGGTCGATGGTCACATTGACCGCCTCAACCCGGATCCCTGCCTTGCCGCTTTGCCCGGTGACCGAGGCGTTGAGATAATAACTTCCCGGGACCGTGATGACATGGACGGCGTTGGCGTCCCCAGCCAGCGTGTTGATCAGGGTCCGCCCCTCGATCTGGTCGAGCGACTTCATCACCGCCGCGGGGGCCCCCGCTGGCGGCGTCAGGCTCCCTTGCCCGTGCGCTTGCGAACCAATCACCCACAGCATCAGCACGAAAATTCTAAAAGATCGCATGATATTTATGTAATTTGCTCCAACCCAGATAGTTGACTGCCCCCGTCAGGGCAATCCGGAAACTCTGGCTTTCGCTCCGCGGCGCAGCTGCCGCTGCTCGCGTAGCGAACTTCGTTCGGCGGGGCAACCGCCTGCCGCCCCAGCGGTCGAACCCGCAAGGACTTCCCGCCACCCCCCGCCGAAGCTCTCACGAGCTTCGCTACCCGAGCACGCTGCGCAGGAACGGCGCGGTCCGACTGTCCTCGCTGGTGGCGACTTCTTCCGGGGTCCCTTGGGCGACGATGGTGCCGCCGTGGGCGCCGGCTTCCGGGCCGATGTCGACGAGGAAGTCGGCCTCGGCGATCACCGCGGTGTGGTGTTCGATAACCACCACGGTGTGGCCTTCGTCGACGAGCCGGTGGAGGACGTCGATGAGCTTGGCGACGTCGTCGAGGTGGAGGCCGATGGTCGGCTCCTCGATCAGATAGATGTTGTGGGTGGTGTTAGCGAGCTGGGCCTTGGCGCCGCGGCCGCGGATGAGTTGCGAGACTAACTTGAGCCGCTGCGCCTCGCCGCCGGAGAGCGTCGGCGACGGTTGGCCGAGCTGGAGGTAGCCGAGACCGGTGTCGGCTAACAATTGGAGCGGGCGCGAGATTTTCGGGTGGGCGGCGAAGAATCCGGCAGCCTCGTCGATGGTCATGTGGAGGACATCGCCGATGCTGCGGCCATCGTAGGTAACCGCGAGGGTCGCCGGGTTGTAGCGCGATTCGGCGCAGGTTTCGCACGGGACCCAGGTGGTCGGGAGGAAGTCCATCTCAAGCTTGAGTCGGCCGTTGCCGTTGCAGTCCGGGCAGCGGCCGCCGTCGGTGTTGAACGAGAAGCGCGACGCGTCAAACCCGCGCAACCGCGCCTCGGGAAGCTGCGCAAAGGTCGCGCGGATCTCGTCAAACACCTTCACGTAGGTCGCAGGGCACGACCGCGACGTCTTTCCCAACGGCGATTGGTCGACCTCGTAACACGCGTTGAGCACCTTCTCGCCAGTCACCGACTTGTACGGCTTGCGCTTGATTGTCCGGTCAAACACCGCGGCAACCACCCCGCGCAGCAGCGACGACTTGCCGCTGCCCGAGACGCCGGTGAGAACGGTTAGGCGCCCGAGCGGGATGCGCGCGTTGAGGTTCTTCAAATTGTTGGCCGAGCACCCGTTGAGCCGCAGCCAGCCGGCTTGCGCGTTGGCCGCCGGCAGCGCGCGCCGGCTGCCGCGCGTCGGGTGGACAAGCGGGTGGCGCAGCGCCCGCCCGGTCACCGACGCCGGGTTGGCCATCAGCTCGGCAAGCGTGCCGGCCGCGGTCACCTCGCCGCCAAGCCGCCCGGCGCCCGGGCCAAGGTCTAGCAGATAGTCGGCGCGCGCCATCGTGTCCTCGTCGTGCTCGACGACGAGGAGCGAGTTGCCCTTGGCGAGCAGCGCCTGGAGGGTGTCCAACAACCTAACATTGTCGCGTGGGTGGAGGCCGATGGTTGGCTCGTCGAGGACGTAGAGGACGCCGCGGAGGTTGGACCCGAGCTGGGCGGCCAAACGGATCCGCTGGGCCTCGCCGCCGGAGAGGGTGCGCGCGGAGCGGTCGAGCTGGAGGTAGCCGAGGCCGACCTCGGAAAGGAACCTGAGCCGCTGGCGGATTTCCGGGAGGATGTCGCGGGCGATGACCGCGTCGCGGCCGGTGAACGAGAACTTCGCCAGCGCGTCAACCGCGGCGTCGACCGGCAGTTGCGCAAGCTCGGCGATCGCGGTCCCCTGGAGGCGCACCGCCCGCCCGACCGGGTCGAGCCGGCTGCCGGCGCACGCCTTGCACGCGACGAGCTCGTCGGCGTCGGCGCGGTCAAGCGCCCGGTCGGCGTCGACTTCCGCGGCGAGCAGCGAGTCGAACTTGCTCGGGTCAAGCGCGCGGCTGCGCTTGGCGACCAGCCCGTGGCCGCGGCAGACGCCGCACCACCCGTGCGGCGAATTGAACGAGAACAACCGCGGGTCAAGTTCGTCAAACGAGCGCGCGCAGTTGGGACAGCTCATCGTCGCCGAGAGGACGACGAACTTGTTCCCCGGTGTTAGAACCCGCAGCGTCCCCTTGCCGATCTGCAGGGCGCGGGCGATCGCCGCGGTTAGGCGGACGCTCTCGAGCGGGTCGGCGGCCTGGGTCTTGCGCCCCTTGGCGGGTGCCGGGTGGCTGAAGCTGGCGACCTCGACGTCGATATCGTGCTCCTTGAAGCGCTCGAGCCGCTGGAATCCGGCGACGTCCTGGAACTTCTTGTCGACCAGCAGCCGGGTGAACCCCTGGCGGGCGGCCCAGTCGGCGACGTCGGTGTGGTAGCCCTTGCGGGCGCGGATGACCGGCGCGAGGATGCTAACAGGTCCGCGGGCGAGGTGGGCGCGGATGGCGGCCTCGATGGCTGTTAGCGATTGTTTTTCCACCGGGACCTGGCAGTCCGGGCAGAACTGGGTGCCGGTCTTGGCGTAGAGGAGCCGCAGGAAGTGCCAGACCTCGGTGATGGTCGCCACCGTCGACTTCCCGCCGCCCTGCGAGACGCGTTGCTCGATCGCCACGGTCGGCGGCAGCCCGGCGATCAGGTCGACGTCGGGCTTTTCCAACTGTTCGGCGAACTGGCGGGCGTAGGGCGACATCGAGTCGAGGAACCGCCGCTGGCCCTCGGCGAAGATGATGTCAAACGCGAGCGTCGACTTCCCCGAGCCGGACAACCCGGTGACGACCACCAGCTGGTCGCGCGGGATGTCCAGCGAGAGGTTCTTGAGGTTGTGGTGGCGCGCGCCGCGGACCGCGATCGAGGTGTTGGCCGCGGCCGGTTTCGACTTCCGGTAGCTCGCGGGTGATTCGGCGGCGCGCAGGCCGCGCTGGGCAGTTAGCACCGGCGCGAGGAACCGGGCGGTCGGCGTGTCGGTTAGGGCGACCTGTTCGGGGGTTCCCGAGGCGACGAGGAGTCCGCCGTGGGCGCCGGCGTCGGGGCCGAGGTCGAGGATCCAGTCGGCGGACTTGATCACGTCGAGGTTGTGCTCGATGACCAACAGCGAGTGGCCGGAGTCGACGAGCCGTTGGAACACGCCCAGCAGCCGGGCGATGTCGGAAAAGTGCAGCCCGGTCGTCGGCTCGTCGAGGATCAGCAGCTGGCCGGTGGCCGCGGGAACCGCCCCGGCTAACAGCTGGCAGAGCTTCAGCCGCTGCGACTCGCCGCCGGACAGCGTGTTGAGCGGCTGGCCGAGGCGCAGGTAGCCGAGCCCGGTCTCTATCAGCGGTTGCAGAGCTGTTAGGATCTTCCCCAACAACGTCCGCTCCTTGCCCTTGGTGTCGGTTAGCCTGGCGGTGAGCTCGGTGACGGCGGCCTCGACGGT
Organism: Akkermansiaceae bacterium; assembly: GCA_044373465.1. Classification (GTDB taxonomy): domain Bacteria; phylum Verrucomicrobiota; class Verrucomicrobiia; order Verrucomicrobiales; family Akkermansiaceae; genus JBILQA01. The sequence continues at coordinate 3,555 of JBILQE010000044.1, read as the reverse complement.
GAGGTCGAGGAAGTCGGCGATCGAGCGGTCGAGGTAGGAGTAGTCGAGGGTGGATGCCTTGTAGCGGCGGCCGTTGCAGTCCGGGCAGGTGACGAAGAGGTCGGAGAGGAACTGCATCTCAATCTTTTCGAATCCGTTGCCGGCGCAGCGGTCGCAGCGGCCCTCGCCGGAGTTGAACGAAAAGAACCCCGGGGTGAGCCCGGCGGATTTGGCCGCCTCGCCCTCGCAGAAGAGCTGGCGCAGCGGGTCAAACGCGCCGAGGAAAACCGCCGGGGTCGACCGCGGGGTGCGCGCCAGCGGACTCTGGTCGACGAGTTGGACGCCGCCGAGGTGTTCGGCGCCGCGCAGCTCCCTGACCGGCGCCGGATCGGCGTCGTCGGGAGCCGCGCCAAACATCCCCGCCAGGTTGAGGAACAACACGTCATGGACGAATGTCGACTTCCCCGAGCCGGACACCCCGGTCAGGCAGACAAACAACCCGAGCGGAATGTCGACATCGAGCTTGCGCAGGTTGTGGCGGCTCGCCCCGCGGATCGCCAGCTGGCGCGCCCCCGGCGGACGCCTCGCCGCCGGCACCGCGATGAACTTCTCGCCGCTGAGCCACGGGAGCGTCCCGCCGGCCCCGCGCTTCCCCGGCTTGCCGACCGGCCCCTGATAGACGATCTCGCCGCCGTGCTGGCCGGCCCCGGGGCCGATGTCCAACAACTCGTCGGCCGCCCGCATCACCGCCTCCTCATGCTCGACGACCACCAGCGTGTTCCCCTTGTCGCACAGGCTGCGCATGATCCCTGTTAGGCGCGCGATGTCCCGCGGGTGCAGGCCGACGGTCGGCTCGTCGAGGACAAACAACGTGTTGGTTAGAGACGCGCCGAGGCAGGTTGTCAGGTTGACCCGCTCGACCTCGCCGCCGGAGAGGGTGCGGGTGGGGCGGTCTAACGTCAGATATCCGAGGCCAACCTGGTCGAGGTAGGCGAGGCGGTTGGTGATTTCGGCGAGGATGAGCTTGAGGGTCGGATCGGCGGTGGGCGTGGGTCGCTCAAGGAACCATGCGTGGAGGTCGATGACCGGGAGCGCCCAGAGGTCGGGGAGGGATTTTCCGTCGATCTTGAAGCAGAGCGCCTCGGGTTGGAGGCGTGAGCCGCGGCAGGTCGGGCAGGCGGTGTATGACCGGTAGCGGGCGAGGAAGATGCGGACGTGCATCTTGTAGGATTTTGTCTCCAACCAGTCGAAGAACCCCTTGACGCCATACCATGCCCCGGATTGCCAGAGTTCCTCGAGGGCCTCGGGGTCGAGCGGGGCGTGCGCCTTGCGGTCGCCGTAGAACACCCAGTCGCGGGTTTGCTGGTCGAGGTCCTCCCACGGGGTGTTGAGGTCGATCCGGCGTTCGCGGCAGTTGCGGACGAGGTCGGCCTGGCACTCGCCGCCGCGCTCGCCCTGGAATGGTTTGATGACGCCTTGTTTGATGCTGAGGGCCGGGTGGACGATCGTCTTGTCGAGGTCGAGGCCGATGACCCTGCCGAACCCGCGGCACTCCGGGCATGCGCCGAGCGGGTTGTTGAACGAAAACAACGCGGGCGTCGGCTTGCGCAGGGTGAAGCCGGTCTCCGGGTTGGTCCAGGCGGTGGTGAAGCTGCGCGCCGCGGCCGGGGTGGCCGCCGGGCTGACCGCGGCGCAGCCCTTGCCGAGGGCGAAGGCGGCCTCGAGCGCCTCGCGCAGGCGCGCCTCGTTGCCCGGATTCACCGTGAGCCGGTCCTGGACCACCTGGACGGTCGCCGCCAGCGCTGGGGGCGCGTCGTCGGTCCGGTAAAGCGCATCGCCGACCAGGACTCGCAGATATCCTTGCTGGTGAAGCAGGGCGAAAAACTCGGCGGCGCCGGTGGCCGGCGGCACGCTCAGCGGGAAGGTGACCAGGACCGGCTGGGCGCGAAGGTTCTGGTGGACCCAGGCGGCGGCGGACTCCGCGCTGTCCGGCACGATGACCGCGCCGGTCTGCGGGTCGTGGCCGCGGGCCATCCGCGGGAACAACAGCTTCAGGTAATCGTTGATCTCCGTGATGGTGCCCACCGTCGAGCGGGTCGTGCGGACGTTGTTCTTCTGCTCGATCGCGATCGCCGGCGGAATCCCGTCGATCTGGTCGACCGCCGGCTTGTCCATCCGGTCGAAAAACTGCCGGACATACGGCGAGAACGTCTCGACGTAGCGGCGCTGGCCCTCGGCGTAGAGCGTGTGGAAGGCGAGCGACGACTTCCCTGAGCCGGACGGGCCGGTGACCACGGTGATTTTCCCGCGCGGGATCTCGAGGTTGAGTCCCTTCAGGTTATGCTGGCGCGCGCCACGGATGCGGATCGCATCGCTGGCGGCCGGCGCGGGAACGGGGCGGTTCTTGCTTGGCACGCCGGCAAAATACCGAGCACGCCGCCTGGCGCTACTGGAATCCTCATCCGCGGGGGAATTGGCGCGCTGCCGCAAACGTTGGGACGCACCCCTTTCCACCCAGTCTACATCCCGGTCCGCTCGAGGTGGTGGACGCGGAGCTTTGAGGTGCGAGCGATGGAAAGGTAGTCGGCGTCAAAGGTAATCAATTCGGCGTCGTAGTGGATGCAGAGGGCGGCGATGACGAGGTCGAGCGATCCGGCGCTGAATCCCGCAGCACGACATTGTTGGCCAAGCCGAGTGGCGTCGCGCCAGAGGTGGGCGGGGGTTTGGAGGAGTGGCAGGGTTTCGAACTGGGCTCCTATCCATGTTTGCTCCTGTCCAGTGGCGTGGCGGAGCACCTCAAACACAACCGGTTCGCACAGGCAGGCGCGTGGGTCCAGGATCCACGGCTGGATCATGGATTTGAGGGCAAGCGGAGACTTGCCGCGGGTAAAGTCCACCCAGAGGGAGGAATCAATCACCCGCGCCATTGCTCCGAGAGGGTCGTCGACTCTGCGCGGTCAGCGGCTTTGCTTGCCTCAAAGCCGCTCAACTCGGCGAACCACTCGCCGGTGAGGAATTTGCCGGCGATGTTGGCGCGCCGCTTGGCTTGCAGAATCTCGCCAAGCAGCTTGCGGATGGCGGGACCCTTTTTGTGGATGCCGGTGAGGTGGCAAATCTCGGCCAGCTCGCTTTCCGGAAGATCCACCGTGATTTTCATGGTTTCAAACTAGCATTGTCTGACTCTTGGGCAAGGGGAGTCTGATTTTGCCAGCTGGTGTAGCGAAGCTCGTGAGAGCTTCGGCGGGGGAAGGTGGGAAGTTCCTGGCGCGTTTCGGGCGTTCTGGCGCGAGGTGGTTCTCCCCGCCGAACTTTTCACAAAGTTCGCTACCTGCCGGGAGGAATTCCTGCTTTGCGGGCGGTGCGAAACGTAGCGAAGCTCGTGAGAGCTTCGGCGGGGGAAGGTGGGAAGTTCCTGGCGCGTTTCGGGCGTTCTGGCGCGAGGTGGTTCTCCCCGCCGAACTTTTCACAAAGTTCGGGCATGTAGTCATTCAAGTTTTTTCTCGGGAAAATGCTGTTTGCGGGTGATTTTTCTTGGGTTGGTTGGGCTTGGAGGAAAGTTGTCCACAAGGTTCCGGG
>JBILQE010000043.1:0-28105 GCA_044373465.1 Akkermansiaceae bacterium | reverse complement strand
TCGCCCCGGAACCTTGTGGACAACTTTCCTCCAAGCCCAACCAACCCAAGAAAAATCACCCGCAAACAGCATTTTCCCGAGAAAAAACTTGAATGACTACATGCCCGAACTTTGTGAAAAGTTCGGCAGGGTGACCCGCCTGCCGCCAATTCCCCCGAACCCAGGAAAAAGCCACCACCCTTCCCGCCCCCCGGCGCGCCAGCGACACATCCCCCACCCGCAGCCCTCACGAGGCTCGCCAGGTCACCAAAGCCGCCCGTCGCGCCACTTGGCCGCCGGCAGCCAGGTGATCCGATCCGGATCCGCCGCATCGACCGCTCCACCCAGCACCGCGGCGCGCACCGCCGGCTCGATTTCCCCAAACCCCGCGACGCGGGACCCAATACTAGAACCCACCCGGTTGTTGTGCCGATCCATCACGTTGGATTGCCCGTCGTCCCGCTCGAACACGCTGGTCACCACCCTTACCGCCCAGTCGCCCATGGTGTGGGACACCACCGCACTGGCCAGCGCGTGGCGATAGGCGTCCAGTTGCCCATTCCTCCCGCCCTCCAGATCCGACCTCAACACGTGGCTCCAGGTGTAGCCGATCACCAACACCGGATAAACCAACAGCAGCGCCGCAACCACCCAGAGCAGGCGCCGCCGGCGCCGCTTTCCTCCTATCGGACGCTTCCCAGCCGGGTCGACTCCTCGCGGCGCAATCACTTCACCCCCCATAGCGCGACGTATAGCTCCAGCGGCCGTTTGAAGATCGTATGCTCATGCAACCAGATGATCGGCGTGTAGAACTCCTCAAGCCACTCGACGTCCATCGATGTCCGTTGCGCGATTGCAAACACCGGCCCAATGCTTAGCGGGTAGGCGAAGATCACCCCGAAAATGATCCACAAATACCCAGCCCGGCTTGTTTTCTCATGGGCCTCCTCGTTCATCGTGGTGGCTTATCATTGGGCAGTCGGACCATGCTGGCAAGCCCGCGTCCCCCACCCGAAGCTCTCAGGAGCGTCGCTCCGTCCAGTCACCACCCCCAGAGCTTGGAGTACATCTCAAGCGGCTTCTCCAGGATCGTGTGGTCATGCAACCAGACGACTGGCGCATAGATCTTCTCAACCCACACCACCCCCCTTGGGCTCCCCTCGCTGCCCGCCGGAGCCGCCGCCTCCAGATCAGGTTGTTCGGCTGCTCTCCTTTCACGTTCTTGTTTCCGGATTGGCGCTACCTGTTCGTGGAGTTCTGAAACCCGCCGGATGCTCGACCCGAACGCGCCAACCAGCAAGCCGGATCGCCCTCGCCTGCTAGCGGGCGCTCTCGCTGCGCCGCTTCTTTGAGAACCGCCGCATCAACCAGATCGGCAGGAGTGCAAGAACCAGCGCGGTGGCGACAAGCTTTCCGATTCCAGTGACGATTCTCTCGGTCCGCTCGATCCCTGAAAGCTCGCGACCCGCAGGCGGTCCCGCCGAATAGAGCGGCTTGGTATTCTTGAATCCACCGGCAACTTGCAAGAACCGCGCGTGGACCTTCTCATCCTCTGCGACCGGGCCGCCGACCTGCAATTGCACCGCTTCTCCACTCAACGGATACTGGATCCCATAGACCACATACTCGACGCCGCCGGGCAGGGTCAGCACATTCCGGATAACATCCTGCTTGTGACCCTTCCAGGAAAACTCCTGGAGCGTGGTCTCCACTCCTTCGACGACCGGCAACTTGCCCCTGATCCGCGAATCCACTTCGATGACTCCTCCGAGCCGCTGGATTAGAATCACGTGCCCCGGGTCATCCTCAGCGGGCTCGCGATCAATGGATTTATAAAGGGTGGCAGGGTCGGACGGATCAGCCTCCAACTCGGTGAAGCCGTCGGGGATATCCAGGCGAAACCCGAATTTCACGTCGCTCAACTCTCCCGCCGCCGCCGCCCCAACAAGAGCGAGAAATCCCGCAAGGCACGTCACTAGCTTTTGGTTCATCATGTTATTCTGGGAAGGAATAAAGCGGATACGCCGCTTCGCGCCTGACTGTCAACTCTCCGGGGTAGCGGCAAAGGATTCGGCATCGCCTTCATGGCTGGTAGTCGGGCGAGGGACCCAAGTGGATTCTAGAATGGGGGGTCTTGAGTGGCCGAGGCCAATCAGGGTTCAAGGCGTTGAGAGCTTTGCGAGGAATGCTTTGAATCCGTCATTGAGCTTGTCGAATTCTTCGCGAGTAGCGATTTCCAGCTCTTTGAGACTACCGTCACTCATGCGGCAAACGAATTTATCGGAACGGAACTTGCCCTCATCGCTGAAAAACCTACGGGGCTTGTCGGTCGTCTTGATAAAGGAATTCGACTGTCTTACCCTCTCGAGGATCCCGCGAAGTCGATCTTGGATGAATTGATTATTTTCCTCATTGAGAAGAGTGACCGAGACATAGTGGGTGAACATCATTTGATAGATCCTCTCATCAGCTTCGATTTTTGTCTTTTCATCCAAGCGATCATAGGATTCGTGGAAATACTCAACCAGAAAAAGCGCAAACCTAGTTTCGCCATCGGTAGCGGGAGCGACCCTGCCGGGTTCATTCGCGGGAGCGACTTGGCAGGTCAGTAGAAGAGTGATGGATGTAAGGACCAAATAGTGTTTATACTTCATGATGTTGGTTTGGTTGCAGAAGTGGCTGTTGGGCTTTCATGCTTTTCGCGCCGGCTGCTAGTCAAACCGGTGGCGGCCGACTAGCATTCCCTCTTCGTCGAAGGTGAATTCGAAGGTCACAGGCAGAAAGAAGGTGTCCACGGTGTAACGGATCGCGCTTTTCACCTTGGCGTCAGCGTCGCTGCCAAGCCGCAGGTCGTCCCACCATGCCGCCGCGCCGGTTGTTGGAGTTGGGTGTTCGCCCATGATTTTGACTACCTCGGCGGCGGGCATTCCGCGGATGGTGGTCAGGTATCGCGCGTCGAGTTGCTCGATTTTTGCATGCGGACGGCTGGTCCAAATGATCCCGGCGACTGGAATCATGATCAAGAGAACCAGCCCAAGGATGATTGATTTCTTCACCCGTGGATTCGTCCAGGTCATCTGCCGAGAATGGTCCGCCAGCGGGGGCCGGGCAAGTCCGCAGATGCGCCCCGCAGCGGCTGGAAAGGTCCTAGGATTCTCCAACAGCGCATGGCGGAACAATCCGCTTTAACCCACCCGCTATGAAAAACAAATCCCTAACGACCGTCGGCCTGTTTGGCATTCTGCATTCCGCTGCGCTTGCGGGCAGCGTTGCAACCGATCTCAGTCCGACAAGTTCGGACGGTGGATTCGCGCAGGCGCGGAGGCCGATCAGCAACCCGACGTTGTTTGATTTGGCGCTGCCAACCAACAACATTCACCCGATCTTCCTGCACCACTCGCTGCCGGACCAGATCTCCGCGGGTGGCTCAACTCCGCTCGGCGGCGATGCGCAACTCTATGCGCTCCAGTTCGAGTTGGCGCTTACTGAGCGGCTCTCGCTGGTCGCCACCAAGGACGGCTATGCCGACATGGACTTCGACAACACCCTCGAGGATTCCAGCGGCTTCGCCAACCTCGGTGGGGGATTGAAATACGCCTTTCTGCTGGATCCGGCCGCGCAAACCGCGGTGAGCGGGTCGCTGACCCTTGAGTTCCCGACCGGCAACTCGGATATTTTCCAGGGTGAGGGTGACGGGCTGGCGAATATCATCATCTCGGGCCTCAAGCTCGTCGACGATTGGCAATTTGCCGGTGGCGCGGGCCTCCAGGTCCCGTTTTCCGACGAGCAGTCGACGGTCTCCTGGGTAAGCGCGCATGCCAGTTACGAGGTCAACAAGTGGTTCATCCCGCTGGTTGAGCTGAACTGGTTCCATGTCCTTGATGCAGGCGACGGAGCGGGCAACTTCGGCGGGCAACTCGGCGGCGCGGTGCCAAGTGTGGTCGAGTTCGAAGGTGGCGACCTGTTCAACCTTGGCGCCTCCGAGGCATCCGCCAACCGCGACTTCGTCACCGCTGCCGTCGGGTTCCGCTCACGCATCACCGACTCCATCACCGCGGGGGCCGCCTATGAAGTGCCGCTCACCAATGAGGAGGACAGCCTGATGAAGGACCGGATCACCCTCGACCTAGTCTGGAGCTTCTAACTCTCCAGCCACATCATTCGGTTGCTAGCGCGGCCCCGGGCGGATCATCATCTCCGCCCGGGGCCAAATTTTTCCCCCGCGGCCACTCCCATAACTGTGGAAATCCCGGCGGAAATTCCAATGGCGCGATCCGATAACTCATCTAACTCTCTGCGCAGCGGTCGGGATACCCCGTCCGCAACCCAAACTAAAAAGACACCATGAAAGCATCCTTGTTGAATATCTTTTTTGTGAGCGCCCTCTGCTCGGTCGGATCAACTTCGCTTGCCACCGCGGCACCCGCTGTGGCGGCGGCCAAGGAGACGGCCGTCACCATCACCCCGGCCGAGGTCAACGCCGCCCAGCAAGCGTGGTGTGACGCCCTGGTGGCCATCGGCAAGACCCATGAGGCCGGCGGCGATGCCAAGGCGCTCGCCACCAAGGTTCTCACCGAGGCCTATGACTACGACAACGGCAAGGTGTTCTTCAAACCGACGCTCGCCTACGGCGCGAACACCTTCCGCCCAACCAAGGCGGGGGCGCTCGCCTACTTCGTCGGCGGTGATCCGGCGTTTCCGGAAGATAAGGGATTCGCCCTCAAACCATGGGTCAAAGCTCGCTACGACAACCTGGGTGACGGCGACTCCGGAATCCAAATCCACGGCAACATCGCCATCACCATGGGCAACGTCTGGGTCACCGCCAAGGACGGCACCGAGGTGATGGTCGACAAGACATTCGTCTTCAAAAAGGGCGCCGATGGAAAACTCCGCCTGATCGTCCACAAGTCGGCGCTCCCCTACGCGCCGGCCAAATAGCCACTAATCCCGAGCAAACCCGGATCATCGACAGCCGCCCTCAGTGGGGCGGCTGTTCTGCGTTTCAGCGGGCCTGGGTGAGCTCGCCAAGACGTGAGGCAATCCAACTGTTCAGGCTTTCGCCTTCCTCGCTGCTGAGCTCCACCAACCTGCGATGGAGGGCTGGCTCGACCCGCAGCAGAAACCGTCCAGAGAACGGCTTGTCCGGCGCTTCGCCGCGACTCGTGCAAAATTCCAAATAGTCGTCGATCGACTCCCTCAGCGCGCGCTTCAGCTCTTCAACGCTCCGGCCCTGGAAGGTCACCACGTCCCTGAGCCCGGTCACTTCGCCGTGGAAAATATCGGCATCCTCATCGAACCGAATCGCACATCCGTATCCTTTGTAAGTCATCATGGTTTGATCCCTGCTTCGGTTAAGAATCGCCGCATCGATTTCACCGCCCCCTTGTCGGTGCCCGGTTGTGGGTGCGGCCGGTGAAACACCGCCCTGACCCCATTGAGCGCAATCCGAACTCTGGATCCACGACCCTCCCCAAGCTCGGCTCCCAGAGCAATCAAAAGGGCTTCAATATCAGCCCAATTGATCGAAGCGGGGACCGGGTTCTTGAAGATCTCGGCGAGAGTGCTTCGGTGACGGCGATTCAACTTGGGCTATAATACCACTATCTGGTATCTCGCGCAAGGGGAAGAGCGCAATCGCCGATCATCGATCGGCGGACGCTCAGGAGGCGAAGAAGTAGCGTGCGGACTCGAGGATGCCGGCGGCGACTTCGATGGATGAGAGTCCCTCGGTGTCGACGGTGAGGTGGGCGGTTTCCTGGTAGAACGGGGTGCGGAGGGTGAGGAGGTGGTGGATGCTGGCGCGCGGGTCGGTGGTCTGGAGGAGCGGGCGGTCGCGGTTGTGGCGGGTGCGTTCGAAGATGACCTCCTCGGTGGCGCGCAGCCAGACGACGTAGCCGAGCGTGCGGAGGAGCGGGCGGTTGTCCGGGCGGACGACGATGCCACCGCCGGTGGAGATGATGTGGCGGGGGGTGTGGCTGGCGGCGATTTCGCGCAGCAGGGCGGCCTCGCGGTCGCGGAATGCCTCCTCGCCCACGGCGGCGAAGAGTTCCGGGATGCTCATCCGGGCGTCCTGCTCGATCCGCTGGTCGGTATCGATGAGCGGGTAGTGGAGGACCTCGGCGAGCCTGCGGGCGACGGTGGATTTCCCGCACCCCATGAACCCGATGAGCACGATGTTCTTCGGTAGGCGGGTTGGCATGGAAAAATTTAAATTCTAAATTCTGGTTTCTAAAAGGAATTTGCTACGACCGGTGGGTGCGCGAGACCCGAATCATCCAGGCCGAAGACGAGGAAATGACCGAGGCGGTCGAAGCGGCGGTCGGATTGCTGGCCGCCGGGGAGGTCGTGGCGCTGCCGACCGAGACAGTCTACGGGCTAGCGGCGGATGCGTTCAATGACGAAGCGGTGGCGAAGATCTTCGCGGTCAAGGAGCGGCCGGCATTTGACCCGCTCATCGTCCACATTGCCGCCAACCGGGATTTGAAGAAGGTGGCGGTCGTCCCGGCGGACATCGAGGAGACCGTGGCGGCGCTCAGCGCGGCGTTCTGGCCCGGGCCGCTGACCCTGGTGCTGCCCAAGGCGCCGGGACTTTCCGACCTGGTGACCAGCGGGTTGTCGACCGTGGCGGTGCGCATGAGCGCCAACCCGGTGTTTCGCCGGATCGGCAAAGAGTTTGGCAAGCCGCTGGCCGCGCCGAGCGCCAACCGGTTCGGGCGGATCAGCCCGACGTCGGCAGGCGCGGTGGTCAAGGAGCTTGGCGGGCGGATCCCGCTCATCGTCGACGGCGGCGCGTGCCGCGACGGGCTGGAAAGCACGATCATCCGGATCGAGGCCGGCGAGAAGCGCCCGGTCATCCACATCCTGCGCCCTGGCCCGATCAGCAAGGAGGAGCTGCAAAAGCACGGGAAGGTGATGAAGTTCAAGCCGCACACCAGCGATGCCCAGCCGGAGGTCCCGGGCCAGCTGGCAAGCCACTACGCGCCGGCGACGCCGTTGTTGATGTTCGCCAAGCCGGAGGATTTCCACCCTGAGCCGGGGATGCGCTACGGGCTCATCAGCTACCGCGGGTGGACCAAGGACGGCTACATCAACCTCCACGACTGGGAGGTGGTCGAGACGCTGAGCTCCGGGTCCGGCAAGCTCGTCGAGGCGGCGGTGCGGTTTTTCCACGTCCTGCGGATGATGGACGAGGCCGGGCTGGATGCGATTGTCGCCGAACCGGTTGCCGACACCGGGCTGGGGGTGGCGATCAACGAGCGACTCCGGCGCGCCACCGCGAAATAGACGCCCATGTCCGACGCCAAGGCCACCGGGCGGGTCAGCGCCGCCGTGATGCTCAGCCGAATCCTCGGGCTGGTGCGCGAGATGGTCTTCGCCGGGCTGTTTGGCGGCAGCCGCTGGGTCGACGGGTTCTACCTCGCCTTCCGGGTCCCGAACCTGCTGCGCGACCTGTTTGCCGAAGGCGCGCTCTCCCAGGCATTTGTCACGGTGTTCTCGAAGAAGGTGAAGGCCGACGGGCCCGACGCCGCCTGGCCGCTGGCCAATCAGATGCTCACCCTGGCGGCGGTTTTCATGAGCGCCATCACGGTGCTCGGGATCGTCCTGGCGCCGTGGCTGGTCGACCTGCTCACGGCGTTCTCGCGCAGCGGCGCGGGGCCGCGCGAGTATGACCCGGGCGAGATCGCGTTCATCGTCACGATGGTCCGGATCATGTACCCGTTCATCCTGCTGGTGAGCCTCTCGGCGCTGGTCATGGGGATGCTCAACGCCCGCGGGGTGTTCGGGATGCCAGCGCTGGCGTCGTGCTTCTTCAACCTTGGGTCGATGCTCGGCGGCGTCGGGATCGGCTGGTGGCTCGACCCGGCGTGGGGGCCGCGCAGCCTGCTCGGGTTCAGCATCGGGGTGCTCATCGGCGGGCTTGCCCAGCTGATGGTCCAATTTCCGGCGCTCCGGCGCGTCGGGTTCCGGTTTCGCCCGACGTTCAACTGGCGCGGCGAGGGGGTGCAGAAGATCCTCAAGCTCATGGGCCCCGCGGTGATCGCCGCGAGCGCGGTGCAGATCAACGTGGTGGTCAACTCGATGTTCGCCTACGGAGTCGCCGAGGGGGCCGTCAGCTGGCTGAGCTGGGCGTTCCGGCTCATGCAGTTGCCGCTCGGGGTGTTTGGCGTTGCGGTCGCCACCGTGACGCTCCCGGCGCTGGCACGCGCGGCCACCGGCGGGATCGGGACCGACTTTGGCGCGACCCTCGGCCGCGGCCTGCGGCTTGTCGGGTTCCTGGTGCTGCCGTGCACCATCGGGCTGGTCATCCTCGCCGAGCCGGTCATCACCCTGCTGTATGAGCGCGGGTCGTTCAACGCCTACGACCGGACCCAAACCGCCGCGGCCCTGCAGGCCTACGCGTTCGGATTGCTCTTCTACAGCTGGATCAAGGTCCTCCAGCCGGCATTCTACGCGATCGACCGCCGCTGGGTCCCGATGCTCGTCTCGTTCTCCTCGGTGGTCGTCAACGCGCTGTTCAACTGGTTCTTCATCTTCCGGATGGAGCTTGGGCACGAATACCTGGCGCTCTCGACGAGCCTGGTGGCGACGATCAACTTCGTGCTGCTGTACTTGCTGATGGGCAAGCACACCGGGCTGGAGACCGGGCGGCTGGTGATTGCACTGGGCAAGACGGTGGTCGCCGGGGCGGCCATGGGCGGGTTCCTCTGGTGGGCCCGCGGCGCCTACCTCGGGCACCTCGAGGAATCCAACACGCTGGTCCGCTCGATGTTCGTCCTGCCGGTCGTCGGTCTCGGCGCGGCGCTGTATTTTGGCCTCTGCCAGCTGCTGCGGCTCCCGGAGGCGGGGGATTTTGTCGCGATCTTCCGCAAGCGCCTCGGCCGCTGAGCTACTCGTCGAGCTTGAGCTTGGCGACGAGCGAGTAGAACAACGTCACATCCTTGGTGTCCCCGGCCAGGCAGCTGGCGTCGACGAAGGCCTCGCTGGCCTTGAGTTCCTTGCCGGTTTTCTGGGTGACCACGATGGTGTCGACCGTCGTGCACCCGCCACCCGGCTTCCCGCGATAAAACCCCAACAGCCGGTCGAGCCCGGCAAGCTCCGCGTCGGTGACGACCACGGTGCCAAGCGAGACGCGCTTCGGCTCGAGGTCGATGTTGCGGACCGGATCGCGCTGCGGCTCGAGCCGGAAGATCTCCGCGGTCACCATCGCGGCGCGCTGGAAATCAAACTCGTAGGCGAGGTTGCTAAAGCACCCGTTGCTCTGGTAGGTCACCGTCACGGTGTCCCCGGCCGGGAACTCGCGGAACGAAACGCCTTTCCCCGCCAGCGCCAGCCCGGTCATCCCGAGCAGCGCCACCATTGCCAAGCCAAGTCGCCGGATCATCCTCCCCTCTAACCCACCGCCCGCCCGGCGGCGAACTGAAACTTCTCGCGTTACTTCTTCTCGTTGTCCTCGCGCTCCTTGGCGGGGACGAACTTGAGGGCGACGCCGTTGATGCAGTAGCGCTTGTCGGTCGGCGTGTCGAACCCCTCGCCAGTGAACACGTGGCCAAGGTGGCCGCCGCACTTCGCACACAGGACCTCCGTCCGGGTGACCCCGCCGGAAAAGTCAGCCCGGGTGATGACGTTCTCCGCCTTCGACGGGTCGAAAAACGACGGCCACCCGCAGCGAGAATCAAACTTCTCCGCCGAGGAGAACAATTCGGCATCGCACCCGGCGCAGTAGTAGGTCCCGCCACCCTGCTTCTTGAATTCCTCGTAGACCGCCCCGTGGGCCGCCTCGGTGCCGGCTTGCCGAAGGATCCGGAATTGCTCCGGGGTGAGGACCTTCTTCCACTCTTCGGCGGACTTTTCGACTTTGCCGGTTGGCTGCTCAGGGGCGGACGGGGCGGTTTCCATGACGGGTTTGGCGGATTCCGCCGGCTTCTGGCTAAATGCCACCGCACCCAGCAACACGCTGGTGCCCGTCGCCAAGGCGATGAAGGTCTTCAAGGTCATACTGGTGGGAGCGGGTGACTCACACCTCTATTCCACGCCTCCCCGATGGTCAACCGGGGGAAAGGGAAAAGTTCCCGAAGCGCGGCAATAACGAAATGCGAGGACTGGTACCAGGCGGCGGGGACGCATCGCCCTACCGGATGGTGAAGCCGCTGACGCCGACGTGTGGGTCGGCGGGTTCGACGGACATGTTTTTGATGTGGTGGGCGAGGGCGGATTCCTCGCTGAGCTCGTGGAGGAAGGCGTCGACTTCGTCGCGTTGTCCCTGGAGCTGGAGTTCGACGGTGCCGTCGGGGAGGTTTTCGACCCATCCGGTGACGTCGAATCCGCGGGCGAGCTGTTTGGCGGCGTAGCGGAACCCGACGCCCTGGACGCGGCCCTCAAAGATAACCCGGCGTGAGATCATGTGGATCGGGGAATCTAGGTCACCGGTTGGCGCCGCGCAACGGGCGGGCGCGCGGGTTGGTGGTCTTTTGATCGGCAAACGGATCGCCCTCGATGGCGGATGGCCCGGCATGGATGTCCTCCTCGGGAGTTTTCTTGCCGATGAGCACGATGGCGATCGGCTTGCTGCGCTGGCCGTTGGCATCGTAGGTGTAGATGAACCGGCGGACGGGCATTTCCTCGCCATTTTCCGGGTTCAGGTGGCGCACGCGCGAGTCGAACATCTGCTCTTCCATGAGCTTTCCGGTGTTCCGGTCGTAGCCGTAGCGGACTTTGAAGAGCTCGTTGTTCTTGCCGTCGTAGATCTTGCATGACCGCGGGTTGCCGCGCTCGTCCATCCGGTATTCGGTGAGGGCGACGAGCGACCCGCCCGCCGAGAACGTCCGCTTGGTCAGGACGCGGTTGTTCGGCTCGCGGCGGAACTCGGTGCGCGACCCGTCCTCGCCGCGCAGGACCCGGACAAACGGCCCGTTGGCTTCCCAGCCGGCCTTGGTGTCGGCGGCCGTCTGGGCGCCCGCGACGAGCGGGAAAAATGCCACGCCCGCGGCCAGCAGTGGCAGGATCGATTGCGCCAGTCTCATGCCCGCGGAGGCTAGCCAGCCGCGACGGGTCGCGCAAGACGCCAGTTTTCGCGGCCTGATTGTCACGGGCGGGAGAAATTTCGGGTGGCGCGTGGCGGCGTGATGGATGAAATGGCGGCGCATGCAATGGAGCAACCGCCGCCGTCCGCTGGACCTGGGAACCCGCGGGGTGATCATGGGGATCCTCAACGTGACCCCGGATTCGTTCTCCGATGGCGGGATGCATGCCGACGTCGACCGAGCGGTCGCGCACGCGCGCGAGATGCTCGCCGAGGGAGCCGAGATCCTCGACATCGGCGGCGAGTCGACCCGCCCGGGCGCGGCCCCGGTGGCTGCCGCCGAGGAGCTCGCGCGGGTCCTGCCGGTCATCACGAGGCTCCGCGGCGAGTCCGATGCGCTGATCTCCATCGATACGTCCAAGGCGGTGGTCGCCCGCGCAGCGCTCGCGGCCGGGGCGGACATTGTCAACGACGTCACCGGATTGCGCGATCCGGCGATGGTCGCCGTCTGCCGCGAGTCCGGCTGCGGGGTGGTCGTGATGCACATGCGCGGCGAGCCCCGGACGATGCAGCACGCGCCGCACTATGCCGATGTGGTCGGCGAGGTCCGGGAGTTCTTCCAGGAACGCCACGCGACGCTGACCGCCGCGGGGATTGATGCCAATGCGTTGTGTTTTGACCCGGGAATCGGGTTCGGGAAATCCGTCGCCCACAACCTCGCGCTCCTCCGCCACCTCGCCGACCTCCAGCTCGGCGACCGCCCGCTGCTCCTCGGCGTCTCGCGCAAGTCGTTCATCGGCCAAGTCATCGGGTCGGCCGCCATCGACCATCGGGAAGCGCCGACGGTGGCGCTGACCGCCTGGGGGCGGGATGCGGGTGCGCGGATCCACCGGGTCCACGAGGTGCGGCGCAACCATCAGGCGCTGCGGATGACCGAGGCGATCCTCCACGGGATTTCCCCGCCGCCCGGGAAAACTGGCTGACACCGGCGGTGAATGCGCTAAGGTTCCCAGTGCCGCGATGATTCTCGACGCCCTCAAAGACCATTGGCACGACGCCGTCGAAATCCTCCTGCTGGCGGTCGTCATCTATCAGGTCTTCCGCGCCTTCCACGCCACCCGCGGCGCGCGCATCCTCGTCGGCCTCGCCGCGATCCTCGTGGCGCTCACGCTGGTGACCCAGCTATTTGATTTTGAGGTCATCGGATTCATCATCCGGTACTCGATGGTCGGCTTGGCGATGGCCGCGGTGATCATCTTCCAGCCGGAGCTGCGCCAGTTTTTGTTCCGGATCGGGAGCAGCCGGTTCCTGTCGTTCAACAACAACCGCCGGCTGGCGTTCTTCGAGACCTTCACCGAGGCGGTCATCAAGCTCTCGAAGCACCGGATTGGTGCGCTGTTTGCGATCCAGCGTGACATCAGCCTCAAGCCGCACCTTGAGACCGGCGTGGAACTTGGGGCGAAGTTTTCCTCCGAGTTGGCGCTGACGATTTTCCACCCGAAGACGCCGCTCCACGATGGCGGGATGATCATTGCCGACGACCGGATCGCCGGGGCCGGCTGCGTTTTCCCGGTCAGCCAGGGTGAGCTCAACGACCGCTCGCTCGGGCTGCGCCACCGCGCCGGCATCGGCGTGACCGAGGAGACCGACTGCATCGCGGTGATCGTCTCGGAGGAAACCGGGGCAATCTCGATTTGCGAAGATGGCAAACTCAGCCGTGACCTGAGCGACGACGAGTTTCGCGAGCGGCTCGCCTCACTATTCATCCCCGATACAAGCAATGAGAAAAGCGCTAACGAAGAACTGGCCGGCGAAGATCGCCTCACTGATTCTGGCGACCGCGATCTGGTTCCTGATTAAGGGGTATCTGGCACAGAACGGCGGCTTCGATGTCCCGCCTCCAAAGGCGCTGCCGGTTGCCGAACCTTGACCCGCGCCTCCCGACAAGCCACAGCCGGGCATGAGCTTTTTCATCACCGCGACCGATACGGGGGCCGGCAAGACCTACGTCACCTCACTGCTGGTGCGCGGCTTGCGTGCGGAGGGCCGCGACGCGGTCGGTTACAAGCCGGTGAGCTGCGGCGACCGGGATGACGCCGTCATCCTGGTCGAGGCTGGCGACCATGCCGAGCCGATGGATGCGGTCAACCCGCTGTGGTATTCCTCCGCGGTGGCTCCGTATGTCGCAGGGCTGCTGGAAAACCGGCCGCTGGACCCGGCGGCGCTGCTGGATGGCTACCGCGCCCTCGCCGGGCGGCACGAGATTGTCCTCGTCGAGGGGGTCGGCGGCTGGGAAGTCCCGCTGGCGCCCGGCTACGGGGTCCCGGATCTGGCCGCTGGGCTGGGGCTGCCGGTGCTCGTGGTGGTTTCCAACAAGCTCGGGGCGCTCAACCATACAATTCTGACGGTCAATGCGATTCGGGCGCGCGGGCTGACCTGCGCGGGATTGGTTTTCAACCATGCGGCCGATGAATTGGACACCGCGGCGATCACCAACAAGGGGGTCATCGAGGACCTGTGCGGGATTCCGGTGCTCACCGACATCATCCGCGGCCAGGAGGAAATCGACCTCGAGCCGTTCCTCGCCCTGCTCGGCAGGTAGCCCGCCAAGCGAACCGGTGCTTGCCGCTGGTCCGGATGGGTGATTGGTTCGGGGACCGATGCACTTGCGCTTTACCGACCAGGAACTTGGCGTCCTGCTGGAAATGGTCTCCCTGGCCAGTCTGGTCGCATCGTGGAACCGCAAACCCGGCGCCGAGGACGGCGTCGCCGCCTTCGAGGCCCTCGAAAACAAGATCCTCGAGCGCGCCGCCCATGCCGGATTCGGCGACATCATCGAGTTCGACGAGGAATCGCAATCCTACGGGCTGACCGACGAGTATCTCGAGAAAGCCTTCGCCCACGAATGCTACGAGGAGTTCCGCAACGAATCGTTCTGGGAGGAATTGATGATCCGCCTCGCCGACCGCGACTTTATGAAAAAGCGCGGCGCCGAGGCATGGGAGAAGATCCCCGAGGAGGAACGCCGCGAGATCGCCCAGGACGAGGAAAAACGCTACTGGGAGGAGTTCTCAGTCCACGGCGTCGAGCACGTCCACGTCGTCGCTCCGCATGGCGAGGGGTGACCAGCGAATGCGCCGCGCAAATTTGGAGTGCGGTGGCAAGCGCAGCGCGACACCGAGCGATGGGAGTCGAAAGTCTGAAGGTCGAAAGTCAAAGGTCGGGGAACCGATCCACTGGCCATGCACGTGGCGGGGAGTACTTCCCACCGCACTCCAAATGCGGCAGCGGGGTACGATTCGATGGACAGGGTGTGGCGGAGATGGCAAGGTTGGGCTCATGATCCTCACGCGGCGGAAACCATAACCGTTTGCCCGAATCCGATGAGAAAATTCCATTACACACTCTATCGGGAAGATGGCGACTACGTTGCCCAATGTTTGGACTGCGACGTGGCGAGCTTTGGCAGCACCGAGGAGGAAGCGATTGGGAATCTGAAGGAGGCGATCGAGCTTTTCCTGGAGGACAAGCCCGCGACCCAGCTGATTCCGACGATCAGCCATGTGACGGTGGGAGAACTTGCCATTGCTTGAGGGCGTGCCCAGACGGCTGTCATCTGAGGATTTCCTGCGGATTCTCAGCGACCACGGCTTCCAGTTTGTGTCACAGCGAGGCAGCCATGCGAAATATCGCGATCAGACTGGCCACACCGTCATCGTCCCGCATCCGCGCAAAGACATTCCCGCCGGAACGTTGCGCTCGATGATCCGGCAAAGCGGACTTCCTGCTGAGATCTTCGACAAAAATCGTCTGCGGGAGTCTTCGCGCCCTAAAACGGGATGTCGTCTTCCTCTTCGTACTCGCCGTGACCGGCGGGTGAGGCGGCATCGCTGTGGGAATGGCCGGTTTCCTCGCGCGGAGGATTCGGGCGTCCACCGCCGCCGCCACCAGCGCCACCGCCCGGGAGGAACTGGAGGTTTTCGGCGACGACCTTGAGCTTGCTGCGCTTCTGGCCGCTGGCCTTGTCTTCCCAGGTGTCCATCTGGAGGCGTCCCTCGATGTAGACGCCGCGTCCCTTGCCGAGGTATTGCTGGGCAAGTTCCGCTTGGCGGCCCCACAGGGTGACGTCGACAAACGTCGTCTCTTCACGCCGCTCGCCACCATCGGTGCCGAACACCCGGTTGATCGCCAAGCCAACATCGGCCACCGCGGTCCCCTTGGGGGTGTAGCGCAGCTCGGGGTCCCTGGTCAGGTTCCCCATCAGAATCACCTTGTTGACGTTGGCCATGGCTTGCGACCCTAGGGAAATTGTTCAGCGGCAGCAATCATCAACTGCCGCCGGATCGGCTCAGGAAACCCGCGAGTAGTGCTGGAGGTGCACCTTGCCGTTGAGCTTCAGGCGGCTTTGGATGTTCCGGACAATCGACGGGTCACCTTCGAAGATGTAATTGACGTAGTGGCCGCCCTCGAGGTGACGCGCATTGTAGGCGAACTGCTTGCGGCCGAGCTGCTGGACTTCGTCGAGCTTTGCTCCTTCGGCTTCGAGTTCCTTGCCGACGGCGCTGACGAGATCGTCGACAGTGCCTTCCGAGCCCTTGGTGTTAAGGACGATGAGGCCTTCGTATTTCCTGCTCATGTGAGTGATTTTCTAGGATTCCTTGCGAACGTTATAGGCATTTGCCGCGGGGGCCAGGCCTTGGGAGAGCGCAAGCTGAACGGCTTCTTCAGCGGTGGCAAGCGTGTTTTCAAGCGTCTGGCGCTCATCCGGGGCAAATCGCCCAAGGACGTGGCCGGTGAGCGCGCCGTGCGCGGCCGCCCCGATGCCCACCTTGAGCCGCGGGAAGTCGCTGGTTGCAAGCTGCTCGATGAGCGACTTGATCCCGTTGTGGCCGCCCGCCGACCCGCCGGCGCGAAACCTCAGCGACCCGAGCGGCAGCGCGACATCGTCATAGACGACAAGCAACTGGGCCGGCTGCCATTTGAAGAAGCGCAGCGCCTGGGCGACCGAGCGGCCGCTCAGGTTCATGAACGTCTGCGGCTTGAGCAGGTGGATGCCGCCCGGCAGGACCGCCACGTGGGCCTGCCACCGGAGGTTGTTGGAAAATGTGACCGCGGCGCTGCGGGCAAGCCGGTCGACGACCTCGAAGCCGACATTGTGGCGGGTCCCCTCGTATTGGCGGCCCGGGTTGCCGAGGCCGACGACGAGCTTGAGCGGGTCATCCATGCGCGGTGTCTACGGGATTCCGGGTGCGCCCGGAAGCGCCAAAAAAAGCCCGGCGCGCACGAGGCGGGCCGGGCTTCAGGAAAGTGGCTGGTTACTTCTTCTTCGCCGGGGCGGCCGCCGCGGTTTCGGCCAGCGCGGCGACCCGGGTCTTGACGACCGAGGCGACCAGCACGTTGGCGTTGAGGACCGGGGTAAGCCCTTGCGGGAATGTGATCTCGCCGATGTGGATCACGGCGCCGACGCCGAGGTGGCTGACGTCGACCGGGATCGATTCGACGAGGTCCTTCGGCAGGCACTTGACTTCCAGGCCGTGGACGAGCTGCTCGAGGAGTCCGCCGGCGCGCACGCCTTCCGGCTCACCGATGAACTCGATTGGCAGGTGGGCGGTGATCTTGGTCGTCTCGTCGATCGCGCGGAAGTCAACGTGGAGGACCTTCGCGGTGATCGGGTGGTGCTGGACGTCCTGGAGGAACACCAGCTGGTCGGTCCCGTCGACATCCAGGTTGACGAGGATGTTCTCCGACGAGCTGTGGGCGAGCAGTTCCGAGAAGGTCTTGGCGTTGACCTTGATGTTCTTGCTGTCAACGCCGCGGCCGTAGACGACCGACGGGACCCAGCCCTCGCGGCGCATTTGCTTGAGCGATCCGGAGCCGGTGCGGGCGCGGCTTTCCGCTTTGAGTGTGTGGGTCGTGGCCATGACTAGAAGGTCCTATTGTGAGATGGTTGATGGATGTTCCCGGGTCCCGGGGGGCGGTTCTTTAGCCGGACGCCGCGGAATTGTCAAAAATTTGTTCAACCGTCACCCGACATGCGGGCGAAATCGGCGATTTTCCCGCGATTTCACCGGGTCGGCCCCCGGATTTGCCGGTCAAAATTCGAACAACGAGGTGACCGACTCGCCGTGGTGGATACGCCGGATCGCCTCGCCAAGCAGGCTGTCGATGCTGATCGGGCGGATTTTCGGCCCGCAGGCCATTGGGACTGAGTCGGTGGTGATGACCTCCTCGATGCATGACGCGGCGATCCGCTGGTGGCCGAGCTCACCGAGGACGGCATGCGAGACGGCGGCGAAGATTCGTTTGGCGCCGTTGGCCTTGAGGATTTCGGCGGCGGCGCAGAGGGTGCCGGCGGTTTCGGTCATGTCGTCGACAAGGATGACATCGCGGCCGTTAACCTCGCCGATGACATTCATCGCCTCAACCTGGGTCGCGTTGACCCGGTGTTTGGCGACGATGGCCAACTCGGCGCCGATCGCATCCGCATACGCGCGGGCCATCTTCACGCCGCCGACGTCGGGCGAGACGACCGTGAGACCGCCGTCGGAGTCCGCGAGCTTGCGGCGCAGGTCGTTGATGAGGACCGGCTTGGCGTACAGGTGGTCGACCGGGATGTCGAAGAACCCCTGGATCTGCGGAGCGTGCAGGTCCATCGTGATGACCCGGTTGACCCCCGCCGCGGAAATCAGGTTGGCGACCAGCTTGGCGGTGATCGGGACCCGCGGCTGGTCCTTGCGGTCCTGGCGGGCGTAGCCGAAAAACGGGATCACCGCGTTGATCCGCCCCGCACTGGCGCGCCGGGCGGCATCCACCATGATGAGCAACTCCATGATGTTGTGGTTGGTCGGCGGACATGTCGGCTGGACGATGTAGACGTCCTCGCCGCGGATGTTCTCGTCGATGCGGACAAATGTCTCACCATCAGGAAACGAGGTGACCTGCACGTCAGCCAGTGGCACGTCGAGGTAGGAAACGATTCGTTCTGCGAGGTCGCGGTGGGCGGTTCCACTGATAATTTTCATAAATGCGGGCAGGCGGTCGGGATGTTGACAGTTGCGGGCGGATCGGCAACCCTTTGGCGAATTTTTCCCGTAATTCGCTTTGCTCTCTGGCATCGCGTCACCCGAGCCATGAGCCAGCCCACTCCAGGAAGCCGTCTTCCTGCTGTCAATTCAGCCCCATCGTGGCTCGCGCCGGTTCTCTGCGGCGCGGTGGTCCTGTATTTTTACGGCTGGATTGAGCTCTACGGTCCGGGGCGCGGGTTTTCGACGCTGGCGTGGCTTTACCGGTCGTGGAATCCGGCGACCGATTACGAGCACGGGTTTCTGGTGCCGGTGATCATGGCTGGGCTGATTGCCGCGTCATGGCAACGGCTGCGCAAGGAGGTCGGACCTCCCGAATGGGCCGGGCTGATCCTGGTGGTCATCGGCGCGCTGCTGTATGTGGCGGCGTTTCGGACGATCCAGGCGCGGGTGGCGGTCGGCTCGCTGCCGTTCATTCTGCTGGGGAGCTGCTGGTTCCTGTGGGGCCGGCGGGTCGCGCTGCTGCTGGCGTTTCCGGTGTTTTTCCTGTATTTGGCAATTCCGCTCCCGAGCTTCCAGCAGGCGACAGTCCACCTGCAGCGGCTCGCGGCGCTCTTTGCCCACCACGGCGCGCAGCTCGCCGGAGTGGAGAACTATCTGCAAGGGACCACGGTGGTCTCGCCGACCCAGCGGTGGAACCCGCTGGAGATTGCGGGCGGGTGCAGCGGGATCCGCTCACTGATGGCCTTGATCATGATCTCGAGCGCGTGGGCGTATGTGGCGCCGCTGGCGTTGTGGAAGCGCGGGATCCTGCTGCTCTCGGCCATTCCGTTGGCGATCATCGGCAATGCCCTGCGGGTGACCTCCATCGTCATCATTGCCCAGCATGGCGATGCCGAATGGGCGTCGGGAACCTGGCACGATTGGTCCGGCCTGCTGCTTTTCTACCCGGTTTCGCTGGCGATGATGCTTGGCCTCCACGCGCTCCTCGAGGGCGGCCGGCCGTGGCGGCTGGCAGCCCGCAAGCGCCTGGCAATCACCCGCACCGGAACCCACGGGAACCCGCCGCAGCCATGAAGCCGCTCATCCTCCCGGTAATTCTGGCGGCCCTGCTCGGCTCGATCTACGTCCTGCCGCAGCGCGGCAGCGTGGCCGAGGCGAGCGTGACGATGAAGCTCCCCGCGCAGCTCGACGGCTGGCAGGGAGTGAAGCGTGCGCCGACGCTCGAGGAGATCCAAACGCTGGCGACCGACACCGAGTTCGAGAAGGCTGACTATTTCCGCACCAAGCGCAGCCTGACGAGCATCCTCGGCGAAAAACAGGACATCATCCACGCCTCGATCGTCCTCTCAGGCGTCGATATCAACAACTCGATCCACCGCCCGGAGCGCTGCCTGCCATCCCAGGGGCACTTCGGGATCATCGGAACCAACGACGTGATCGAAATCCGCGATGGCCGGAAAATCAACGTCCGCCGGCTGGTCACCAAGCAGAAGGTCCGGCTCAATGATTCCGAGGAACTGGTGCTCGATTCTCTCACCTACTATTTCTTTGTCGGCCACGAGCAGATCACCCACGACCACCTGGAGCGGACGTTCATGGACATGCGCGACCGGTTGTTCCGCGGTTACGATCAACGCTGGGCGTATGTCACCCTGTCGATGCGCTTCGGCGATGTCCCGCAACTCGGGTTGGAGACGACCCAGGAGGAGGCGGAAATTTACCTCAAGGGATTCTTCCGCGACCTGATCGGCGAGATCGTCGACACCGCCTCACTTCCCGAGTAGCTCGGCGGGTGGGCTCGGAGCGACCCGGGCGGTCTCGAGAAATTCGATCGCCGCGGCGTTGTCCTTGATCACCCCGGCTCCCGGCCAGGCCGCCGGGTATGGCGCCAACTCGTTGCTGCGGATGAACTCGGCGCGCGCGCGCTGGAGCAGCCAAAGCGCCTCCTCCGGCCTGCGGGCATTCCACAGACTGCGTCCCCAGAGGTGGAAATGGCGGCCGCGGTGATAGTGTCCGCGCCACCAGGTTTCGCGCGGGTCGCCGACCGCGGCGATCCGCGCGTGGAGCGGATCGGCCTCGGCAAACCGCCCGAGACCGTCGAGCAGGTTGGCCCGGTTCAAGACGATCTCGAGCTCCTCCGGGTGGCGCGCCATGGCCGCCTTGAGATACCCGTCGGCCTTGAGCAGCATCGCGTGGCGCACCTGCGGCGAGGGTTCCTCGGCGGCCTCGGCGAGCAGGTCGGTCGCCAGCACGAAAAAGCCGGCATAGGTCGGGCTGATGCGCACGCTCGCCTCGAGGGCGGCGCGTTTTTCCGTCGGTGACGGGTTGTGCCAAAGGGCGCGGGCCGCCCACCACACGCGCGCTTCCCGGGCGCCACCCGGAATCGCCAGCGCCCCGATCGCGACCAAGGCACCCGCCAACGGCCAGCGGACAGCGCTGCGCGGGTCCGCCGGCGCCCGCGGAATCACCAGCGCCGCCAGAAACGCCAGCGTCATCAGCGTCGGCAACAGGTGGAAAATAAAACTGAACAACCCGCCGAGCCCAAGCGCCACCATCGCCGCCAACGCACCGGCACGCAGCGCCTGGCACTCGGCCGACTCACCCACCCCGGCGGCCACCGGCGTGATCGCCCCGCCGACCCAGAGCGCGCCGAGGCTGGCAAGCAGCAAGCCGAGGCCGATGAGCCCGTAGTCGCCGGCGGTCTGGAGGAACTCATTGTGGACCCAGCGCGGATTGCGGGATGCGCCCCACCCGCGCTGCGGCCAAAACCGCGGGTGAATGTAGGAGTAACTCTGGCTGCCGGATCCCAGCCACGGGCGCTCCGCGATCTGCTCGATGGCCATCCCCGCGTAAAATAGCCGCTCGTTGTATTGCAGCATGTCGCTCGGGTTCTCCCCGGCCCCGCGCTGGTTGAGGATCGTCGCCGTCAGCGCCCAGCCGCCACCAACGACCACCGGAATCGCCACCACCAGCAACAGCACCCGCTTCCCCGCGGGCCCGCGCGGCCACAACAACCAGATGACCGCCAACACGACCAGCGCCCCGCCAAGCGCCACCACGCTGCTCCGCGCCTGCGACGCAAACAGCCCCGCCAGCGCCAACCCACCAAGCAGCCCGGCAACCACCCGCAGCCACCCGCGGACGCCAGGCCAGCCGACGAGCGCCAGCAACGGCATCAACGCCGCCGCCAAAAATGGCCCGAGGTCATTGTAGCGCGCATAAAATCCGCTCCCAAACCCACTCGCCGGCCGGCCGCCGTAAATCGGCGTGAACGTCGGGTCGACCCAGAATTGATACACCGCCACCACGGCGTGCCCGGCCACCGCCAGCGCCAGCACCACCCAGATCGTCCGCGCGATCCTCCAGTCGACCGGCGCCAACCGTACGCTCGCCCAGACACAACATCCACCCGCCAACAACTGCAGGTCATAGCGCGCCAGATCCGCCACCGGCGAGGTCGCGATCCGCCAAACGAAATATCCGGCCGCCACCACGATCAGCCCGAGCGACCGCCAGCCGACGACCGGCAACCCGCCGCCGAGCGCGACCGCCACGCCCGCGGCCACCGCCGCACACCCACCGAGCACCACCGGCAACCCGAGAAACGCCAACTCAACCGCACCGGAGAACAACATCGCCGCAAGCATGCCCGCGGCAAGGCACGCGTGGCAAACCCAGGCGAGCACCTGCAGGGCGAGAGTTCGTCCAATCATGGGGATGAATTCAAACTACGGGAGCAACCCGATTTGCTCGAGGATCCGGCGGGTCGCGCCGGCATCACAGTGGTCATGGAACAAGCTGCGCAACTTCCCGCGCTTCGCCGCCTCCGGGTCCTCCCCGGCAAGCACCCGGCCGACCTCGGCAAACAACTCGTCGGCGCGCGTCGCCCACGGACCCGCGAAATAATCGCTCACCGGCCCAAACGAAAATCCCCGCGATGAGCCATACTCATCCACATCCGGAAAGCTGTGGATGATTGGCCGGTCGAGAATCAAATAATCAATGAACACGCTCGAGATGTCCGTGATCAACCCGTCGGCCCCGCCCAGCAACTCGTAGAGCGACACCCCGTGGTCGCGCAGTTGCTGGTCGTCAATCACCCGCAGGTTGCTCAGCGAGCTCCGCCCGGCCACGGGCGCCATCGGGTGCGGTTTGACAAAACAGAACCCGTTGCGCTCGCGCAAATACTCGTTGAACTCCTCCGCCGTGACCCCCTCGATCCCAAACACGCTCCCGCTCTCGTGGCCATCCGCACGAATCTCCCCGACAATGCTCTGCCGGTACGTCGGCAACCAGACAAGCACCTTCCCGCAGCTCGCCGCCGCCGCCGCCCCGAGCCGCTCCCAGAGGTCCGCACTCGTGACCATCAACCGGTCGTTGCGCGGCAGCCCGGTCACCAAGATCCGCCCAAACGGCCGCATCGCCTGGCGCATCACCGGCTTCCAGAACATCGACGTCGCCACCGCATGCATCGCCGTGATTCCCTGGTTGTCCTCCAGCATCCACCCGATGCGCTTCATCGGCATCCCGTGCCAGACGTTCACCGTGACCACGTTGCGCGGAAACTTCCGGAGAAAGCAGCGGTGGGTGAAAAACAAATACCGCGCAAACAGAAAATACAGCACCCCCGCCACACTGTCCTTGCGCACCACCTTCACCTTCCGCCCGAGCGGAAACGGCACTTCCGCGCCATCCTTCTCCACAAACAAGATCACCCGCCGCAGCCGCGTCCCATCCAACTCGCGCTGCAATGCCAGCACGTTATCCTCAAAGTCCGGCCACCCGTAAACCACCGCGTAATCCATCTTCGGAAGACACCTATAAGCACCATAAAATGCCAAGCGGGTGGCTTCTTTCAGAAGGTTCTTCATCGTGATTTCCCGCGGGGGCGCGGGGCATTCAGCGCCCAATGGCGAAATCGTTCTTTATCTGGCTTGTCGATATCCCCTCGGTCCTCGGGAGATAGACAACTTCACAATACTCGCGCAAGAAATCAAACCTATCTACCCAATCGTCGCCCATCACAAAAACCGCGGCATTATACTGGCGGACATCCCTGACTTTCTGGTCCCAATCACACTCGGGGATGACCAGGTCAACATAGCGGACCGCCTCGACGACCACCTTGCGCTCGGCATACGGGTAATATGCCGCCTTTCCTTTGGTCGCGTTGAACTCGTCCGACGAGAGCCCGACGATCAGAAAGTCGCCCAGCTCCCTGGCCCGCCGGAGCAGATGGATATGCCCCGGGTGGAGGAGGTCATAGGTCCCATAGGTGATGACAACCCGGTTATGTGCGCCCATGGAAATCTGTCGGTGAGGTGGTTACTTGGCGCCCTTGGCGAAAAGCACCGCAGGGACCGTCTTGAAGAGGATCTTGATGTCGAGCCAGAGTGACCAGCGGTCGATGTAGTCGAGGTCCATCCTGACCCACTCCTCGAAGCTGCAAATCTGGTTGCGTCCGCTGACCTGCCAGATGCAGGTCATCCCCGGCTTGATGCTGAGCCTGCGCCGGTGTTCGGAGCGCTCGAACGCCTCGACCTCGTAGAGCGGCAGCGGGCGCGGGCCGACGATGCTCATCTCGCCGCGCAGGACGTTGATCAGCTGCGGGAGTTCGTCGATGCTGAGCCGCCGCAGCAACGCGCCAAACGGGAAAATCCGCGGGTCGCGCTCAAGCTTGAACACCGGCCCGTGCATCTCGTTGCCGTGCTCACGCTTGATCTCGTCAAGGAGCGCCTCGGCGTTGGCCACCATCGTGCGGAATTTCCACATCCGGAACGGCTTCCCGTAGCGGCCCGCGCGTTGCTGGGAATACAGGATCGACGCCCCCGGGCTGGCGATGAGGATCCCGATGGCCGCCGGCAGCCAGACGACGGAGGTGGCGACAATCATCACCGCCGCGCACACCCGGTCAAACACCGCCTTGATGAACAACTCCCACGACAACTCAGGCGTCGAGCGCAGCACCAGCATCGGCTTGCCGCCCAGCAGGTCGAACGTCGGCCGCGCCACCTGGGTCTGGATGAAGCTCGCCGATACCCATGCCTCGATCCCGCGCACCTCGCAGATTTCGATCGCCTCGGCGAGCAGCTTGAACGGCGTGTTCTTCGGCGCAAACACGACCCGCTCGACTGCTCCGTCGTCCAGGATCCGGTTGAGCTCCTCCCAGTTCTGATCGTTCGGGTCGATGTGGGCGACGATCCGCCAATACGCAGTGACCTCTTCAGGCATTTGCGCAAGCATCTCGGCGACGTCGTCCGGCTTGCCGGCGACGACGATAGCCTCCTTGAGGTTGTCGCGGACCATCCGGCGGCAGGCCCAGGCACCGGCCACGCGGTCGCGCACCAGGACCAACCCGAAGGTGAGAACCGCCGCCACCCCGAGGACCGACCGGTTCAACAACGGAAACTTGAAAAACACCACCAGGATGCCGACCCCGGCACCCAGCACCACCATCGCCCGCAACATCTGCCAGACCGACTGGCGCAACGGCTTCCGGCTCGACTTGTAAAACCCCATCAGCTCGAGGACCAACGGCGTGAAGGGGACCATCACGATGAGCAGCTCGGTGAAGTTGGCCAACACCGCGTCCTGGCGCCAAATCTCCTTGCCGAACCACCCGAGGATCCAGTCCGCAAGGTTGCTCACCGGGTCGCGCAGCAGCACCGCCAACCCGAAGGCGATGAACACAAGAAACCCGTCAACAAGCTGCAGGAGCTGGGTCGAGAACGTTTGCTTTCGGGCGGTGGCCATAAAACCAGATGCCTGGTTGATTGGGTGCAGGAGGAACCCGCCGCTGGGACCGTGGTGAAATTTCCCGCCCAACAGTGAGTTCTGAATTCAGCGAACTCTGGACCGGAAAAAATTCTCCAGCCAGCGCTCCGGGGGGGACTCGGATCCTACCGTCACCGTAGATGCTGGCAATCCCAGAATTCCCCGCGCGCCTAGCTGCTGCTGCGCTGGCCGGCGGATTTCCCGACCATCCGCTTCAACCGCCGATAGCGGCCGCCGGCGGTCCGCGGCGCACGCGTCCACCAGACGCAGGTCGGGTGGGTGACGACAAAGCGCTTGCGGGTGGTCTCATCCGCAAGCGTGAAGATCTCATAATGAAATGGTTGCTGGCGGTAACCACCGCCCGCGAGGCGCCGCAGCCGGGCCACCAGCTTGAGC
Source organism: Akkermansiaceae bacterium (assembly GCA_044373465.1). Taxonomy (GTDB): domain Bacteria; phylum Verrucomicrobiota; class Verrucomicrobiia; order Verrucomicrobiales; family Akkermansiaceae; genus JBILQA01. The sequence continues at coordinate 2,908 of JBILQE010000043.1, read as the reverse complement.
GCCGGAGCGAGCAACTTTGCCCATCGCGGCCTGCGGTTGCGCATTGCGCGGCTTTCCTCGAGCGCCCTGGGTGAGAGGTCGAGGTTGCCACCGGTTTCAGTAAACGCCGACGTGTAGCGGCGCATCACCGCGATCTTCAACCCGCGCCGGGTGACGCAGCGGCGCATCCAGTCCGCATCGCTGATGATCCGCCACGCGGTGTCGAAATACAACCCGTGGCGCTCCACCGCGCTGCGCCGCATGAAAATCGAGCTGGTGATCGTCGGGTTGTCGGCGAAGCGCGTCAGCCGCATCGGCTTGAACGATTTCCGGCAGCAGATGAACTCGCCATCCGCATCGACCACCACCGTGTCGGCCACCAGGATGTCGAGCCGCGGGTCGGCTTCAAACTCGGCGGCGACCGCGGCCAGGGCGCCGGGAAGGTATTGCTCGTCGGCATTGAGGTGGGCGACGAGGGTGCCGGTGGCGGCGCGCAACCCGCGGTTGATTGCGTCATACATCCCGTCGTCCTTGGCCACCGTCACCCGCAACCCCGGGTGGGTCCCGAGCAACTCAAGCGACCCGTCGACCGACCCGCCGTCCTGGACAAGATGTTCGACCTCCACCCCGTGCTGGTCGGCCACGCTGGCAACGCAGAGCCGCAGCCACGGGCCGCCGTTGAGGTGCGGAGTGACAATGGAAATGGTCATCACGGCAGGGAAACTTACTCGCCGCGTGGCTCGCGCGCACCGGGCTCAGCCACGGGTGGCTGCTTCCACAGGTTCTTGCTGCGCTCGCGCTGCGGATACTGGCGCTCGCGCCGGACCCGCTCACGGACCCGCCCGGCTGGGGCGCTCGGCGCGGCCGGCTCACTGGCGGCCACGGCGGCGGCAGCGGCCGCGTTGGCGGCGGCGTGTGCCTCGGACCGGCGCAACGTTCCGTAGGCGAGCCCAAGGAAGGTCCAGAACGGAATTCCCCCCATCGGCCCCTCCATGACCACCCCGAACATCGAGGTCACCAAGACCACCAGCGCAACCGCCAGCGCGGTAAGGTCCGAATAGCTCATCACCCCGCGGTGGACCGCCCGCACCGAGCGCCACGCCAGATTGATGATGGCCCCGAGAAACACCAACACCCAGGCCGCCCCAACCAAACCAAAGCGCCCAAACAACGTGAACGCAATCGAGTGCGGCGAGCGCACGACCGCCTCGTCGTCCTCGATGTCGAGCGGCAGCTCGTAGGTGCTGACAAACCGCTTGAGCGCGATCGGCTCACCAAACCCGATGCCGAAGAACAGGTTGCGCTCGTAGACCTCCTCGACAACGGCCGTCCACCAGGCGATTCGGAAGCGGCTGTTCTGGCGGGCCATCTGGGTGGCGTCATTATCCACCTGCTCATCGAATGGTGAGATGATCGTCTCGATGCGCGCAGTCGACGTCTCCCAGATTTCCTCCGCCCGTGTCTGGAACTTCGGGATGTTCAACAGCGACATGAGCACCACCACCCCGACGACCCCGGCAATGATCCCGCTTGGAAGAAACCGCCGGACGAAATACCCGGGCCCCGCCGCCAAAAACATCACCAGAATCCCCGCCGCCACCCCAAGGTAGGCCGCCCGCGACTGGCCCATCATGCACGCCGTCGCGGCCATGAAAAACAACCCGGCGAAGATCCCCGCCATCACCCGCGACCGGTGACCGAGCGCCGCGGTCCCAAACGTCGCCACCCCGATGCCAAAGCACATCCCCAGCAAGTCGCCCTTGAACTGGATCAGCGGTCGGCCGCGAAACGCCGGCGTGTAAAACCAATCCTCACGGAAATAGTAGGCCATCCCGACAACCAGGCTGACCAGGCACGACCAGCGCAACGCCCGGATCATGAATGCCTGGGACTTTGGCAACAGCGCGATGCCGAACCCAAGCGGGAAAAACCATGCGTAGTAGGATGCGGCCGAGTCGCGGATCGCGTCCATCGTGTCGACGTTGTTCGGGCCAAGCAAATCGTAGCTGAGCCGAATCCCGCCAATCGCCAGCAACGCAAACACCAACCCGCCAAGCAACCCGCGAAACCCGTTGAAAAACTTGAACCGCTGCGAGAGCAGCACAAACACGGTCGCCAGCAGCATCCCGACCTCGCCGATATAGACGACAAACAGCCCGAGGGAGGCGAACCCGCGGTTGCCGACAAGGTAGCCAAAGACCAGGAACGCCAGGCAGCTGGCTCCCGGGTTGACCCCGGGAATGACCAGCTTGAAGCCGCCGACGACCAAACAGATGATCCCCGCCAGCACCGGCAACAAGATTTCCCCCTGCCCGACCAGGATCCCGAGCTGGACGAAGATCGCCAGCGCGGCGGCAGTGATGAGGATCGTGCGGATCGACTGGTTCATCGGAAATTAGGCAGACGGGTTGGCCGCGCGCGCATCACGGTGCGGGGACGCGAGCGCCAGCCGGGACGCCCACCGCCATTGCGGTGCGGCGATCTGGAAGCTGGTTCTTTGCGCCGGATTCTCCGGCGTGTAAATCTGATACTCGATCGGCCGCGGATGATAACACCCACCCAGCAGCCGCCTCAGGCGGTAGCTCAGGACCCATAACAGCCTGAGCCGGTGGATCCACCGCGGTGCCGTCCGGGTCAGCCGGAGGCCCTCGGCATGGCACTGGCCGGAGAGCGCCAAATTCCCGCCGTCATCCATGAACGTGCTCGTCACCCGCCCGAGCAGCCCGATCTTTGCGCCCGCCTTGAGGGCCTTGAGCATCCACACCGCGTCGGCGACAAACTGCCAGTCGCGGGAAAAATACAGGTCATATCGCTCCAGCGCGCTGCGCCGGATGAAGGTGGCCGCAGTGAACGTCCCCAGCGAGACGACCAGCGTCTCAACATAGCGCGGCCGGATGACATTCCGGCTGCACAGGTAGTTGCACGCCTC
>JBILQE010000085.1:0-7576 GCA_044373465.1 Akkermansiaceae bacterium | reverse complement strand
ACCTCGCTGCGCACAAACTCCGCGGTGATCTCGCTCGGGATCCGTTGCGGGAAGCGCTGGAAGATGCTCGGCGTATACGGGCTGTCCGGCGCCTGGGTCGACCCGCGGTGCTGCTTGTCGAGGTTGTTGCGGACAATGTCCTCGGCCATGTCGCTCATTTGCGCCCGGCGCATGTTCTCGCGAATCGCGATGAATTCCATCTCCGGAGTGATGATGCCCTGCCGCGCATAGTGTAGCTGGGTCACCGGTGCGCCTTTCGCCCTCAACGGCTTGCGCCGCTCCGAGGTCAGCCCGGGAAACTCGACGAAGCGGTTGGAGCGCTCCGACTTCGAGGCAAACTCGACGTGCTTTTCGGTCAAATACCCGTTGTCCTGCGGCTGGACCTGGCGGCCGGCGTACTCCTCGACATCACCGCGGCCAAGCAGCCACTCGCGGCGCAGCGCCGGCAGGCCTTCCTCGGAGGTCCCGGTGAATGCTGGATCGCCCCACGGGCCCGAGCAATCATACACCCGCACCGGATCATTCTTCTCAATCCGCCCGTTATACGACTTCGTGTCCGCCAAGGTGATTTCCCGCATCGGCACCCGCACCGACGGGTGAATCACCCCCTCGACATACACTCGCTTCGAGGCTGGCAATGCCGCGCGGGACTCATCATGGCTGCTCTGGCCGCTCAATTCTTCTGGCTGGATCATGGATGGTGGTAGTTGTCAGGCTCGCCGACGGATCCCCGCGGCCAGAGCGGAACATCCCACCTCCTGCGCGACTTCCTCCGGCGGTATTACCCGCTTCAGGTTCAGAGAGTCTTTTTCCCGCGTGGAAAAATCTCAGCTCCTCGTTCGCGGAGCACCCCTGTCGATGTCCCGCAACCTGCCCGCCACCACCCGCAAAGTCAAGTTCCCCCAAACCAAAAACCCCGCAGGCATTGTTAACTCGCTAATAACGAGCCGGGCGGGCGAGCTTCCGCCCCCCGGGGATTGGGGGCGCGGAAAATCTATCAGAAAACCATTGCCAGAAGCCTTGAAATTTGGAACCTTCATGGGAGAGGAGCAGTCTGAGTTGGGAAAACTTGGCTGAACCCGGTGAACGCCGGTTCCTTGGAGGAGAATCCAGCCCCGCCGCAAAATCATATGAAAACCATCACCCTGCCAACAATCACAGGATTGCTCGCGAGCGCAGTGCTTGCAGTGCCTGCCACGGCCAACACGGGAGCAAACATTTCGTGCTACGCCCCTGGGATGACCTCACCGGCGATTCTCAACGCTGCTGGTGGAACCCTCAGTGTGAACCTCGGGTCCCCGTTCCGCTATGAAATCTGGGGTGTGTCCGGCTCGTTGACGCTCGGCAATCAAGCCACCAATACAAAGGTGGATGGTCAAGGGCGCTTCACCATGCTTAGTAGCAACAACAAGGTGAATTCCGAAAGCTGGGTGAAACTCCAAGTGAATGCGGAGCAATTTTACCCGCAAAGCTTGTACGTGAGCGGCCCGAGATCCGGGACGACGACGGGAAATGTCAACCTGAGTGGCGCCCACTGGGTTACCAATGAGCGGCACGGCATCAACAGCGTGAGTCTGGTGTTCCATCTTGCGGGACCAGCCAGCGGACTGGGCTACCCGAACCGCAATCCAACCGGATCATTCTACGTTCTTGGTGAACACCAAGCGATCCCGCCGCTGCCAACCGGAACAATTTCCGCGAGCCCGAAGCTGGTTCGTGCCGGTGAGCCGGCCGACTTGGTCTGGCAAATCAACCGTGCGGGGACATCCAGTTCTTACGCTTGCGCGGCCTGCGCGCCGACCGGAACTCAAACGATCATCGGCACCCCGGTGGTGACCGGGGGAGAAACCGTCGATGGCGGAAAGCCCAACAACGGTCACGGCAACAACATCGACGGTGTTGACGTAAGCAACCCCGGCCAAGGCAACGGCGGCCCCAATGGCGCGATCGACCTCTCCGGGTCCTACGACGATGAAGGTGGCCCTGGCTTCAGGCGCCTGCGCCGGTAACCGCTAACTTCGGCCGCCAATGAAACCAATCCGCCTATTGCTTTTCGCCACGGTCTTGTGTGCTGCCGGTTCAGGTAGCGCGCTGGCCGCCGGCGGGGTGGGCGGTGCGTTTCTCCCGAAGGATCTGAAGGCACCCACGGCGGATGTCGTCAGTGATGCAGAGCTTGACGCGAAGCGCGGCAGGTCTCCGAAGCTCGAACCGGTGCCTGAAAAAAAGGCGCCTCCAGGCTACGACCTGGTCGAACTTTCGACCTTCATCCTCAATGGCGAGTCATACACCTTGGTCCCCAAGGGCTCGATCCTCCACATCCCGGAGACCCGGGCGGCCAATGTGGCCGACCTGCCAGGTAAGCAGTTCGTGATCTGGGCGGGGTTCTTGGCCAGCCAACGTGCATGGGTGAGCACCTTTGAGGTGACCCTTGAGCAGGCGCGCGGCGAAGTTGCGATCCCTGTCGATAAGATTGAAGCGTTTAAAAAGGGCAATTCCATCGTGGTTGCAACCTTTCGCGGCGGGGCGATATCGGTCGCGCCGGTGAAGTCCAAGGACGTGGCAACCGGCCAACCGACCTCCGCAAATCCATAGCATCCATCTCCAACTTAATTAGAGTCATGAAAATCAACCCCTTGATCCTCCTCGCCGCCAGCGCATCGCTGGTCTCGGCGCAGACTGACTTCATTCGGCAAATCCAGCTGACCGGTGCGACCGTTCCGCTGGTCTATGATATGCCTGTGGCGACGGTTGCCGGAACAATGGTCTCAAAGCCTGTTGAAGGTGAGGGGAGCGTTTTCCAACTTTACGCATCCGGCCTCGAGGCGTCCCGGTTCAACACCCTGCCAATCAAGGTCGCTGAAGACACGGTCGGAGCCTATTATCCGACCGTGACCCTGCAGGTCGGCAGCCAAGACCCGCACACGCCGCCGCGGACCCGGGCTGACAAGCCGTTCTCATTGACCTTCATTGTCTCCCATCTTTCCGAGCTGGTCGATGCGCCGGAATACGCCAAGACCGTCGAGCTGGTCCGGAATTATCAACTTTATGATCCGGCGACCCGTACCGCGTCGGCAGATCCAAGCGCTTCCGGTGGCTATCAGGACTATTTCGAGTTCTTCGGCAACGGGACCTACTACCAGGGGGAAGTTTATCACCAGTTGCCGGTTGCATCCAGCACTGCGGGCCAAGGGAAGGAAACCTACGTTGCCTATACCCGTCCGGACTCGAGTGGTCGGCAGTATCAACTCGGCGCCGCCGCGGTGGAAATCTGGCCAGTGGCCCGTGCGGTGTTCAAGAACATCACCGAAGGCGCGAAATACACCTCCCTGCCGGCCAGCTCGTTGGTGGAGTTGACTGACCTGTATCCGCTCAGCTCGACCTACGTGCAGATCTACAAGGGCAAGCCGAACCTCGGCACCCAGGGGACGGTCCTGCAAAGCAGCGTCCGGACCTACGATACGGCGGTGCCGCAGAATTCCGTGGCCAGCTTGAACGAATTGGATGAGACCATCACCGATGACGGAGTCTATACGATCGAAGTGCTCACTGTGACTCCGTTCAACGACCGTGCTCCGGAGCGGATCGGCTACATCTCTATCGAGATTGACCGGACCATCGAAATCCGCGCCGGGATGACCACTACGGAGAAGTAAGGTTTCGATTCGTTGTTCTTCAGGGTTGTTTAAACCGCAAAATCAAAGGGAGGCCGGCAGGCCTCCCTTTTTCGTTGGATGGATCAGCGGAGAGCCACCGGTGGCCACGGGTTGGCGGCCGGGCGCGGGCTAGAGCAGGATCGTCTGCTCGCGGTCGGGGCCGATGCCGATGGTTTTCACCGGGGCGCCAGCGAGCTCGCCGAGGCGGGTCAGGTAGGCGCGGGCGTTTTCCGGGAGGTCGCCCCATGAGCGGCAGCTGGTGGTGTCTTGCTGCCAGCCTGCAAGGGTCTCGTAGACAGGGACCGCGCGGGTCCACGCCTGCGGGTCGGCGGGCGGGAGGTCGTGGAGGACCCCGTCGATGAGGTAGCCGGTGCAGATGTCGATGGTGGCGCGCTCATCGAGGCCATCGAGGTTGGTGACGGCCAGATCGGTGACGCCGTTGACCATGCAGCCGAAGCGCAGCAGGACCATGTCGAGCCACCCGCAGCCGCGCGGCCGCCCGGTGGTGGCGCCGAATTCGCGGCCGAGGCCGTGGAGGTATTCGGAAAGCCCGAGGTCCTCGGTGGGGAACGGGCCGGACCCGACCCGGGTGGTGTAGGCCTTGCAGACGCCGATGACCCGTTGGATGGCGGTGGGCGGAAGCCCGGAGCCGGTGCAGCAGCCGCCGGCGGTCGTGTTGGACGAGGTGACAAACGGGTAAGTCCCGAAGTCGATGTCCAGCAGGCTTCCTTGCGCACCTTCAAACAGGATCGTCTGGCCGTCCTTCCAGGCCTTGTGGAGGATTGGCACGGTGTTGGCCACGTGCGGTTTGAGGCGTTCGAAGGCGGTCAGGATCTCGGCGCAGATTTCATCGACGGTAAACGTCGCCAGGTCGTGGCGGCGGAGGACCTCGTTGGCGTCCAGAAGCCGCCGCTCGACCGCCTCGCGGACCCGCGCGGGGTCGAACAAGTCGATGAGCCGCAGCCCGCAGCGGTTGACCTTGTCGGCATAGGCCGGGCCGATCCCGCGGCGGGTCGTGCCGATCGCGCGGCTGCCCAGGGCGGCCTCGCGGGCGGCATCGAGCTCCTTGTGGCACGGGAGGACGACGTGTGCCCGGTCGGAGATCAGGAGGTTCTGCGGAGTGATCGCGAAGCCTTTGGCTTCGAGCCCTTCGATTTCGCGGACGAGTCCGGCGGGGTCGAGGACCACGCCGTTGCCGATGACGCAGCGCTTGTTTTCCCAGAGGATCCCGGACGGCAGCAGGTGGAGGACGTATTTTTTCCCCTTGGCGATGACCGTGTGGCCGGCGTTGTTGCCGCCCTGGCCACGGACGACGAGGTCGGCGGATTCGGTGAGGAAGTCGACGACTTTCCCTTTGCCTTCGTCCCCCCATTGGAGGCCGCAGATGATGGTGTTCATGAAAAGTGGGTTGCTGGAGCGTGCCAGCGGGGATTCCGGTTAGCGGTTGGCCTCGATGAGTGCGGAGAACTCGCCAAAGAAATAGGAGGCATCGCGCGGGCCGGGAGCAGCTTCCGGGTGGTATTGGACCGAGAAGACCGGCAGGTCGCGGTGGCGGATCCCTTCAACAGTGTCATCGTTGAGGTTGAGGTGGGTGACCTCGACGTTGGCCGGCAGCGAGTCGGCATCCACCGCGAACCCGTGGTTCTGCGAGGTGATCGAAATCCGGCCAGTCCGCAAGTCCTTGACCGGCTGGTTGCCGCCGCGGTGGCCGAACTTCAGCTTGAAGGTCGTCCCGCCAAAAGCGTGGGCAAGGATCTGGTTCCCGAGGCAGATCCCGAAGATCGGCAGCTTGCCAAGCAGCGCGCGGATCTCGGCATGGACGTAGCCAAGCGCCGCCGGGTCGCCCGGACCGTTGGACAGAAACACGCCGTCGGGCCGCAGCGCCAGCACGTCCGCCGCGGAGGTCCGCGCGTTGACCACCGTGACCGCGAACCCGGCTTGGCGGAGGCTTCGCAGGATGTTGGTTTTCAACCCGAAGTCGTAGGCGACGATGCGGTGTTTGACCGGCGGCAGGGCAAGGTAGTTGCCTTCCTGGCCGGTCGAAACATTCGGGATCGTCCACAGCCGCGATTCGCCGGACCACTCGTAGTTCTCCGCAGTGGAGACTTCCTTGACGTAGTCCATCCCTTCCATCGACGGCGAGTTGCGCGCCGCGGCAACCGCCAGCTCGGCTTCGTGCTCGGTCGTCAGGCAGGCGCGCATGGCGCCGCGCGACCGTAGGTGCTTGGTCAGCGCGCGGGTGTCGATCCCTTCGATGCCGAGGATCGAGTGCTCGGCGAGATAGTCGGGCAGCGTCTGGCGCGAGCGCCAGTTGGAGGCGACCGGGGCGAGCTCGCCGATGACAAACCCGCGGATATGTGGGCCGCTGGATTCGGCGTCCTCCGGATTGACCCCGTAGTTGCCGATGAGCGGGTAGGTCATCGCCACGATCTGCCCGCGGTAGGACGGATCGGTGACGACCTCCTGATAGCCGGTCATCGAGGTATTGAAGCAGATTTCACCGGTGGTCGTTCCGGTGGCACCGAAGGATTCTCCTTCAAATGTGCGTCCGTCTTCAAGGGCGAGAATGGCTTTCATGGGCACGTCGGGGGCGAAGCTAGGGGGCGCATCTGCCAGATGCAAGAGTGAGAATCCAGATTCCTCCAGAGCAACCCGCCCGCGCCCGGCTCTCCCCAAAAATCACAGCTCCTTGATGCGCAAGTTCCGCCAGCGGACGTGGCAGGACTTCCCGGAGTGGACCTGCATTCCGAAAAATCCCTCCGCGGTGGCTTCCTTGCCGGTGTCGGTGAAGTCCACGACCTGGGTGCCGTTGAGGTAAATCTCGATCTTGGCACCCTTGGCGACGATCCGGATGTCGTTCCAGTCGTCCCACTTCATCAGCCCTTGGATCTTCTTGGTGAACGCGGCGCTCTCCTCGGCGTTCTTCTTGTCCGGCATCAGCCAGCCGCGGCGCGCTTCGTCGTAGAGTCCCGCGGTCCATGCGCGTTCTTTGCCGTTGTCGTGCTCGCACTGGTAGCCATAGACGCGGCCGTTCCCGTCCTTCTGCAGCCCGCGGAACATCATCCCGGAATTGCCGCTCAAGTCGTCGAACTTCATCTGGAAGCGGAAGTCGAAGTCTTTGAACGTCTTGTCGCTGCGCAAAAAGGTGTTGGCCTTGACCGAGTCTCCACGGCCGACGATTTCGCGATTCTCGACGGCGAACTCGCCGTCGCCGCCGACCTTCGTCCAGCCGTTGAGGGTGGTGCCGTCAAACAGGGCGGTGAAGCCCTCCTCGGCCTCCGGAGCGGCCTGGCAGCTGAGAATCCCCAGCGCGGCGATGGAAACAACGGTCAGCAAGGCAGCCTTCATGATGCTAGAGTGATGGCTCATCGGCGCTGCGGCGGCGAGACGGATTTTCACAAATCCCGGCCAGCGCCTCGGCCAGCGCGGCAACGTCGGCAGCGCGGTGGGCGGCGCTCAGGGTGACCCGCAGCCGTGCGGCGCCGAGCGGCACGGTCGGGTGGCGGATGGCCGGGACAAGGAACCCGTGATCGTCCAGAACCCGCGCGGCGGCAAGCGCGGCGGCGGCCTCCCCAAGGATGAGCGGGAAAATCGCGGCCGGCGGGGGAGCGGTGCCCAGCCTGGCCGCCAGCGCCTGGCGGTGGCTCGCAAGGATCCCGCGCAATTCCGTCCCCTCCGCCCCGCGGATCAGCTCAAGCGCCGCAAGTCCCGCGTGGGCCAGCGCCGGGGGCGTCGCGGTGGAAAAGATGAACGAGCGCGCCCGGTTGACCAGCAAGTCGATGATCCCGCGGCTGGCAGCCACGTAGCCGCCCGCCAGCCCTGCGGCCTTGCTCAACGTGCCGAGGTGGACGTCGATCCGCGCGGCGACTCCGGCCGCCTCGGCAAGCCCCATCCCGGTCGGCCCGAGAACTCCGAACCCGTGC
>JBILQE010000042.1:0-28287 GCA_044373465.1 Akkermansiaceae bacterium | reverse complement strand
GCAACCAGCCCATCGTGGTCCATCTCGCCGCCGCCAGCCGCCGCCGGGCAACCGGCGTGGTTCGCCGCGGGGGACTCCGGTGAGATGGCATCCATGGCTGGGGGCGCGCCCGCCACTCCGCTGAAACGAAGCGCGGGGCGGCCGATCGACTACCCGTTGACCCGGGAGAATTGTTTGAGGCGCAGCGCGTTGAGGGCGATGAACCCGGACGCGTCGTCCTGGTTGTAGGCCTCTTCCTGGCCGCCTTCCATGGTGGCGATGGCGTCGGAGTAGAGGCTGTGCGGGGAGCGGCGGCCGGCGCCCATGACGTTGCCTTTGTAGAGCTTGACGCGGACTTCGCCGGTGACGGTCTTTTGCGTCTCGGTGACCAGCGCCTGGATCGCCTCGCGTTCCGGGGCAAACCAGAAGCCGTTGTAGACGAGTTGCGCGTATTTCGGGATGAGCGAGTCGCGCACCGCCATCGCTTCGCGGTCGACGACCAGGACTTCGAGGTCGCGGTGGGCGGCGAGCAGGATCGTCCCGCCGGGAGTCTCATAGACGCCGCGCGACTTCATCCCGACAAACCGGTTCTCGACCAGGTCGACCCGGCCGATCCCGTGGCGGCCGCCAAACGCGTTGAGGACGCGCATCACCCCGTACGGGTTCATCAGCGCGTAGCCGTCCTGCTGGCCGCTAACAGTGACGTCGCCGAGCGACTTGATGACTTCGGCGAGTCCCTCGCTCTGGATGCCGATCACGTTGCCCTTCTCAAACAGAAGTTGGAGATACTCCGGCTTGTCCGGCGCGTCCTCCGGGGAAACCGACAGGACATACATGTCACGGTCCGCCGCGGTGGTCGCGTCATACCACGGGTCTTCCAACATCCCGGCCTCAAACGAAATGTGCAGAAGGTTGCGGTCCATCGAGTAGGGTTTCTTCATCGAGGCCTTGATCGGGATGTTGTTAGCCTCGGCGTAGGCGATCATCTCGGCGCGCCCGGGGAACTGCTTGCGGAACTCCGCGTCGCGCCATGGCGCAATGCAGCGGATCTCCGGCGCCAGCGAGGCGGCCGACAACTCAAAGCGGACCTGGTCGTTGCCCTTGCCGGTGGCGCCGTGGGCGATCGCGTCGGCACCCTCGGCCAGCGCCACGTCCAACATCCCCTTGGTGATGCACGGCCGGGCGATCGACGTGCCTAGCAGATAGCGGCCCTCGTAGAGCGCATTGGCCTGGAACATCGGGAAAATGTAGTTCGCCGCGAAGTCCTCGCGCAGGTCGCCGATGAAGCACTTCGACGCACCGGTGGTGAGCGCCTTTTCCTCGAGGCCGTCGAGTTCGTCACCCTGGCCGACATCCGCGCAATACGCGATGATCTCGGCGGAGTATTTGGCTTTGAGCCACTTGAGCAGCACCGAGGTGTCCAGTCCTCCGGAATAGGCGACGACGATTTTCATGAATGTTAGCAGGGTTGAGCGCGGCGGCGGGCGGCCGCGCGGGCCGTGCGCAGCGAAGCAAATGCCCCGCAGCGGGGGAACCCAGAAATTGGAGAAAATAATAGTTAGTGACGGCGCGCGCGGAATTGGCGGTTCCCAGCGGCCGCCAATCGGTTAGACGTGGGCGTGCCCGAGGCGACCGCGACATTGATGTTAGGGCTGTTGGCAGCCTTTTGCATTGGCGTGTCGAAGACCGGTTTCAGCGGGGTGTCGCTGATTTCGATTTTCATTCTGGCGGACCTGTATGGGGCGAAGGTGTCGGTCGGGCTGGCGCTGCCGTTGTTGATTTTGGCGGACTTGGCGGTGTTTCCGGCGTTTCGCGGCCACGGGAGTTGGCGGCCGGTGTGGAAGCTGCTGCCGCCGGCGCTGGTGGGTCTGGGGGTCGGGTATTTCCTGTTGCGGGATGTTCCCGACGAGGTGGCGCGCAAGCTGATTGGCGGGGTCATCGTGGTGATGGTCGGGCTCCAGGCGTTGCGCCGCTGGCATGGCGACTGGTTCGGGCGGCTGGCGGCGTCGCGGGGGTTCGGGGCGGGTGCCGGGGTCGCCGGCGGGGTGGCGACGATGCTGGCGAATGCGGCCGGGCCGGTGATTCAGCTGTATTTGCTCTCGGTGCGCTTGCCGAAGCTTGAGTTGATCGGGATCGGGGCGCGGTTCTTCCTGTTGATCAACATTTTGAAGGTGCCGCTCAACGCCCAGCTCGACCTGATCGACCGGTTTTCGTTGCTCGAGAACCTGAAGCTCGCTCCCGGAGTGCTGGCCGGGGTGCTCGTCGGCCGGTGGGCGATCCACCGCGTCTCGCAGCGGATCTTCGAGGGGATGATCGTTGTCTTCGCCATCATCGCCGGGGTGCGCCTGCTGGTTTTCTAGAACCGGTGCTGTTTGAGCATCTCGTAGTTCTGCCAGGCAAACGAGGCGAGGTAGATCGGCATGAAAGGGCTGCCGAGGCGCAGGTAAAGCAGGACCGCGGCGACGATCGCCACGCCGATGCTGATCATCAGCGTCAGGCGCATCCGCTGCGGGCCGAGGACCGCGGCCATCAGCTGGCCGCCATCCAGCGGGATGACCGGGATGAGGTTGAGGACCGCCCAAAACATGCTCACAATATAGAAACTCCGGATGAGCGCGTGGACCATCGCGTTCGGGTGGGTGCCGAAGCGCTCGTAGGCGACATAGGCGGCCAACCCGATCGTGAACTGGATGAAAGGACCGGCCAAGGTGACGTAGAACGACTCCACCCGGTTGAAGCGCCCGCCCGGGAAGATCGCCACCCCGCCAAAGGCGTGCAGGATGATTTCCGGATTGGATCCAAATTTCCGCCCGGTGAGCGCGTGGCCGAGCTCGTGGATGAGGATCGAGACGAAGCCGGCGAGCATGAAGACCGCGATGAGCATCAACAACTGGTCAGCGCGCCGGTCATTGCTCAAATAGCCGATGATGCCCATCACTGCCCAGAACATCGGCTGGACGGTCACCGGAATGCCGAAAATCTTGAAGCGAATCATCTCCCCCATCCGTAGGGCGCGCCGCGAAATCGTGCAAGGCGCACCGGCAACTTATTGTGCAGGACCCCCGACTCCTCATTCATCTGGAACGTCAAGCGCCGGATGGCCGGGCGCCGTGGCGGCCAGCAGCGCGCGCAACTTCGCGGCCACCTCGGCGCAGCCGGTCGCACGCGCCAGCCGCAGCCGCAGGGCGAGTCCATCAGGGGCGTCGCGCTGGGCGGGCTCCATGGTGCTGAGGATCTCCAGCGCACTGGCATGGTCACCGAGGGCAAACGCTCCCTCCGCGGTGGCCAGCAGGACGTCGGCCGGCGGCTCAAGCAGCTCGGCATCGCGCGGCCGCTTGGCCCGCCGCGGAGTGCTCCCCGGGGTGAGCGTGAAGTCTTCGATCTCGACAAACTCGTCGCCATCCCAGCGGCTGCGCAGGTGGTTGAGGATGAAGAGCAGCGCCAGGCCGACGAGGAAAAACCCGGCCTCCATGAAAAACGGCGTGGTGCCCAGCCGCAGGAGCATCCCGAAAAACTTCCCTGCCCCCCCGGGGAGATAGCCGCCTGCCCGGATGAGCAATAGCAGCAGCGCAAAGGCGCTGATGAAGGCCAGCCCGCCGAAGAATTGCTTGCGCCGCGAGTCCATGGTCAGGGGGACCATAGTCCTGTTAGGCCGGCTTGGGAAGCGGTGATCCGTATGAATCGAATCCATGTTCTGGGCGGATCGCTGGGTTTGCGGGGCTTGCAGGTTGAGGCGCGGGCGGTTACAGGCAGGGGGATGCGACTGTTTGACACCCTGAGCCGCGCGGTGCGCGACCTGCAGCCCGGCGACGGCGAGAGGTTCCGGTTTTACTGCTGCGGGCCGACGGTGTACGGGCCGGCGCACATCGGGAACTTTCGGACGTTTGTCCTTCAGGATGTCCTGCGCCGGTCGCTGGAGGCCGGCGGGATGGCGACCTTCCACGTGCGCAACATCACCGACTTGGACGACAAGACGATCCGCGACTCGCAGGCCGCCGGCCAGTCGCTGGCGGAGTTCACCGGGTATTGGACGGCGAAGTTCCACGCCGATTGCGGGAAGCTCGGGTTGCTCGCGCCGCATGTCGAGCCGGGGGCCGTGGCGCACATCCCGCAGCAGCTTGCGATGATCGAGCGGTTGCTGGCCAAGGGCCACGCGTATGCCTCGGAGGACGGGTCGGTGTATTTCCAGATCAGCTCGTTCCCCGGCTACGGGGCGTTGTCGCACCTCGACGAGCGCGAGTTGGCGCTCGGCCAGACTCAGAACGCGCGGGCGAATGCCGACGAATACGAGAAGGACAGCCTGTCGGACTTCGTGTTGTGGAAGGCGCGGCGGCCCGGCGACGGGGAGAATTTCTGGCCCTCGCCGTGGGGCGACGGGCGGCCCGGCTGGCACCTCGAGTGTTCCGCGATGATCGCCGAGTATCTCGGAGAAAGCTTTGACCTGCATGGCGGCGGAGTCGACCTGGTGTTTCCGCACCACGAGAACGAAATCGCCCAGAGCCGCTGCGCGTGCGGCGGGAGCTTCGCTGCCCATTGGTTCCACTGCGCCCACCTGATGGTCGACGGCGGGAAAATGTCCAAGTCGCTCGGCAACCTGTATACTCTCGACGATCTCGAGGCCAAGGGGTGGTCCGCCATGGAGGTCCGCTACGTCCTGATTTCAGGCCATTACCGGAAGCCGTTGAACTTCACGTTTGATTCGCTCCACGCCGCGCGCGAGGCAATCGGCAAGATCGCCCGCGCAACCCGCGCGCTGCGCGCCAAGGCACCCGCCGCGCCCGCGGCACCCGCCGTGGCGCCCGCGGGACCATTCGCCGGCGCCTGGGAGGCGCTCAACGACGACCTCAACACCGCCGGCGCACTCGGCGGGATCTTCCTCGGCCTGCGCGCCGCCGCCGAACTCCCGCCCGCCGAGCTGCCCGCCGCCCTCGCCGCGCTCGACCAAGTCCTCAGCGCCCTCGGCTTGACCCTGCCCGACGAGCCCGCCGCCGCCGAGGTCCCCGCCGAGGTCCGCGCGTTCGCCGAGGAACGCTGGGCCGCCCGCTGCGCACGCGACTGGGCCCGCGCCGACGCCATGCGCGCCGAACTCCTCGAAATGGGCTGGGTCGTCAAGGACGCCAAGGAGAGCTACGAGCTCAGCCAGGCCTAACACCAACCAATCAATCTAATCGTTATGGACCTTCCCATCCGCCCGCGCCGCAACCGCAAGTCACCGGTGCTCCGCGGGCTTGTCGGCGAGACCAAGCTGAGTGCGGCGGACCTGATTCTGCCGGTGTTTTTGCACGAGGACGCGGGCGACGTGGCGATCGAGTCGATGCCCGGGGTCACCCGCTGGTCGCTCGACGGGTTGTTGGGGGAGGTTGGCGAGGCGCGGGCGCTGGGGATCGGGGCGGTGGTGTTGTTTCCGAAGATTGCAGAGCACCTGAAGACGCCGGGTGCCGAGGAGGCGTTCAACCCGGACGGGCTGATCCCGCGGGCGGTTGCGGCACTCAAGCGCGCCTATCCGGACCTCTGCGTGATCACCGACGTCGCCCTCGACCCGTATAACAGCGACGGCCACGACGGGCTGGTGCGCAGCGGCGAGATCGTCAACGACCCGACCGTCGAGGTGCTTTGCAAGCAGGCGCTGAGCCACGCCCGCGCCGGCGCCGACATCGTCTCGCCCAGCGACATGATGGACGGCCGCGTCGGCGCGATCCGCACCGCGCTGGACGCCGCGGGCTTTTCCAACGTCTCGATCCTCTCCTACGCGGTGAAGTATGCCTCGGCCTACTACGGGCCGTTCCGCGGCGCGCTCGACTCGGCGCCGAAGGCCGGCGACAAGCTGACCTATCAGATGGACCCGGGCAACGCCCGCGAGGCGCTCCGCGAGGTCGCCCTGGACGAGGCCGAGGGCGCCGACATCGTCATGGTCAAGCCGGCCGGCCCGTATCTGGACATCATCGCCAAGGTCCGCGCAGCGACCAGCCTGCCGGTCGCCGCCTACCAGGTCTCCGGCGAGTACCTCATGATCAAGAGCGCGGCGGCCGCCGGCTGGCTCGACGAGGCGAAGGTGGTCAGCGAGAGCCTGACCGGCATCAAGCGCGCCGGCGCCGACATGATCCTGACGTATTTCGCCAAACAGGTGGCGCAGAGCCTTTCCAACAATAACCGATAGCCCAAGCCGATGTCCCTGCCCAACAACCTCGTCACCCTCCATCCGTATTTCAAAGCCCACACCGGGAGGTTGGACGACATCCACGCGCTGTTGGGCGAGTTCATCCAAACCACCCGCTCCGAGGCGGGCTGCCTGTTTTACGAGTTCACCACCCTGGAAGACCGGGTGTTCTGCCGCGAGGGCTACGCCGGCGCCGCCGGGGTCATGGCCCACCTCGAGAATGTCGGTGAGGTCCTCGGCCGGATGCTCGGGATGGCCGACCTGACCCGTCTCGAGTTCCACGGACCCGCCGCGGAAATCGACCAGCTCCGCGGGCCGCTGGCCCACCTCGAGGCCGAGTTCTTTGTGCTCCACAGCGGGATTGAGCGATGAGGTGCTGTCATTTGCGCCGACTCCCGGCGCGCCGGACTTGCCGGTGAGTCCTTACGACAGGATGTCGTAGGACCTTGGGCGACAGGATGTCGCCTCTCCAAGGGGATGTCGCCTCCCCGGCTCCTTTACTCGCTGAAGTCGGTGTCGGGTTTTTCGAGGTTGAGGTCCATGATCCAGGCGTTGCGGAACAGGACTTCGTGGCCCTCGGCCTGGAGCTTGAGGCCGCCGGGGACATCGGTGATCCCCTTGCCGCCGGCGTTGCCGCCGTCCATCCCGGAGTTCGCCCCGCCCCAGACCTGGTTGATCGGCTGGTTGGCGTGGACCTTCTTGCCGTTGAAATACATCGTCACCAGCGCCGGCTCGGTGCGCTTGCCGTCGACGAAGCGCGCCGCGCGGAAGACGATGTCGTAGCTGTTCCACTTGCCGAGGCCGAGGTAGGCGTCGTAGGGCGATTCGCTCTCGTTGATCACCGCGCCCATCCCGTGCTTGGTCTTGTCGCCGTCCTTGATCTGGATTTCGTAACGGTTTTGCAGATAGACGCCGCTGTTGCCGCCCGCGGCGGTCACGAGGAACTCGATGTGCAGGCGGAAGTCGCGGTAGGTCTTCTTGGTGATGATGTCCGCCGCGCCATACTTCCCGCCGGCCGCGGCCGGGTCGTGGGTCATCAGCGCGGTTTTCCCCGGGTCGACCGGGTCCGGGACGATCTTCCACTTGATCGGCAGCGCCGAGGCAAACCGCGGCCCTTCCCAGTAGGTCCATTGAGTGTCAAGCCGCTCGCGGGTCCCGTCGATGAGCACCGCGGCGTCCTCGGGCGCCTGCGCGCCGACCCCAAGTTCCGCGGCGGCCGGCAGCACGCCGAGCGCGGCCATGGCTAACAATGTGAAGTATCTGATAGACATGTTTGATGGAAATTTCCCCGCCACCGTTGCAGGTTTGGCCGTGCTTGGCGCGGTCTTTTTTCGCCGGGGCGGGTGAATCGGGCGCTTGCGGATGGGCGGGAAGCCGCGAGGGTGTGGGACTCACCGGCCATGGTCACGCGCTTGTTTTCCGCCACCCTCCGCGGGGTTGACGCGCTTGAAGTCGAGGTGGAGGTCAACGCCCACAGTGCCGAGAAGCCCGGGGTGATCATCGTCGGGCTGCCCGACGCCGCGGTGCGCGAGTCGTCCCAGCGGGTCCTCTCGGCGCTGAGCAGCTCGGCGCTGCGCTGGGAGGACGGGGTGACCACCGTCAACCTGGCCCCCGCGGACCTGAAAAAGGAAGGGCCGTGCTTTGACCTGCCGATCGCCCTGGCGATGGCTTCCGCCGGCGCGATGGAGGAGATCCCCCGGGCTAACATGACGATGGTCCTCGGCGAGCTGGCGCTCGACGGGACGGTTAGGCCGGTCAAGGGGTGCCTGCCGGTCGCCATCGCCGCGAAGGCTGGCGGGCGCACCCGCCTGCTGGTTCCCGCCGCCAACGCCCCGGAGGCTGCCGTCATCGATGGCATCGAGGTCATCCCGATCAGGTCGCTGCGCCAGGCGTGGGATTTCCTGATAGGGCACATCGAGATCGCCCCCTACCAGTTGGACCGGCGCGCGTTCTTCGAGTCGCAGCGCCACTACGAGGTCGACTTCGACGACGTCAAAGGCCAGCACCACGTCAAGCGGGCGCTCGAGGTGGCCGTCGCCGGCGGCCACAACCTGATCATGGTCGGTCCGCCGGGGACCGGGAAGTCGATGCTCGCCAAGCGCCTGCCGACGATCATGCCGGCCATGAGCGAGGAGGAGGCGATCGAGACGACCAAGATCCACTCGATCGCCGGGATGCTCGACGTGAAGCGGGCGTTTCTAACCGTGAGGCCGTACCGCGGCCCGCACCATACGATTTCCGACGCGGGTCTGCTAGGCGGGGGGAGCAACCCGGGGCCGGGCGAAGTCTCGCTGGCGCACCACGGGGTGTTGTTTCTCGACGAGCTGCCGGAGTTCCGGCGCTCGACCCTGGAGGTGCTGCGCCAACCGTTGGAGGACCGCCAGGTGACGATCTCGCGGGCGTCCGGGTCGCTGACGTTTCCGGCCGACTTCATGTTGGTTGCGGCGATGAACCCGTGCGCGTGCGGGTATTTCGGCGACCCGAAGCGCGATTGCCGGTGCACCCCGCGGCAGATCGCCAACTACCGCCAGAAGATCTCCGGCCCGTTGTTGGACCGGATCGACATCCACTGCCAGGTCCCGCTTGTCGAGTTCCGCGACCTGGCCGCGACCGGCCCGTCGGGCGAGTCATCCGCGGCGATCCGCGCGCGGGTCGTCGCCGCCCGCCAGGTCCAACAGGCGCGCTTCGGCGGCAAGCCGGCGACCAACAGCGGGATGGCCGCCAAGCTGGTCCGCAGCCACTGCCAGCTTGACGCCCATGGCAACGGGTTCCTCGAGCAGGCGATGAACCGGATGAACTTCTCCGCCCGCGCCCACGACCGGATCCTCAAGGTCGCCCGCACCCTCGCCGACCTCGCCGGGTCAAGCGCGATCCAGCCAGACCATGTCCTCGAGGCGATCCAATACCGGACGCTCGACCGCGATCTCGGTTAGTGGCGGGGTGAAATTGGTGCTCGCGTGGGGTGGGCGCGGCGGGGTTTTCTGCGGCCAGCATGACCGCCGCCGCTGTTGTCCCACCGCTTGTCCGCCTCAAGGCCATCCGCGTCGAGCGCGGTGGCGCAAAGATCCTCCGCGGGGTCGACTGGACGATCCGCCCGGGCGAGCACTGGGTGGTCATGGGCCCTAACGGGTGCGGCAAGACCTCGCTGCTGCGCGTGCTCACCGGCTACCTAACACCAACAAGCGGGTTGTTGGAGACGCTGCCGGAGCGCGGGCTCGACGCGGAAGGGTGGTTTGACTTGCGCAAGCACATCGGCTGGGTGAGCGCGAGCCTGGCGGCGCGCATCGAGGACAACCAGACGGCGCTGGAGATCATCGTTTCCGGGCCGCTCGGGATGCTCAACCACTGGGGGAAGCTCAGCGCGGCGGAGATCCGGCGGGGCGAGGCGATGTTGCGCCGGGTCCGCGCGCTGCCGCTGCGCGACCGCCCGTGGGGCGAGTTCTCCCAGGGCGAGCGCCAGCGGGTGCTGCTCGGCCGGGCGTTGATGAGCCAGCTCAAGCTGCTGGTGTTGGACGAGCCGTGCGCGGGCCTCGACCCGGTCGCACGCGAGCATTTCCTCGGCTTCCTCGACTCGCTGGCGCGCCGGCGGCGCTCGCCGGGGATCATCCTGGTCACCCACCATGTCGAGGAGATCACCCCGGCGTTCACCCACGCGCTGCTCATGCACAAGGGGAAAGCGGTCGCCTCCGGGCCCCGCGCCACCACCCTGAACGAGCCGGCGCTCGCCGCCACCTTCGGCGCCCCGGTCCGCTTGTGCAAATCGCCCGGCGGCCGGTTGCGCCTCGAGGTCGCCACGGATGCGGCGACGCGGGTCTTCTAACCTGCGCCCTTCTAACCCGCGCTGCTAGTGCTTGAGCTTGAGCTTCTCGAGCTTCGGCGTGATGACCGCGTTGCAGTAGCCGTTCTTGTTCTTGTTCAGGAAGTAGTAGTCCTGGTGGTAATTTTCGGCCGGGTAGAACGTGGACGCCTGGGTGATCTCGGTGACGATCGGCGAGGGGAAGTCCTTCTGCGCCTTGTCGCGCGCGGCGATCGCGGCGGTTTGCTGTTCCGGGGTGTGGAAGAAAATCGCCGAGCGGTACTGGGTCCCGACGTCCGCCCCCTGGCGGTTGAGCGTCGTCGGGTCATGCGCCTGCCAGAACCACTCTAGCAGCTCCGGGTAGGTGATCTTGGTGGGATCAAAGACAACCTGGATGACCTCGGCGTGGCCGGTGGTCTCCTCGCAGACTTCCTGGTAGGTCGGGTTCTCCTTGTGTCCGCCCATGTATCCTGAGGTGGCGGAGAAGACTCCCGGGATTTGTTGGAAGATCGCCTCGGTGCACCAGAAGCAACCGGTCCCGAGGGTGGCGACCTGGGCATTGGTAGGGACCTCGGGCTTGGGTGCGGGTTGCTCGGGGTCGGCGGCGGGTTGGTTAGGGTTGGCGGGTTGTTCCATGGTGGTGGTCGGAGAGGCGGAAGTGGGTTTGCAGGCGAAGGCGGCCAGGGTGGCGACGCTGACCATGGCGATGCGGGCGAAGGCGATCATGGGTGGAGTCATACACCAGGGTGGGAGTGGATGTTAGCGGCAATTATTCCGGGCGCCACCGGAAGTTGGCGGTGGGCGGGAGGATTTTTCCTCCCTTGCCGGGGCGGGGAAAAGCGCCAACACTGCGCGGCGACGCCCATGCAACTCTGGATCCTGCCCGTGGTGGCCTTCTTTATCGGCTCGATTCCGTTTGGCCTGCTCATCGGGCGGGCGCGGGGGATCGACATCCGCGAGCACGGGTCGGGCAACATCGGGGCGACCAACGTGCTGCGCATCGTCGGCAGGAAGTATGGCGTCACCTGCCTGTTCCTTGACCTGCTCAAGGGCTTCATTCCGGTGGTCGTGGCCATCAACCTGGTCCGCATCGACGGCCGCGCCCCGGGGATTCCGCTCGAGTTCCTCGGCGGCTTCGCCCAGGTGCTCCCGGCCGCCGACCAGTTCACCGCGCAGTTGCTTCATGTGCTCACCGGGCTCGCGGCGGTGTTAGGCCACAACTACTCGCCGTGGGTCGGGTTCCGCGGCGGCAAGGGGATAGCGACCTCGGCGGGGATCCTGCTGGCGCTGATGCCCGCGGCGGTGGTGATCCTGTTAGTTGTGTTCGGGATCGGGTTTTTGGTGACGCGGTATGTCTCCTTGGCGAGCGTGATTGCGGCGGTGGTGTTGCCGCTGGTGACGCACCTTGGGGCGCGCTTCCACAAGGGTCCTGACGGCCGGTCGCTGTGGGAGGCGGGGACCTGGAACAAGCCGTTGTTTGCGCTCACGCTGGTGCTGGCGATTTTGGCCGTCTGGAAACACCGCAGCAACCTGCGGCGGATCGCCGCCGGAACCGAGAACCGCCTTCACAAGACCCGCCCCTGATGCCTTATCCAACATTTTCATCGGTCGCCATCCTCGGAACCGGCTCGTGGGGGACCGCGCTTGCCGGGTTGTTAGCTGAAAGCTGCCGCGAGGTGGTGCTCATCGGCCGCGACCCGGAGATTGTCGCGGAAATCAACCATCTCAGGACCAACAAGCGCTACCTCCCCGAGTTGGCGCTGCCGGGCAATGTGAGCGCGACGCTTGACTATGCCGCGGCGGGTGGCCACCCGCTGGTGTTGTTTGTCGTGCCGACCGCGGCGACCCGCGCGGCGGTCGAGATGCTCGCCCGCCAGCGGTTGTCTAACGAAACCGTGCTGCTTTCCTGCGCCAAGGGGATCGAGGTGGAAAGCGGCGCGCGGATGAGCGAGATCATCGCGAGCCACTTCCCCAACAACCCGCTCGCGGTTCTATCAGGTCCCAACCACGCCGAGGAAGTCAGCGCGAAGCTGGCGACCTGCGCGGTGGTCGGGTCGGCGTCCGAGGAGCTTGCCTGCGCGCTCCAGGACTTGTTGTTCCGTCCGTATTTCCGGGCGTACACGAGCGCTGACGTGGCCGGCATTGAGCTCGGCGGGGCGATCAAGAATGTCTATGCGATTGCCGCGGGGATTGCCCAGGGGCTTGGGCTGGGTGACAACGCGATTGCCGCGGTGGTCACCCGCGGGTTGTTGGAGATGACGCGGCTTGGCACCGCGCTTGGCGGCCAACCGGAGACCTTTGGCGGGCTCTCCGGGGTCGGCGACCTGATGTGCACTTGTTATTCGCGCCACTCGCGCAACAACCGGGTGGGACGCGCGCTCGGCCAGGGGGCGAAGCTTGACGACGTGGTCGCCAGCCTCGGGATGATCGCCGAGGGGGTGATCAACACCCGCTCGGTTCACAGCGCCGCCACCCGCGCCGGGGTGAGCACCCCGCTCATCGACGCGGTCCACGCGGTCCTCTACGAGGGCAAGCCGGCCGTCCATGCCCTGCGCGACCTCTTCCAGCGAGACCCGCGCAGGGAGATGGATTGAGCCTCTCTACCAGCTGAGCGTCACCCCGGTGAACACCCCGGTGCCGGCCGCGTCAATCCGGGTGCCGTAGAAGTCCGAGAGGACATAGGCTTCGTTGAGCACGTTCTCGACCCGCGCGTGGACCCGCAGGTGCGCGTTGACCTGATAGCTCGCGTGCAGCCGGACCACCAGGTAGTCGTCAAGCGGATCGCCGCCGAAGCTGCGCGCGTCGACGTAGCTGGCGCCCGCGCCTAACAACCAGGCCGCGCCCGGGCGGAACTCGAGCGAGGCGCTGGCGGTCTGCTCCGGGAGGTCGGCGAGCGCGCGCTGGAGAAACGTGTAGCTGGCGCGGTAGTGCCACTGGTTTGTTAGGAACTCCCCGTGGACCTCTGCCTCGAGGCCGCTAGCGCGGGTGGTTCCCGGGAGGTTGACCGGGGGTGCCGGGTTGGAGCGGATCTGGTCGCTGATCCGGTTGTCGAACCATGTCAGGGAAAGCGCGTGGGAGCGGGCGAACGGCTGCTCGATGCCGAGGTCCCACCCGCGGCTGGTTTCGGCGGTTAGGTCCGGGTTGCCGGCGCCGAAGTCGGAGCCAAACAGGTCCAGATAGGTGGGGGTTTTGAACGCGCGCCCGTAGGACCCGCGGACGATCGTCCCGCGGGCGCCGACCTGATAGGCGACGGTCCCGCGGTAGGTCAGCTCATCGCCGAAGGCGGCGTAGTCCTCCCAGCGGGCGGCGAGGTAGGTGGTGAGCCTGGTGGTCGGCTGCCACTCCCAGCCAGCATGGAGCCCGTGGCGGTTGCGGGCCTCGGCGGTGCCGATGGTGTTGGAGAAGTCGGTGTTCTCGGCAAATCCGCCGAGCGCGAGCCGGTGGTGGTCGCCAAGTTCTAGCTGGTTGTCGAGCGAAACGCTGAGCCGCTCGAGGTCGGTCGCGTAGTTGCCCCATCCCGAGTCGCTGTCATACGCCTCCTGATAGTGGCCGAGCACCAGGTGGCTGGTCCACCCCGGGGTGATCCGGGCGTCGGCAAACAGGGTGACCAGCGAGGCGTCGACGTGGTCAAGCGACGCGCCGCGGTCCTCGTAGGCGCTGTCGGTTAGCCGGGTGGTTAGGCCGATCGACAGCGCGTCGGTGACCTGCCGGTCAAGCCGCAGGACCGTGGCGGCCTGGCTGAAGTCATTGGCGGGCGCATCGTTCTGGGTTTCCTCGTAGCGCGTGCCGAGGAAGAACCCGAGCTTGTCGGCGACTCCTGAGATGCTCGCCGCGGCCTGATAGGACCCGAACGACCCGGCTTCCATCCGGAGTGAGGCGTGCGGATCGCCCAAGCCGGCAGCCGTGGTGAGCGAGACCACCCCGCCGAGCGCCTCGCCGCCGTAGAGGGCACTCTGCGGGCCGCGGAGGACCTCGATGGATTCGAACCCGTCGAGCGAGCTGCTGCCGAGGAAGTTCCCTAACGGGACGGTCGAGTCGCTGAGGCGCACGCCATCGACAATCAACTGTGACCCGCTGGTGGTCGTGCCGCGGATGAACAATGAGCCGATCGCGCCGCGCTGGCCCGAGGTCGAGGTGGCAAACACGCCGGGCAGCCCGTTGAGGGCGCTCTGCAGGTCGAAGATCCCGCGCTCCTGATAGGCGGGAACCTCGACGAGGGTGATCGCGCTGCCGACCCGCGGCAGCGGCGTGGGCATCCGCGTCGCGCTCAGGACCACCGGTTCGAGCTCGGCCTCGATCTCGGCGCGCGCGCCGCTGAGGGAAAGCCAAACGACTCCCGCGACCAGGCACGGGACCAACTTCAGGACACCGCGATGCGGTGCCGGTTTTTCTAACTGCATTGATGATGTTCCGGTCGTGGACCTGAAATCCGCAGGTCCCTTCGTCCAACAATTCCCGGCTGGCGATCTGGCTCTGGCCCCCGAGAGGGCCATCACAGTGGCGGGACCGCTCCGGAATCGCTCGGCCGTGCTTGCGCGCAGCCTCCCTCACCGGATTCCCCATCTATTTCTTGCCCGTGCCACGGGCTTCCAGGAACGCCGCGGTTCTAGCAGCAGCGCGGCTGATAGGAAGGCGAATCTGGGGGATGGATCGCGCCAGCTTGGCTATCGCGCTATGCCCGGTTGGGGCGGGGAGGCCAATGGGGCCGCACAAAAAAAATGTGGCGGGCAAGTTTCCCCGCCCACCACGATTCAATTTCCCGGTGCGGACTAGCCGACGCGGTGGTGGGTCGGCGCACTCCAATCGGAGTAGCCAGTGCTGCCGCCAATGGCGAGGCTGGCGCCGAATTGCCTGCACCATCCCGTGCAATCCTTGCAGCGTATGGAATCAAGCCCGCTGCCGCCCGGCCATGCCACCCATCCCTCCATCGCAACCCGACACTCCCGAAAACATAACTTGTAGCGGACCAAAACAAACTTGCATTGCCCTGAAACAAATTTGGTCTGCCGCGAAACAACTATGTTCTGGCCCAAAGCAAACTCGGTTTGGTCCAAACCCAACTTGGTTTGCCCCGAAGCAGACTTGGTTTGGTTCAAAGCAAACTTGAACTGCCCCGGAGCAAGTTTGATCCACCCCGAAGCAAATTCGATTTGCCGCGGAACAAACCTGCTTTGGATCAAAGCAAACTTGCTTTGCCGCAAACCAAGTTTGGTTTGGTCCAGAACAAATTAAGTTTGCCGGGGAGCGAGTCGAGGGCCGGAAGGTCGGAGGCCGGGGGCGCGCGATGTCGACAGCAGTTCGTCTGTCACCATGTCCGCCTGCCACTTTTGATCCGCAACCTGCTGCGGAGGGCGACGTGGGTGGCTTGCGTAGCGAAGCTCGTGAGAGCTTCGGCAGGGGGAGGTGGGAAGTCCATTGGGCGTCCGGGCGGGCTGGCGGCAGACGGTTGGCCCCGCCGCACTTCTCACGAAGTTCGCTACGTGGGAGTTCGGTGGAAGTTCGCAACGCGAATTCCGCTCAGGGGAGGGGTGCTGGAGGAGGAGTGGGTTCGGGGAAGTAGCCCATGGTCTCGTAGCGGTAGGCGAGGGCGTAGGGGATGAAGCCGAGGGCCATGAGGAACATCAGGCCGGTGAAGGACCAGTAGTAGGCGGGGCCTTCGAGGCGTGGCTGGCCGCCGGTGTAGGTGGTGGTGGTAAACAGCGGGGGGGCGCCGGCCGGGGCGTCGATTGGCTGGTCGAGGCCGAGCTCGAGCCGGCGGCGTTCGAGCCAGGTGGTGCGGGTTTCCTCAGGTGAGCCATCGGCGCCGGGCAGCGGGTTGAGTTCGAGCATCAGGCCGATGTCCCACGCGGTTCCGGCAACCATGTCGGGACCGGCCGAGGTCAGCCGGGCGCTGCGCTGGTTAAGCAATTCATACTTCAGCGGCTGGCCCCACGGGTCGGCGATCTTTTCCAGGATTCGGGCGGCTTCCGCCTCGCTCGGCAGGCGCCGGGGGGTCGTCGGCGTGGCGCTCGCGAGAATCTCAGCGGCCGCCGTCAGCTGAGCGTCGGCCGGAGTGGTCCGGCTGGCGATCGCCCCGGCCTCGACCTTGGCGGTGATGTCGTCGCGGGTTCCAAGCACGCCGTCGAATCCGGGGGTGACGACTTCGCGGTTGCCGAAGCGCTGGGCCCGGGGGAGTTCAGCGAGCGTCTCCTCGACCTGCTTGGCGACCGGGTCGGGCACCAGGATGGCCAGGTTGACCGCGCCGGTGACAAGGTTGCCGGCGGCCACGGCCAGGAGGTAGAATGACATGATGAACGACTTCAGGGCCCGCGGCGCCTGGGTGTAGGAGAACTCGAGGCAGACGACCGAGACGAGGACCTCGGCGGCGCTGAGCAGGGCGTAGGCGAGGAACTGCCAGCCGATGTTGGGTTTGGCGCCGTGGCTGATGGCCACCTCGATGAGCGAACTGACGGCGAAGGCCGCGGCCATGGTGAACAGCCCGAAGCCGATTTTTCGCAGCGGGGTGAGCGGGATGAACTTGTTGACCCATGGGTAGCCGAAGATGGCGAAGACCGGGATGAGGAGGAGAATGAGCGCGGCGTTGAGCGCCTGGACCTGGGCCGGCAGCCAGCGGATCCCGAGGAAATCGCGGTCCATCTCCTGGGCCTGGAACACCCAGCGTGTGCCGGTCTGGTCAAACAACGACCAGAAAATCGCGACAAACACATAGAGCGGGATGAGCTTGCCGATGAGCTTCAGGCCGCTCTTGCTGAAGATCGTCTCGGTGAACGCCGGGCCGGCCGGCGGCAGGTGGACAAATTTCCTCCGCCCCATCCAGAACATCACCGTTGCCAGCGCCATGAGCACCCCGGGGATCCCGAACGCCCAGTGCGGACCGTGCCACTCGAGCATCCACGGGGTCAGCAGGCCAGCGACGAAGGCGCCAAGGTTGATCGAGAAGTAGAAGTAGTTGAAGATTTTCGGCAGCAGGTGCTGGTTGTTGGGTCCGAACTGGTCGCCGACGTGGGCGGAGACGCACGGTTTGATGCCGCCCGAGCCGATGGCGATGAGGAGCAGCCCGACGAAGAGCCAGTGGCTGGCGGACCCGGCGGTCCCCATCAGGGCGAGGGCGGCGTGGCCGAGGCAGTAGACGACGCTGAGCCAGATGATGATCCGGTATTTCCCGAAGAACCGGTCGGCAAGGACGGCGCCGATGAGCGGCAGGAGATAGACGAGGACATTGAAGAAGTGATAGAGGGCGGTCGCCTCCGCCTCGGGCATCTGCCGCCCCGGGGCGTCGCCCATGAGCCAGAGGTAGTTGACCATGAAGACCGCGAGGATCCCCTTCATCCCGTAGAACGAGAACCGCTCGGCGGTCTCATTGCCGATGATGTACGGGATGCCGCCGGGCATTCCGTGGGTCTGTTCCGGCACGGTGCGCACGGCGGCGGGTGACTCGGCAGCGGCGGGCATGGCGGTGGATGGTTGCTGGTTACCAGCGGATGGCGGCGGCCGCCCAAGTCAGGCCGGCGCCGAAGACAACGAGGATGATGTGGTCGCCGGTGGTGAACCGGCCGGTCCGGTGGGCTTCGTCCAAGGCGATGGCGACGGCGGCGGCCGAGGTGTTGCCGTATTTCTCGAGGTTGACGAAGACCCGGTCGTTGGGGACCGCGAGCCGGTCGGCGATCGCGTCGATGATCCGGAGGTTCGCCTGGTGCGGGATGACCAGCTTGATCTGGTCCGGCGTCAGCCCGGCGCGGGCGATGACCGTCTCGGCCGACTGGCGCATCCGGGTGACCGCGTGCTTGAAGACCTCCTTGCCGAGCATCGCTAGGGTGGCGAGCCGGTCGCCGGCGTTTTCCAAGGTGATCGGGCAGGCCGACCCGCCGCCGGGGATGTTGAGCAAGTGGGTCTGGGCGCCGTCGGTGCCGATGTCGGTGGCAAGGATCTCGCCTTCACCGGGCTGGGCGCGGCGCAGGACCGCGGCGCCGGCGCCGTCGCCGAAGAGCACGCAGGTCGTCCGGTCCTCCCAGTTGACAAACGACGAGAGTTTTTCCGCGCCGATGATCAACGCGTTGTTGAACGCCCCGGAACCGATCATCCGCTTGGCGATCTTCATCGCGTAAAGGAATCCGGAACACGCCGCGGAAATGTCAAACGCCACCGAGTTGTGCGCCCCGAGCGCCTGCTGGACGTAGCACGCCGTCGCCGGCGTCAGCGTGTCCGGGGTGATCGTCGCCACGATGATCAAGTCCAGCTCGCCACCTTCCATCCCGGCTTGCTCAAGTGCCCGGCGCGCCGCCTTGGTCGCCAGGTGCGAGGTGAACTCGTCCTTCGCCGCGATGTGCCGCTGCTTGATCCCGGTCCGGCTGACAATCCACTCGTCGCTCGTGTCGACGAGCTTCTCGAGCTCCGCGTTGGTTAGAATGCGCTCCGGCAAGTAACTGCCGGTGCCGGCGATGCAGACGGGGACGGTCGGCTGGCTCATCGCCGCGGAGTCTCAGGACCAACCACCACCCTGTCGATTCTAAAAGCCAGCCGCGAATTCCGCCGGTTCATCGCGTCCGGGCGATTTGACTCTGCCGATGACGGGGGTATCTGTTGAGGTGTGAGGTTGGGTTCTGGGCGGTTCTCACTCCCAGTTGTCCCGCTTTGGTTTTTGCCACTTTTCCACCCGGTTGGACCGCGGCTTGCGCCGGTCTGTCCACCCACACCCCCCCAAATGGAAGATGAAGACGAAGATTTTACCCATCCCGGTCTGGGTGATGCTTGCCAGCGCGTTGCTGGCAGCGAGCGCACCCTCGCAGGTCGGAACCGGCCAGCCGGTGGTGCTGGCGCTGAGCGTGGCTGTCCAAGGGCCCGATGTCGTCCGGATCCGGCGCTCCGGCAATACGACCACCTCGGCGGTCCGCCGACTCATCGTCTTTGAGCGCTTCTCCAACCGCGAGTTCCTTGAGGACCTTCAGGCACAGGGACGCATCGCCGACATCCGTGGCTGGTCGATCGTCCGCTTGACCAACCCCGCGGGGAGCGACCTCGGGTTCTTCATCACCCGGCCCGGGGTACGCCCGATTGATGTCAACGACCGGTTGGCGCTCACCCTGCTGAGCGACCCGCTGGTGAGCTCGACCGAGACCAGCGTCGAGCGCGCCAACACCAGCCAGCTGTCGCGCAGCTCCGTCGAGCGCTCGCTGGCTGCCGTTCGCATCTCGACGTCCACCGGCCAGCTCAACGCGCGCGGCATCTTCTCCGACAGCTCGCTGGTCCGCCGCGATGCCAACAACAACCTCCTTGTCGTCCGTCTCGGCGCATCCCTCGACTTTGCCGCCGGAACCTTCACCCCAAGCGGCACCGCGGGGCCCAACGCCGCGCAACCCGGCTTGGTCGAGGGCTTTGTCCGGATGTTCCGCGGCCTCAGCGTCCCACTCCCGCTGAATGGATCATGAAAAACCTCTGGCCCGCCGCACTGCTGGTCGCCGCGCTCGCCACGGTGGTCTACATCACCACCCGCGAGGCGGCACATCCACCTGAGCAGATCAGCACTCCTCCCAGAGTCGCCAACTCCCACCGGCCGGCTCGGCCGGGGCCAGCGCCGGACACCGTGGCACCCCCGGCAAGCCGCTCGACAGGTGATGACCTCGCCTCGCCGCTGGCCGGAGAGTCGCTCATGGCCGTCCGCCAGCAGGCACTGGAAACCCTCACCACCGCAGCCACCACCTATGACCCCGATGAACTTCGCGTCATCGCGCCATTTCTGCGCCACTCAGATCCGGAAGTCCGCGCCGCGGCCATCGATGCCATGATCATCCTTGGCGATGGCGCGGCGGCATCCATCCTCCGCGACGCCAGCCACACTGCTCGCAGCCATGATGAGGCACTCGCCATGCGCAACGCTGCCGCATTCCTTGAGCAACCACCGCATCGCCCACGATTGGCTCCTTGACGCACCCGCGCGGGAAACGGAGGGTTGTTAGATGAGCTCTCCGCAGGACGCTGTTGGTCGCAAGCCTGGTTCGGGGTGGCCGGTGGTGGCGGCGGTGGTTGGCATGCTGGTGGTGATCGGAGCGGTCTGCTGGTGGGTGAAGAGCGCGCGCGGTGGCGGGATCGAAGGGAAGCTTGCCGACTCGGCAGCGGTGATGGAGGGCTATGAGTTGTTTGGGTTGAGGCTTGAGCTGCCGGGTGCTCCGGCAAGCCACCCGGTTGATCTGCCGGCCGGAGTGATGGCCCACCTGGAGGTTTTTGATTCGCGGGTCATCGACGACCGCGGTGGGACGATCACGGTGACCTACGCGTTGTTCAAGGAGGTGGATCCGGACGTGGAAGGGTCGGCGCAGGGAGCGATCTCCGAAGTGAGGAGGACGCTTGGCGATGTGGATTTCGAGGCAAGTGCCGAGGTGGTCGATGTGGCGGGGCTGGACGGGCGGCGTGTCGAGATGCGCTGGACGGCCGACGGGCAGAGGTTCACGAGCAATATGTTGGTGTTTGTCCGCGGCAAGGAGCTGTGGCAAATCCAGTTGGTTACCGAGGACCGGAGCGCGCCGCCGGCGGCGGTGGTCAAGTTGCGCGATTCGATCTTTGCCAGCATTCAACTAGTCAAGCGATGAACCTAAGGAACTTCAGAGCATGGGGCGTGCTGGCAGCCGGGCTGCTGGGCGGGGCGATGGCGAGCGCGGACAACCCGCACGGGCTTCCCGACGGGTTGTATTCCGAGGTGACGACCGAGCGCGGGGTGGTGGTGGCGGAGTTGTTCTACGAGAAGGCGCCGATGACGGTGGCCAACCATGTCGGGTTGGCCGAGGGGACGCTCGGGCCACTGCCGCGCAAGCCGTTCTACGACGGTGCGACGTGGTTCCGGGTCGTCGAGGGGTTTGTCCTCCAGGGCGGCGACCCGTCTGGCACGGGCACCGGTGACGCCGGCTATCTGTTTCCCGACGAGTTGGTTCCAGGACTGCGCCACGACGCTGCCGGGACCCTGCAAATGGCCAACGACGGGCCAGACACCAACGGGTCGCAGTTTTGCTTCATGCTCAGCGCCCAGCCGCGCCTGAACTACCAGCACAGCGTGTTCGGCAAGGTGGTCCGCGGGCTCGACGTGCTGCCGAAGATCCAGCAGGGCGATACGATGCGGGTGCGGATCCTCCGGCTCGGGGCTGCGGCGCAGGCGTTCCGGGCCGACGAGGAAACATTCAAGGGGCTGGTTGCCAAGGCCGGCCGCTATGCCGGAGCGCGCGACCCCGGGCCCGACGCGGCGTTCCACGACCCGGACAAGCTGCTGCCCGCCGAGTGGGATAGGGCGAAGAACTTCAACTACAAGCTGGCCAACTTCGAGCGCTTCACCGGGGTGAAGCTGGTGGCGCGCTTGCTTGCCAAGCCGCCGGTGGGTGAGGACGACCACTGGGAGGAATGGCTGGGGCGCGAAGCGAAGAGGCTCGGCGCCGACCGCAAGGGGGCGCTCGCCGTTTACGTGGCCAGCGAGGATCGCTGGCACATCCGGATCGGTGATGAATCGCTCGCCGGGTTCCTCCGCGGCGCACCCGCGGGCACGAGCGTCGCCACGGTGCTCGGCGACCTTTTGAAAAACGCCCAACTCGCCGCGGCCGAGGTGGCCGACGAGTCAATCAAGCGGCTCGCCCCCGGCGAGGCGATGGCCGACTCCCGACTCGTCAAGATCAAGGCCGATGCGGTGATTGATGCGCTGATCCTCAAGCTCGAGCAGCCGTAGTTGGGGGCATCCGCAGCCGGGCCTGCCGAGCTCTGTGAGCCGGCGGCCGCGCGCGCTTGCTTGCCCCATGGGATGTGGGTGCGGCCGAGCTGGGGCTCGGCGGTCCCAGGGTGCCGAGCTGGGGCTCGGCGCTCCGTGGCTCGGCGCTCCGTGGGCGCTCTGTTGGTTGCGTTACGCCTGTTCGATGGTTTTTTCGGTTTTGGCGTCGATGATGGCCCAGCGTTCGCGGTGGAGGTTCGGGTCGCTGCGGAAGATCAGGCGGCCGGAGTGCTGGCGCTCGAGTTCGCCAAGCAAGGCGCTGTCCTCGGCCTTGAAGCGGTTGAGGACGTCGGTGTTGACCACGACGATGAGGTCGCCGGCCGAGTCGCTGACCTTGCGGATGACGGTGTTGAGCTTGCGCTGGATTTCCACCGACATGGTCATCGGCGTCTTCACCCGGCCACGGCCTTGGCAGTAGACGCACGGCTCGTAGAGGGCGTCGCGGAGGCTTTCGTTGAGCCGCTGGCGGGTCATTTCCATGAGTCCGACGGCGGAGATCTGGAGGACCTGGGTCTTGGCCTTGTCGCGCTTGAGGCGCTCCTTCATCGTCCGGTAGACGGCCATCTGGTCGCGGCGGTGGCGCATGTCGATGAAGTCGACGACGACGAGTCCGCCGATGTTGCGCAGGCGCAGTTGGCGGGCGACCTCCTGGGCGGCTTCGACGTTGGTTTCGAGGATGGTTTTTTCAACATCCTTCGACCCCTTGTTGCGGCCGGTGTTGACGTCGATGGAGATGAGCGCCTCGGTCTCGTCGATGACGATGTAGCCGCCGCATTTCAGCCAGACTTGGCGCATGAACGCCTCGTCGACCTGCTTTTGGACGCCGACTTTTTCGAAGATCGAGATGCTCGACGGGTAATGGTGGACGCGGCGTTTGGCGCGGCGGGAGATTTTTCCGGCGATCTCGCGGATCCGCTCGGTCGTCTCGAGGTCGTCGCAGAGGATCTGGTCGACCTCGTCGGTGAGGAAGTCGCGCGCGCTGCGGTCGATGAGCCCGGGTTCCTGGAACGCGCAGACCGGGGCCGCGCGGCTATCGCGCTTGTCCTCAACCCCGCGCCATTGCTCGAGCAACATTGCCAAGTCCCTGACGAAGTGGCGGGCGCGCTGGCCCTGGGCAACCGTGCGCATGATGATCCCCATCCCTTCCGGGAGCGAGAGCTTCTGCATGATCTTGCGCAGTCGCTGGCGCTCCTTCGGGTCGTCGATCTTGCGCGAGATCCCGAACTGCTCGGTGTAGGGCATCAGGACGAGGTAGCGGCCGGCCAAGGAGATGTTGGTCGTCACCCGCGGTCCCTTGTTGCCGATCGGCCCCTTGGAGACCTGGATCATGATCTCCGAACCGATCGGATAAATGTCGGGGATGTCCTTGGAGGTGATCTTCTTCTGGGCCTTTTTCTTGCCCCGGCCTTCGCGCTCGATTTCCTCGATGCCGCCGTCAAGGGCCGCCGGGATCGCGTCCCAGAAGTGGAGGAAGGCATTCTTCTCCAGGCCGATGTCGACAAACATCGCCTTCAGGCCTTGTTCGATGTTCTTCACCCGGCCTTTGAAGATGCCGCCGACGATGTTGGCATCGCCCTCGCGTTCGACCGAGTATTCCTCAAGGATCCCGTCCTCAAGCAAGGCGACCCGGCGCTCAAGCCGCTCGACATTGATAAGCAGGGTGTTGCCTTGGAGCGGGTCGGGCGTTCCGAAGCCAAAGGCGCGTTTCAGTTTGTTTAACATGTTAGTTGTGGGGTCAAAGGGTTGGGGGCGTGTGGGCAGATTCCGGAGGGATCCGGAGGGAGTTATGGTTCCGGCACCGGGATGGCGCGCGGGACGACCATGCCCTCGAAGTCGACTTCGGGGGTGATGGTCGGTTGAGGGGTGACGACGTTGGAAGGAACGGCGGCAGGGTTGGGAAGGATGGCCTCAGCCTCGGCGGCCTCCTCGCCGGTTTCGCCGACGTCGGTGGCTTCGATGGCGAGGAGGACATCCTCTGGGAGAGTGATGGGGGTGACGGTTTCGTTATGGCCAGGGAAGTCGGCCATGGAGCGCAGGGGCATTTGCATGCCTGAGTCGGCGGCGAAGAGGCCGCTGAGGATCATGTGGACGAGCGGGCCGGCGACGGTGCCGCCGGCTTCGCCATTTTCGACGACGAGGACGACGGCGTATTTCGGGTTGTCGTAGGGTGCGAAGGCGGCGGTCCAGGCGTTGTGGGTTTTGCGGCCGTTGTCGATGGTCTGGGCGGTGCCGGTCTTGGCGGCGGCCTCGATGAGCTTGCCGGTGGAATCAACGGCGGTGAGTTTGACGCGCCCGGCGGTGCCGCCGGGCTGGTTGACGGCAAGCCACATGCCGCGGCGGATTTTTTCAAGGTCCTTGGGGTCCATGCCTTCGTTGATGAGGTCGACCTTGACTTCAGGTTTGTCCTCGATGAGGACGCCGCGCTCAGGATGGACGGCGCGCTTGACGAGCCGCGGCTGGAAGTATTTTCCGCCATTGGCGACGGTGGCGACGACGGCGCAAATCTGGAGCGGGGTGGCCGACGCGTCGCCCTGGCCGATGGCGAGCATGGCGGTGAGCGCGGGGGTGAGCACGCCGCCGGGTCGGAACTCGCGTTTCCACCAGTTGCTGCCGGGGAGGATGCCGGGGTCTTCGGAGGGCAGGGGAATGCCGGTTTTCACGCCGAAGCCCATCATCTGGAACCCGTCGACCATTTTCTGGGCGCCGAGGTTGTTGGCCATGAGCATGAAATACGGGTTGCACGAGCGCTGGACGGCTTCCGAGAGGGCGAGCGTGCCATGGCTGCCGCCCTTCTGGCGGATCCAGCAACCGATCGAGTGGTTCCCGTAGGCGACGCCGCCGCTGCAGTTGAATGAGCGGCCGGCCAAGCCGTTCATGGCACCGGCGATGGCGGTGGGGATCTTGAAGGTCGACCCCGGGGTCAGCCCGGTAATTGCGCGGTTGGAGAATGGCGAGAGTTTGTTCTTCTCGTAATATTCAAGCCGGGCCTTGGAGATGCTGGGGGTGAAGTCGCTCGGGTTGTAGTTGGGCACCGAGGCCATGGCGATGATTTCGCCGGTGTTGACGTCCATGACGACGGCGGCGCCCTTGCCGATCTGGTGGAGGACGTTCTCGACGAGGAACTGGGCGCGGGCGTCGATGGTCAGGCGCAGTTCGGCGCCGACGCCAGGGCGGACGTAGTCGGCGATGCCGGTGATCCGGCCCTTTTCGTTGCGGATGACGGTGCGCTTGCCCTCGGGGCCGCGGAGGATGTCGTCGGCGGTTGCCTCGACGCCGGCGATCCCCTTGTCGTCGCCGAGGTAGTGGTTGAACTCGCGGCGGGCGCTTTCCGGGATGTCGCCTTTTTCCCACTGCTTGAGGTAGCCGACGATCGGCCCGGCGAGCGCGCCGTATGGGTACTCGCGCGACGGCCGGACCTCGACGTAGATTCCCGGCAGCTCAAGGGTGTGTTCGGCAAAGCTGGCAAACTGGTCGTAGGTCAGGTCGGTCCGGTAGGTGAACGGGACAAACCCGCGGTGGGTCAGGTAGTGGGTCCGCAGCGCGTTGGAGTTGTAATTTTTCGCCAGCCCGTGGAGCTCGAGCTTGGGGATGAGCCACTCGTTGACGATCGCCACGATGTCCTTCTCCTTCTTGATCCGCTTCATCCCGTCTTCCTGGATGAGCCGCTCGATGGTCGGGTCCGCGTCGTGCTGGCGGCTGTAGGCGGTTGCGATCTCCTCGAGGTTGAAGGCGACCTCGTAGTTGCGCTTGTTGCGTGCCAGGACGACGCCATTGCGGTCGGTGATCTCGCCGCGCACGCCCGGTTCACGGACCGTGACGGTGCTTTCGCCGGGGACTTTTTGTTGGAAGAAGTCGCGTTTTTCGATCTGGAACTTGTAGAGCTGGGTCAAGAGCGTGCCGAACCCGAACAGCACGAGGGCGGTCAGGAGGTAGAGGCGCAGCCGGTAGCGTTCCATGGTCGGTTAGGAGTGGAGGACAAAGCGGCGGGTGCGGGACTCCTTGAGGCCGTCGTAGCGGATCGTGAAGCCGGTGAGCTTGGCGAGCTTGAAGAGGATGGCGAAGACCAGCGGCGAGAAGATCATCGTCAGCAGCGACGAGTAGAGGATCTGGAAGCGGGTCGCGGCGGGGAAGGCGAAGTCGCCGCGGACAAAGTTGATCAGGAGGAACTCGGCGAGCAGGTAGAGGAACACCGCCACGCCGCTGAGGAGGGCTGAGAAGTGCCATTTCCCCTGGCGGAAGAGCGGCTGGATCCCCTGCATGAGGAAGCCCATCAGGGCGTAGAGGATGATCGAGTAGCCGAAGACCAGCGAGGCGACCGGGTGCTCGTAGACGCTCGGGTCGCCGCCGTGGGCGCCGAGCGAGTTCTGGGCGTCCCAGAGGAACCCGCAGAGGAAGGCGAGCAGCAACATCGACGCGTAGTTGACGGTCACCGCCGCGCACAGGAAGACCAGCGGGATGAGCAGCACCCGGGCGTTGTAGAGCTCGGTTAAAATCGGGATGAACTGCTGGGCGATGTTCGCGATGAGCAGCAGCAGGATGATCGTGAAGGTGTAGCGGATCACGGCTTATTCCCCGGTGAGGACGAACACGGTGTTGAGGTCCGCGAAGTCCACCGAGGGCCGGACGAGCGCTTCGGCATCAAAAGTGCCGGATTCATACGACTCGATGGTTCCCAGGAGGACATTGGCCGGGAAGAGACCACCTCTTCCCGTGGTGAATACGCGCATGCCGGGGCGGATTCCGGCATTTTTCGAGAGGTAGCGGAGGCGCAGCAGCGGCGAGCCATCGATTTGCCCGCGCTGGCCGCTGAGGATGCCGACTTCCGGGGTCCCCTCGACGCGGGCGGAAACCTGGCAGGCCTCGTCGGTGAGGAGGATGACGGTGGACATCCCTTTGCGCGGCTCGTCGATTTTCCCGACGAGCCCGTTGCTGGCGAGCACCGGGACTTGGACGCCGACGCCGGACTCCTCGCCGCGGTCGATGATGACGGTTTGCCACCAGGTCGACGGCTGGCGGCGCAGGACCTGGGCGACGAGGACCTTGAACGGCGCCTGCTTTTTGAAGTTCAAGGCGGCGCGCAGCTCGCTGTTTTCCTTTTCGAGGTGGGCATAGCGCTCCTCGATGAGCCGCAACCGGCCGAGTTCGTCGTTGGTGGCGGCCAGCTTGGCGGCGAGGTCCTTGGACGTCTGGACCTCGTCGTTGAACCCGCGGATCCGGGTCTCGAGTTCCGAACCCTTGGTCAGGAACGGGGCGATGACCGCGTAGTAGCCGCGCTGGATCTCGCGCACGGTGCCTTCGCTGAGCGTCAGCGCCCACACGAGGCCCCCGAGAAACAGGAGCAAGGCCAGCAGGTTGAGTGGCTTCATGGGTGCCTTCCGTGGAATCAACCGTCGCTGTTGGCCACGCGACGAAGGAAGGCGATCTCCTGCAGGGCACGGCCGGTTCCCTCAGCGACGGCGCTGAGTGGATCCTCGGCAACATGAACCGGAAGTCCGGTTTCTTCACGCAGAAGCTTATCAAGGCCGCGCAAGAGTGCGCCGCCGCCTGCCAGCACCAGCCCGCGGTCGACCAGGTCGGCGGCGAGTTCCGGCGGGCAGCGCTCCAAGGTCGTGCGGACCGCATTGACGATGGTGGCGAGAGGGTCGGCCATCGCCTCGCGAATTTCCTGCGAGGTGATGGTGATGGTTTTCGGGAGGCCGGCGACCAGGTCGCGGCCCTTGACTTCCATGGTGGTTTCTTTCGGGAGCGGGGCGGCCGACCCGAGGCGGATCTTGATGTCTTCGGCGGTGCGCTCGCCGATCATCAGGTTGTAGCCGCGCTTCATGTATTGGACGATCGCCTCGTCGAGTTCATCGCCCGCGGTGCGCACGCTGCGGGCGTAGACGATGCCGGAAAGGGAAATGAGGGCCACCTCGGTGGTGCCGCCGCCGATGTCGACGATCATGTTGCCGGCTGCCTCCTGGACCGGCAGGCCGACGCCGATCGCTGCGGCCATCGGTTCCTCAATGAGATAGACTTCGCGGGCACCGGCCGCCTCGGCCGATTCACGGACCGCGCGGCGCTCGACGGCGGTGATCCCGGAGGGGATCGCGATGACCACCCGCGGGTTGGACCGGCGCTTGTTGTTGTTCACCTTGCGGATGAAATGGCGGAGCATCGCCTCGGTGACCTCGAAGTCGGCGATGACTCCATCCTTGAGCGGGCGGATCGCCACAATGTCCCCGGGGGTTCGCCCGAGCATCCGTTTCGCATCGTCGCCAACCGCCAGCACCTCGTTGGTGCCCGCCTTGACCGCCACGACCGACGGCTCGCGCAACACGATGCCATGATCCTTAAGATACACGAGGGTGTTGGCGGTGCCGAGGTCAATGCCGATATCGCTGGAAAGGAACCTGCCGAAAAATCTGCCAAACATGGGGAAGTCTAAGGGAAGATGATGAAAATCAATGGGTTGGGCACCACCGCGGGTGTCTCCGAGGGCGGAGTGAGCAGCGCCGGGAGCGCCGCAAAATCGTGGGCGCAATATGCGGACCGGCGGGATTGGCGGTCAAGTGCGATTCGTGTTCCGCAGTGGATTGTTCAGCGTTCCACGGCGCCGGCGAGCGGTCCGCCGAC
>JBILQE010000084.1:0-7652 GCA_044373465.1 Akkermansiaceae bacterium | reverse complement strand
CCGGCTTCCACAAGCGGCACAATCACCTGCGCGCGGATCCCCAAGGCGCTCAAAAGCATCTTATCCTCGGACGTGGCCCGCTCATCGCCAACCACATCGGCCACCACCACCCGAGCCCCTGAGCGACAATGGGCGCGCACCAGCGCCTCGTAGCCGGATCCCTCAGGCAACGGCGCAAGGTCGCTGCCAAAGTCGTGCACCCCTTGGGCCTCGCCATCCAGGGCGAGGTTGGTGCAGGTCACCCGGTTGACTCCGAGGTGGTTGCCAAGCATCCTGGCGGCCGCCGCCTGGATTTCCCCGGGATCATTCAGCGGCCTGATGGCATCCACCAGTTCCAACAGAAACGCCTGGCGTTCCTCGCTGGCCCGCAATTGCTCGCTGTGGCGGCGCAGGACCGCCTCGGACCGCAGTCGCTCGACGAGCGGCCAGCTGCGCGCGGCGGCTTCATCCAAGATCCACAGCTCGTCGCGGGTCCACTGGCGTGGCTGGTCGCAGCCCACGGCAAGGACCACCGCGGCGCGCCCTTGGGCGATAAACGGCCGCGCCGCGCAGGCGAGCAACTGGAACTCGGCGTAGTCAGCTGCCATGTCACAGGTC
Organism: Akkermansiaceae bacterium; assembly: GCA_044373465.1. Lineage (GTDB taxonomy): Bacteria > Verrucomicrobiota > Verrucomicrobiia > Verrucomicrobiales > Akkermansiaceae > JBILQA01. Next base: position 7,055 of record JBILQE010000084.1, on the reverse strand, counting down.
CGCGGATCGCTGTGGACGTCCTCGATGAGCAGGCTTCCCATGGCAAGACAGCCCCACAACCCGCGGCCGACCTCGAGAACCCGCTGGCTGCCCGCCAGATCGCTCGCGCCACCGCGGGTCCAGGTGCCGTGCGCGGCGAGCGAATCGCCATCCGCCGACGGCTCGATAAATCCACATCGGTGGGCGCGCAGGCGCGTGCCGACCATCTCCGCGGCCACAGTCAGGATCTCCGCCTCGCTGACCAAGGGGGCCAGCCGCGCGGTCAACTCCTCGATGAACCCAGTGTCTGCCTCGTTGCCGGGCTTTCCCTTCACTTGGCGGTTCGCCCCGGAAACCCCCTCAACCTTGCCATCCTCACCAAGCACCGGAACGAGCACAAACTCCAGTAGCCGCCACTCGCCGTTGTCCAGATACGGGATCTCGCCCTCGACCGGCTTGCCGGTCTGGATCACAGCCTCAAGATTGCGCTCGTAAAGGTCGGCCAGCCACGAGTCAAACCCGAGCTCGCCGCAGCTCTTGCCGACGAGCTTTTCCAGCGGCCGCCCCCAGGTCCCGAACTGCAGCGGGTCGGCGTAGGCAAGCCGGTGCCCCAGATCAAAACAATAGGTCTTCTCCTGACGATGCGCCGCAAGCGCCTCATAACAACGCTGCCGCCACTTCCCCTCGTGAATGCTCCGGTCCCGAAAAGCCCGCGCTGCCTGCCGCTCAATTGCCAGACCGGCCAGCTGCGCGACCCGCGCCGCCACCTGGCGCTCGCGCTCATCGGGCAGGCGTGGGGATTTCAACAAGATCCCGAGCGTCCCGAGAACCCGCTGGTCATCGCCGCGGATCGGCACCGCCCACGCCGCCTGCCAGCCCTGCGCCGCGGCCAGCTGCCCGAGCTCGGTCCACCCTTCATCCCGCAGCAAATCCGCCGTGAACGCTGGCTCGTTGAAGGCCGTCGCCGCTGAAAACACACCCCCACCCGGCGTGATCCGGATCGGCTCGAGCGCCAGCCCGGGCAGGTCCGCCGCCAACCCGACCCGCAAATGCCGCCGCGCCGGATCCGCCAGCAGGATCAGCACACTCAGCGGCCCGCCAATCTGCTCGCCCACCACCTCGCTGAGCGCCTTGAACGTCTCTTCCACCGCGACCTCCCGGGCGATCCCAAGAACAATCTCCTGCTGGGCGATGAGCAAAGCCTCCGCATTCATCTCCGCGGTTATCTCGCGCAGCGTTCCGGACGTCTCCGCTCCACCACGACCCATCCTCACTCCGCCGGGCAATTGCTGCAACTCAACCCACCGCACCCCAACATCCCCGCCACCCAACCGAAATCTCCACGCTCCCGCCTGCCGCTGGCGCGTCTCACCCAGCCGCGTCAAACATTCCTCGACCCGCACCCGGTCATCGCGATGCACCCGCTCGATCAACCAGGCAAGCTCCACTGCCTGACCGTCATCCAGCGCGCCCAAGATCTCGCGCCCGACCGAGTCGAGCCACATCCCGCCATCCTCAGGATCAATGCTCCAAATTCCCACACGCACCGCCATCGCGTTCGCGCGACAAAGCGGGTCATGGTCTCGGGGGATGAGCAAACCTTCGCGGGGAGGGGGGGAATGCATTGGGGGGATGTTAGAATGCCTCGCTTGGCATCTATGTGGAGATGTTTTGCTAACTCATCAAAGGAGCGCTCGCTGAGGTCGAGCAAATTTTCCATCAACGGTAACTCTTTATAATGTCAATGCCCTGATACCAGTTAGATCTGAGATTCTTGCATGCGGTTGCTCACTGAGCAGCGACTTAAAATCTAGGCGAGCGGGCGGATGATTGGGTTAAAGGGGAAATGCCGTGGCTTGTCGGGTGAGTGAACGAGATTGGCGCTTGCCGGGTGGTTGGGTGAGCGCCAGCGTCCGGGTGGTGGGGACAACGGAACGAGCGGGCAAGCATGGGATCAGCGAGGCGCCATGGCGTGCGGGGGTGCGCGCGGCGCGGGCCAACGTGGTGCCGGGCTTGATTGTCCAGGGAGTGATGCTGGGGCTGTTGCTGAGCTACTATGGGAGTCCGGGGATGCGGGGATGGCTGCTGGGGTTGGCGGAGCTGAAGTTGCGCTGGGGCTACGGGTATTCGGGAGTCGCCTCGGTGGTGGCCGGCGCGCTGTTGCCGGAGGTGTTGCGCATCGGGGTGTTTCAGAAGCTGCGCGGGCACCGCGGGAACTTGCGCAGCCTGGTGTTCACCATTCCGTTTTGGTGCGTGATGGGGATCATGGTGGACGCCCTGTATCGGAGCCAGGCGGCGGTGTTTGGCACCGCGGTTGAGTTCAAGATCGTTGCGGTGAAGGTGGCCATCGACCAGTTCATCTACAGCCCGCTGGTGTCGGGACCATTGACCGTGTGGTTCTACGCCTGGAAGAACAGCGGCCGGCCGCCAGGCCCGCGGCAGTTCTTCACCGTCGGGAATTACCGCAGGGAGATCCTTCCGGTCGTCATGGCGATTTGGGGCGTCTGGCTGCCGATCGTGACGATTCTCTACTGCCTGCCCGAGCCGCTGCAGATCCCGATGTTCGCCTTGGCGCTGACCCTGTGGGTGATGCTCTACACGTGGATGAGCGAGGAGCGCGGCGGAGTGCGGGAGATCCCGGCTGCTGGTTAGGCCGCGTTTTCCTTGCCGAGCCGCCCACGGCAGGCTAGAACCCCGCCCTCAAACGCTATGACCCGCTCCGCCATCGAAAAGTGCGCCGTCGCCTTTATTATCGCGCTATCCGCCGTATTCATCTGGGCGCTCTGGGGAGTGCTGGGGATGATGGGAATTGTTTAACCAGCCGGGCTCTCCGTGGACAAGCTCGCTGAAATCATCGCGCACAAGCGCCTGGAGATTGAGCCGCTGATTCCGCGGACCGCGCTGCTGAAGGCCGCAGCGCTCGGGAGAAACGAGTTTCGCGGGTTTCGCGCGGCCCTTGACCGCGGCCCACGTCACCTCGCGGTGATTGCCGAGGTGAAAAAGGCCTCGCCGTCCGTCGGAGTGATCGATCCGAACTTCGACGCGCTGCGCCAGGCACGGATGTATATCGACGGCGGCGCGTCGTGCATGTCGATCCTGACCGACGAAAAATTCTTCCACGGGTCGCTGGCGTACCTGAGCAAGATCGCCGCCTTCAGCCCTATCCCGCTGCTGCGCAAAGACTTCACCATTCACGAGTGCCAGATTTACGAGGCGGTCGTGGCGGGTGCCGACGCGGTCCTGCTGATCGTCGCGGCGCTTGATGACGAGACCCTCCGGCGGCTCTACGAGGCGGCCCGCGCCGTCCAGCTCGACGTCCTCGTGGAAGTCCACGACCTGCGCGAAATGGAGCGCGCGCTCGAGCTCGGGGCCGACCTGATCGGGATCAACAACCGCAACCTGAAGACCTTCGTCATCGATCTGGCGACCACCGAGGCGCTCGCCGAGGAAGTTCCCGACGACGTCGTGCTCGTCTCCGAGTCCGGGATCAAGACGCCGGCCGACGCGCTGCGGGCGCTCGAGGCCGGCGCCTCGGCGATTCTCGTCGGCGAGGCGCTGATGCGGGCGACGACCCCGGCGGAGGCGATCGAGGAGTTCCTTTCCCTGGGACTGGCGCTTGACGATCCGGCTTAGCCGTCGGCCTCGCTTGCCGGAATCACCATCCCCTTTTGTTCGAGCGGCAGGTTGGCCAGCATCTCGCGCAACATCCGCGGCTCGATCGGCTTGACGAGGTGGTAGTCGAATCCGGCCTCCTTGGTCCGGCGCCGGTCGCTGTCCTGCCCCCAGCCAGTCAAGGCGATGAGCGTGACCTTCGCGCAGCCAGGAAGCTGGCGGATCCGCCGGGCGGTTTGGAACCCGTCGAGGCGCGGCATTCCGAGGTCGAGAAAAACCACCTGCGGCTGGAGTTGCGCGGCGACCTCGAGTGCCTGCAGCCCGTCATACGCGGTGCGCACCTCGAACCCTTCGAGTTCAAGGAACATCGCCAGCATGTCGGCCGCCGAGACCCCGTCGTCGACCACCATCACCCGCAGACTCCGCGGAACCACCGCCACACTCTGCGCCGTGGCCGGCACGCATTCCTGCATGACCCGCGGCAGGGTGACCCGGAACTCGCTCCCCTCGCCGAGCCCGTCACTGTGGACCTGGATGCTGCCACCGTGCATTTGGACGAGCAGGCGGACCAGCCCGAGGCCGATCCCAAGCCCTTCGGTGGCGGATTTCCCCGAGCGGCTTACCTGGGTGAACATTTCGAAGATCCGCTCCTGCATTTCCGGGGCGATCCCTTCGCCATTGTCGCGCACCGTCACGCTGACGCTCTCGGCGCACGCGTCGACGAGCAGTTCGATCCGTCCGCCATCCGGCGTGTAGCGCGCCGCATTGTTGAGCAGGTTGGAAAACACCTGCGACAACCGCCCCGCGTCGGCGTTGAGCAAGATCTCCCCCAGGTTCTCCGGCGCAACCACCTGGTGGCCACCGCTATCGATCAACGGCCGGGCGGTCTCCAGCGCGCTGGCGAGAATCCCCCCAAGGTCGACCACCGCGGTTTCGAGCTGAAGCTTCCCGCGGGTGATCCGCGAGACGTCGACCAGATCGTCAATCAGCCGGACCATCAGGACCGCTTGGCGTTCAATAACCCCGATGATCTCGCGCGCCTGCTGCGGGTTGTCTTGGACCTTGCGCAGCACCTCGACTCCGGTGCAGATCGGCGCCAGCGGGTTGCGCAACTCGTGGGCTAGCGTCGCCAAAAACTCGTCCTTGCGCCGGTCGGTTTCCCGCAGGTTGGCCATCAGCTCAAGCCGGACATACGCCGCGGTCACGTAGTGGCTGAGGATCTCGATGAACTCGAGCTCGTCGCTGGAAAACGCCTGCTTCGTCCGGCTGGCAAACCCGAGCGTGCCCAGCAGTTGGCCATCAGAGATCAGCGGGTAGCCGGCATACGCGCACAACCCGAGCCCCTCGGTGGCCACCGAGCGGACGACCGGCCGACAGGTCCGCGCCACCTCGCCGCATGCTCCGCCATTGAAGCCGATCTGCGAAAGCATCTGCGCCTCGGCATCCGAGATCCCGCGCCACGACCGCAACCGCAGGGTCTTGCCGGGATTCTCGACGACAAAGTTGAAAAACGCGTCCGCCCCGAGGTTGCCGCCAATCTCGCTGAACAGCCGGTGCAACATCGTGTCCGGATCCTCGGTGGTCAGCAGGACCCGCGCGCAGGCCCACAACAGCCGTTGCCGGTCGCTGCGGCTTGCCAGCGCCTCGCGGGTCCGCTTGTGCTCGGTGACGTCAAACCCCAGCACATAGAACCCGCGCACCTGGCCATTCGGGTCAAAATCCGGGATGTACGTCAGGTCGAGCAACTGCGGGCCCTCGACATGGTGGTTGACCGGCCCTTGGAAGCGGACGATCTCCCCGGCGAGAACCCGTTCCAGAAACGGCAACCGCTGCTGGAAAATCTCCTCGCCGAGCAGCGTGCGCATGTGCACTCCCTCCAACCCCGCCGCCTGGAACCCGAAGCCTGCCGCGCAAGCCCGGTTGTTGAACTGCACGCACAGGTCGCGCCCGATATAATTGACCACCCCGGGGATGTGGTCGGAGACCAGCCGCATCCGCTGCTCAGCTTCCGCCACTTGCCGGACCGCCCGCGCCCGCTCGACCAGCGGCCAGACAACTCCGGCGACCCGCTCAAGCAGCCCGAGCTCGTCGGCCGTCCACACCCGCGGCCGGTTCTCGGTCACCGCCAGCACCACCGTGTGGTGGCCGTCGCGCTTCACCGGCTGGACGACATACGCGCTGACCTGGATCGCCTCGTAATAGCTCGCCCGGTGGCTGGTGAGCGGATCACAGCGGACATCGGCAAACGCGCCGCGCCCGGCGAAATACCACGAACACCACTCCTGGCCGCCGGCATCAAACAAGCTCAGCGTGCCAGCCAGCGTTGGCGCCCGGTCGCGCACCCAGTTCTCCCCGACGATGATCTTCGTCCCCCCGGCAACGCATTCAACAAAGTAACACCGGTGCACATCCAGCAAGCGCCCAAGCGCCTCAACCGCATGCCGGATGATCTCCTCCTCGGTCGCCAGCGGCTCGAGCTGACCCGCCAGATTGGAAATGAACTGCGCTTTCTCCGCCGCCGCACGCCGCTCGCTGATGTTACGCATCGTCATGCACACCTCTTCGACTCCCCCGTCCACACCCAAGACCGGCACCAGCTGGTATTCGTGGATCACCCGTATGCCGAAAGAGTTGATTGCAACCTCGCCGCTGACCGGTTCGCGCGTTCGGATCACCTGGGCAACCTCGCACCCGTGCATCGCCGCATGCCACGGCTCGTACCCGAGGTCGCCGAACGATTTTCCGAGCGCCTCGGCGAGCGTGACCCGCCAAAGGTCTAAAAACGCCGGATTGGCATAGGTGATCCGGCAGTCGCCATCGACCACGCAATGGCAGTCGGAAGTCGTGGCCATCACCACGTCAAACAGGCGCTGACGCCGCAAGGTCTCAGCCAAGCCAGCTGGCGCATCGCGGCGCCGCGGACTGGGAACAGCCCGAATCTCGGAATGTCGATTAGGTTGCATCGGGGGGGGGCCGGGGGGCATTGCCCGCGCAACCAATCAGCGCGGACAACGGCAATAGTCATGCCCTCATGGCGAGGCCGGAGTAAAGCCCATTACCAAATCAAAACGCGCAACCAACTCACCAATCTTAGATCCAGGCAGCGGAATAAATTGCGCGCAAAGTGCCCGGCGCCCCTCGACCGTCGCGCTGGTGAAGATGCCGTCGCGTTCATTCTGCGGCTCACCGGCGATGTAGCACTGGGTAGTCCACTTCTCCCGGCCCTTCATTTTTACCGCAAAGTGGATGTGCGGCGTCCGCCCGGGATACGCCACCGGCTTAACCGTCCGGAAATAATACTCGCCCGTCGACCCGGTCAAAAACCTCCCAAACCCCTGGAAATTCTTGTCCCGCTTCTCCGCCGCCGAGCTCCCCTGGTGAAGATAGACGCCATTCCCGTCGACCTGCCAGATTTCCACCACCGCGTTGCGGATCGGCTCGCCCTTCACATCGGTCAAGCGCCC
>JBILQE010000083.1:0-7664 GCA_044373465.1 Akkermansiaceae bacterium | reverse complement strand
GTACATGGGTTCTCGCGGGGGCTAGCAGGAACGTCGCCCGGCGCGCCACGATTGCAAAGAAAAGGGCAGACCCAAACGAATGAGCCCGCCCAATTGAAATGCTTGCCGGGCAAGCCCGCAGCTTACGCGGTCTTCTCGACAAAGGCGATGACGTCACCCACCGACTGGAGCTTTTCAGCTTCGTCGTCAGGCACTTCGATGCCGAACTCTTCCTCGAAGGCCATCACCAGCTCGACGGTGTCGAGGGAATCAGCACCGAGGTCTTCGATGAACTTCGCTTGCGGAGTCACCTGCTCGGCGCTCACGCCAAGCTGCTCGACGATGATTTCCTTGACCTTTTCTTCGATGCTTTTGTCAGACATTTTGGGTGCGTTGGTGTTCTAGTTGGACGCGGCAAGCAATAAGCCCCCCGGCGCGCCCTTGGCAACCCATAAATGCGCGGCGTCGGGCCGAGGAAAATCTCTATCCGCTTGGCGGGAAAGGCCGCATGGCCGGGGAAAAGTCCGCGAGCCGACGATGACCCCATGGGAACAGCAGGGGCTTGCTTGACGGGGGGCGGCGAACCTAGCCGACCCCGAAATTCAATTGCTTAGCATGAACGCCCGGGACCGCCGCCATGGAGAGTTGCGCCGGAATCCAGACGGTGCCAAATTTTACGCCTTGGTGAGTATTTTTCGGCTCGCGCGCGGCGCGGCGAGGATTAGAGTCCCGGCACGGCGAGGCGGCTGGGTGCTGCGGGTGCCGGAGACCTTTCCCACCACCATGAACCTAACGCTCAAAGTCTGGCGCCAGGATGGCCCGTCCGCCAAAGGGCGCATCGAAACCTTCGATGCGCCCGGGATTCCCGCAGAGTGCTCGTTCTTGGAGATGCTCGACATCATCAACGAGCGCATCATTGCCAATGGCGCTGAACCGATTCATTTCGACCACGATTGCCGGGAAGGAATATGCGGGATGTGCTCGTTGACCATCAACGGCATCCCCCATGGGCGGGAACGCGGAACCGCGACCTGCCAGTTGCACATGCGGCATTTCCGCGATGGCGACACGATTTGGATCGAACCGTTCCGGGCGCGGGCGTTCCCCACCGTGCGCGACCTGATGGTCGACCGCTCCGCACTCGACCGGATCATCGCCGCGGGCGGGTTTGTCGACGTGCGCACCGGCTCGGCCGTCGACGCCAACGCCACCCCGATTCCAAAGCCGGACGCCGACAATGCCTTTGACGCTGCCGCCTGCATCGGCTGCGGCGCCTGTGTGGCCGCCTGCCCGAACGCCAGCGCCATGCTCTTCACCGCGGCGAAGATTTCCCACCTCGGCCACCTCCCGCAGGGCCAACCGGAGCGCCAAAAGCGTGCCCTCTCGATGGTCCACCAAATGGACCGCGAGGGGTTCGGCAACTGCACCAACCATTACGAGTGCGAGGCCGCCTGCCCGAAGGAGATCTCCGTAAGCCACATCGCCCGCATGAACCGGGATTTCGCCGCGGCTTCCCTGACGGATTCCTTTGTCGGTTAAGCCTCTTGGAGGCCCGGCAGCGTATCCGCGCGCCTCCGCCCTCCCCCGCTCAGCTGCCTTTTTCCCTCAAGTCCCGGAGACTGAAGAGGATGCCGGCAGCCGGGGAGGCACTCCCGCGCAGCCGGCGCGCAGCCTCTTGGAGCAATCAGCGGACGCGGGCAAACGTGAGCGCGCGGCAAAAAAAGGGCCGTGCGGCTATGGAGAGCAGCACGGCCATTAAGGAAGGTGATGTGGCGGAGCGGACGGGACTCGAACCCGCGACCTCTGCCGTGACAGGGCAGCGCTCTAACCGACTGAGCTACCGCTCCACATCACCTTCGGCGGGCGGACGCTAGGAAGATTCCCCCGGGGGCGCAACCCAATTTTGAGGAGAAAATCGACTTTTTTCCGCGAGGTTGCGCGGGATCACCGGAGAGCGGCGATGGCGGCGGCAAGTGAGGGTTCATCCTCAATGGAATGAACCGTCGCATCGCGATCGATTTTCGCCATCAGCCCGGCGAGGACCTTGCCGGGACCGAGTTCGAGGAATGTGCGGTGACCGTCGTCAAGGAGCCGGCGCATGCTTTCAGCCCAGCGGACCGAGCCGGTGACCTGGTTTTCGAGCATGCTGCGCACGCTGGCAGGGTCGCTCACCGGGCAGGCGCCGAAGTTGCAGATCACCGGGACGGTCGGGATCTGGAAGTCGACCCGGGCAAGGGCCGGGGCAAGCTGCGCCTGGGCGCCGGCCATGAGCCGCGAGTGGTAGGCGCCGGCGACCTCGAGCTTGATGGCACGGCGCACGCCGGCGTCCTTGGCGCCCTCGATGGCGCGGTCGATTCCGGCGATGCTGCCGGAGAGGACGATTTGCCCGGGAGCGTTGAGGTTGGCGACATCGACGTCGCAGGAGCTGGCGAGGTCGCGCACCGCCTGCTCATCGCCGCCGATCATCGCGGCCATGGCACCGGCGGTCGCCTCGCAGGCCTCCTCCATGAGTTCGCCGCGGCGGGCGACAAGCCGCAAGCCGTCCTCAATGGAAAACGTCCCCGCCGCGGCATGCGCGGTGAACTCGCCCAGTGACAGGCCGGCGGTGGCCACAACCCGGAGATCCGGCAAGGCCTCGCGCAGCAGGGCCAGCCCCATCAGCCCATGAAGATACAAGGCTGGCTGGCAGCGCGAAGTGCGGGTGAGTTCCTCGGCCGGCCCCTCGCCCATCACCTTGCCCAGGTCGTAGCCTAACACACCAGCGGCCATCTCCAACAACGCGGCCGCCGCCGGGTGGCCAGCCGCAAGATCGCTCCCCATGCCCACCCGCTGCGCGCCCTGCCCGGAAAAAAGTAAAACAACATCGCTCATAGCGGCGCCACCTAAGCGGGCGCCCACCGGTCTAGCAAGTCTGTCTAGAAAATCGTGGCCGCCACCTGCTCGCGGAGCAGTTCGGCCGCATGGGTCATGCATGTCTCAAAGTCCAGGCCGAGACTGGCAAGATCATGGCACTCCGGGAAGATTCCCGACTCGCGCGCTTCCGCGGTGGCAATCCCGGCGTAGGCAACCACCCGCTTGCCATACTCGCCGGCGAGCCGTGCCACCCCGGCCGGTCCCTTGCCGTCAAGTGTCTGCGCGTCAAGCGAGCCCTCCCCGGTGAGCACCAGGTCGGCCGCAGCGACCCGCCCGCGCAGCCCGACGGCCTCCGCGACCAAGTCAAAGCCCGATACCAGCCGCGCCCCGGCAAACACCATCAGCCCGAAACCCATTCCGCCCGCAGCACCCGCGCCGGGAATCTCCGCGGTTGCGTGCTCCCCTGTCAGCTCGACCAGGCGTGTTAGGTAGGCCTCGAGCCGCTGCTGCTCCGCGGGCCCTGCCCCCTTCTGCGGGCCGAACACCGCGGTGGCGCCGCGCTCGCCCAACAGCGGGTTGTCGACATCGCAGGCGACGATGATTTCCGGCAGCCGGATGCGCCCGGACAGGTCGATCGTGGCGGTGCGCTCGAGGTCCTCGGGACACGGGACGAGGATCTCGCCATCGGCATCGCGGAAGACCACCCCGAGAGCGGCGGCCATCCCGGCACCGCCGTCGTTGGTGGCACTGCCGCCGATGCCCAACAGGATCCGGTCGACCTGCTCGAACTCGGCAAGATGGCGGATGAGCTCGCCGGTACCGAAGGTTGAGGCGCGCAGGATTGCCCGCTCGCCTTGGCCGACGCGCCAGAACCCGCTCGCCTCGGCCATCTCCAACACTCCGATCCGGTGACCGTCGCTCTGGGCGACAACATACCGGCAAATCACCGTGCGCCCGAGCGGGTCGCCGGCCTCGCAGGTCTGTTCAAACCCGCCAAGGGCGGTGCGCATCGCCTCGGTGAAGCCCTCGCCACCGTCGGCGATCGGGCAGCAGTCGATCTCGCGGATCCCGCTGTCGGCCACCCCGGCGGCCATCGCAGCGGCAGCCTCCACCGCGCTCAGGGAACCCTTGAACTTGTCACAGGCAACTAACACACGCATGCCGCCATCCTTTCCCAATCCTGCTAGGCGGGAAAGTTAGAAGTGCCAGTCAGCCGCGATTTCGCATATTGAACCGGCATGTCCGACCTCGCCCCGCTCGCCGCCGCCATCCGTGACATCCCCGACTTCCCGCAGCCGGGGATAATTTTCAAGGACATCACCCCGCTGTTGGGCGACGCGCGGCTGTTCCGGCGCAGCATCGAGCTGCTGTGCGGGCTGGTGGCCGGCCAGCGGGTCGACAAGGTGGTGGGGATCGACGCGCGCGGGTTCATCTTTGGCGGGGCGGTCGCCGACCGGCTCGGCGCCGGCTTCGTGCCGGTGCGCAAGAAGGGCAAGCTGCCGTGGCTCACCCACGGATCGGCCTACACGCTCGAGTACGGCGAGGCGATCGTCGAGGTCCACCAGGACGCGGTTGCCCGCGGCGAGCGGGTCCTGCTCGTCGACGACCTGCTGGCCACCGGCGGGACTGCCGCGGCGGCACTCAAGCTGCTCGCCGCGATGGGCGCCGAGGTCGTCGCCGCGGCCTTCCTCATCGAACTGGAGTTTCTCGGCGGACGCAAGGTGCTCCACGACCAGCGGGTCGAGTCACTGCTCCGCTACTAACAGAATTGACCGGCCCGCGCGGATGCGGCATTGACCGCGCGGCATGGGCAAGCAAGCTCGCCCGAGCCGGCATCTATCCAACAGCCACCCTCCGAAATCCATTCTAGCAACAACCACCATGAGCAACTGGTCCCACTTTGCCGCCTCGGTCATCCGCTATCCGGAGCTGGCCTTCTCGATTGATTTCTCGAAGATCGACCTGAGCGAGGACTTCATCGCCTCGATGGGCTCGAAGATCGACAAGGCCTTCGACGACATGAAGAAGCTTGAGGCCGGTGCGATCGCCAATCCCGACGAGGGCCGGATGGTGGGCCATTACTGGCTGCGCAAGCCGGAGTTGGCGCCAAGCGCGGAGCTGCGTGGGAAGATTGTCGCGCCGCTTGGAGCGCTCAAGGCGTTTGCCAGCCAGGTCCACGGTGGCCAGATTGCGCCGCCGTCCGGCGGGCGGTTCCGGCATGTGCTGGTCATTGGGATTGGCGGCTCGGCGCTCGGGCCGCAGTTGGTTTCCGAGGCGCTCGGGCGCGACCCGCGGCTCTCGATCCACTTTCTCGACAACACCGACCCGGCGGGGATCGACAAGGTCCTCGGCGGGCTCGGCGCCGAACACCTGCCGCACACCCTGGTGCTGGTCATTTCCAAATCGGGCGGGACGCCGGAGACGCGCAACGGAATGTTGGAGGCCCAGGCGGCCTACGAGAATGCCGGGCTGGACTTTGCCGGCCACGCGGTGGCAATCACCGGGGAAGGCTCGAAGCTCGACGCGGTGGCTGTTAGCGAGGGCTGGCTGGCGCGCTTCCCGATGGAGGACTGGATCGGCGGACGCACCTCGGTGATGTCCACCGTCGGGCTGGTTCCGGCCGCCCTGCAGGGGATCAACATCGATGCGTTCCTTGAAGGGGCGGCCATCATGGACGAGCGGACGCGGGTCGCCAGCGTGGCCGACAACGCGGCGATGAAGCTCGCGCTGGCGTGGTACCGGGCCGGCAACGGGCGCGGCGAGAAGGACATGGTCGTGCTCCCCTACAAGGACTCGCTGGTCCTGTTCTCGAAGTATCTCCAACAGCTGGTGATGGAATCCATCGGCAAGGAGAAGGACCTCGATGGCAAGACGGTCCACCAGGGAATCGCGGTCTACGGCAACAAGGGGTCGACCGACCAGCACGCCTATGTCCAACAACTCCGCGACGGCGTGCACAACTTTTTCGCGACCTTCATCGAGGTGCGCAAGGGGCGCAGCGGCGAGTCGATCGAGGTCGACCCCGGGGTGACGAGCGCCGACTACCTGCAAGGGTTCCTGCGCGGGACGCGGCGCGCGTTGTTTGAGAACGGCCGCGAGTCGGTCACCATCTCGATCCACGAGGTCACTCCGCAAGCGCTCGGCGCACTCATCGGGTTGTTCGAGCGGGCGGTCTCGTTCTACGCGTCACTCGTCAACGTCAACGCCTATCACCAACCGGGCGTCGAGGCGGGCAAGAAGGCCGCGGCCACCTTCCTTGAAATTCTCAACAAGGTCCGCGGGCGGCTAACCGGCTATCAGAAGACCGCCGAGGAGGTCGCCTTCGAGGCCAATGGCGACATCGAGGACGTCTACCACTGCCTGACCCACCTCGCCGCCAACGGCGAGGCCAACATCTCGCTAGGCAAGACGCCCGCCGAGGACACGTTCCAGCTCTAACCGGCGGAGCTGCGCGCGGCACGGGCGCCCGGGTCACACCAGGCGCTGGTCCATCGCGTGGGCCGGCGACAGCTCGCGGCTGTCGCCGATGATGACGGCGGGAACGCCGGCGACGGTCTTGTGGGGCGGCACGTCGGTTAGGACGACGCTGCCGGCGCCGACCTTGGCGCCCTCGCCGATTTCGACGCGTCCGAGGATCTTCGCGCCGGCGCCCAGCAGCACGCCGGAACGCACGATCGGGTGGCGGTCGCCGGTTTCCTTGCCGGTCCCGCCGAGGGTCACCTCGTGGAGGATGGAGACGTTGTCCTCGATGATGGCCGTCTCACCGACGACAAAGCTCGTTGCGTGGTCCAACAGGATTCCGCACCCGATGCGCGCCGCCGGGTGGATGTCGACGCCAAAGACCTCCGAGGCGAGGCTCTGGAAATAAAAAGCCAGCGGCTCGCGCCCCTGACCCCAGAGGTAGTGTGAGATCCGATAGGTCGAGATCGCCATGAAGCCCTTGAAGAACAGCAGCGGCTGGAGCGGCGAGTGGCAGGCCGGGTCACGCTCGGTGATCGCGCGGATGTCGGCCGCGGCGCTGGCGACGAGCTCCGGATGATCCGCATAGATGCGCGCCAGCACCGGCGCGAGTTCCTGGCGGGTCATGTCCTCGCGGGCGAGCTTGCGCGCGAGCCGGGCACTGAGGCTGGCACCGAGGTTCGGCTGGTCGAGCACCACCCCGTGGAGCAAGGGCCAGAGCGCCGGCTCGCTGGCGGCCACCCGCGCGGCCTCGTCGCGAATCGCCGCCCAGAGATCGTCGACGACCGCCGCGCGGGCCTGGCAGAGGCGGAACTCGCGCGGCGGCTCAGCGCTGGAGGCCAACGACTCCGGCGGGTTCGCGCTGGCGCTGGCGGGGGCGGTGTGGTCTGATTTCATCCAGTGAGAATTTCGCAGAAGCTTGAATACGCGTGCCGGGCGCTAACCCAGATGGCCAAGCACCACGATGGAAGAACCCTTATACGGTTAGACGACCTCGCGCAACGCGAAGCCGTCTCGGCAAACTTCCTCGTGCAAATTCTCAACGACCTGCGTCGCGGTGGGATTGTCGAGAGCCGCCGCGGCAAGGCAGGTGGGTACCTTCTGGCACGCCAACCGTCAACCATCACGCTGCGCGAGATCATCGAGGTCGTCGACCCGGCGTTGCTGAGTTCAAGCGTCGCGGCCGACGGCGACTCTGGCGCCTCGGTGCGCGAAACCTGGGAGGAAATCTCCAAAAACCTCCGCAGCGGCTTGGACAAGGTCACCCTGGAGGCCATCGCGCGCCGCGGCGAGCAGCCGATGTTCTATATCTAGCAACCGTTAGTCCTGCTCGACGTGGCTCCGGTGGCCCTCCTTGCGGAGTTCATCGAGCT
>JBILQE010000041.1:0-28582 GCA_044373465.1 Akkermansiaceae bacterium | reverse complement strand
CACGGCCAACAACAGCAGGAAGGACATCAGGGTAATCCCCGCCGCGACAAAAAGCGCGGCGGTCCCGAAGTTCTTGTCGATGGCCTGCGCGCCGGGACCGCTGACGACAATGAGGGCTCCGGAAATCGAAGGCGTCAGCACCCGCCGCGTCTCCAAGGTCATGGGCGAGCTTTGCGGCTTCGAGGTCTCCTCCACCCAAGTCTCCAACCTCACCGCCGAGCTCGACGCCGAGTTCACCAAATGGCGCGACCGGCCGCTGCCCGAGATCTCCCACCTCTTCGCCGACGCCACCTACTACAAGGTCCGCATCGACGGCAACGTCCGCGACTGCGCCACCCTCATCGCCATCGGCATCCGGCGCGACAATGGCAAGCGCCTTGTCCTCGGAGTGTCCTGCGCCATCTCCGAAGCCGAGATCCACTGGCGTGGCTTCTTCACCAGCCTCAAAGAACGCGGGATCGGCATCCCTGACGGCGTCACCTCCGACGCCCACGAAGGTCTTCGCGCCGCCCTGCGCGCCACCCTCAACTCCAGCATCTGGCTGCGTTGCCAGTTCCACCTCCAGCAGAACGCCCAAGCCTATGTCCCGACCAAGGAACTCAAGCTCAAGGTCGCGGCCGACATCCGCCGCATCTTCAACGCCGACGACCGCGCCCACGCGGAAGCCAAGCTCCAAGACTTCGTCAAAACCTACGAAAAGAGCGCACCGCGGCTTGCCGCATGGGCCGAGCAGAACATCCCCGAAGGCCTCGCCGTCTTCAGCTTCCCCGAAGCCAGCCGCAAGCGCCTGCGCACCTCGAACATGTGCGAAACGCTCAACTCCCAGATCAAGCGCCGCACCCGCGTCGTTGGCCTCTTCCCCAACGAGTCATCGCTCCTACGTCTGGTAACAGGCATCCTCATCGAGATCTCCGAGGAGTGGGAAACCGGAAAAATCTACCTCCAGCCCGAAACCAAAATACCGACCCTCTAAACCAATAAATAGCCCCAGATTCCCAGTCCTCAATCAGACACTTTTACAGAAAATAATTTGCGCGGCCCGTGGTGTTCTGCTGGTTGTAACTTTCATACCTGCTTCGGTTGGATACTTTCTGATGGCGTCCCGAATTAACTAATGCGCAGGAAGTTGGCAACAACAATCCGGGCTATTTTTAGTTGTTAAGTTATCCTAAGCTTCGGCCCGTTGGTGGCGGGGATAAAAAAAGCCCCCGCCGGTAAGGGCGGGGGCTTTGGGAAGGT
Organism: Akkermansiaceae bacterium; assembly: GCA_044373465.1. Lineage (GTDB taxonomy): Bacteria > Verrucomicrobiota > Verrucomicrobiia > Verrucomicrobiales > Akkermansiaceae > JBILQA01. The sequence continues at coordinate 27,343 of JBILQE010000041.1, read as the reverse complement.
GCGTCGTTGGCAACCGGTCAGCCTAGGCGATCCGGCGGCGGCGCAGCGCGAAGAGGCCGGCACCGAGGCCGAGGGCCAGCGCGGTGGTCGGCTCCGGGATGGCCGCGGAGGTGTCGACGACTTGGATGCCGGAGATGCCGATTTCACCGCTTCCGGCGGTCCGGGCGATCCTCAGCGAGGCGACGTTCATCCCGGTGAACTTGACGTAGGTCCCCGGGGTGTTCAGCGCGCTTTCAACGTGGCCATTGGCCGCGTGGAACGTGAACGTATCCTGGGTTCCGCGGAACGAGGTCATCTGGTCCACCAGCGACGGGTTGCCCGGATCGGTCACATCGCTGGCCTGCCAGGTGTTGTTGTTGTTATCGCCAAACCCGTTGAAATATACGTACACGTCGTAGGTCGCATACGGCACCTGGGTGAGGGTCACGTTGACCGTCCCGCCGCTGAGGAACCCGGTGAGCATGTTCTTGTCGTTGCCACCGAAGTTGTTGAACGTGTTGGCGCCGCCGATGAATGCTGCGTCCAGGGTGGTCGCCAGCGCGCTGTCGTCAATCAGATTGCTTGACGACTGGTCGCTTCCGAACAAGTTCGTCCAGTTCCCCGCAACCACCGCACCGGCCGGGCCGCTCACCGTCCCGTTGGCACCCACGTTAATGCTTATCACCGCCGCGTCGCTCAGCGCGTGGCTTATCCCCAGGGTTCCCAGGACTGCTAATAACAATCGAGTCTTCATCAATTTTTAGTTGGTTTGGTTAAATACGATCACCCCACGCTTTCTGAGGTTCTTTACCATCAGGAATCTCGCCTGAGGCGTCAAGAACCTTGCAAACAATTTTCCTGTTGGGGCGGCGCGGGATGGGAACGGGCCGCCGCGGAGGCGGGGCCGGGGCAAAGAAAAAGACCCATCCGCGCGAGCGGACAGGCCTTTGTGAAAGTTTGCTTGGCTGCCGGGTGTTGATCCGGGCAGGGATTGGCTGGGTCTAGTAGCGCTTGTCGCGACCACCGCCGCCACCGCCGCCGCCGCCGTAGCCACCGCGACCACCGCCGCCGCCGCCACGGCGATCACCGCCGCCGCCGCCGCCACCGTAGCCACCGCCACCGCCGCCACGGCGATCACCGCCGCCGCCGCCGCCACCGCCGTAGCCGCCACCACCACCACCGCCGCTGGGGCGAGGAGCGCGTTCCTGGGCCTGATTGACGCGGAGCGGGCGACCGGCAAGGTCTGCTCCGTCCATGGCGCGAATCGCGTTTTCGGCTTCGTTTGCGTCACTCATGGTGACGAAGGCGAAGCCTTTTGACCGTCCGGTTTCGTGGTCCGTGACGATTTTCGCCCGGTCAACGGTTCCGTATTGGGCAAACGCGTCTGCCAACTCTTGCTCGTCGAGTCCGTAAGGCAGGTTGCCTACGTAGATCTCCATTTCTGTATTCCTTTCGAGGTGCGCGCCATGAAGTTGTCGGAAGGTCGTCGGTCATGGCGCTGGAAACCCGGAACCCGCCTCTGCAACGCCGAAAGACGAGACAGAGCCTAATAATTTCCGCACCCATCCGAGGACGGGCATGGAAAACCGTAGGCACCATTAGCAGGTTTCCCCTCGGTGTCAACGGCTCGCTTCGCGGCGCGGGAGAATTCTCCGCGGCGGGCGCGGCCGCTCAGGAGCCGGATTTTCCGGTGGAGTCGAGGACCTCGACCTTCACCGAGGTGATCCCGCGGCTGCGGAAATCGAGCCGCTCGGCGACCCCGGCGGTCACATCGATGATCCGGCCCTTGATGAACGGGCCGCGGTCGGTGATCCGGACGACCTCGGATTTGCCGTTGGCCAGGTTGATCACCCGCACCTTGGTGCCCATCGGCAAGGTCTTGTGGGCCGCCGTCGAGGCCTGCTCGTTGAGCCGCTCGCCGCTGGCGGTGCGCGTCCCGCGGTTGGTCTTCACACTGTACCATGACGCCTTGCCGTGCTGGACCTCGCGGATCGCCCAGCTCGTCGGGGCGCGCTCAGCGCTGGCCAGCTGGCCGGGGGAACTCGTCGCGCAGCTCGACAGGGGTGCGAGCGCTGCGGTTAACAAAAGTAGGGAGAGAATGCGGGTCTGGGTCATACACGGCTGATGGGAAAAGTTAGGGGCACTTAACCCGCTGGTTTTCCTCATGCAAGGATTTTGGACCGGAAATCCCCGGGAGCCCCGCGGGGGCAACGGGCGGCGGCGGCGGCGGGCCGCGGGGAAATTAGTTAACATTGGTTAGCTAATTTCCCGGCATTCCGGCGCTCGGCGTGCTAGAGATGAGGGTGAAATGAAAATGCTGTTGCTAGGAACCAGTGGGCGGTTCACGGCGGAGGACTGGGAGTTTTTACGGCGGGTGCTGGCGCCCGCCGGCGGTCCCGGGGCGCTCGAGTGGCTGCGGGATGACCCGGAGGCGCTGGTTGAGGCGTTGGATCTGGCGCCGGTGCTCGCCGCGCTGGTGGATGGGCCGGGGCCGCTGGAGGTTTCCCCGGAGCTGTATTTTTACGTGTTGGTGAGGCACCGGTTTTTGCGCGAGGGACTTGAGGAGCCCGGGCTGGCGGCGTATGTCGCCGGGATTTTGGCGGAGCGGGCAGTGGTCGACCCGCACGACCGGCTGCGCGGGGTGCCCGGCGGGCTGACGCGGGTGGCGGATTTTCTGGCGCTGCTCGAGAGTGTCTCCGGGCGGGTCCGGTTCCACCTGCAGGTTGAGGCGGGGAACCAGTTTTTGCTGCTGACCGGGATTTTCCCTGAGTTTCTGAGGCGCCGCGCGGTGCGCAGCGGGGCGCCGGACCTTGAATTCTACGAGGACTTCGGCGCCCAGGCGTTCCGGCGTGCCGGCGACAACCCGCACGCGCCCGACGGGCTGGCGCGGGTGCTCGGGCGGCTCGGCGAGTGCTTTCGCGAGGCGCGGCGCAGCCTCAACCGGCTCAGCAGCGACACCCTGTTCCTCGGGACCTGAGTCAGGCGCCGAACAATTGGGCGACCGAGCTGAGGACCGCCTCAACCGGCACCGGCTGGTCGGAGGGGATGTGCAAGGCGCTCTTGTGGCGCGAGTAGCTCTCGAACACCGTTTCCCGCCAAGCGTCGGTGTTCTCGCCCAGGTAGAACACCAGCTCGTCCTCGTCGGCCTTCATCGCAAACCACTCGCCTGCGCAGTCGTAGGTCGGCATCCGCAGCCGCATCGACTCGACCGCGGCGGGAAACCCGCTCAACAACGAGCGCCGGACCGCCTGCAGCCCCTCGGCCAAAAACGTCGGCAACTCCCCAAGGTAGGCGTCCACGGTTTCTTCCATGCCCCTAACAAACCCCAGCCGGCGGGGTGGCGCAATGGCCCATTCGCGAGGCCACGTAGCGAAGCTCGTGAGAGCTTCGGCGGGGGGGAGGCGGGAAGTCCTATGCGCGACCGGGCGTTCTGGCGGCAGGTGGTTCACCCCGCCGAACGTTTCACAACGTTCGCTACGTGGAGAATTCGCTACGCGCGGCGGCTAAACGCGCGGTCCCGGGCCGCGGTCGTAGTCCATCCGGACCGGGCGGCCGCGGAGCTTGGCGCGGTTGGCGGCCTTGATGACCTGGTCGGCGAACTCGGTGGGCACGTCGACGAGGGTGTGCTTTGGGAACAGGCTGATGCGGCCGAGCGAGGAGTCCGGCAGAGCGGCCTCGCGGTAAAGCATTCCGGCGATTTCCCCGGCGAGCACGCCGTGGGTTTTGCCAAGGCTCATGAACAGGCGGCTCATGCCGGCGGTGAGCGGAACGTCCGGGCGCGGGCCGCGGTCGTCGCGGTCGCCGCCGCGGTCCGGGCGGTCACCGCGGTCGGGACGCTCGGAGCGCTCGCGCGGGCCGCGGTCAGGGCGGCCGCCACGGTCGTCGTCGCGCCGATCGGCGCGGGCGCCGCCTTCGCGGTCCTCGGCGATCGGCTCGCCTTTTTCGCGGCCCTGGGTTTCGCGCAGCATCGTGAACACCGCCCCGGCGATGTCCGTCGGCGTGTGCCCCTGCTCAAGCAGGCGGTCGATATACTCCTGGTGGGTCTCGAAGTTGCCGGTATCGAGGCGTTCCTTGAGCGCCTCAAACAGGACGTCCGCGCGGCGGCCTTCGACCTGCTCCTGGGACGGGATCTTCTCCCGGCGGATGATTTGGCGCGTGTAACGCTCAACGGTTTGCATCCGGTAGATATCACGCCCAAAGACAAAGCTGATGGCCCGTCCCGAGCGTCCGGCCCGGCCGGTGCGGCCGATCCGGTGAACGTAGTCTTCCGGGTCGTGCGGCAGGTCGTAGTTGAAGACAATGTCCACGTCATCAACGTCGAGGCCGCGCGCCGCGACGTCGGTGGCGACGAGCAGCTCGACGGTCCCGTCGCGGAACCGCTTCAGGACCCGCTCGCGCATTTGCTGGGTGATGTCACCGTGCAGACGGTCAGCGGCATAGCCACGGGCCAAGAGCGATTCGGTGCAATCATCCACTTCTCGCTTGGTGTTGCAGAAAATGATCGCCAGCCGCGGAGGGTCAATGTCGAGCAAGCGCGAGAGCACCTCGATCTTCGACCGGGAGCGGACTTCGTAATACGATTGGTCGATGGTCGAGACCGTCTTGGAGGTTTGTTCAACCTGAATGGTTTCCGGCTTGTTGCCGAAGCTCTGGATGAGCCGCTCGACCTGGCGGTTCATCGTCGCGGAGAAAAACAGCGTCTGGCGCTCAGCCGGCATCGCCGCAAGCAACTCCTCCATTTCCTCGCGGAAACCCATGTCGAGCATCCGGTCGGCTTCGTCGAGAATCGTCAGCTTGATCCGGCCCGGGTCAAAAGTCCCGCGGCGCAGGTGGTCCAACAGCCGGCCCGGAGTGCCGACTACCAACTGCGCGCCTTCCTTGAGCGAGCGGATCTGGCGGTCGATCGGGGTTCCGCCGTAGACCGGAACTGCCTTGAGACCAGGCATCTTGGCCCCGAGGCGATGGACTTCCTCGCACACCTGGACGGCCAGTTCGCGGGTCGGGCAGAGGATCAGCACCTGGGCGTAGCGGGCGTTGACGTCGATCTTCGACAAGGCCGGCAGCGCGAACGCCGCGGTTTTTCCCGATCCGGTTTGCGAAAGACCAACAATGTCTTTGCCCGCAAGCGCGGCGGGAATCGCCATCGCCTGGATCGGCGAGGGCCGCTCGTAGCCAAGACCGGCCACGGCTTCAAGGAGTTCGGACGGAAGTCCAAGTTCGGAAAACGGAATGGTATCCATGACGGTCTAGTAGTTTGGGTGGTGATGCCGCGGGCGGCAGATGGCAGCGGATTTTCCGCCACCGACGATCCCGCTGCGAACCCCAACTGCCACCGGACAATCAACTGCCGGCCACGGCAAACCATGGATCCCTTGCGGGGCGCGGAGACTCTCCCAATCTCATCGGCTGGCAAGAACAATCGCGCTTTTGCGGGATTTTACCACCGCCGCGCGGAGAGTTGGCTTAGGATTTCCCGAGCCGCTGGCGAATCGCCGGGTAGTCGGCAGCGTAGAATTGCCCGAGGAGCGTCGGGACCTCGCTGTTGGGGAACTTTTCAACCCAGACGTCGCGGTGCTTCATGATCGAGAAGATCCCGAGGAACTTTGCCGGCTCGTCCCACTCAAACAGAACTGTGACTCCCTCCGGCGTCGGCATCAGATGAATGAACGGCCCGTCCGCCGCGCGAAATCCCATCCCCGCCGGACAGCATTGCTCGCGCGCCGCCACTTTCTCCGCTTCCCGCTGCCATTCCCTCGGCCAATTCACCCCCGCCAGATACTCAAGCGCCTCGGCGCACCCGAGCGGGCCAAGGTCAGTCGAATCAAAGTCGTGCGACTGGTACCAAACTTCCTTCACCATTCCTTGAGTGGACTGCGGGTGCTGCTCAGCGTCAAGCAGGAGCGCGGTCTGATTCTGGCAGCCGGGGCGCGGCGCGCCGCTTGCACATGCGGCTGGCGATCGGCTAGGATGCACGGGTGGAGAGTGCGATTGACCGCTTTGTGATGTTCCTGGCCACCGAGCGGGGGCTCTCGCGCGCGTATCAACTCTCGGTGCGCCAGACACTTGACCACCTCGCCGAGTGGACACGGCAGGAGCGCCACGAGCTTGCCGACCTCGGCACCGAGGAGCTGGCCAGCTTCCTGAGCCACCTGAAGGCCAAGGGGCAGGCAGCCGCCTCACTGCGCATCGGGGTCGTCCACCTGAAGATTTTCTTCCGCCACCTGGCGGCGCGCGACGTCCTCCCGTGCGACCCGGCCGAACCGCTGCTGGCACCCCGCGGCGACGCGCAACTTCCTGAAACGCTGAATGAATCCGACGTCGCGCGGCTGCTCGAGTCGGTCGGCGAGAGCGGCCCGCTCGACCGCCGCGACCGGGCGATCCTTGAGCTTTTCTACGCATCCGGGTTGCGCCTCGCGGAACTTTGCAACGCGCGCCTCGAACACCTCGACCTCGACGAAAACTTCATCCGCGTCACCGGCAAGGGGAACAAGACCCGCGTCGTCCCGGTCGGCGGCCGCGCCTGCGAGGCGCTCGCCAACTATCTGGCCAACGCCCGCCCGGCGCTGGTGACCCGCCAGACCTCGTCGCATGTCTTCATCTCGGTGCGCGGCGGCCGGCTGTCGCCCGACCGGGTCCGGCAAATCGTCAAGGAGCGCGCTGCGGCTGCCGGGATCGAATCGACGATGTACCCGCACCTGCTGCGCCACTCGTTTGCCACCCACCTGTTGCAGAATGGCGCCGACCTCCGGGTCATCCAGGAGTTGCTCGGCCACGCCGACATCTCGACCACCCAGACCTACACCCACGTCGACCAAAAACGCCTCAAGTCGATGCACCAAAAATTCCACCCCCGCGGGTGAGTCCGACCCGATCCACCGCTACGGGTTGAACCGGTAGTGGCCGATGATCTGGAAATTCAACAGCGAGTTCTCCCAAACCGGGCCAGCGCCGATGTTGTGCACCACCCACGGCTCGTTGCGGCGGGTCCCCGGACCCGGAACGACGATCCCGATATGGGTCGCGTCACCGGCCAGCCGCCAGGCGACGATGTCCCCGGTCTTGTAGTCGGAGACCTCGCGGGTGGTAGGAAGTTCCTCACCGTGACGGCTGAAGAAGCGCTGCAGGTTGGCCACCCGGCGGTGGTCGATGTTCGGATCCGGCTCGTGCATCTTGAACAACTGCGGATAGACCCGGAAATTCTTGCTCATGTCCTCGTGGACCCGAACCTGCAAATCGCACCCGAGTTGCCGGTACGCGCGCACGATCACGTCCGTCCCGATCCCCTTGCCGGCCGGAATGTCACCACCCGGATAGGCAATCTTGTAATATGCCGGATCGTAGCTCACCGGCTCCAGCGTCTGGGCAAGCGCCGCGGCCGCCAGCTTGTCGCAGGCCGCGGGACTCTCGCCAAGCTCGCCGATGAGAATCGCAGCGCGCGCGTCGGATGCCCCATTCTGCTGAGCCTTAAGGAACGGCAGCATCGGCTTGGCGAAAAATGCGGCCATCCCCACGGCCAGAATCATCATCAGCCAGCCGCCGACCCACCTTCCAAAGCGGCTCTTGCGCGGCTTTTTGCGGGGACGTGGACCGATGTACTCAATGGTTTGCATCTCAGGGGCGGTGTCGGGCGTGACAACCCCTTTGTTTAAGCAAAAACCTAGCCGGAAAAGCGATCAATTTCACTTTTCGAGATGAAATTTCGCGATTTCGTGCTTTGGGCGGATCCGTCTCGACGGGTGGCGGCCCGCGGCCTATGCCACCGCTGTGATTCTGCAACGCTGTGAAACGCTGCTTCGCTGGGGTGGACTGGACGCCGCGATGCTTGGCATTCTGGCCGACCATGATGGCGTGGATGTCGCGCCACCAGCGGGTTACGCGCTGGTGGCGGACCCGTTGAGGTTGTGGTTCATCGCCGCGCGGGCGGCCCCGGCGCAGATCCACCCGCGGGCGCGCCCCGGCGAGTATCAGGCGGACCTGTGGAAGCACGATGTGGCGGAGTTGTTCCTTGCGGGCCCCGGCGGGCGCTATTTCGAGTTCAACCTTGCCCCCAACGGCGCGTGGTGGAGCTGCGAGTTCACCGCCCCGCGGGTGCGTGCCGAGGACTGTGAGATTGCCTTTCCGGAGGTGGCGACCTTCGCCGACCTTGCCCCGGACGGCGGGTGGCTCGCGGCGATGGCCATCCCGCTCAACCTGTTGCGCGCCCGCTTGGACTTCGGCCCGGAGACCACCGGGAACGTCACCTTCATCATCGGCTCGCCCAACCAGCGGTTCCTCTCAGCCTGCCCGCTGGGCGCCGGTCCGGCCGATTTCCACCAGCCGGCGAGGTTCGCCAAGCTGCGCGACCACCGGATCGAGCCGGGCGCCGGCTTGGCGTGAGCGGCGCGGGCGCAAGCTTGCCATCAGCGAACCGGAAAGCGCATGCTGTGCGCGCCGATGGCCGCCGTCTCCGACAACCCGCTTCCGAGCAAGCCGCCACTGTATCTGAAAGGCGGCAACATCCTGTTTGTGGCGCCGCTTGATCCGGTCGATGCCTGCCTCGCGGCGCCGGCGCTCCGGGCACTGCGCAACGGGCGCCCGAACGCCACCGTCGGGGTGCTTTTCCCGGACTACCAACACGCTCTCTGGGAGCGGGTTGGCAAGCTCGACAAGCTCATCGGCTACCCTGCCAAGGCCTCCGCGCGGCAGTTGGTCCCATTGTTGCAACTTCCTCGTGGAGAATGGGAGTCGGCATTCTTGTGGGAGCCGGGCGAGGCGGCCAAGGCGGCCGATCGCGCCGGGATCGCGCAACGCATCGGCTATCCAGCCAAAGGGCTGGCAAAACGCCTCTCCGAGCCAGTCAGCATCCCCGAGGCACCCGGACCAGTCGCCCACCGGGTCCGCCACTACCTGATGCTCATGGAGCGGCTTGGGTTGCCCGGGTTCGTCCCGGAATCTTTTGCCACCCCGGGAGCGCGCGGGCCGGAGACCGGCACCCGCCTCGTCGTCGTCCCCGGCAGCGGGTTCGGCCCAAGCCACGAATGGCCGGTCGAGCGATTCGCCGCGGTCATCGCCGAACTTCGCGCCCGCCGGCCGGATCTCGAAATCCTCGTCATGTCCGAGGGAAACCGCCCGCAGGCAGCCCGCGCGCTTGCTGGACTGGTTGACACTGAGCTTTTTGAAACCACCGACCTCGGCCATGCGCTGGACCACCTCGACCGGGCGTCGCTGTTGTTTGGATCCGACAGCCTCGCCGGGCACCTTGCGGCGCACCTCGGGCTGCCCGCCGCGGTGGTTTTTGGCCCGAACGACCCGGACTGGCGGCGCCCGCTCGGCCGCCAGAACACCCTGCTGCGCCACAAGGTGGAATGCTCACCGTGCCTGCTGGCGAAATGCCCGCTCGACCTCCGCTGCCAGCTTGAGCTGAGCGTCACGGTCGTCACCGAAGCGGTGGCCGCCGCGCTTGGGCGGGTCACATCAGGTGGGTGAGCATGATCTCCTGAACGGCCGCGTAGAACCGCCCGCGGAGAAACCCCGAGCGGCGCACCGAGTTCATCTTCACCAGGTTGGGCCGCGGGTCCTGTTCAAAACAAAAGCGCTCCTCGAGTCCCAGCCGCGCTTGGTTCAACGCCCCGAACCACCCGAGGATGTCCGTCGGCGGGACATGCAGCGCACCCGGGCCACCGCCATTGGCTGCGACCGCCTCCTCGATCGCCCGCCCGACGGTCGCCACCTGATCGCTGAACTCCGCACGCAAGTCAGGAACCACGAATGCCTCCCAATCGCGCGCAAGCTCCTCGTCAGGCATCCGCCCGGCAAGTCGCGCGGCCAGGTCGACCTCGCCGGCGGTCGCATCGTTGACGATCCACCGGAGCACCTCCCAATCGCCGGGCACCTCCGCCTCGATCTTCAGCCCCCCCATCAGTGTTGGCGCCACCTTCATTCGGATTTTTCGATGAACGCACTCAGCTGCAACGCCTGAAGCTGCTGCGCGTAAAACTCCGCCTGCTCGCGCGCGCCGGACCATGCGACGCACCGACCGGTCTCATGCGCCTCCATCGTCAAGCGGGTCGCCCGCGGTTTCGGATACCCGAACACCTTCATGAACGCCCAGACGACATACTCGACCAAGTTGACCGGATCGTTGAGCACCACCACCGACCACGGCACCCCCGTGAGGAGCTTCTCCTCAGGACGGGTCGTCGTCTCGGTGCCCGCTGCCTTCATCGGTCAATCACTTGCGCTCTCCTAAGCGTCGACGGCCACCTCCACGGGTGGCTCGATCCACTTCCCGTGGTCCGCGATGAGTTCCATAAGGCGTTCGACTGCCTCGGCTTCCGGGATGTTGAACTTCACCGCAGTCTTGCCAACGTAGAGGTTGATCTTCCCCGGAGCACCGCCGACGTAGCCGAAATCGGCGTCCGCCATTTCCCCGGGACCGTTCACGATACATCCCATCACCGCGATCCGCACCCCCTTTAAATGCCCGGTCGCCGCGCGGATCTTCTGGGTCGTGCTCTGCAGGTTGAACAAAGTCCGCCCGCAACTCGGGCAGGCGACGTAGTCAGTCTTGAAGATCCGCGTCCCGGCGGCCTGCAAGATGTTGTAGGCCAACCGCAACGATTGGCCCGGCGCGGTCTCGCCGCGGACCAGCAGGGCGTCGCCGATCCCGTCGCAGAGCAGCGACCCGACGTTGCGCGCCGCCGGCAGCAACGCCCCGAGGAAATCCGTCTCGCCCACCGGCGGGGTGAGCGTGTCTTTGAGCAGGATCGGGTGGCGCCGGTCGATGACAAACGCCAGCTGGCGAAACGCGTGGATGACCTCCATCCCGATCCCGTCCGCCACGCTGACCAACTGCGGGCTCGCCGCCGAGTTGACCGCGGCGACCGCGGCCGCGTCGCGCGGGTCGATTTCCACCACCCCGGCCTTTTCGTAGACGATCTCCGGACGGTAGTCGCCCAGCGAGGAAATCTTGTGCGCCAACGCGTTCCACCGGTCCTGCGGGGTCACCACCCGGACCACCCGGTCGCCACCAAGCTCGTGCCCCTGGACGGTGACCACCTCGCTGCCGCGCCGCTCGTAGGAAAATGGATCGTAGCTCGGCGCCAAACACCCACCGCCGGGCGCCGCGCCGGCCGCCGCTCGGTTCTGGAACGGCGCCGCCAGCGCCCGCGCCACCGGAAGCTCGTGAATCGCATCCTCGGTGAGCGAGACCCGGATCGTGTCGCCAATCCCGTCAGCCAGCAGCGACCCGATCCCGATCGCGCTCTTGATCCGGCCATCCTCGCCGTCGCCCGCCTCGGTCACCCCAAGGTGGATCGGATAATTCCAGTCCGGCCCCTCGGCGGCGAGCCGCGCGACCAACAACCGGTACGCCTCGATCATCACCTTCGGGTTGGACGCCTTCATCGAAAACACAAAATCATGGTAGCCGTCCTCCCGCGCCAGCCGCGCAAACTCCAGCGCGCTCTCAACCATCCCCAGCGGCGTGTCCCCGTAACGGTTCATGATCCGGTCCGAGAGCGACCCGTGGTTGGTCCCGATCCGCATCGCCCGCCCGAGGTCCTTGCACAGCGCAACCAACGGCGCAAATTGCGCCCGGATCCGCTCAAGCTCACCCTCGTATTCCGCGTCGGTGTACTCGCGCACCTCAAACTTCTTCTTGTCCGCGTAGTTCCCCGGATTGACCCGGACCTTCTCGACCCACTTGGCGGCCTCCAGCGCGGCGTCCGGCTTGAAATGGATGTCGGCGACGAGCGGAACGTCGCAGCCCGCGGCGCGCACCCCGCGGGCGATGTGCTCAAGGTTGGCCGCGTACACCTTCGTCTGCGCCGTGATCCGCACGATCTCGCAGCCGCCCGCCGCGAGCTCCAGCACCTCCTTCACGCACGCCTCCGTGTCGCGCGTGTCCGCGGTGATCATCGACTGGATCCTTATCGGGTGGTTCCCACCCAGCGGCACCTTCCCGACCCACACCTCGCGGCTCACCCGCCGCTGGTAGTCAAGCAGGTCCGGGCAATACGTCAGCAGGTCGTGGGCGGTCATCGGTTTCCCCGGCTATAAACGATTTTCCCGCCCCCCGCAATCGCCGCCTCCGTCCTCGCCAACCCGATGATTTCGGCCATTTTCCCCGCTCGACTCTTTCCCCACGAAGATAAATCCTCCTGCTATGACCGATCCGCTCCACTCGCTCTATCAGGCACACCCCTATCCCGCGATGAGCCACCCGTCCACCCACCCGGCGCTCATCGCCGCCGCCGCCACCCTGGCCGGCCTCGACCCGGCCCCCGCCAACCACGCCCGCGTCCTCGAGCTCGGCTGCGCATCCGGCCACAACCTCCTCCCCCTCGCCCAGGCATTCCCGCAAGCATCATTCACCGGCGTCGACTTCAGCACCCCGGCCATCGACCTCGCCCGCGCCGCCGCCGCCGCCGCCAAGCTCGACAACATCTCATTCATCAACGCCGACCTGCGCTCCTTCGACCCGGGCGAAGCGGGCTTCGACTACGTCATCGCCCACGGCGTCTACTCGTGGGTCGACAGCGACACCCGCTCCGCCCTGCTCGCCCTTTGCCAGCGCTCGCTGGCACCCGCCGGAGTCGCCTGCCTCAGCTACAACGTCCTCCCCGGATGGGCACTGCGCCAACCGCTCGCCATGCTCGCCGGCGCCCTCGCCAACCACCCGAGCGCCGCCACCACCGCCGACCTCCCGCTCCACGGCCTCCCGGACCTCTTCGACGCCTTCTTCGCCGACTCGTCGACTCCCTACGGCGAGCACCTCCGCCAGGACATCCACGACATGGCCGCCAAGGGTCCCGCCATCCTCGCCTTCGACGACCTCGCACCCATCAACCAACCGTGCTACTTCGTCGAATTCCTCGACGCCACCAACCACGCCGGTCTCCGCTACCTCGGCGAAAGCAATCCATCCCAAAACACCCCCGCCGACCTCCCCGAGGCCGCCCGCGAAAAACTCAAACGCTACGCCGACGACCCGCGCCTGCTCCAACAGATCATCGACTTCCTGTTAGGCCGGACGTTCCGCACCAGCCTGCTCGCCCGCAGTGATGGCGCCGAGCTGCAGGACATCTCCGTCGAGCGGATCCTCGGACTCGCCGCGCGCACTACCCTCCAACACGCCGGCTCGCTGCGCGACTACTCGCCGGGCGCGCGGATGCGCTTCAGCGCCGGGGACGACGAGCTGGTCATCGAGCTCGACCACCCGGTGGCCAAGGCGTTGTTAGCCACGCTGATCCAATCCTCGCCGGCATGTCCGCCGCTTTCAGAAACAATCGCCTCGATGCGCGGGCTGCTGCCTGCCGGCGAGCACGATGTTTCGCCCTCCCGGGTTGCGCGGCTGATCATGGACGGAGTGCGCCACGGGTGGATCGAGCTGCGCGCAATGCCCACCGGCCTGCCCACCCGCCCGGGTGACCGGCCAAGGATGTCCCGGCTCCACCTCTATCATGCCGCCCGCCACGAGCCGCTCGTCGACATCTATCACCACCCGTGCTCGTTCCGCAATCCCGCCCACTATCCGATCGCCGTCGCCATGGACGGCTCAAAGTCGCTTGCCGACCTCGACTCGCTCGCCCGCGACCTCGACCCGACCCTCGACTTCGCCGCATGGCTCCACCACCTCCACCTCCGCGGGCTGGTTCATTAAAATCTACCACCCAAGGCGAGAATCGACTATCCGTTGATGGTTGATGGACACCCCCCGCCACCGCAGATTCTCTGTTTGGCATGCCCTGGCATTGTTAGGGCTGCTGCTGCTTGGCCTCAGCGTGCATCAGCGCCTGCTCGATGAGCCTGCGGCCGCCAGCCGGCCACCGTTGCTGGAGCGCGCGGCCACGCCGGAGCGGGCGGCGGCGTTGGAGGTGTTGGGGGAGGCGGCGCAGCTGTTGGACGCGGCGGCGGGAACCGCCGGACCTGTTAGTCCGGCGGGCCTGGAGCTCGTCAGGCAGCGGCGCGAGGTCATGGAGCAGCTGATCCGCAACGATCCGCGCGAGGCGCTTGGGCAGGCGGTGAGCCTGGATGTTTGGCACAACCTGCCGCCGGCCCTGCAGCGGGAGGTCGAGGAGCCGATCTCGGCGACGGGAAACTATCAGGTACTCCCGGTTTGCAATACCGGCGCCGGCCATCCCGCCGGAGCGCCCGGAGTGGTCCGGCTAACCAGCGTGGCGGGCGCTCCGGAGTTGGAAACTTTCGTCTCCGGCCGGCGGCTCGCCCTCGCCTCGAGAACCATCGCGCCGGTCCAGGGGATCCGCCTCGGCAACCTGCTGGCCCTGCGCGAGGAGGTCTTCCACCCGCTCGAAGCGGCCGAGGCGGCCGTCGCCGCACGCCTCTTCCCGCTGGCCAACCCGCTGGCCGATCGCGACTTTGCCACCGGCGAGGAGCTCGGCCCGGCGCCCGTTGCGGCGCTCGCCGGCGGCCGCCTGTTCTGGTTCCGCGATGCCGAATCCCTCGCATCATTCGACCGCTCGATCGCCGCCCTCGACGAGCTCCCCGGAACTAACGGCGGGGCGGGGCTCCTGTTTTCCCCGCTCGCCCAGGACCGGTCCGGCACCTTCAACCTTGCTGCGGCCACCGACATCGCCCTCAACCTCGCCTCCACATGGACCGAAACCAAAAAAATGGTCTTCATCCTCCGCTGCGACTTCTCCGACAAAACCGACGCCAGCTTCCCTAACACCGCCGCGGCCCCCTACGCGGCACTGCTCAACAACGAGGCATCCGGCCACATCGAGGACTTCTCCTTCGGCAAGACCTGGATCGAGGCGAGCGTCTCGCCCACCGTCATCCGCCTGCCGCGCACCGCGAGCTACTATGCCGCGACCAGCGGCGGAACATCGCGCAACTCGGAGCTTCTCGCGGATGCCAAGACCGCCTTCAGCAACCTCCCGGGCAACTCGGCGGTCCTCGCCAACTATGACATCATCGGCGCCGCCTTCGTTGATATCAACATGCGCATCGGCGGCGTCACCTACTCGGGCCTCGCCCAACAGGGCGGCAGTGACCTCTGGATCCAGGGGCCAACCGACCCGGCCGTCCACGTCCACGAGTTCGGCCACAACTTCGGCCTTGGCCACGCGAGCTTCTGGGTTCCGCCCGGCGCCAGCACCAACCCGGTCGACCCGTCCGGCAGCACTGATGAATACGGCGATCCGTTCGATGTCATGGGCGGCGGCGCCATCGACTCATCACCCCACTCGGAGGCGAAACAACGCCTCAACTGGCTCACCAACACCGACTGGACCGACGCCACCGCCGCCGGCTCCGCGACCCACCGGATCTTCCGGATCGACTCGCCGCTGGCCACCGGGATCCGCGCGCTGCGCCTAACCAAGGCACCCAACGAATTCTACTGGCTGAGCTACCGGCGCCAGTTCTCCAACAACCCGCTGCGCGCCGGGGCTAACATCGTCTGGCAGCGCGCCTTTCAGAACCGCTCATGGCTCATCGACACCACCCCGGGGTCGGCCACCGGACCAAGCGACCGCGCCGACGGCGCACTTACCATCGGCCGAACCTACTCGGATGGCAACAGCCACATCACCCCGGTCGCCCGCGGCGGGACCACGCCCAACGAGTTCCTCGACGTCCGCGTCAATGTTGGGCCGTTTGCCGGCAATGCCGCCCCGACTGTTAGCCTGAGCGGGCCCACCAGCGCGGCGGCCCGCCAGACCTGCGTGTTCACCGCCCAGGCGAGCGATCCGAACGGTGACGAGCTTGCCTACGCGTGGGATTTCGGCCAGGGGTTCACCTTTGACAACAACCCGTCGGCCGCCTTCGCCTGGAACAGCGGCGGCACCTACACCGTCAAGGTCACCGTCTCCGACATGAAGGGCCAAAAGGCGGTCGCCACCCAGGTCGTCACCGTCACCGACGGGATCAACTCCTGGTCTAACCGCAACAGCAACACCACCGTCAACTTCTCCACCCTCGTCGCCAGCCCCAACAAGCTCATCGCCGCCGGCGAGGGCGCCAACACCAACGGCCGCGTCTCGACATCCACGAACGGCACCACCTGGTCCGCCTATCAGTTGGGCCTCAACCAGCACATCACCGGCGGACTCTGGGACGGGACGCAGTTCGTCCTGGTCGGCTATGACTACGACTTCTCCGCCCCGGCCGGCTGGCGCGGGCTGGTTCTCACCTCGGCGACCGGCGAATCCGGCAGTTGGACCCAGCGGTTGTTCGCCGGCCCGGAGCTGCGCGCGGTCGCCTTCGGCGCGGGCGTTTACGTCGCGGTCGGCGACGACGGGACGATCCGCCGCTCAACCAACGCAACCACCTGGACGACGGTCGCCTCGGGCACCACCAACGACCTCAGCGGCGTCGCCTTCGGCAACGGGACGTTTGTCGCCGTCGGCTACTCCGCTAGCACCAATGGCAACCCCATCGTCCTGACCTCCACCGATGGGTCCACTTGGACTAACACCAGCGCCAGCGCCACCAGCGGGCTGCTCAGCTGGCACGACCTGCGGCACATCAAATGGGCTAACAACCGGTTCCTCGCCTCCGGCTGGTACAGCAAGCTGCGCAGCTCGACGGATCTTGGTGCCACCTTCACCACCTCGCGCACCCCCACCGAGGAAACCCCGGCGCTCGCCTTCGGCAACGGCCTATGGTTTGCCGCCGGCATCGACCGCGACAATGGCAATGCCGACGTCGACCTCGTCTCCACCGACGGCGAGAGCTGGACGCCGCTGGCGACCCCGGCGCTCAACGACCGCAAGGCGGCGATCTTCTTCAACAACACCTTCATCACCGCGGGGGATGGCGGCAGCATCCGCCAGTCGGCGACCATCGCACCCAACACCAACGGCTATGTCCTCTGGCGCGAGTCATTCTTCCCCGACCACGGGCCGCTGACCACCGCAACCACCGACGGCGACCGCGACGGAGTGAGGAACTTTCTCGAATACGCGCTGGCCAGCTCGCCGGTTAGCTCGGCCGACGGGCCCGGGTCGCTCCCGCAGCCGCTGCGTTCAAGCGACCCGTTGCTCAGCGGGCGGATCGCCGCGCGCTTCAACATCCCCGATCCCTCCCCCGCCGATGTTTCCTACGTCATCGAGGTCGGCGACCTCGCCGGCGCATGGTCGCCGCTGGCCACCAAGGTGGGCACCGGCGCGTGGACATGGAACCCCGGCGGCACCTCGCGGATCCTCCTCGCCAGCCCACTCGACGGCAAGCGCCTCGTCACCGTCGGCGACTCCCAGCCGATCACCAGCGCGCTGGTGCGCTTCCTCCGCCTGCGCTGCTTCGTCAACCAGTGAACCGGGCTAACATCCGTCAGCTGTTTGCGTCCGGCGTCAGCCGCGCGACGGCGTCCTCGATGTCCTGGGTGATCTTCTGATAGACGAGCTTCGACTTTTGCTTCGACCCGTCGCGCAGCTCGGCGAGCTCGGCGTCGAAGTGGAGCGGGTGGCCGAACTTGACGACGACCTTCCTGTTAGGGAGCGGGAGTTTCATGTGGCGGCCGTAGGCGTGGTGGAGGCCGAAGACCCGGACCGGGACGACCGGGGCGCCCGAGCGGCCGGCGATGAGCCCGACGCCGGAGCGGAACGAGTGCATTTCCCCGTCCATTGTCCGTTCACCCTCAGGGAACAGGATCAGGGCGTTGCCGCCATCCAGAACCTCCAAGCCGGCGCGCAGGCCGGCCATCGCCCCGCCTTCCTGGTTGACCGGGATGGCGTTGACCGAGCGCATCAGCCCGCCAAGCACCGGAATGAATGCCGACTCGCGCGCCAGATAGTAGGCCTCCCGCGCGATCGCTCCGCCGATCGCGCCAGGGTCGACAAAGCTCTCGTGATTGGACGCCAAGATCACCGGGCCGGTGAGCGGCACCCGCTCGGCATTGAAAACCTCCCAGCCGAAATACGCACCAAACAGACTCCGGAACATCTCACGCCCGACCCAGTAAATCGGTTTGATCGGCGGCGCCTCGCCGGTGGTGGTCGTTGATTGGTTGGCTTGTTGGGTTGCCATGCGCGTCTTCTAGCCGAAATTCCCCGCTAACCAACAAAAACGTGTCCCGGCAACGCCACCCGCACCGCCCCGGCAAGCAACTCGACACGCGCCGGCAGGCTCCCGATGACCTCGCCGTCCGCCTCGATGGCCACCGGCTCCGCGCTGCGGATGTCGATTTGTTGGGCCTGGGCGTGGCTGATGTGGGGCATTCCGGCGTGGTCGCCGCGGTAGATCGCGCCGAGGTTGCGCAGCAGCCAGCGGCGCGGCGCCGCGCCAATGACCGCGAGGTCGAGCGCACCGCTGTCGACCCGCGCGTCCGGCGCAATCGTCAGCCCGCCACCGAATGCCCGGCCGTTGGCCAATGCCACACAGCGCACCCGGCGCGGGTCACCGGCCACCCCGTCAATGCTGAGGCTAACAGCCACCGGCTGATACGTCGCCAATGATTCCAAAATCGCCAACAGATAGGCGGCCGGTCCGCCGCACCAGCGCGGCATCCGCTTGACCGCCGCGGCCACCCGCGCGCTCTGCCCGCAGCTCGCGACGTTGGCAAAGTACCGGACCCGCTCGCCGCCGTCGGCTCCCACGCAGGTGACCTTCCCAACATCCATCGCAATGAACCCGCCGGGCGCCGGCATCCCGGCGAGGGTGCGCACCAGGTCGCAGCCGGTCCCGGCGGCCACCGCAACTAACACGGCCGCCGGGTTGAGCGCCGCACCGTTAACAAAAAACCCGTTAAGCACCTCGTTGAACGTCCCGTCGCCACCGACGACGAAGATCCGCTCGGTGCCGGCGAGCAGCGCGGCGCGGGCGACGTCCTCGGCTTCGCCCGGGGCGGTGGTGACATGCAGCTGGGAATCCGGCTCGCCGGTGCGGGCGCGGAGCATCTCCCAGACCTCGCGTGCGCGGCCGCGGCCGGCGGCGGGGTTCAGGATGGTGAGGGTGGGCATCTACTTCCGGCCGGCTTCCTTCTCGACCTTGCCGATGATGATCCGGTCGGCCAGCGCGGGGGCGATGGCCGCGACCCATGAGAGGTAGCGGAGTTTTCCCGGAACAAAGATGATCCGTTTGCGCGCGCGGATTCCCGCAATGATTGCGGCGGTCATCTCCGCGACCGGGATTGCCCCGGACCCGTGCTGGTGGGAGCTCTTCCCCTTCGGCGCACCATCGTGGCCCAGCGCCTGCTCGCGCAACTTCGTCCCGCTGATCCAGTGGGCCATCACCGTGAGCACTCCCGCGCCAGTCCCGCGCAACTCCATCCGCAGTGAGTTGCAGAACCCTTGCACCGCATGCTTCGAGGCCGCATACCCGGTGTGATAGGGAACCCCAACAATCCCCTGGACCGACGAGATCGCCACTAACAACCCGCGCCGCTTCTTCAACTCCGGCAGCGCATAGAACGTCGGGTTGACCACCCCGCCGTAGTTGACCTCCATGACGCGCTGGAGCACCGCCGGGTCGGTGATGTTGGAGAACTCGGCCCACATCCCGATCCCGGCGCAGGCGACGAGCACGTCGATCCCGCCAAACCGGGCGACCGCCGCGCTAACAAGCCGCTCGCAGTCCGCCGCGACGGTGACATCACCAACAACCACGAGCGGGTCCGCCCCGTGGGCGCGGCAGCGCGCGGCGACCTCCTCGAGCGCGTCGCCCGAGCGGGCGAACATCACCAGCGAGGCGCCCGCCGTGGCGAACGCCTCGGCCAGCGCCGCGCCAAGGCCGGACGACGCGCCGGTTAGAACCACCGTCATCCCGTGGAAGTCACCGGTGCTCATAGCTTGGCGTCGGCAGCGGCAGGCTCGCCGGCTTCAAGGCCGAAAACGTTGTTGCCCGCGGCAAACACGTTGCCCGGATCCAGCGATTGTTTGACCGCCTTCATCGCATTCATCGCCGCGTCCGACTGGACCCGCGGGAGAAAATCCTGGCGCACCTTGCCGACCCCGTGGTGGTGGGAGAGCGATCCGCCCTGCTCGAGGATCACCTCGCGCAGCCGGTGCTCGATCTCATGGTAGGACTTTTCCGCGTTCTTCATCCCGCGGCCAAAGAACCCCATGGTGAAGTAAATGCAAACCCCGGCCTGATAGATCTGGGAGATCCGGTAGGATAGATACGGCCGTCCCGGGACGCCGTGTTGTTTGCACAGCTCGTTGAGCTCGCGTTCGACCTCGCCGGTGATCGCCTCGATCCGGTCCCACGGCGCGGAGGTCTCGAAGGTTTCGCCGAGCACCCCGAGCTTGTTGAGGAAGTCGCGGATGTAGGCGATCGCGAAGGTCACCCGGTAGCCGCGCTTGCCCGCCTCCGGGCCGCCTGCCAGCCCGCCGGCCTTCTTCGCCAGCGCGTTGAGCGTCTCGTCCTGCTGCCGGACCTCCGCCGCCGCGCCCTCCATCACCACCGTCGAGACAACCATCGTCTTCGGGTCGAACTTCTTCAGGTCGACGACGTAGAATTGTTTGAGCCGCCCAACAAAGTTGTGCCACTTCCCGCCGACCGGGCTGAGCGCGCGCCCGAGGCGGAACTCGGTCTTGTTAGCCATGCGCAGGCTCGCCGGGCGTGCGCCGGACCCTTGGACGGCCTTGAGGAAAACCAGCCCCGCGGAGAAATCCCGGAAGATGAACGAGGCGAACCGCCGGACCTCCGGCAGCTCGTGGACTTGCAGGACCGCCCGGGTGATGATCCCGAGGCTCCCCTCGCTGCCAAACAACAGCGCCCGCGGTTGGATCCCCACCGAACAGCGCGGGTTGACCGGCAGCGATTTCACCTCGCCGCGCGGCGTGACCAGCACCGCCTCCAACACGATCTCCTCGATGTTGCCGTAGCGGTTCTTTTTCATCCCGCTCGCGTTGGTCGCGATCCAACCGCCAAGGGTGGAGAACTCCATGCTGTCGGGGACGTGCCCGGATGTTAGCCCGTGGGCTTCCAGTTGGGCTTCGAGGTCCTTGCCGGTGATCCCGGATTCGACGACGACGACGCGGTTGACCGGGTCGATTTCGAGGATCCGGTTCATCCGCCCCATGTCGACGGAGACGATCATCCGGCGCTCGGCCGGCGGGCACAGCAGCGCCCCGGAAACATTCGTCCCGCCACCATACGGGATGAGCACCACGTCGTGGCGGTCGGCCAAGCGCACCAACTCGATGACCTCCGCCTCGCCCTGCGGGTAGACGACGAGGTCGACGACCCGCGGCGGCGCCTTGCCGCCGAGGATGTTGTAGATTTCCTCCACGCTCAGCTGGCCGTGGCTGTGGACCAGCCGCTCCTCGGTCCCGCTCCCGAGCTGGTCGGCGCCGAGCACCTTCCCGATCGCTCCAACAAACCCCGGGTTCTCCACCGGTGCCGGGAGCTCCTTCGGCGGCGTCGGCTCCACTAGCAGATCTTCGGTTAACGGCAGGCCCAACACCTCCTCGACGAACGGGAGAAACTTCGGCAGCGGCGGGCCGGCGAGCGGATAGCGGGTGCCGGTGACCCGCACGGTCCCCGGGCCGCAGAACTCGAACTTGGTATCGCGGTAGCCCCACAGGTGCGGGACGCGCTCGCCGGGGCTCGGGTCATACGACCGGTCGCTCCCGCGCCCGGCGCGGGCGCACATCCGGCAGCGCAGGACATAGATGAGGGCGACGACGAATAGCCCGCTGAGAAGGTAGGTTGGGAAGTCCATAGGGCGTCAGGTTCGCTGGCTGCTAGGCAAATTGGTTATTCGACGCCGAGCGGCTCGAGCTCGAACGCTTCGGCGGCGGGAGTGACTGGCACGCCGCCCAGCTCACTAACAGCAGCGTGGACATCCTTGGCGATGATGTGGGCGACGTTGGAAACGCTCTGCGCATCCAACATTCCGAGATACCCCTCGACGGAGATGATCTTGCCGAACTTCACCGTGACCGGATGTTCGTTGATGAACGTTTCGCCCTTCGGGAGCGCCTCGCAGGCGCCGCTGATGTAGGCCGGCAGGATCGGCGCGCCCGACGCCAGGGCGATGAGCCCGAGGGTGCTGCGGAACGCCTGGAGCTTGCCGTCGTCGCTGCGCGACCCTTCCGGATAGAAGATGAGCGAGTGGCCGTTGCGCAGGATCTGCGCCGGCAGCGCGACCGCCTTCGGGATGTTCCGGCACTTCCGGTCGAACGGGATCGCACCTAACATCGCCTGCAGGAACCAGGCGAGGAACCGGCTGCGGAACCAGTAGTCGGCCGCCGCGGTTGGATGGATCTGTGAGGCCAGCGGTCCAACAGCGGTCATCAACACCCCGGTGTCGACATGGCTGGTGTGGTTGGCCACCAGGATGAACGGCCCGCGTTCCGGGATGTTCTCGGAGCCCTCGCAGCGCAACTTCAGGCGCCGGGCGCAGATCATCCGCACCAGCTTGTGGCTCACCCGGTGGATGATCTGTTTGACCTTCGGCGGCCGCGGCGTCGTCCAACTGGATGCGTCGACCGGGCGCACCAGCCGTGTTAGGACGAGCACCTTTTCCGCCTTCGCCAGCTTGGTGGCGCGGAGCTCCTGGTTGTTGGACGTCCCGGAGGTGGCGAGCTCGGCCTGCGAGCGTGCGAGGATATCGACTGGTGCGCCCTCGACGGTTTTCCGGCGGGGCATGCGCAGCAGATAGAGCTCGATGCCGGGAAGGTGGACGTCGTGGAAATACGAGCGCCAGTCGAGGTCGTTGAGCAGGCAGGGGAATTGTTTCCGGTCCTCCTCGGAGAGCGCGTCCCAGAGCGGGCGGAGGTTGAAGGTGAGGAAGCGCGCCTGGTTGGCGGCGTACGGGCCGTAGATCGCGGCGGTGTTGCGCAGCCATTGGACGCGGTTGCGGCGGGCGTTGAGGGCGGCGTGGCGCTTTTTCCCCCACGAGGTCCCCTTGATCGGGGCATGGAGTTTTTCCAGCACCCGCAGCGGCCGCAGGTACCAGTCGACCTGCCGGAGGAACCCGGTGACTTCCGGAAACGTCAGGTGCGGCAGCTTCACCGGCTCCTTCACCTCGACCCGGCGCAGCGGCGCGTTCTTGAAATATTCGACCATGTACTCGCGCAGGTCCTTGAGCTGCAGCGGCTTGTCCATCCCCGACGAGACTTGGTAGACCGGCGCGCCCTTGCCCGAGTGGGTCCACGGGATGGCCATGAGCAGGGCGTTGACCACGGTGTCGGCGGGGACGACGTCGAGGATCGCCTCCGGGTTGCCGGGGAAATCGATGAGCTGGCCGCGGGCGTAGCCGACGATGAGCGGGTCCATCATCCGGAACCCGTCGATCCAGCCGGGGGCCGGGCATTGGAGCGCGCTCTCGATGATCGACGGGCGCAGGATCAGCGCCGAAACATCCCCGAGGTGCCTGATAAACAACTGCTCACCCATCGCCTTGGTGAACGTGTAGGTGTCCTTCCAGCCGCGGCGGCGTGCCCAGCGCAGCCCTTCGCTGACCATCTTTTCCTTCCCGCCGGACTCGCGGATCTGGACGACCTCGCGCTGGATCGCGGCAACTTCCTCGTCGCAATCGAACGATTCGCCCTTGGCCAGCCCGCCCGGGGTCCAGTGCGGGTCGAGGACCGACTCGAACACCGGCCCGGAAACATTGCTCACGTAGCAGGTCGAAATGTGCGCCACGAACGGGTTGCGCGCCGCGTCGCGGGCAAACTTGAGGATCCGCTGCGGTCCTAGCGTGTTGGTGTTGAGCGCCTCGTCCAGCGGCGCATCAAACACGGCGAGCGCCGCGCTGCTGATGACGACGTCGACCTCGCGGCACATCCGCTCGTAGGTCTCCGGCGACATCCCGAGGTTGTCCTTGGAAAGGTCGCCCTCGATCGCCTCAACCCGCTGGGCGACAAAGGCCGGAAACTCGTCGCCGTGGCGCTCGCGGAGGAAATCAAAGGCGGTCGAGTCGATGACCTCCTTCTGGAGGACCTCGGCGGGCCCGAGCCGGTTGCCGGCGCGGTCCTTGCGCGGGCGGATCATCACGTAGGTCTTGCGGGTCTCCGGGAGCTTGCGCAGCAAGGTTTCGAGCAAAACCTTGCCGACCAACCCGGTCGCTCCGGTGACGAGCAGCGTCTTGCCGGTATAATACTTCGCTCCGATCGCGTGATGCATCCCTCCAAATCGCGGCTTACCACCGCTTCAGTCAATCACATTAACCTTCCGGCAACCTTACCGACGCCGGGAAGTCCCCCTCGTTGGAACTCCCCGATGACGTGTGCAAACCCCCCAAACCTGAGCCGCAATCCCTAGCGGCTTGGCGGTGGAAAATCCCCCGCCGCCGCCGCCCGGGCCGCGATCCGGTCGATCAGCCCACTGAAGATCAACCCGTGGAGCGGATAGAGCGCATACCAGTAGAGCCAGCCGGCGAGCCCCTTGGGGGCGAACAACGCGGTCTGCGCCAACAGCGTGCGCCCGTCGGCATGGGTGGTCACCTCGAATTCCAGCCACGCCTTCCCCGGAACCTTCATTTCCGCCCGCAGCCGGAGCAGGTGGCCGGGCGCCACCGCCTCGACCCGCCAGAAGTCGAGCGCGTCGCCGACCCGGACGCCGTTCGGGTCGCGCCGGCCGCGGCGCAGCCCGACGCCGCCAAGGAGCCGGTCGAGGAACCCGCGGACTTTCCACGCCCAGTTCAGGTAGAACCACCCGCGCCGCCCGCCGAGGCCGCTGAACACCGCGAAAACCTCCCCCGGGGTCGCGTCGACCAGCCGCTGGCGGAGTTCCACCACCAGCCCCTCGCGGGTCGTCAGGACCAGCGGCGCGACGTCCCCGGCGCTCGTCGCCAGCGCGTCGGACCACGCGGTCTCGATTTGGCCGGTGTTGAGGACAACGAGCGCGCGCTCGACGGCGGTCCGGTAGCCGACCGGCTGGATCGCGGGAAACAACTCGGCGGCTTCCCCGGAGCGGACGATGTTCTCGTTGCGCAGCCCTTCGATGAGCGGCCGGGCGATCACCGCCGGGATCGGCGTCACCAGGTTCACCCAGTACGATGACAACCGCGGCGTCAGCACCGGCACCGCCAGCATCCACCGCCGCAACCCGCGGACGTCCGCGTAAATCTTCATCATCTCCCCGTAGCTGAGCACCTCCGCGCCGCCGATCTCGATGATCCGCCCGCTGCTCGCCGCCACCTCCAACGCGCTGGCAAGGTATTCGAGGACCTCGCGGATCCCGATCGGCTGGGTCCGGGTGCTCACCCAGCGCGGGCACACCATCACCGGCAACCGCTCGGTCAGATACCTCAGCATCTCAAACGACAAACTCCCCGACCCGACGATCACCCCGGCGCGAAACTCGGTCACCGGCACCCCCGCCCGCCGCAGCACCTCGCCGGTCTCCTGGCGCGAGCGCAAATGCTCGGACAACTCCGGCGACGCCTCCGCCAGCCCGCCAAGGTAGATGATCCGCTCGACCCCCGCAGCCCGCGCCGCCTCCGCAAAGTTCTCCGCCGCGCGCACGTCCCGGTCCTCGAACCCGCTTCCCGCACCCAGGCTGTGGATCAAATAATACGCCACCCGCACCCCGCGCAGCGCTTCCCCCAAGCTCTCCGGCCGGAGCACGTCGCCCGCCACCACCTCGACCCCGCCGACCCACCCGCGCCCCGCCAACCGCCCGGCATCCCGAACCAAACACCTCACCCGATACCCGCGCGCCACCAACAACGGCGCCAACCGCCCGCCAATGTACCCGGTCGCTCCGGTCACCAGGACCGGCCCCGCCTCCAACTCGTCACTCTCCTTCACCACTCCCCACCATTCACCCGCCCCGCCACCCTTTGCGAGCACATAGCAAACTTCCCGAACCACGTTCGGGCGTGAGCGGCGGATGTTCGGGTGCGAGCGGCGGATGTTTGGGTGCCAGCGGCGGATGCTAGAGCGCCACCGGCGGATGCTTGTGTGCCAGCGGCGGATGTTTGGGTGTGCGGGTTGCTCCCAACGCCCCATTGGGGGCGTGGCATACCAGCCCGGGGCAACGCCCCGGGAATTGGGACGCCCCGATTCCCGCGTTCTGAAGGAACGCCGCATACCGCGAAAAAGCTACCGTGCTGCGAGCTGCGGATGCTTGGAAAGGCCTACAAGGCGTTGCCAGAGAGCGCAGCGGCGGGAATTCGTGCAATGGGGGAAGCAATGAGCCGCCGCTGTCTGACTACCTGCATTGGAGCGCAACCGCAGACTTTCCAAGCGCCCCGATGAAGGGTAGCGTAGCGGACATGAGGTTTGTCACTACTCTGGATCGCGATGAGGATGGCGTCTGGGTCGCCGAATGTCCCGCCATTCCTGGGTGCGTGAGCCAAGGGGAGACCCGTGAACAGGCACTTGCCAATATCCGCGATGCCATCGCCGCCTGTTTGGCGGTGCGAGCCCAACGAGGCATGCCGCTGACAATTGAAACCCAGGAAGTTGAAGTTGTTCTGTGATGGCGGCGCTGCCGATCCTCAGCGGTCGCGAGGTTGTTCGCGTTTTCGCCCGGGACGGCTGGCGGCGGATCCGTCAGCGCGGCAGCCACATGATCCTCGTTAAGGACGGTCACATGACGACACTTAGTGTCCCGGATCACACCGAAGTAGCCAAAGGCACCTTGCGCAGCCTGATCCGTGCCAGTGGCTTAACCGCGGAGCAGTTTGTTGCGCTGGTCCAGAAATAGCGGCTGAGCGACGCGGGAGCAGGCTTTACCTCAAAATGAGCTCAACCATCGTCAATCGAATCGCGGCACTTGGGGAGGCGGAGGCGCCGCGCATGGCTCTGCTTGACTTGCCACTTGCCATGCGGGGCGGCAGCCCCGGTTGCTGAGCCAGAAACAGTGGATTCTGGCTTCCATCCGCACTCGTTGCCGCGACGGCTCGGTCGCATGCGATGGCTCGGTGCATTAATCGATCCGTTGTTTCCATGGAAAAGGGTGGAACGTCACTTTCTTCCATGAGAAGGCAGCGCCCTGCTGCCTTCTCATCTATTCTTGTTGGATCTTTCTCATTCTGATGGTGTCGTGCCCGAGGAGCCCACCCACCATAGTGCTTTTACCAGCCTGCACTTCTCGAATCACTTCAGATGGTAAATGGATGCTCTCATAGCCTTCGGCGGATAGCTCAATCAATCTTCCTCCACCCGGTGCTTCCTTCCAGATGATTCTCCAGTGACCATTGTCGACTTCGCTGTGAATGCAGTATCCAGCCGACAATGACTGCGGCTGTCCACCATCGCGTAATTGGGCAATCACGACTTCACCGGGCGACATTCGGCTATTGACGGGCTTAGAATCTTCTGCATCCACCGTCTGAAAGTCGGCGATATAGAGGGAGCTAATGTCGTGGTTTGTTGCGCCTGTCGTTCTGCTGGCACCGGTAGTGTAAATCTTTGTCTGTAAAAGTCCCGCAGCCCCAGTCCGCCGGTCAGGCAGAGGATGGAGCGTAGCGGAATCGTCTGCCTGACTGGCGGCGCGCCGCCCCCACCCCGGGGGTTGTAGTGTC
>JBILQE010000040.1:0-30554 GCA_044373465.1 Akkermansiaceae bacterium | reverse complement strand
ACCGTCGCCACGCCGACGGCGAAGCGCCGCTTGGTGAGGAGCTCGAGGATGAGCAGGACGATCATGGCGCAGGCGGTGATGAACGGAATGGTATCGTAGAGGTTGCCAACCGGCGGGCGGTCCATGATGTAGCTGCGGTGGACAATCCCGGCGATGATGAGTCCTGCGGCCAACGTGGTTAGGCCCGTGCAGGCCTTCGTTAGGACGGTGCCGAGGCGTGAGGCCGGGGCCATCCAGGCGACGAGAATGACGCCAAAGGCGAGGATGCAAAGCACCAGGGCGTACATGAAGTAGTTGCGCTGGAAGTACGCCCGCTCCGACTCGATCGCGCGGTGCTGGCCAAGCGCGGTGGCGCGCGCGGCGATACGCTCGCGGAACTTGTCGAGGGCCACGGCGAAGGCCGGCTGGCTCTCACCGTTAGCCGCGACGAGCTGCTCGAGCGCTTGGATATCACCGATGGCGGTCTGCGGGTCGGCGCTCTGGCTGGTCATCACCTCCCAGATCTGGTTGCCGGCCGTGAGCCATATCTTGTCCTTCGGGTCGTTGGTCGGAGGCAGCACGAAGACGACGAATTTTGACAGGTTGCTGAACTCGACGATCTGTCCCAACAGGTCGGTAACATGTGGCGGCGCCGGCTGGTTGGTTGCCTGGGCATCCTCGATGACCTTGCGGATGACCGGGGCGGTGCCCATCACCACGCTCACCGGCACCCGTTGGGCGGCGGCGTCCGAGCCTGGCAGCGGGTTCATCGTCACGCCGTTGCGGGCAAAGCTGAAATACCCCAACATTGCCTCGTAGAGCCGGAGGTTGCGGGCGAGCGCGAGGGTCTGCTTCTCGACCGGATCGAGCGAGTTCTTGTCTTGTTGTTCCTGGTTCTCGTAGATCTGGGCGCGCTCCATGAGCTTGCTCAGAGCGGGCTCAAGCTCGAGATAGCTGTAGCGGTCGCGCTTGCCGCGCACCGGCAGGTCGACCGACTCCAACACCTCGGAGTTGTCGATGCGGAAGGTCGGGAGTTTCACCGCGAGCTGCGGGCGAAACAGGGTGTCGAGAAGCCACCGGGTCGGATCGATCTTGGTCTTGCCGTCCGCACCCTCAATGGTCATTGAGCGCGATCCGTACATGCTCAGCATCAGGTAGCCTGCCTGGGTCGAGAGCGGCTTGACCCGGCCGCCGTCCTGGACCGGGATGATCGCCGCGGCGGTGACCACGTCATCGGACCATGGCTTGTAATCAGCCACCACCGCGAGCTCGCCACGCGGGTTGATCTTGAAAACCACGTAGCCGAAGCCGCCAACTAACAAGGCGATGGCCGCCAGCAGGACGACGAGCTTGCCTGACGGGAGGTTAGGACTGGACATTGCGCTTGCGGGTGGAGGCGGTGACGAAGCCGGCGAGCTTCATGACGAAGTGAATGAGCAAACCGGCGGTAACAATATAGAGTGAATATTCGGGCCACTTGTCGGCGGGATTGCGCACGACCTCGAAGACCGAGAACAGCGGCGTGCCCGGCTTGGCGTCCTGGGGACCCCAGCTGGCCTGGAAAAACGTCAGCCCGCGGTGGCGCATCGGCTCGTTCATCTGGATGACGACGTGACTGTCGATCTCGCCCTCGCGGCGGTTGATCTCGCTGACGAACTTGCGCGGGCGCATGGTGCCCGGGTGGAAGTCGGCGGTGAATTTCTCCAGGGTCACGCTGAAGGGCATCTCCCAGAGGCGCTTGCGCATCGAGACGGCGAACGTCCGCTGGCCGTGGCGGAGGGTATACGGGTGGTAGCTGGCGGCCGGGAGGATGAACGGCTCGCGCGCGCTGCCGTCCTTTTCAACCACCCGGGCATAGGTGGCGGCCAGGTTCGCCTCGGCCTGCGGGTTGGGCTCCCGCTCGAACAGATAGTATCCGTTAATGACGCGCTCGCCGTTGGCGGGTGCCGGATCGGTGAACGAGCGCGCGTCGGCGTTGACCATGTAGCCGGTCACCTCGAGGTCGAACGGAAGGTTGGCCAAGCGCAGCAGGCGACGGTCGTGCGGGTCGAGGTCGGCGAGGAATTGTTCGCCGATGACGTGGACCGGCTCGACGAGTTGGCCGTCGCGCACCTCGGTAATTTCGATGACGTAATCGAAGTAGTGCTCGGCGACGTTGCTGGTCTCGCCCTCGCTGATAGCCATGTTGCCGCGCTGTTCCCAGCGCTGGGTGACGAACCCGCCGAGGAGCATGAACAGGATCCCGCAGTGGGAGATGAGGACTCCGAAGACGCGCCAGCCCTTGCGCATCCGGACGACCCCGCCCAACAGCAGGTTCACGAACAACAGTGCCGAGACCCAGTAGACGCCAGGCAGGACGAGCGGCAGCGGCTTGCCGTTGTACTCGGGAACCACAATGAAGGCGCTCGGCTCGAAGTATTTCTTGGCGGTTAGGAACAGCCCGTTGTCGACCTGCTCAAGGGTGCCGAGCCAGGTCAGCAGCAGCAACAGGACGAGCAGGGTCGTCGCGAGGCCAAAGCCGGAGAGGAAGTCAAACACCCGCGCCGGGATGCTCTTGACCCGGCGCGCGCCAGGCGCATCCGGCTGGGTGGCGGCGGAACGGACGTGGTGGTCCTCGTCGGGAGGGCTGATGGGGTCGGACATCATGGCGCGGGGCGGTAGCGGCTACGTTAGCCGCATGGCTGGTTATTCAACCAATGAGAGGGATGATGCAAAGGCGCGCAAACGCTCGCGCTCGGCGGCGACCTCCGCGGCCGGACCGACCATCTTGACGGTCACCAGCCTTTCGCCAGCCATCGCAAGCACTCCGGCGAGCGCGTAGCCGTCGCGTGGCGGCTGGCCCATCCCGCTGGCGTAGGTGCCGGACGCCTCGAGCCAAACGCCCTCGCCGCCGAGGACCGGCAGCTTCTCGAGCGCGGCCAGCCCTTCGCTGGTTAGAAGAGGAGCCTTGAACTGGCCTAACCACCTGTTGGCATTCTCCAACACCGAGCCGCCAGCGACGCTGACAAACACCTCGCCGCTGCCGCTGGTGCCGAAGCGGTAGTTGAGCAGGCGGAACTGGGTGGCGGGAACGGCAAGCCAGTTTTCCGGGGGCAAGCCGCGCAGCGGGCTTGGGGCGGCATTGGTGAAGCGCTGCGCATCGGTCGCGTCGAGCTTGGGCAGGGCGTCCTTGGTGGTGAGCTTGCGGGTTTCGGAAACGACCGCCTCGGGGGACTTTTCGCGACACCCGGCGAGGGCCAGGGCGGCGGCGAAGATCAAGATGAGTGAATTACCCGGTCTCATTGCACGGTGCGGATAGCCTCGGGTGGGTGCGCGCGCAAGGGGAATCCGCAAGACCGGGGTGGCCCGCGCGGCGGCGGAAAACCGGTTGCCGGAGGCCGCGTGGACGGTCATGGTCCCCCGCGTGGAACCGATTCGCTATTTTCACCGCGCCCGCGGTGCCTATGAAACCGAGAAAATCTACGGGGAAAGCTTCCTGCGCTGGGCGTACGGGAGGGCCAGCGGGCGGGCGGCGATGCACGCGCTGGTCAAGCGGCCGATTTTCTCGCGCTGGTATGGGCGGCGGATGAGCACCGCCGGCTCGCGCGCCCGGATCGCGCCATTCATTGAAACCTACGGACTTGATCCGGCGGAGTTCGCCGCGCCGGCGGAGAGTTTCGGCTCGTTCAACGAATTTTTCGCGCGGCGGCTGCGGCCCGAGGCGCGACCGGTCGATCCGGACCCGGCGACGGTGGTGTTTCCGGCCGACGGTCGGCACCTCGGGTTTCCGCGGGCGGCGGCGATTGAGTCCTTCTTCATCAAAGGCCAGCGGTTCAACCTTGAGGCCTTTCTGGGCGATCCGGCGCTCGCCCGGCGGTTCGGCGACGGCGCGCTGGTGCTTTCCCGCCTGTGCCCGGTCGACTACCACCGGTTCCATTTTCCGGCGGCCGGGATTCCTGGCGCGCCGCGGCTGATCAACGGCCCGTTGTTCTCGGTCTCGCCGCTGGCGCTGCGCCTCAACCTCGGCTACCTCTGGGAAAACAAGCGGGTGGTGACGATGTTGGAAACGCCGGACCTCGGCACCCTGCTGCTCGTCGAGATCGGCGCCACCTGTGTTGGGACCATCCAACAAACGTTCACCCCGGGCCAAGCGGTCGCCAAGGGCGCCGAAAAAGGCTACTTCGCCTTCGGCGGCTCCTCGACGATCACCATCTTCGAACCCGGACGGGTCGAACTGGCGGCTGATCTGTTGGAACACTCCGCCAACCAGACCGAGCTTTACGCGCTGATGGGAACCGCGATGGCCCGTCGCGTCTAACGGGCCAGGCTGCGGACCTCGCCGTCGGCCAGCACGGTGCGCAGCTCGTCGCCGCTGCCGACCTGGCTTGCCGAGGTGACTGGATGGCCGGAGGCATCCAGGGTGAGGGAGAATCCGCGGGCGAAGACCGCCGCCGGGCCAAGCGCGCGCAGCAACCCGGAGGAGCGCTCAAGCCGCCGCTGGCGGCGCTCGAGCCCCTGTTGGAGCGTGCGCCCGATCCGCTGGCTGGCCAGCGCAAGGCGCTCGCCGCGCCGCCCGAGGACTTTCTCCGGCCTGCTCGCCTCAAGCCGCGCCTGCGCCTCGACGAGCCGGCGCGACTTGTTGGCCAGCGCCTGTTGGAGCGCTTCCTCCAACAGTTCGCGCTGCTCGTCTAGCCGTTGGACCGGGGCGCGCAGGATCCGCTCGCTCGCCCGGCTCAGCGCGCCGCGGCGCAGTGCGGCGAGCACCAGCAGGGCGCGCTGCAGCCGCGCGCCGACCGGGCGGCGCAGCCGCCGGCCAAGGGTGGCGACCCGGGCGCGCAGCTCGGCGGCGTCCGGGACCGCCAGTTCGGCCGCCGCGCTTGGCGTCGGGGCCCGGACGTCCGCGGCAAAGTCGCTCAGGGTGAAGTCGATCTCGTGGCCGACGGCGGAAATCAACGGGACCGGGCAGGCGGCGATGGCGCGCACCACGATCTCCTCGTTGAAGTTCCACAGATCTTCAAGCGAGCCACCGCCGCGCCCAACAATGAGGACATCCGGAACCGGCCAGCCAAGCTCGGCAGCGCGCCCGAAGTTGCGGATTGCCGCGGCGATCTCACGCTCGGCCCCCTTCCCCTGCACCCGCACCGGGGCAAGCACCAGTTGGACCCACGGCGCCCGCCGTTCCAACACGTTGCGCAGGTCCTGGAGCGCCGCGCCGGTCGGCGAGGTGACCAGCCCGATGACCCGCGGAAAAACCGGCAGCGGCTGCTTGCGCGCGGCGTCAAACAAGCCCTCGGCGGCCAGCTTGCGCTTGAGTTCCTCAAAGCGCGCCTGCAGGTCGCCGAGCCCCTTGTGCTCCATGCTGCGCACGATGAGCTGCGCCTTGCCCTGCGCCTCGTAGAGGCTCACCTCGCCAAACACCCGCACCTCCACCCCGTTGTCCGGCTCAACCCGCAGGTCGCGCGTCGCCCCGCGGAACATCACCGCCGCTAGCTGCGCACCCTCGTCCTTGAGGGTGAAATACAAGTGGCCGCTGGCCTGACGCCGGAAGTTGCTGATCTCCCCCTCGACCCAGACATCCCCGATCTCCACCTCCAACAGGTTGCGCATCCGCCGCGCGAGCTGCGTGACACTTAGTGATTTGGCCGCCGCGTCGCTCATTTCTGTGGCGAGCATGGGCCGGGGGCCGGGCCGCTGGCAAGCCCGCGGGAAATATCAACCCTTGCGGTGGCGCCCCGCAGGTTCCAACTTCTAACTCCACAGTATTCCCTAACACCACGAACCCGTTGATTCCTGAGGATATTTCGCTCGCCTTCGCCGCCGCGTTGCTCGTCCACCTTGTAGGAGCGGGCCATGCGGTACATGCGATGATGAACGTGCGCACCTCGCAGGGGACGATTGCGTGGATGCTCTTTCTGTTGGGGGTGCCGTACCTCGGGGTGCCGCTGTACTGGTTTCTGGGGCGGAGCCGGTTCCAAGGGTACGTGCGGGCGCGGCGGTTTGGGGACCGGAAGCTGCGCCAGATCGCGCGGGAGATGCGCGCGGCCCTCGACGGGGCGCGGCTGGAAGCTGGCGACGACGGATTTCTGCGGGCAACGACGCGCTTGGCCGAGGTGCCGATCACCTCGGGCAACCGCTACGAGCTGCTCATCGACGGCGAGGCGACGTTCCGCGCGCTCTTCGAGGCCATCGAGGGGGCCCGGGACTATCTGCTAGCGTGCTTCTTCATCGTCAAGAATGACCGGATCGGGACGCGCTTCCAACAGGCGCTGATAGCCAAGGCGCGCGCGGGGGTGCGGGTCTATCTGATCTTTGACGAGATGGGGTCGTTTGCGCTGCCACGCAGCTACCTGCGCGAGCTGCGCGACGCCGGCGTCGCGTGCCACTCGTTTGGCGCCACGCGCCACTGGTGGAGCCGGTTCCAACTCAACTTCCGCAACCACCGCAAGGTGCTCGTTGCCGACGGCAAGATCGGATTCCTCGGCGGCCTCAACGTCGGCGACGAATACATCGACGGCGGCTCGGAGTGGAGTGACTGGCGCGACACCCACATTGCCCTGGAGGGCCCGGCGGTTCAAGTCCTCCAGCTCGTCTTCATCGAGGACTGGCACTGGGCGGCGGGCGAGGTGTTAGACAAGCTCAACTGGACGCCGCAGGAGGTGGAGGGGCCGCATGCCAAGGTGGTGGTGCTGCCGACGGGGCCTGCCGACGAGCAGGACTCCTGGCTGTTGTTCGTGATGCTGGCGGCCGCCAAGGCGAAGCAGCGCCTGTGGATTGCCAGTCCGTATTTTGTGCCGGACAACGGGTGCATCGCGGCGCTGCAGTGCGCGGCGATGCGCGGGGTTGACGTGCGCATCCTGCTGCCGGAGCGCGCCGACCACCTGCTGGTGTGGCTTTCGGGGTTTTCCTATTACGAGGAGACCATTCCGTTCGGGATCCGGCTGTTTCGCTATCAGCACGGGTTCATGCACCAGAAAACCCTGCTTATCGACGAGAGCGACGCGGTCGTCAGCAGCGCCAACCTCGACAACCGCTCGTTCCGGCTCAACTTCGAGATCGCCGCGATCCTTCCCGACATACGCGCCGCCGCGGAGGTGGCCGCGATGTTGGAGCGGGATTTCGCCGCCTGCCGCGAGGTCTTTGTTGGGGAAATCACCAAGCGCTCGTTCTTCTTCCGCGCCCTGACGCGCGCCGCGCGGCTGCTGGCCCCGCTCCAATAATCGCCTGGCTAACAACTTTTGGTTTTGCCGTGGTGGATTTTCCCGCCTTGGATGGAGGGATGAAATACCTGTGGTTTCTGTTACTCCTCGGACTCATGACAAGCACCGCCACCACCGCAAACGCCGAAGAGGCACCGTACCGGCACATCGTGCTGCTGAAGTTCAAGGACGCCGCGCCGGCCGCGGAGGTGAAGAAGATCGAGGATGCGTTTGCCGCGCTCAAGGGGCAGATCGAGCTGGTCAAAGGCTTCGAGTGGGGGACCAACGTCAGTCCGGAAGGGCTCTCGCAGGGGTTCACCCACATCTACTTCGTCACCTTCGCCAGCAAGGCCGACCTGGAGAAATACCTCCCCCACCCGGCTCACCAGGACTTTGTGACCCTGCTCAAGACCCAGGTCGACAAGGTGCTGGTCGTCGATTACGTGGCCAAGCCGTAGCGCTGGTTGACCGGGTTGACCGGGTTGACCTTCGACGTTCCGACCTTCGACTTTCGACTCCCCAAGGGGGGTGCCGTTCCCCTGTAAGCCGGATTCTGTGCGCCGGTCCTGGGACCGGTGCGGCAGCCATTTATCTTGCGGGAGCGCTTGCGCGCTCCCGCACTCCGCGCGAGCGGAGTGCGACTAGTACCCGGAGATCTGCGGACGGGCCGCCCTTCTCCTGTTATGTCTTGCACCACGCGGGGTTTACCCAGCCTCCGCAGTCGCCCTTGGAGCGGTGGGCTCTTACCCCACCTTTTCACCCTTGCCTGTGCGGGACGGTGGGCCGTGAGGCCCGCCAACCCGCCATCGGCGGTTTTGCTTTCTGCGGCACTTTCCGTCCGGAGGCCCTTGGAGACCCCCGTCCCTGGCTTTCACCAGGCGCGCTGCCCTGTGGTGTCCGGACTTTCCTCGAACCGAGCCTTCCGAAGAAGACCGGCCCGCGACTGCCCGGGGAACGGCACCACCGTTGTCGGCTGGTTTGCCCGCCAATGCCACTGGAAAATTCCAACAATTTCCCGCCCGCCGCGCCCAACCGCGCGCTACCATCCGGGGCAAACACCTCTCCCCCCAAAACCATGATGACTCCCAGTGACCAACTCAGGCTGCTCGCCCCCAACCTAACAAAGTCGTTCCCGCGCAGCCCGCGCGCGCTGTTGGGCGGCTACGTGCTTGCGGCGCGCAGCCTCGACAAGTGCCGCGCCGAGCTTGCCGGCACCAACGGCGAATACCACTTCAACTGTCCGCTGGACCGGATGTTCTTTGATTTCACCGGCATTGACGCCGACGACTTCAAGGACTTCGTGGCCATCGGCACCACCGACGCGGAAGTCAGCGAGTGGCTTGCCCGGCGCTCACAGGTCTCCTCCCGCGCGGAAATCATCGCCTGGAACAACAAGCTGCGCTGCACCCGGCTGTGTGACCTCTCCGAGGACCTCCAGGTCTACCTCGAGGACTACTCCGCCCAGTTCGTCCGCCAAAACCACCCGGTCTACGTCTGGTTCGACATCTATGATCTCGAGGAGCAGCGGCTCTAGCCGGAGCTAACAAACGCCGGCCGCTCAGGCCAGCTGGCAGGCGAGCCGGATGGCGGCGAGCATCGAGGCGTGCGCCGCGCGGCCGGTGCCGGCGAGCGCGTAGGCGGTCCCGTGGTCCGGGCTGGTGCGCGGGCGCGGCAGCCCGAGGGTGACGTTGACCCCGGAGTCGAAGTCCAACAGTTTGAGCGGGATCAGCCCCTGGTCGTGGTACATGCACAGGACCGCGTCGAACTCGCCGGCGGCGGCGGCGCGGAACACGGTGTCGGCGGAAAAGGGCCCGGTGAAGGTGTCCGGGTGGTCGACTGTTAGGGTGGCGATCGCGGGAGCGATGATCCGTTGTTCCTCGTCACCGAAGGCGCCGTTTTCCCCGGCATGCGGGTTGAGGCCACAGACCGCGATCCGCGGATCTGACCGGCCGCGGGCCCGGCAGAAATCCAACAGCAAGCGGCCAACCCGCACGATCTCGCTGGCCCGCAGCATTCCGGCAACCCTGCCCAGCGGCTCGTGGACGGTGACCAGCGCGACTGTTAGGTGCTCGCCGCTCAGGCACATCGCGTGGTTGGGCGCGCCCAGCCGCGCGGCAAAGAACTCGGTCTGGCCCGGATAGGAAAACCCGACGCGGTGGAGCCACTCCTTGGAGACCGGGGCGGTGACGACCGCGTCGAGCGACCCAGCGGCAAGCCGCGCGGCGGCCTCCTCGAGCGCGTCGAGGGCCGCCCGGGCGGTGCCCAAGTCGGGCTTGCCGGGAACCGCCGCAACCTCCGCGCCAATGAGCTCAAAGGCAATCCCCGGCGTGGCACCCAGCGCCGCCAGCGCCGCGCGGGTGATCTCGGGGCCGATCCCCGCCTGGTCGCCCAGGGTGATGCCGATGCGCTTGCCGGCGGGCGTCGCGGCCATGGCGGTGTTAGATCTTCCGCTCAATCCAGGCGCGCTTGCGCAGGCCTTCCATCCAGCGGTCGTAGCGGGTGGCGCTTTTTTTCCGGCGGACGCGCTCTTCGATGATGTCGCGCACCTTGGAGAGTTCGGGTGGCGGCCCGAGCTCGCGGCTGAGCACCTTGATGACCGTGTAGCCGGCGGGATCCTCGAGTGGACCGATGATCTTGTTGAGCGGCGCGTCAAAGGTGATGGTGGCAAACTCCGGGGAAAGGTCCGCACGGTTCTGCTCCGGCCACTTGCCACCCTCGGCGGCAAACGCGTCGGCCGAGTGCTGCTTGGCGAGTTCCTCGAAGTTACCGCCCTCGTTGAGCTGCTTGGCCAGCATCTCGGCGAGCTCAAGCTGCGCTTCCGGCTTGGCCGCCAGGTCGGCGCCCTCGCGCGGGATGAAGATTTTCATGAAGGTGATCTTGTCCTTGGTGATGTCGCGCATGACCTCCTTGGTCTCGTTGTACTCCGCCTGGACTTCCGCGGGCGTTGGCGGGGCCGCGTCGGAAAACTTCCGCGAGCGCATCGCCTGGACGATGAGCTTGCGCCGGGTGATCTCCCGGTACCCTTCCATGGTTAGGCGCGCCCTGCCCAGTTCCTCGCGGAATTTCGTCTCGTCACCGTTGTAAAGCTCGTTGATCTGCCGGTCGACCTCCTCCTGGATGACCCGCGGCGGAATCGTCGCCCCCAGCGTCTTGAACTCAAACATGATCAACTCCCGGTCAATGAGCTCGTCGAGAATCTTGGAGCGCGCCTCGGCTAACAGCTTCTCGTACTCCGCCCCGCGCCGCGGATACTGCGCCATCAACTGCGCCCGCAGCGGCGCCAGCATGAATGACACCTCGTTCTTGGTCACCACCGCCCCCTGGACTCGTGCGGCGATCGCATTGACCTCCACCGGCTCGGCGTGGACCAACTGCGTGGTTAGAAACATCAATGGCAGGAGAAGGCGTTGCATGGTTGTTAGATGGTGCGGAGCAGGTGGACGGCGGCGGCGAGTTGGGCGCCAGGATCCTCGCTGGGGAGGCGGGGAAAACGGCGACCTTCAAGCATGATGAATTCGCCGTTGCGGGTGAGCATGAGGCGTTGGCCGCGAATTTCAATCGCGGAAATCGCCGCCGCGGCGGCCAGCAACTTGAGCCGGGTGACCTCGATAAGCTGCTCGGCAGGAGCCGGGAAGCGGCCAAACCGGTCGCGCCACGCGGCGCAGAGCGAGTCGAGGTCGCGCTCGCTGACGAGGCTGGCGAGCTCCTTATAGGCGGAAATCCGCAGGCGCGCCTCGGGCAGCCAGGCGGACGGGAGGAACGCCCCGAGGGTGTTAGGGTCGGTGGCGCGGGCGATTTCCGCCTCGCTGAAGCAGAGGAAATCGACGCGCACCGAGACATCGACGCGCTCGCGCACCGCGCGCCCCTGGAGCCGGTCGACGGACTGGCGCAGCAGCTGGCAGTAGAGGTCGAAGCCGATGGCACTGATGTGGCCGCTCTGGCGGGTCCCCAGCAGATTGCCCGCGCCGCGGATCTCAAGGTCGCGCATGGCGACTTTGAACCCGGAGCCGAGCGCGGTGTATTGTTGGATCGCGTTGATCCGCTTGCGGGCGTCGCCGACGGTGAGCAGGTCGCGCGGCAGCAGCAGGATCGCGTAGGCCTTCTCCCCTGCCCGGCCGACGCGGCCGCGCAGCTGATAGAGGTCGGCGAGCCCGAAGCGGTCGGCGCGGTCGATGAAGATGGTGTTGGCGTTGGGGATGTCGATGCCGCTCTCGATGATCGTCGTGGCTAGCAGGATGTCGGCCTCGCCGTTGACGAAGGTGCGCATGACGACCTCGAGTTCGTCTTTTTCCATCTGCCCGTGGCCGACGATGATGCGCGCCTCGGGGACGAGCTCCTGGAGGCGCTGGCGCATGTGGTCGATGGTCTTGACCCGGTTGTGGAGGAAGAACACCTGGCCGTCGCGCTTGAGTTCGCGGCGGATGCCGTCACGGATGAGGCGTTCGTCATAGGCGACGACGCGGGTGTGGACCGGGACGCGGTTAGGCGGGGGGGTGTCGATGGTCGACATGTCGCGCGCGCCCATGAGGGCCATGTAGAGGGTGCGCGGGATGGGAGTCGCCGAGAGGGTGAGGACGTCGATCTGGCGGAAGATTTCCTTGAAGCGCTCCTTGTGTTGGACGCCGAAGCGCTGCTCCTCGTCGATGACGGCCAAGCCGAGATCCTTGTAGACGACGTCGCCGGAGATGAGCCGGTGGGTGCCGATGACGATGTCGACGGAGCCATCGGCGAGGCCGGCGAGGGTGTGGCGGATTTCCGCGGCGCTGCGGAAGCGGTTCATGAGGTCGATGCGGATCGGATAGTCACTCATCCGCTCGCGGAACGTCCGCCAGTGCTGTTCGGCGAGCACGGTGGTCGGGACGAGCACGGCGACCTGCTTGCCGCCGGTGACCGCCTTGAAGGCCGCGCGCAGCGCCACCTCGGTCTTGCCAAACCCGACGTCGCCGCAAATGAGCCGGTCCATCGCCCGCGCCGACTCCATGTCGCGCTTGGTCTGGTCAATCGCACTGCGCTGGTCGGGCGTCTCGGTGAAGTGGAACGAGTTCTCAAACTCCCACATCCAGCGCGAGTCAGGCGGGTGGGCGTGGCCGGTCTGCGCCTGCCGCTCGGCCTGCATCCGCAACAGCTGCGCCGCGTAATCAAGGACCGACTTCTCCGCAACCTGGCGCGTCTTCTTCCATGCGCCGCCACCAAGCCGGTTGAGCTCCGGCGCCTTGCCGCCAATCCCAACATACCGGGAGAGCAGGTGGGCCTGGTCTAACGGCACCGCCAGCAGCGCCCCGTCCTTGTAGCCGATAACAATCTCGTCGTTGCCTTCGTCGCCGACCTGAACCCCCTGGTAGCGGCCGATCCCATATTCGGAATGGACCACCAGGTCACCCTCGCCAAGGTCCTCAAGGGTCGCCCGCGCCCGCGCCGCGCGCTGGCGCTCAAGGTGCCCGCGGTGGCGCCGAGCCCCCGGCGACTGGTACCTCCCGAACAGCTCAGCCGAGGACAACAGCGCCCGCTTGAGCCCGGGGATGGCGAACCCGACTAGCAGGTCGCCGCGCACCGCGCCGAGCCGCCCCCCGGCTAACATGTCCATTCCGGCCAGTTCGGTGAAGCGCTCCTCCTCGCCCTTGTTGGAGAAAACAATCGCGACCTCCCAGCCGGAATTGTGCCATTCGTCGAGCTGGCTGAAGAACCTTGCGCGGCGCGATTCCTCAAGGACGAAGTCACCGGCACCAAAAGCCCCCAGTGGGCTCGCGTGGCAGGCGGTGGCGAAGGCCTCGCCGCTAGCAGGGTCCAACAGCTCCGCGGTGACCCGCGCGCCCACCGGGATGCCCGGCTCCGCCTCGCCGAGCCAGACGAGCAGGTCCTCCCCGGTTAGATAAGCGCGCACGCACGCGTCGTTGGCCGGCTCGGCGAGGACGACCTCGGCGTTGGCGAGGCGGCGGCGCGACGTCTGGCTGTCGAGGTCGAACTCGCGGAGGCTTTCGAGTTGGGTATCGAAGAACTCGAGGCGCAGCGGGAACTCGGCCTGCCAGCCGAAGAGGTCGAAGATGCCGCCGCGCTGGGCGAACTGGCCGCGCCCCTGGACCTGGCTGGTCTTCTCAAACCCATGGCTGAGGAGCTGGCTGGCGAGCACGTCCGGGTCGAGCACATCGCCGGTTGCAAACCCTTGGCGGGCATGACCAAGCGCCTGCGGTGCCGGCGCGGGCGAGGCGAGCGCCTCGGGGGAAAGCAGCAGCGGCTCGCCGCGGCCGCGCGCCAAGCGCTCGAGGACCAGCAGGCGCTCGGCATTTCCCTCCGGGTCAACGACCTCAGCGTCGCCAAGCTGGACCGCGGCATCCGCCAGCAGCAGCGGCGCGCGGCCCCAAAGCTCCATTTCCACCGCCAGCCGCTCGCGGTGGCGCGGCTGGGAGGAAAGCACCCACAGCCGCCCGCCGGGATGCTTGCGCCGCCACGCCTCGTCGATGAGCGCCAGGACAAACGCGTGGGCCGCCTCGTCAACCCCACCAATGAGCACGGGACTGCGCCCGCCGAGTGCCTTGAGGCGCGCGGCGAATCCACGGGCCTCCACGCCCTGCGGCACCCATGCCGCTATCCGCTCCAACGAACGGTCCACCGCGCCCTATAGGCCCGCCCGCGCCCCGACGCAAGACCTGTCCGCCACACCGCCCCTGACAACCGCCGGCGGCCAATTGCCGGGCGGGCCCGACATTCAACAACCCAAGCAAATCCAACCTAACGAAACGATGAACCACGCGGCTAGGCGGAGCATCTAATTGTTTGCTTTGGGGATTGGCGGACCGGCGCCGATCCATTATAAGAAAGAGTGATGAAAAATTTATCGTGGATTCTGCAGATCACGGCGAAGCGGGCAGCACTGGCCTCGCTGGCCGGTTGGGGGCTCGCCTCGCTCTCCTCGTGCAGTCCGTCCGCCCCCCCGCCGCGGCTTGTCAGCGCGGACCGGGTGAGCATTCCGGTTGGCTTCGAGGCCGGCCCCGTCTCCCCTGCTGCGCTCTACCGGCAGGTGAACGTCAACAAACAGCTGTTATCACCGAAGTGCCGCGCGCGCACCGGGCTGGCGCCGATGAACCCGCGCTACATCACCATCCACAGCACCCAGAACTGGAGCCCCGGAGCGGACTCGCTCCGCCACGCGCTGGCGCTCAAGAACGGCGCGCTCGGGAAAGTCTGCTGGCATTACACCGCCGACCAGAGCCGTGTCATCCAACACCTGCCCGACAGGCTCCAGGGGCGCCACGCCGACGGCCATGGGCCAGGGAACCAGTCGAGCATCGGGATTGAAATGTGTGAGAACCCGGGCAACAGCCTGGCCGCCACCATCGACCGGACCGCCAAGCTAACCGCCATCCTGATGGTCGAGCACAACATTCCGCTCAGCCACGTCGTCCCGCACTACCACTGGCCGCGGGAGTGGACGAGCCCGGCGCACAAGAACTGCCCGCACTTCCTGTTGGATAACGGCAAGCCCGGCGCGAAATGGGCCGCCTTCCAGCGCAAGGTTAACATCTATCACCGGATGATCACCGCGGACTACTCGGCCGGCCAGTGGGCCGCGCGCTAAAGCGGGCCGCCGGCGCGGCCGGGGAAGTTAGATTTGAGCGACAGCCGCGGTGGGATTGCCCGCCGCGGCTTTTTCGCGGGGCTGGCGGGAGGGATTCGGGCACTTCGCCCTTTTCACGGCAGCGATCCCTTTGCAAAGTCCGCGCGCATGCCCGCGCCGCTCATCATCGCCGACCGTCAGTTTTCCTCGCGCCTGATGACCGGGACCGGGAAGTTCCCGTCCAACGAG
The DNA here is from genome assembly GCA_044373465.1 of Akkermansiaceae bacterium. Classification (GTDB taxonomy): domain Bacteria; phylum Verrucomicrobiota; class Verrucomicrobiia; order Verrucomicrobiales; family Akkermansiaceae; genus JBILQA01. Next base: position 15,599 of record JBILQE010000040.1, on the reverse strand, counting down.
GCGATGCGTGCGGCGCTTGGCTCGAGCGGGACCCAGATTGTGACCGTGGCGCTGCGCCGGGCGGACCTGACCGGGACCGGCGACCCGTTTGCCAACATCCTCGATTTCATTGATCCGGAGAAGTTCCTGATCCTCCCGAACACCAGCGGCGCGATGAACGCCGAGGAAGCCGTCCGGCTTGCCAGGCTCGCCGCCGCCGCCGGCCTGCCGAAGTGGATCAAGCTCGAGATCCACCCGGACCCGACCTACCTGTTGCCCGACCCGATCGAGACGCTCAAGGCCGCGGAGATCCTCGTGCGGGAAGGATTCACGGTGCTGCCCTACATCAATGCCGACCCGGTGCTGGCCAAGCGGCTGCAGGAAGTCGGGACGGCCACGGTGATGCCGCTGGGCGCGCCGATCGGGTCCAACCGCGGGCTGGCAACCCGCGACCAGTTGCGGATCATCATCGAGCAGGCGATCGTTCCGGTGGTCATCGACGCAGGCATCGGCGCGCCAAGCCACGCCGCGGAGGCAATGGAGCTGGGTGCCGACGCGGTGCTGGTCAACACCGCCATCGCCATCGCCAGTGATCCGGTCCGGATGGGCCGCGCGTTCCGGCTCGCCGTCGAGGCTGGCCGGGAAGCCTACGAACTTGGTCTGCCGGAAGTCCACCAGCACGCCTCGGCGACCAGTCCGCTCACCGCGTTTCTGGATGAGCGCTAAGCGCGGCAGCCGCCGCCCGGCGAGCCTGCGGCGCCGCCTCAAGATTCTCGCCCTCAGCGCGTTGGTTGCGCTTGGCGGCTGGCTTGCGCTGCTCGGGACGCACATCTGGCGGTTTGGCCAGCATGACCAGGCAGCCCCGGCGGACTGCATCATCGTCCTCGGTGCGGCGGTCCAGGACGGCCAGCCCTCGCCGGTGTTCGCCGAGCGCATCCGCCACGGGGTCAACCTGTTCCATGCCGGCATGGCGCCCGTGATCATCTTCACCGGCGGGCTCGGCGACGCCGACTCGCTGGCTGAAAGCCGCGTCGCGAGCGACTTCGCCGTTTCCCTCGGCGTCCCGGCCAGCGCCATCCTCCGCGAGGAAAACTCCCGCACCACCCGCCAAAACCTCCTTGAGGCACGCACCCTCATGCACGCCCACGGGTTCCAATCGGCGCTCATCGTCAGCGATCCACTCCACCTGCGGCGCTCGCTCTGGATGGCCGAGGACCTCGGGATCACCGCCGCACCGTCACCAACCCCGACATCAAGATACCGCTCACTCGGGTCACGCGCCGGCTTCCTCGCCCGAGAACTCTACTTCTGCAACCACTACCTCGTTACCGGCCACTAAGGGCCATGGCGGGCCGCTCTCAGGCGACTCCGCCCGAAATCCCGCATGAATCTCCTGCGGCGCGAAAAGTGGTGGACCCGGCGGGAATCGAACCCACATCTACGGCTTCGGAGGCCATCATTCTATCCGTTGAACTACGGGTCCCTACAAGGCGCGGCAGGGGTAGCGCGGATCTTGCGCATTGGCAAGATTCATTTGAATCCACGCGAGCCAGCCCACCAACGCCGGAGGGAATTCTTGCGGTGAAGGCGCCATCGGGCTGGGGAAGCGTCAGGAGTGCGCGGGGTGTGTGCTGAGGAGGAAGTGGCCGGCCCAGAGGGTGGGGTCGAGTTCGAGGCGGGCGCGGCAGATGAGGTCGTGGGCGGTGGCGGGGTCGTCGAGAATGGCGAACATGGTTGAGCCGGAGCCGCTCATGAGGGCGGCGGCGACCCCGGGCTGGGCGGCGAGCCAGAGTTTCACTTCGGCAAGGAAGACGTGCTTGGCGAAGACCGGCCGCTCGAGGTCGTTGAACAGGGTGAGCCCGTCGAGGTGCTGGGGGGCGTAGGAGATCCCCGGAAGCTCGGCGGCGCCGCGCCAGCGGCTGTAGGCATCCGGGGTGGCGACGCCGAATGACGGCTTGAGCAGCACGATCGGCCGGGAGATCCGGCAGGTGGCCGGCTCGACGAGTTCGCCGCGCCCGCGGCACCAGCACGCCTGGTCGAAGACGAAGAATGGCACGTCGCTGCCGAGATCGCCGGCGAGTTCGGCGAGCCGGCGGGTCCCGAGGCGGGTCGCCTCAAGGGAGTCGAGCGCGCGCAGGGTGGCGGCCGCATCGCTACTGCCGCCGCCGAGCCCGGCGCCATGGGGGATGGATTTTTCCAGTTCGATGCGGAACCGGCAGGCGCGCCCGGTGGCCGCCTGGAAGACCCGGACCGCCTTGGTCACCAGGTTGGATTCGTCGACCGGCACGCCCGGCTCGGTGCACTCGAGGGAGAACTCGTCCGCCGCGGTGAACCGCAACCGATCGGAGAGCCCGCGGACCGGGACCATCAGCGTCTCGACCTCGTGGAACCCGTCGTCGCGGCGCCCGATGACCCGCAGTGACAGGTTCACCTTGGCCGGTGCAAGGAATTCGGCGCTCATTCCGCGACCCTCCCGAGCAGTGCCAGCATCCGGCCAGTCTTCCCCTTCTCGACCCGGTACGAGTAGAACCTCTCCGGGTCGGACGACGTGCACACGCCGCTGTCGCAAAACTGCCCGGCTGGCACCCCGGCGGCAAGCGCCTGGCAGCCGATTTCCGCGGCAAAATCGACCTCGTAGGCCGGCGGCCGGATGCACGGCGCGAGGGCCACCCACAGGTCGGCCGGGCGCGACCCGAACTCGGCGGCCATCCGTCGCACGGTTGCGCCGAGGATGTTCGCCTCGGTCCCCTTCTTCCCGGAATGCGCCAACCCGAGCGCCCCGGTTGCCCGGTCGACAACGAAGATCGCCCCGCAATCGGCCACGTGAATCCCCAACAACACCCCCGCCACCCCGGTCACCAGCGCGTCGACCCCGCCAATCTGCTGCCCGCCGCCCGCAGGCACCACCGCCACCTCCCCGCCGTGGACCTGCTCGGCCAACCACAGGTCCCCGCCGCCAAACCCCAGCCGCGCAACCTCCTCAGCGTGATGCTCCGCCAGCCGCGCGAGCACCTCCGCTTTCTCACCCCCCACGTCCACCCCCGCCACCCGCTCGACAAACCCACCCCGCAAATCCCCCCGGACCTTCAGCAAATCCAAAAAATAAGGCACCTCCGTCATTGTTGGGACTCTAACGGAGGTGCCTCAGGTTCCGCCAGCCGGTTTCCCGGGCGCGCGGTGTTTTTGGTTTAACTAGTTCAGGCTGCGGCCGTGGATGGCCCGTTTGGTGTGTTCGACAGTCTCCGCCTCGTCTTCATCCATGCCGGACAGGATGTCCGCAAGGTCGGTGGCAATCTCGGTGCGCATCTTGGAGACCAGCTCCACGCCTAGCGACGTGATACGTACCATGATCTTGCGCCGATCCTCCGCTGCATGCACACGCTCCACGTATCCAAGCTTCTCCAAGCGATCCACCAGGCCAGTGGCCGCGGCGGTCGAGTGGCCCATCTTTTTGGCGATATCCGACATGGTCAGGTATTCTTCGCTTGAGAGGTAGGCCAACAAGAAGAACTGCGGAAATGAGACGTTTCCGCGGTTGAGCTCGTTGGAGAGGTTGAGGATACAGGATCGCTGGGTGAATAGGACGAAGTCAGCGAGTCGGTCAGCGTCTGCGATGACCGACGCGCTCAAGGCTGTCGTTGTGCTCGATTTCATGGCTGGGTTGATGGTTCATCGTGGTTGGGACTAAGGGAGCACAGCCTCTGCGCCGGGAACCCTAACACGCCCGGAACGATTGTCTTCAACACTTAAATGAAAAAAAATCCTCCCCTTGACGGAAGGAAATGCTTGTAATTTCAAGAAACAGCGGCGGAGTTCTTCGCTTTTTCAAAAAATCAACCCTCCCCGATTGTCTCCCCCGCCGGTGCATCCTCCGGGGTCGCGGGGGTGGTTGGCGCCACGGTGGTGGGCGCGGGGGTGGGAGCCGGTTGTCCGGGCGGGGTCGGACCGTCCGTGGGAACGGGTTGCTCTTCAGGGAGATGAATCACGGCATCGCCGACTTCCGGGGTCCCCGAGACGATGTCCGCGGCAGCATAGCGTCCCTGGCGCTCGCCGGTGGGGCGCAGGGTGGCGATCCGGTCCGGGAGGCTGCGCACGTGGAGGAGGGCCATGTCGGGAACTTCCCAGCTACCGAGGATCTGCACGAGGACGTAGCCGCCGGCCGCGTCGACGCGGGCGACCCGGCCGACGACCTGGGCAAGCGGCTTGGCCGGCGGCACCGGAGCGGCCGGGGTGGCGCAGCCGGCGAGCGCGACGGCTGCGGCGAGTGCGGCAGGGGCAATCCATCGGTGCGGGCGGTTCATCGGGCTGAGGTTCTAGCACCGCGGCGGCCCCCGCTGCAAGGCGCGGAGTTTTTCTTCCGATTCGTGCCGGACAAGCGTTGACGAACCGGTGCGGCTGTGGTTCAACCCCCTGCGTTGATCCAACCCACGGAGCGGTGGCTGAGTGGTCGAAAGTACTCCTTTGCTAAAGGAGCGTAGCAGTGATGCTACCGAGGGTTCGAATCCCTCCCGCTCCGCCATTTTCCCAAAAGCCGTACTTCGGACAACGGCTCCCGCCGCGCCACCGGCTCCCTCCCTCCCTTGGAGCGGAAGGATGAGAATCCCCGTTCGACTGCCCTGCCGCCCTGCGGCACTCCTCAACATCGCGCAGCGCACTTCGCAGGGCCCGCAAGGGCAATCCCTACCGCTCCGCCATTTTTTGCTTCCGTGCCGGAAGCTGCGAATGGCAAGCCGTTGAGTGGCCCTGGGAAGCAAAGAATGGCGGAAGGGAGGATGAGAATCCCCGTTCGACTGCCATGCCGCCCTGCGGCACCCCCCAACATCGCGCAGCGCACTCCGCAGGGCCCGCAGCGCAGCGCAGGGCAATCCCTCCCGCTCCGCCATTCTTTCAGAAGCCGTACTTCGGGCAACGGCTCCCGCCGCGCCACCGGCTCCCACCCCTCCCTTGGAGCGGGAGGATGAATCCCGTCGCTGACCGGGTTAGCGGTAAATGCCCAGTCTGAAAATGCTCCTTTCGATTCCCGGTGCCGGGTGTAAATTAAGACGATGGATTCCGAGGTGCAGATCATGGCGCTTGGGTTGCCCGCGAAGGAGCAGCTCAAGCTGGCCGCGGAGTTGCTCCGTAATGCAACTCCTGCGGTTGAGGTTGAGGAGGTTCTCAGCGAAGCGACGCGGCGCGACGCGGAGTGGCAAGCGGGGGCCGTCGTGCCTCTGAGTGAGAGTGAGTTTTGGAGTGGGATCGAGCGCCCCGGGGATCCGTGAGCAGTGAGCTGTGGTTTCACCCGCTGGTTCAGCGTGATTTGAATGAGGCCTTGGGATTTCACCACGAGCATGCCAGCAGAGCGGTGGCGGAGCGTTTTGAGATGGAAGTTCGTGAGGCCTTGGCGGCGATCGCGCGGAATCCACGCCGCCACCCATTCTACCTGCAGCAGCGTCGCTACCGTCGTTGCAAGCTCATCACATTTCCCCACTTGATCCTCTTCACTGAGTCGAGCAGAGAGCTGAAGATTATGGTCCTCAAGCATGTAAAGCAGGCGCCTGGCTACGGTCTGGGGCGCCGCTGAGAGGCCACGCGCCGCGGGAAGGATCGCCCTAGCGCCTCCCCTGTCGCCCCTCCCCCTTTGCGCGTTGCGAGTTTCCGGGCGGGCGGACCATGGGTGGCGGCGCGAGGTACCCGGCAAGCCGCGATATTTCCAGCGGGCGGATTGCAATGGCGCGTGATCTGGTTAGTCTCGGCGGCCAGAAGCTGGAATTAACCATCAAGCACCATGGCCCTTACGAAGCTCACCAAGACCCAGTGGCTCATTTGCATCATTGCCTCGATCGGGTTTGCCTTCGACATTTACGAGCTGCTGATGCTGCCGTTGATTGTGAAGCCGGCGCTGGCAGCGCTTGGCGGGGTGGGTCCGGACGGGATTCCGCTGCTGTTGCCCGGGAGTCCGGCGTTCACCCAGTGGGCGCGGGTGTTGTTCTTTGTTCCGGCGATCGCCGGGGGGGTCTTCGGGCTGCTCGGCGGCTACCTGACCGACCGGCTCGGGCGGCGGCGGGTGCTGACGTACAGCATTTTGTTGTATGCCTTCGCGGCTTGTGCGGCGGGTTTTTCGCAGACGCTCTATCAGCTGTTGTTCTTCCGCTGCCTGGTGTTCATCGGCGTGTGTGTTGAATTTGTCGCGGCGGTGGCGTGGCTGGCGGAGTTGTTCAACGACAAGGTCCAGCGCGAGAAAGTGCTGGGCTACACGCAGGCGTTTTCGTCGGTTGGCGGGTTGCTGGTGGCCGGGGCGAACGTGCTGGCGGCGAAGTGGGCGCTGGATTTGCCGGCGATCCATGGTGGCCACGAGGCGTGGCGCTACACGCTGATCTCCGGGGTGATCCCTGCGCTGCCGCTGCTTCTGATCCGGCCGTTCCTGCCGGAGTCACCCGAGTGGGCGCGGAAGAAATCCCAGGGAACGCTGCGGCGGCCGAGCCTGCGGGAACTTTTTGCCCCGGAATTGATCCGGACCACGGTGCTGACCACCCTGTTGTTTGCGGCGAGCTATGGGATTGCCTTCGGGGCGATCCAGCAACTTCCCCAGATCCTTGGCGCCCAGGCGCTCAACACGCCGAATGAGGCCGGGCATGCGACGATGATCCAGACCGCGAAGGCGGCGGTGGGCCAGGCGGTCCAGGATGCCAAGGCGGCGGGCAAGCCGGAGATCACCCAAGGGAAAAAGCGCCAGATCGGCGGCAACGCGAGCGACGCCGCGGTGGCCAAGATCACTTTCTGGCAGGAAATCGGCGGGATGGCTGGCCGGGTGGCGCTGGCGGTGCTTGCGGTGGTCATCGTCAGCCGGCGGAATTTGCTCCGGGTGTTCCAATTGCCGGCACTGTTCTTTGTTCCGCTGCTGTTCTGGTGGATTTCCGGTCAGCTGGGCAATCCGGAGAGCATCGGGCTGATCAAGGTCGGGATCTTCATCGCCGGGTTCCTGACGGTGGCGCAGTTCAGCTTTTGGGGGAACTACATCCCGCTGGTCTTCCCGATGCACTTGCGCGGCACCGGGGAAAGCTTCGCCGCCAACATCGGCGGGCGGATCCTTGGCACCGCCGCGGCATGGATCACCCTGACGCTCGCCGCCTCGGACAAGCCAGACCCGGCACGCATCGCCATCGTCGGCGCCTGCGTCGCCGGCGGCTATGCTCTGGTCGGCGCGGTCCTCACCCGGTTCCTGCCCGAACCGAAGGCGGAAACCGCGCCGCATTGAGCAAGCGGGCCGCCAGGCTTTTGCTGCGACACCTCCGGGCGGCAGGGTGGTTCCCGAGAAGCAACTCGGGGCGCTGGCCATCAATCAAGGGAATCGAGTGGGAGGAACATCCTCAGCGACTCGCTATCGACCCGCCGGAATCCATATTTGGCATAAAAATTCACGAGCTCCTCATCCGCCGGGTCCACCGCCATGCCAACGCCCCCCGCGCCACGCATCGATGCCGCTGCGATCTGACGGGCTGCGGCCAGCAGCAGTCGTGCGATGCCCCGCCCCTGCCAATCATCAGCCACCGCAAGCCTGCCAAGCAGCACCATCGGCACCGGCATCGATGGAAGGCCCTTCGCGACTCCCGGCCAATTGGCGGCGGTGGCCACGGTGCTCGTCAGGGTAAAATACCCCAGAACTGGCTTGGGTTTACGGGTCTCGCGCTCGACCAGCACGCGGGTGACACTCACGCCTTTGGCGAGGTGCCCTTTGGCGGTCTCGCGCAAATAGCGATCCATGGCCTCCTTGCCGCAACGGAAGCCCTTCTTGTCATGGTCATCCGCAAGAAGCTCAAGATCGAATCCGGACATGGGCGGCAAGGTCTTTGGCCGCCTTTTTTGCCGCGGCGTTCGGGGCGGGCGGCTTGGCGAGCATCTTCTGAATGCTCTCCGCCGCCTGCGCGCTGAGCGTCCAATATCGCTCTTCTGCAAGGACTCGCTCGGCCTCCCGGGAAACCGTTTCCACGATGAAGGCTGCCACCGATTGCCCGCGAACCGCGGAGGCCTCCCTGAGCCGCTTGACTGTAGCTGCAGGGAAACGCGGGTTCACCCTGACGGTCTTGCCAGCTGGCTTCGGATCCATCGGTTCCATTGGGCAAGCATCGCCAAATCCACCGGCCAAACAACCGAAAAGTGACACCGTTTTGACACCATGGTCTCCCGCATCCGGCAGCGGCTTGCCCTAGTGGACGATGGCGGCCGGCGGATTGAGCCGCTGGCATAATCGCTCGGCGATCTTTCCTGCGTTCGAGCGTGTTGGCGGCTGGTGGTTCTCCCAGCCGAACTTTTTACAAAGTTCGCTACCGAGAAGAGACTTTCGGCCATTGTGGCCGATTCCTGCTCGACGCGCTTGATGCGGGTTTGTGATGGTCGGGACATGCGTAGGTTTGCCCAAATCATCCTGTGGATTGGAATTTCGCTCCTTGGGGTGATCGCGGTGGGGGTCGCGGCGGTCCAGCGGGGCGAGCCGGTCAACGCGTTGTGGCTGGTGATTGCCGGGGTTTGCACGTTTGCGGTCGCCTACCGGTTCTACTCGGCGTGGCTGATGGCCAAGGTGCTCACGATCGACGACCGGCGCGCGCCCGCGGCGGTCACCTGCGACGACGGGAAAGACTTCGTCCCGACGCCGAAGTGGGTGGTTTTCGGCCACCATTTTGCGGCGATCGCCGGTCCCGGGCCGCTGGTCGGGCCGGTGCTCGCGGCGCAATTCGGGTATTTGCCGGGGATGCTGTGGATTCTCATCGGTGCGACGCTGGGCGGTGGCGTGCACGATGCGGTGATTCTGTTTGCCTCGATGCGGCGCAACGGGAAGTCGCTCGGGCAAATGCTCAAGGAGGAACTCAACCCGGTCATCGGCCTGATCGCCATGGTCAGCCTGTTGGCGATCATGACGATCCTGCTGGCGGTGCTTGGGCTGGTGGTGGTCAAGGCGCTGGCGGAGAGTCCGTGGGGGCTGTTCACGATTGCCGCGACCATTCCGCTGGCCTTCGTGATGGGGGTGATGATCAAGAGCGGCAAAGTCAGCGTGACGGCTGCCTCGATCTTCGGGGTCGTCGGCTTGATCGCGGCCGTGGTCGGCGGAAAATACCTGTCGCCCGGGATGACCGAGGCGCTGACCCTGAAATCGACCCAGCTGGCCTGGGTCATCATGATTTACGGGTTCACCGCGAGCGTGTTGCCGGTGTGGATGCTGCTCGCGCCGCGCGACTACCTGAGCACGTTCATGAAGCTCGGCACGGTGGCGGTCCTCGGGGTGTTCATTGTGTTCCTCAACCCGCCGCTGCACATGCCGGCGCTCACGCCTTTCATTCACGGCGGCGGGTTTGTCGTTCCGGGTCCGGTGTTCCCGTTTGTCTTCATCACCATCGCCTGCGGCGCCATCAGTGGGTTCCACTCGCTGATCGCCTCCGGGACGACACCAAAACTCCTTGGGCGAGAGAAAGATATCCGTCTTGTCGGGTATGGCGCGATGACCGTGGAGATGTTGGTTGCGCTGATGGCGGTGATTGCCGCGTGTGCGCTGCATCCGGGCGAGTATTTTGCGATCAACTCGCCGGTCGATCCGAACAACGCGGCGGCGGTGACCGCGCAGATCGCGAAGATCAATTCCTACGGGCCGGAATACGCGGTGAGCCTCGAGCACATGCAGAAGCTCGCCAGCGACTTGGGAGAACCGCACATGATCGGCAAGGTGGGTGGAGCGCCGACGTTCGCGGTCGGGATGGCGCAAATGTTCGCCAAGGTCATTCCAGGGAAAACCGCGCTCTCGCTCTGGTATCACTTTGCGATCATGTTCGAGGCGCTGTTCATCCTGACGACGCTGGACGCCGGGACCCGGGTCGGGCGCTTCATCCTTCAGGACCTGCTCGGGCAGTTCTCGCCGCGGCTCAAAGACACCCGCTCATGGCTGGGCAACATCCTTGCCACCGGGCTGCTGGTTGCCGCCTGGGGGTTCTTTCTTTACCAGGGAGCGCTGGATCCGGAGGGGATTGCCAAGAGCCTCTGGCCGATCTTCGGGATTTCCAACCAGCTTTTGGCAGTCATTGCCTTCTGCCTTGGCACGGTGGTCCTCATCAAGATGGGGAAGGCGCGCTACTGCTGGGTCACGGTGGTGCCGATGCTGTTTCTCACCATGGTCACCTTCGTCGCCGGTTGGATGAAGATCTTCTCTCCCAACGCGGCCGGGTTTATTCCGGCGATCCGCACGCTGGAGGGGAAAATCGCCGGCGGCCTGGAAGGCAAGGCGCTCGCCCTCGCGAAGACCTCGCTCTTCAATGCCTACGTCGATGTGGTGGTCACCGCCACCTTCCTGGTGTTTGTCTCGATCATCGTCATCGGCACCGCCTACGAGTGCTGGCTGCTGCTCACCAAGCGCAAGCCGATCGTCCTGCGGGAAAGCGCCTACGTTGCCCACGGTGATTGCGATGAGGCGGGAGCGGCTGGCGATTCAAAGCGGCCGTCGCTTTCCACCCACTGAGAGGCACCGGCGTCACTCGACATCGCTATCAGGCTCCGGTCCGGGTGGATTTCGCAGCGTGTTGGGGAGCGAACCCTGCGCACGCGACGGCGGCTAGGGTTTCTCGCCGAAGCAGATGAGCGACTTGTCGGTGCGGATGAGGAGTTTTCCGGCGATGGCGACCGGTGAGGCGATGACGTTTTCCTCAAGCGCGTGGGTGGTCAGGTCGGCGAGGCCGGTGTCGGTGACCTTGGCGGAGATGAGCAGGCCATCCTCGCGGACGCAGAAGAACCGGTCGCCGGCAAGGATCGGCGAGGAGTAATAGACTTGCGGGGCCTTGGGGAGCTTCGTCTCCCAGAGTTTTTTGCCGGTCTTCGCGTCGAGGCATGTCAGGCGGCCGCGCTCGGGTCCGCCGTCTTTGAGGATGTATGCCTTCCCTGCGTGGAGGATCGGGGTGACCGAGTCGGAGCCGACCTCGTCGCTGCGCCAGAGCCAGCGGCTGGCAGGATCGGCCTTGGGATCGAGCGAGATGCCGGCAAGCGAGTCACCGCGGCGGAACGGGACGAGGGCAAGGCCATCGGCGACCGCGGCCGAGGCGATCACCCGCTGCATCCCCTCGCGCTTCGGGTTGAACCCGTCAACGTCCCAGACAAGCTTGCCGGTGGCCGCATCGTGGGCGGTCAGGTGGCCGCCGCCCCAGGTGACGACCAAGTGGCCGCCGTTGCCATCGGCGATGACATGCGGGGTGGTGTAGGCGTCGCCTGATTCCGGGGCGTTGTCGTATTTCCGCGCGGTCCGCCATGCTTCCTTGCCGGTCAGCCGGTCGAAGGAAACCAGATACGAGTCACCCTCGGTCTGCATGACGGCGACAACCACCCGCCCCGGGGTGAGCACCGGGGAGGTCCCCTGGTCCCACCAGAGCTTGTCCTCGCCGTAGAGCTTCTGCAGGTTGACCTGCCACTTCAGCTTTCCGGCCATGTCGGTGCAGGCAAGCGTGCCGGACTTGAAGTAAGCGATGACCACCTCGCCGTCGGTGACCGGCGACGAGTTCGCGGCGCTGCCGACGCGCTGGCCGCGGCCCGGCGACAAGGCGCCGAACGTCTGGCGCCAAAGTTCCTTGCCGTCGGAATCGAAGGCGAGCAGCCCGTCCTGGTCGCCGACCGGGCTGGTGACAAGGATCTGCTTGTCCCAAACAACCGGCGTCGAGCAACCGCGCCCGGGAAGCTCGGTCTTCCAGAGCAAGTGGTTAGCCAGGTCAAGCGGTGGCTGCTTGCCGGCAACCGCGCCATTGCTCGCGGGACCGCGCCACTCAGGCCAGTTCTCCGCAGCGAGCGGCCCGGTGAGGACGCCAAGCGCCAGCAGGATTGGAAATTGGTTCTTCATCGCGCGCATGGATACGCCGGGGATTCCCGGGAGTTTCAGATTTCAACCGCCAGGGTGCAGCGGCTAGTTGGCGTCGAGGCAGACCGCCTCGCCCTTGTTGCTGCGGGCGAAGATCATGCCGTTGCCGAAGGCGACCGGCCCCCAGCTCACCGAGTTGAGCGCCTTGACCCGGCCGTGCTCCTTCCAGCCGCCCTTGGCGGGCTCGCCGCAGATGATCTCGCCGGTTTCCGCGAGGATGACCATGGTGTTGCCGACCATGAGCGAGCTGCCGCGGGTGCCGGGGATTTTTTCGCGCCAGAGGATCTTGCCGGACTTCATGTCCATGCGGACGAGTTCGGCGTCGATGTTCTTGTCGCCGAAGACGCCAAGGATGTCGCTGTCGACCAGGATGGCGTTCTGGAAAATCATTCGGAGGTCTTCCTCCTTGTGGAGCACCTTCGGCTCGGCGCCGGAAACATCGATGACGACGTAGCCCATCCCGTAGCCGGAGGCGAGGAACATCATCCCGTCATGGTAGATCGGGTTGCTTGCGTTGATGTCGTAGGACGTCCGCCAGCCGAAGTTGAACACCGGCTTGCCCTTCGCCGCGAGGTCGTAGGCGACCAGCTCGCGGCCATGGAAGGCGGCGAGCACTTCCTTCCCCTTGTAGGTGAAAAACACCGGCGCCGAATAGCCCGGCTTGGTCGTGTCACCAGACTTCCAGCTCACCTCGCCGGTGCGCTTGTCCAGAGCATACAAGCCGCCGTCCTTGGTACACGGCAGGACAAAAAGCAGCTCGCCCTTGACGATCGGCGAGGCGGAATACCCCCAGCTTGGCGCCTTGCCGCCAAAGTCCACCTCGAAATCCTTCTGCCACACCGGCGACCCGTCCGCCATCTTCAGGCAGAACAACTTCCCGCTGCGGCTCAGAGTGTAGACGACGTTTCCATCGATGCTTGGGGTCGCGTTCGGGCCGCCGTCGTAGAGGTTCGGGTCGAGCTTCTCGTCGTATTGGTGGGTCCAGATCTCCTTGCCGGTCTTTGCCTCGAGGCAATAGACGATGTCCTTGTTGGCCTTGTTGCCCATGACGACGACCTTGTCGCCGGCGATCGCGAAGCTCGTGCACCCCTGCCCCAGGTCTTTGCGCCAGAGTTCCTTTGGCGGCTTCGCCTTCCAATCGGTGTTGATCTTCCCTGGGACGGTGGCGTTGCCATCGGGTCCGAGGTAGCGCGGCCAATCTTGGGCGAGGGCGAGGTTGGGCGCGAGCGCCGCAGCGAGGAGAAGGATGGAAAGTTTCATGATCGGGAGAGGTTAAGGGCTTGGCGAGGCGACGCAAGTTTTTCTGTGCGGGTCAATTGTGACGAATTGCGCGGAGTTTCTCCTGGGTCCTCAGGTAGGTCAGCTCGCCATCGAAGATCGGCGTGCTGCGGAAGTCGTCCATCTTGAAGCGTGAGACTTCCTCGTACTTCCCGCCGGGCTTGACGAAGGCCGCGTTGCCGTCCTCGGCGCCGACAAAGATGAGCCCACCGGCGAGCGTGAGGCTCGGGTAGGCGGTCCCGGTAAAGCCCTTGACCTTCTCCGAGTAGAGCTGTTTGCCGGTGGCCGCGTCGAGCGCCTGCATCTGGTACTCGCGGGTGAGGATGTAGACGATCCCGTCGTGGACCAGCGGGGATGAATAATAGCGGTTCTTGTTCACCTCGACCTGCCAAACTTTCTTGAGCCCGTCCTTCTCGAGGAGCGCGGCGGTGGCCGGAATTTCCATCGCGTAGGCGTCCCCCTGGTCGCCCTCGCTGCCGTGGGCGCCGAAGATCCGCTTGCCGATGACCGACGGGGTGTTGAAGAACGCCCACGACTTGCGCGTGTTGGCGAAATCCTGGGATGGCAGCTTTTTCCCGTCGCTGGCGCGGAACAACTCGCCGCGCGAGGTATAGAGGTAATGGCGGCCATCGAGCTCGAAGTTCGCCGGGCAGTTGAAGGTGACGCCGCCCGACGGGGTGCGCCACAGTTCCTTGCCGGTGGCCGGGTCGAGCGCCAGGTAATCCTTGAAACGGACGATCAGCTTGCCGTCGACGAGGGTGGGCGAGCAGGCACCGCCCCAATCATGGTCGGGGTTCTCGGCGCGCTTCCCCCAGATCCGGGTGCCGGCCATGTCGTAGCAGACGACCACGCCGTTGCCGAAGCACGCCCAGACGTGCTTGCCGTCCGACACCGGGGTGTAGGATGAATAGCCATTGGTGTTGTTGGTCGGCGGCATCTTGTCGCCCCCGCCCTTGTTGCCGCCCTCGGCGGGCTTCAGCGCGGCAAGTTGCTTCTTCAAGTCGTCGATCTGGCTTTGGAGCTCCTTGTTGTCCGGTTCGCGCTTGAGCCGGCGCTCGCTGCGGTAGAGTTCGCGCTCGAGCGGGGCGGCCTTTTCCTCGTTGGCCTTCGCCTCGGCCTCGGCGGCCGGATCCTTCGCCTGGCCCGGCGCCGCAGCCAGATCGGCATACTCGTTGGCTTTCTCCCAGAGGATCTTGCCGGTGGCGGCGTCGGCGCAGATCAAGGTCGCTGGCTCGGCGGTGAAGAGCAATTTCCCGCCAACAAGGATCGGGCACCCATTGCTGCGCTCCGGCAACGGCGTTTCCCACTTGAGGCTGGCCGCCGCGGTCCAGTCGGTCGCCGGTTTCGCCTCCGGATAGAGCCCGTTGCCGCCATTGCGCCAGTTGAACACGTCACCAGCAAGCGCTGGCGCCAGCGGCAGACCCACCAGTGCCACCCATGAGATCGGAAGAAGAGGAATTTTCACTTTGGTAAAATTTGTTGGAAGAAATTCAGGCCCGCATCATTATGCCACGGCGCTCAGCGTTAAGGTCAACGGAAAAGCTGAGCGCAATTTTTCATTAACAATCGTCGATGGTTGGAGCTCGCCCGGTGCGGCCGGCTCGGTCAATGCCAAAGACAACCACCCAATGCCGAATGTATCCACTGATTAGTCCGCTACGGACCGCCTCAATTGTTGTTGCCCTTGGAAGTGTCGCGCTGGCTGAGGAGCCGCCCGCGCTGGCCCCCACGATCGTTGAGGCTGAGCGACTTGATGATGAACCCTCGGCGGTGAGTGTGATTTCCCGGGAGTCGCTTGGGTTGTTCCAGGCTGACAGCTTTGCGGACTTGTCCGGGATTGTGCCAGGATTCAACGTGGTCTCGGCGGACTCGCGCGGGTTCGGGCAGGTGGTGGTGATGCGCGGGTCAGCGAACACCTTGTTTTTCGGGTCGCCGGCGCTCGGGCTGTATGTCGACGACGTCCCGCTGGGTGACGCGGACAGCTACCCGTCGACGCTGCTGGAGCTTTACAAGGTGAATGTGTACCGGGGTCCGCAGGGGCCGAACTTTGGCCGCAACGGTGCCGCCGGGATGGTCGAGATGTTCACCGCGCGGCCGGGTGACAAGCTGGCAACCAGCCTGGTGGGCGAATATGGGTCCTATGACCACGTCGGCCTTGGGCTGACGACCTCTGGCCCGCTGGGTGGCGGATTTTCTTACAGCCTGCAGCTTTTCCACGACCAGCGCGACGGGTTCATCCGCAACGCGTTTTTGGATGACGAGACGGATGACCGGGAGACGACCGGCGGGTTGCTCAACCTGTTCTGGAATCCGAGCGCCGACTTCGAGCTGCGGCTGAGGTTTTACGCGGAGAACATCAACGATGGCTCGCAGCGGCTCAGCTCGTTGTTCAGCCCTGACCCGTTCAACGACTCGTCGGACTTCCGCGGCATGACCGATCTCGAGCGCTACCAATGGTCGCTGCACTCCCGCAAGGACCTCG